>CAKUCW010000028.1 GCA_934643825.1 uncultured Clostridia bacterium | reverse complement strand
AGAATCCCCTCTAATCCCCGGTTTACATCGCAAATCACACATCCCCAAAGAACAGCTGTCGCAAAGCGACAGCGTAGTCAGGGTCAAGGGAACTGAGTTCCCTTGTGGGGTTTGGGGCAAAGCCCCAATCGTGTCCCCGATGTTCAAGAATCCCCTCTAATCCCCGGTTTACATCGCAAATCACACATCCCCAAAGAACAGCTGTCGCAAAGCGACAGCGTAGACAGGGTCAAGGGAACTGAGTTCCCTTGTGGGGTTTGGGGCAAAGCCCCAATCGTTCTCCCAATCGTGTCGAATGGACGCGAGAAATCACGCTTTTTTGCATGGATGAGCGACAGGAAAAGAACGACTCCGTTGCTATAATGAACGCCATGACGGGAGAAAAGATTTTCCTGATGGACGTGCTGCTCGATGGCGCGATGCTTCTGCTGGCACTCAGGTTCGCTGCGCTGCCGATTCGGTGGAAAAACGTTGCGCTTGCGTCGGGATTCGGCGCAGGCGCGGCGCTGGCGGCAAAAGGATTGCCCGCCCCGGCGCAGCTCGCACTTTGGATTCCGGTTGCGCTGGGAATGATGGCGATTGCCGGCGGACGCGAGACAATGCAAAAACCGCTTCGCTCGGCGCTGCTGCTGCTCTGCGCGGCAGGCTTGATGGGCGGAACGGTGCAGGCATTGGGCGGCGCACTCCGCTCGAAAACTGCCGGACTTCTGCTGGGTACGTTTGCGGTCTTCGCGCTTGCCGCGGCGACAAATCGGGCGCGTAGAGCGGGACAAACGGTGCCGTTTCTGCGGATTGCGCTTCGCTGCGGTGAACGGGAGATACATTTGAATGCGCTGGTGGATAGCGGAAACTGCCTCCGCGATTATCTGACGCAAAAACCGGTGATCGTCGTTCCCGAAGAGGGCGTAAGAACACGCTTGGGACTTGAGAAAAAGGCGCTTCGACCGATTTTTGCGGATACGGCGGGCGGCAGGCAGATGATGTGGTGCTTGGCGCCGGATGAAATACGGATCGTCGAGGGAAAGACGGAGAGGACGGTTTGCGCGATGCTGGCGCTTTCGCCGGGACTGAGGGGGAATGCCCCGGCACTTTTTCCGGCATCGCTGCTTCAAAGGGACGGACAAGAGGGGGCTTGAACATGGAAAAGCGGAATAGACAGACTTCACATGGATGGGGATGGCGTAAGACGCGCCCGACGTTGACGATTATCCGACCGGAAGGCACGGTCGCCTATATCGGCGGAAGCGATACGCTCCCCGCGCCGCTGACTCGCGAGGAAGAACAGACGCTTTTTGCGCGTATGGCGCTTGAACCGGATGCGGCACGGCAGACGCTCATCGAGCATAACCTTCGGCTGGTGGTTTATATCGCGAGAAAGTTTGAAAACACCGGCGTCGGCATCGAGGATCTGATCTCCATCGGCACAATCGGACTTATTAAGGCGGTCAGAACGTTTGATCCGCATAAGAAAATCAAGCTGGCGACATACGCCTCCCGCTGCATTGAAAACGAGATCCTGATGTTCCTGCGTAGAACGAGCCGACAGAAGCTGGAGGTTTCGCTGGATGAGCCGCTGAATACCGATTGGGACGGCAACGAACTGCTGCTCTCGGATATTCTGGGAACGGATGGGGATATGGTTTATAAATCCATCGAGGAAACGGTTGAGCGCCAGATTCTGGCAAAGGCGCTTTCCCGCCTGTCCATGCGGGAAAAGGAAATTGTGCGTCTGCGCTTCGGGCTGGGCGGCTGTCAGGAAAAGACCCAGAAGCAGGTCGCGGATATGATGGGAATCAGCCAGAGCTATATTTCGCGCCTTGAAAAGCGCATTTTGACGCGGCTTCAGAAGGATATGGCGCAGATGGGTTAAAAACCGAGCATAAAGGAAATTTTGAACGGACGTTCTGAGCGGGAACGCCCGTTTTTTGTATCGCGGATCAGGGCGCGGAAAGCAACCGCGTGTGTGGGATTTTTCTGTGTTTTCAGCAGACTTCGGCGGAAGTGAATGCAGAAATGTTGAATTCAAAAACCGGGAATGCTATAATAATTTGGAATATACATAAAGAGGGTCATGCCATGTCCAGCACCAGAGAAAGAGATCGATTTGGATTGATGATGCGGAATAGCTTTATTTCCAATATTCAAAAGCTGCTTCGGGCAGGAATAGACGGTAAAGCCTGCATCCTGTCCATCAGCGTCGAACACATGAAGCTGCTCATCAATTGGTTCGGGCAGCGAACCGGGGATCGTGTGCTGAGGCATATTGCGTCCGTCCTGCTTGAGTGGGAAGAGGAGGAAGGCTGTCTTGCCGGGCGCTTTGGCAGTGATGATTTTTTTCTGTTCATGCCGACAGCGGAGAAAGCGCAAATTCTGCAGGTTTATGAAAACATTTGCACCGCGCTCGATCAGGAATGCCCGCAGGCGGATTTTCGTCCGGTCATCGGCGTTTGCGTGATCGAAGAAGGCGAAACGGATGTGACCATGAGCTGCAACAACGCCCAGATTGCCGCCGATACCGCACGCGGCAGGGCGGAGGATCGCATTCGGCTGTTTAATCCTACCATGATGTACAGCTTCCGCCGCAAACAGCAGATGGCTGCGGAGAGAAATAAGGCGCTTTTGCAGGACAACGGCGACTACGTCGGCGCGGATTTGCGCGATATCCAAACGGAGTGCGACGCGCTCAGCATATTGGGCGAAAGCGCACTCGTCATTGCCGGGCTGAACCTGAACACCGGCGAATTGCGTATCGCGAAAGCGGATGTGCCCTTTCCGTCGGTGATTCATCATGCGACAACCCACTTCTCCATGTTCAATAACCTCATCGTTGCGCAGAACCTCATCCACCCGGATGATCGGGCGGAGTACCTGCGGCTGACGGCGCTCTCCCATCTGCGGGAGCAGTTTTTCGGCGGACAGAAACAGATGTACCTGAGCTACCGTCAGAAGAAGGATGACGGCAAGTTCTATAAGGTCGGGCTGATGATCGCGGCGGGCAGAGTTTGCGATCCGGAGCATGCGCGGATTGCGCTTGTCCTGCGCGACGCCGCCAGCGAAGCCTCCGAAGAAAGCATGCACAGAATCGCGCTTTATCATAGCGATCCGCTGACGGGGCTGTTCAACCGAACGCGGTTCGAGCGCGATTTGGAGCGATACAGCGAAAAGCCGCCGGAAAATCTGCTGTGCGTCTATATCGATGCGGTCGGTCTGCATGAAATCAATAATCATCTGGGGCATAAGGCGGGCGACAGCATGCTCTGCACGGTAGCGGGCGCGTCGAGAAGCGTGTTTCAGCAGGATACGATTTATCGCATCGGCGGGGATGAGTTTGTCATCCTCAGCAAGACGATGTCGTTCAAGGATGGATGGGCTGCCGCGAAAAAGCTCAGAGCGATTTTGCGTGAATCGAATTATGAGATATCCATCGGACTTCATCAGCTGGAAAAGGGAGAATTCATAGGCGATGCCGTAGACCATGCGGAGAACGCCATGCGCAGGGATAAACGGGCGTATTACGAGCGGACGGGCAATCTGGAACAGATGCGCATGCTCAACGAGCAGCTGGAACGAATTCTTGTGGAAAAGCAGGATACCGATCAGTTTCTGCGAGCCATCGCGCTGCACTATAAGGGTGTGTATATCGTCAACATGAAAACGGGCAGGATGCGCTGTATTTTTACCCCGGAGAACTTCAAAAAGATGGAAGAAAACGCGAACGGCATGTTCTTTGTCGCGCTCAAGCAATATGAACGGGAACTGGTCAAGGAAGACTGGTGCGGCGAGTTTGATAAGCTGTTTGACTTTGAGGATGTCAATCAGCACATCCTGGAAGACGGCATCCTTTGCCTGACCTATCAGAAAAAGGACGACACATGGGTGCGGCTTCAGGTGATGAAGTACATGGAGGATGAAAGCAACGGGGAGAATACCGACCTGATGATGTGGATCTTCGCCAATGCCGCTCCGGCGGAAAGCGAACTTGACAGCGGCTATGTTTCTGAGATAAAATGGCAAAGCTGAAAGTCCGTATTCTGCAAAGAAAAAAGCGGGGTTTTATCTGAAACGCCTGTAAGATCCGCCGCGGAGCGGTGCCGGGTTGGAACCCTGTCAGTTTACGCGAAAAATATGAAGTCCGGCGCGGCTTGCCGTTACCCGCCGATACCTTGGAGGAAATGAGATGTTTGAATATCTGCGCACGCTGTTCAGCGAGCCGCTTGCCTTTTTCGATCAGGCAATTTTCAGAACGCTTGCCGTGCTGATCGGTCTTTGCTGCCATGAATGGGGGCATGCCTATGTCGCTTATCGCTGCGGCGATGATACCGCCAAGCGTGCGGGGCGCATGACGCTCAATCCCCTGCGTCATTTGGATCCTGTCGGCACGATCCTGATGTTTTTCGCCGGCTTCGGCTACGCCAAGCCCGTGCCGGTCAATCCGTATCGTTTCAAAGGCGACCGGAATAAGGATGATTTTCTGGTTTCCATCGCGGGCATTACGGTGAATCTGATTCTGTTTATCCTGTTCACCTATCTGGCGGTGCTTTGCAGCGCGTTCATGTGGAATGCCGACTTTGTGAAGGTCAACGGGCTGAGCAAGGTCGTCAGCTATGAGTATAACGCGGTTTGGTCGGTTATTGCCGGAAGCGCACAGGCGGATTTCAGCGCGGTCATCGAGCGCACATGGCTGATTCCGCTCGTCCGCCTGTCGGCATATACGGCGCTGGTCAACCTGAATCTCGCCGTGTTCAACCTGATTCCGCTGCCGCCGCTGGACGGTTATCATGTCGTCAACGATCTGATTTTTAAGGGGCGCTTTCAGCTCAGCCAGAAGGCGTTCCGGATCGGCATGCTCATCGTGCTGGTTCTTTCCGCGCAGGGCATTCTGGGCAGAATCATCAGCTGGGTGGTCTACCCCGCACAGGGGCTGCTGCTTGCGCCGATCCGTGCGATTTGGGGGTAAGGCATGTATTACGTTTCCCTCAAGCAGTTTGAAGGCCCGCTCGACCTGCTGCTTCATCTGATCACCAAGGCGAAGGTCGATATCAAGGACATCTTTGTTTCGGAGATCACCGAGCAGTATCTGGCGTCGATGGGCAGTGTGGACGAACTGGATATGGATACCGCCAGCGAGTTTTTGACGATGGCGGCGACGCTGCTGGAAATCAAATCCAGAGCGCTTTTGCCGCGTCCGCCCGAGCCGGCGGAGGAGGGCGAGGAGACGCCCGAGCAGGCGCTCATCCGCAGGCTGGAGGAATATAAGCTGTACAAGGAAAGCGCGGGTCGAATGAAGGAATTCGAGCGTGCTGCGATGCAGATTTTTTCCAAGCTGCCGGAGGAATACCCGCTTCCGCCGCAGGCGGTCGAGCTGACAGGGCTGTCGCTGGATGGGCTTGTGCGTGCGCTGGAGCGCATCCTTGCGCGGCAGACGCGTGAGGCGGATGAACCGGGACGCGTGTTCCGCTCGATCACCCGGGATCGGTTCAGCATCGAGCAATGCGTGTTCAATTTGACCGCAAGGCTGAAAAAAGGTCCGGTGCTTTTCAGCGACATGCTCTCCGACGCCGTAACGCGTGACGAGATCGTGTCGTATTTTATGGCGATGCTCGAATTGCTCAAGCTCGGCAAACTGCATGCCCGGCAGGAGCATGTTTTCGACGATATCCTGATACTACCCGGCAGGAGAGATGAAGATGGAGAAGATGGAGAAGGAGAACCTGACGGCGCAGAGCAGTCCGGAGAATCCGATGGAGAACAGCCCGGAGAAACCGGAGCTGAATGAACGCGTAGGCATCGCGGAAGCGATTTTGTTTGTCACGGGCAACGCGATTGAGAAGCGCGAGATGTGCAGCGCGATGAACCTGACCGAGCAGGAGCTGGATGAAACGCTCGACGAGCTGGAAAGCGGATACGACTTTGACCGCCGCGGGCTTCGACTTTTGCGCTTTGGTCAGCATGTGCAGCTGGCAACGCGCCCGGATTATGCGAAATATGTCGAAAAGCTGCTTCAGCCGGTGCAGAAGCAATCGCTTTCGCAGGCGGTTATGGAAACGCTGGCGGTGATCGCGTATCGTCAGCCGGTGACAAAGGCGGAGATCGAGCTGATTCGCGGCGTAAAATGCGATTACTCGGTTCAGACGCTTGTAACCCGCGGGTTGATCGCGGAGGTCGGGCGCAAGGATGCGCTCGGACGACCGATTTTATATGGCACGACGGATGCGTTTTTGCGCCACTTCTGCCTGAATTCACTGGCGGATCTGCCGGAGATCGACTTTTCTGCGCTTGCAGACCGCATTGCGGAAGCGGAAGCCAAGCAGGCGGCAGAGAAGCCGCACGCCGACCCGGTGGAAAAACTCGCACAGAACATCGCGCAGGAAGAAAAATCGGAAAGGTAACGATCAAAAGGCTGCCTCAGGCTTTGGCGGAAGGGCAATCCCAGATTGTTCCAAAATAAAAAAAGGAGAGATACCTATGAAGAAGTTTTTTGAGGACTTCAAAGCGTTTGCCATGCGCGGAAACGTCATGGACATGGCTGTCGGCGTAATCATCGGCGCGGCGTTCGGAACGATCACCACGTCGCTGGTCAACGACATCTTTATGCCGCTGATCGGTGTGCTGACGGGCGGAATTAATTTTGCGGGTCTGTTCTTTGCGCTCGATGGTCAGAGCTATGCGTCCATCGAAGCGGCTGCGGCAGCCGGTGTCGGCACGGTGAATTACGGTCTGTTCATCCAGAACGTCATCAACTTCCTTCTGACGGCATTCTGCATGTTCCTCGTCGTCCGCACGATCAACAAGCTCCACAAGAAAGCTGAGCCCGCTCCGGCGAAGCCCAAGCGCATCTGCCCGTTCTGCAAGGGCGAAATCGCCGATGACGCGACCCGCTGCCCGCATTGTACGTCGATGCTGGATAAATAAAAAAAGCGCGGCACAACGCTGTTATCGGAAAAAGAGTATAGAAAAAGCAGCCTGCTGAATGCCAAAACTCAGCGAGCTGCTTATTTTTAACGCATAGGAAGTTGCCGTGTGAACCCCAATATACGATGCTCAGCCCCCAAAAGCGAGGATAGACGCGAAGCGAAGAAGGGGTCTGGGGACGGGTCCCCGGGTTGGGGGGTGGGGATGAAATTCCCCATCGTTCCCCAATCGCGAAGCCATGAAGAAAAGCAGTCAGGGAGCGAAGCGAGCCCTGATGGTCGTCCCCTGCGTAACGCTGTTTGATTTGAGATTCATACGAAACAAAGGATGGCTTGCCGAGTTTTGACGCTCAGCAAGCCACTCTTGTTTTATTCGCTTGTTTTAATAGGCTTTGTCACAATCAGGTGACGCTTTTTTATGCTTCGCATGGGGGACGGATGGGGCTTTGCCCCAAACCCCAGCCGGGAACGAGTTCCCTGCACCCTTTCTTCGCTTCGCGGCGGTTAAAACAGGGTTGGGAGGAATCAGGTGACGCTTCGCTCCCTGATTTTCGCTTTTTATGCTTCGCATGGGGACGAATGGGGCTTTGCCCCAAACCCCAGCAGGGAACGAGTTCCCTGCACCCTCTCTTCGCTTCGCGGCGGTTAAAACAGGGTTGGGAGGAATCAGGTAACGCTTCGCTTCCTGATTTTCGCCTTTATGCTTCGCATGGGGGGGGGACGATAGGGCTGCCGCCCTAAGACCTGCCTGAGGGGATTATCCCCTCAGACTCCCGTCTCCGCTTCGCGGCGGTTTTAAGAAAGGTTTTTATCATGAATGCCGATTTATTTAACAGCCAGCAGGTCATGGTAATACTGAGCCTTTTCCTCTTCCGTACGCATATTTGCCAGATACATCATATCTGCCATAGCATCGGAGAGTGCCTTCGGCAGGCGCTGAACCATCTTAATACGGTCACCGTACTTTGCCATGATTGCGGCATGATCCATCACGAAATCCTTACCGTCGCGGCGTCCGCAGAAGCAGCAATAGAAATGCTCACGTCCCGCGTCATTCAGCGTACTACGGTCGAAAGCGACCATATCTGCCCAGATTTTATACACATCGGTTGAGTTAGCGAAGTTAAACATATCGGCGCTGAATCCGCCGGACGGGCGCATATTGACCTCAAGCCCCAGAATATCGCCCTTTTTACCCAGCGCAGGCTGATCCTCATTCAGCACGAAGAATTCCAAATGGACAAAGCGGCTCTTGACGCCGAACGCCGCGACCGTACGGCGACCGACATCGCGCATGGCGTCGGGCAGGTTCTTTTCGATATAATAGCAGGAATTTCCCCGCGTATTGACGATATCCATGATGGAATCCATCGTCACGTTTCCGGTTTCAAACAGCGGTTCGCCCTTGGAGTTGATGATCGCGTCATAGGTATGAACCGTGCCGTTGACGTATTCCTCCATGATATAGAGCGTTGTATCCTTGGTGGCGAAGAAATAATTCAGCTCGTCTTCGTTTTTGAGCTTATAGGTATGGGAGGCGCCCACGCCGTTATCCGGCTTAACGATCACCGGATAGCCCACCTCGGCGATGAAGTTTTTGCAGCCGTCATAATCGCGCACCAAATGCCAGCGAGCCGTTTTGATGCCTGCCTTTGCGTAGTATGCCTTCATCGCGGACTTAAACTTCACAGGCTGCATATCTGCCGTCTTGAAGCCGGTTTCGATATTGAATGCGGTGCGCAGCGCGGCGTCGCGCTCCAGCCAATACTCATTATTGCTTTCCAGCCAATCGATTTTTCCGTGCTTATAGGTCAAAAAAGCGACGGCGCGGAAGACCTCATCGTAGTTTTCCAGAGAAGAAACCTTATAATACTCGTTCAGCGAGCCGCGCAGTTCCGGCATGAGCTGGTTATACGGGCAATCGCCGATGCCCAGAACATTCATGCCGTTCTTTTTCAGCGCGGCGCAGAATTTCCAGTAATTCGTCGGGAAATTCGGGGAGATAAAGATGAAATTTTTCATGGAGATGCTCCTTTACGGTTTCGAATCTGCGGGGGGCGACCAGAGGGCTTTCAGGATGTTTACGGCGCCGTTTGACGCGCCGTTTTTTTGGAAACCTTCGGTTTTAACGAGCGCAGGTTTTAAAGAAAATAGGGTTCTGTTTTTGGCTGCTGCAAGGCAAGGTTACGATGAAGATGCAAGCGTAAGTGAGAGCGGACTCAGCTCGTTTTTGACGAATGGGAAACTGAGCAAAACCGCCCGCGTGAGCAAAACTCAGGTGTTTTACAAACAAGGGCGGAAGTGAAAGCGGGCTCAGCCCGCTCAGTGACTGCCCATCAGGAACGGCAGATAGTACGCGACCTGCTTATACCACCAATCCCAATCGTGAGCGACGTCATAGCCCCAGAAGTCTACCCACGCGTGAATGCCCTTCTCACGCAGAACGCCTTCAAGCCGTGCCGTGCTTTCCTTCAGCACATCCTCCCAAGCGCCCTGACCGACGCAGAGGATGATCTTGCGCTCGTTGTACATCCGGATGTACGGGTGATCCGACGGCATGCCGGAAAGGTAGTGATACGGGGAGTTCTGGTATACGAGGTCATCCATGTAGCCGCCGAAGGAATCAAACGAATCATAGACGCCGGAGAGCGCAAGCACGCTGTCGAACAGATCCGGGCGGCGGAAGAAGAGGTTGGCTGCGTGCATGGCGCCCATCGAGCAGCCAAACGGCATGATCGGCATCTGGCACCAGTTGCGCTCGCCCGCCAAGTGGTGAATCTGCGGCACGATTTCATCGACGATATAATGGAACCAGCGCTCGTGCTGCTCAATGCGCCAGCGGGGATCGCCTTCCTTGTTCGCCCAGGTTTCGTTATCGATGGTGTCGATGGAGAACACCATGATTTCGCCCGCATCGATGTACGGACGGAAAACGTCGTCCATATGGAAGTTTTCAAAGTCGAAGAAACGACCTGCCTGACAGGGGATGAAGAGAACGGGCTTGCCGCGGTGACCGTAAACCTTGAATTCCATATCGCGGTTCAGATTGTGCGAGTAATTTTTGAAATAACGAACTTCCATGAGCGATACTCCTTTGGTGGTTGATATAAAAGAAAATGCGTGGGTGATGCTTCACCTCGGGTGAAAGCGTTTGCCTCGCTTGGTGACGGGGGGCGGAGTCATCCGGTTCAAACGGGAAGTCCGGAAACCGCAGATTTCCGGCGGGGGTACAAAGCCTTCCCTTCTTAAAAGCCCAGACACTTCATGAAGACCGGAATCTGCCGCTCCCATGAGGCTTCGCAGTGTGAGCCGCCGGGCACGATGCGGAAGGTCAGATCTACGCCCTTTTTCAGCAGCGCCGTCGAGCAGGAGGTCAGCGCGGAGAGGTTTGATTCGTGGTTCATGATCTCTTCTCCGCCGTAATCCATATAGATGAGCGTGTCGGAAGAGATATCCGCCTGATTGATGATGCGGCGCATCTTGCCCGCGCCCAGCCAAAGGCTTGGGGAAAGGCAGGCGGCTTTGCCGAACGTGGCATTGAACGCCGTCGCGGCATACAAACTCATCAATCCGCCCATCGACGAACCGCCGATGAACGTGTTGCTCCGGTCGGGAAGCGTGCGGATGTTGGCGTCGATCATCGGCTTAAACTCGTGAACAAACCAGTTCATCGTTGTGCGCCCGTGTCCGCGGATGACACCCAGCTTCGGGTCTTCGCAGGTGAAAGGGCAGTATTCTTCCAGACGATGGTTGCCGATGGAGTTGCACTCCACCGCTGCAACGATGAGCGGCGTCTGCGTTTCATCCAGATAACGCGCCATGCCCCACGATTTGCCGTAGGTTGCGTCTTCGTCAAAAAAGACGTTGTGCCCGTCGAACATGTACATGACCGGAAAGCGCCTGTCCGGCTGCTCATCATAGCCCGCCGGCAGATACAGATAGGCGCGTCGGCTCAGTTCCGGGCTGAGCTTCGGAATATGAAGATCCCATTTAAAAACCACGGGAAAAGCCTCCCCAGAATGATCTTTTGAATGGACTAAGTATACGGCAGGCGGCGGGCAATGTCAATTCAATTGGAACGGCAAACGCATGAACGGGCTTGATTTTGGCAAGGCTACACAGGAAAAACAACAGCCGTTTGCGCATATTCCGTGACGCTGTGAAGCCGGCGGCAGCATTGACAGAACTTTAGCCGCAGATTATAATGAATTTATCCGAAATCAAAAAAAGAGTGAGTGCTTTCTTTCGATGGATGACGTGGGAGGTCCATATGCCCAATATTCAGGATTACGTTCTCTGGCGCGGCGATCTGCCTGTCGGTCAGGTGCCGCTTTGCGATGTGGATGCGCTGCTGCTGAGCTATCTCGCCTATATGCGCTATGACGGTATCGTGGGCGGCGGCTTTGAAGGAGAGGGCGTCCGGCTTGCCGATGCGGCGCAGGAGCTGCTTGACCGCAACGAGCGGGATAAAATGCCGCTGGCTTACAACGACAAGGAAGACAGAAAGCTGCTCGCGGCGCTGATTCAGAGCGTGCGCTTTGCGGATATGCGCCTGGTCGGTTACGTCAATCAGGTGGACGACAAAGCGGAAGAGCAGTTTTCCTGCGTTACGTTCCTCATTGAGGACGGCTCGGTCTTCGTCGCTTTCCGGGGGACGGATGACGCGATGGTCGGCTGGAAAGAGGATTTCAACATGAGCTTTGAAACGCAGGTTCCCGCTCAGCGTGACGCGGTGACCTATGTTGAAAAAGCGGCGGCGGCGCTCAAGCGCCCCATGCGCGTCGGCGGACATTCCAAAGGCGGCAATCTGGCGGCGTATGCGGGCATGTTCGTCAGCGACGAAACGCGGGAATACATTCAGACGGTCTACAATTTCGACGGCCCGGGCTTTAATGAGGCGACGATTTCCTCGCCGGATTTCAGCAAGGTCGATATGCGCGTTCGCACGTTTGTTCCGCAATGTTCGATGGTCGGCATCTTGATGTGGCACAGGGAGCCGTTTACGATCGTGCGCAGCGACGGCGTCGGCGTGTTCCAGCATGATGCCTACACCTGGCAGATTCTGGGCGGCAATTTCCTGACGCTCAGAGAGCGAACGGGTCACAGCCACTTTGCTGATAATACCATCAAGCATTGGCTTGAGGAGATGACGCCCGACATGCGGCGGCAGGTGATTGACGGCATCTACTCCGTGCTGTGCGCGTCGGAGGGGAAAAACGTCAGCGAGCTGTTTGAAGCGCGGAACGCGATGTCCGTGCTGAAGGCGGCGGGCGCGATGGATGAAAAGACGAAGACGGCGGTTCTGGAAGCCTTCCGCCTGCTCGGCGCGGCGATGATCGAAGGCGTTCCGGCGTGGATTGAACGCACGGCGTCCAACGTCGCGCAGAAGATGCCGCAGCGCCCCGCCCGGGAAGGGCTGCTCAGCCGGATCAAGAACGCGCAGAACGAGCAGGAAGAAAAAACGGAGACCCCGCCGGAGAACGGCTAAGCGGCAACTTGCCAAAACAACGGATTTGCTTTATAATGAAACACAGTAACGTGCCTCAAAGCAGGGCGGCGGCATGCGGTCAAAACGCGAAAGAAAACGGCGTTTTAACGCCCGCAAGCCGAAGCTCAAAAAACGAGGCAGGAAAGAGGAATATACCATGGAAAGAAAAAATGCGTGGGCGGCTTACGCACAGGATGACAGCAAGGTTGAAGCGTTTGCCAAGGCTTACCGCGATTTTATTGACAACGGCAAGACGGAGCGCGAGTGCGTCGATTATGCCGTGAAGATGGCGAAAGAGCGCGGCTTTGAGGATTTGATGGCGGCTGTTCGCGAGGGCAGAAAGCTCTCCGCGGGCGCACGCGTTTACGTCAACTGGATGGGCAAGTGCTTCATGCTCTTCGTGCTGGGCGAGAAGCCGCTGGACGCGGGCATGAATATCCTCGGTGCGCACATCGATTCCCCGCGCATCGACGTGAAGCAGAACCCGCTGTATGAGGATAAGGATCTCGCGTATCTGGATACGCATTACTACGGCGGCATCAAGAAGTATCAGTGGGTTGCGATTCCGCTGGCGCTGCATGGCGTTATCGTGAAGAAGAGCGGCGAGAAGGTGTTTGTCAACATCGGCGAAGCGGACAGCGATCCGGTGTTCTGCATTTCCGACCTGCTGGTGCATCTGGCGCAGGAGCAGATGTCCAAGGATGCCAAGAGCGTCATTGAGGGCGAAGCGCTGAACCTCATCGTCGGCGGCAGACCGCTTGCGGACGAGGAGAAGGACGCCGTGAAGGCGAACGTCCTCAAGATCCTGAAGGACAAGTACGACGTGGAAGAAGAAGATTTCCTCTCTGCCGAGCTGGAGATCGTTCCGGCGGGCAAGGCACGCGATATGGGCTTTGACCGCAGCATGATTCTGGGCTATGGTCACGACGACCGCGTATGCGCGTATCCGTCGATGGCGGCTGTTTTGGATTACGAAGGCACGCCGGAGTATACGCTCTGCTGCGTCATCACCGATAAGGAAGAGATCGGCAGCGTCGGCGCGACGGGCATGGGTTCCCACTATTTCGAGAACACCGTTGCCGAGCTGTATGCCTGCACGAAGGATTACTGCGAGCTGGGCGTGCGCCGCACGCTGATGAACAGCCGCATGCTTTCCAGCGACGTCAGCGCGGGCTTTGATCCGAACTTTGCCAGCGCGTTTGAGGCGAAGAACAGCGCGTTCCTCGGTCGCGGCATCTGCTTCAACAAGTTCACTGGCAGCCGCGGCAAGTCCGGCAGCAACGACGCGAATCCGGAATTCATGGCGAGCCTGCGCAAGATCATGGATGACGAGGGCGTTGCGTTCCAGACCGCGGAGCTGGGTCGTGTCGATCTGGGCGGCGGCGGAACGATTGCTTATCTGTGCGCCAAGTATGGCATGAATGTCATCGACTCCGGCATCGCCGTGCTGAGCATGCATGCGCCGTACGAGATCATCAGCAAGGTCGATCTCTATGAAGGCTATCGCTGCTACTGCGCGTTCCTGAAGGGTGCGCATCCGGTGGATTGAAGGGGAACGATTGGGACTCCGTCCCAAACCCTGCAAGGGAACTGAGTTCCCTTGACCTTCCACTTCATTTACCGCGTTGCGGTAATGGAGAGAAATCGAGATATAAGAAATAAAGAAGGGGGTTGTCAAGCTAACAAACCTGATATTTCAAGAAAAATCCAAGGATTTGCGCCCGAAGGTTTCCAAAGGGCGATGTGCCAAACGGGCACCGTAAACGTACGGAAAGCCCTTTGGTGGGGCGATGGGGCAAAGCCCCATATCCTAGATGCTTAGATGATTCCTTCTTGAAATATTTGGTTTGAGCTTGACAACTCCCTTCTTACTTTACAGGAGGAAAAACCATGAGCCTGAAAGAGCAGATGGAGACTGGCAGGGTCTACATCGAGTTTGGTCATGCGTCCGAAGAGGACAAGGCGTATGAAAAGGTCATCGACGCCCAGCGCCGCAAGAGCAAGGAACTCTGCTTCCAATATAACCAGACCGACCCGATGAACGAGGCACGCCGCGAGAAACTCATCCGCGAACTGCTCGGCTGCGTGGGCAGGATGCCGTGGATGGAAGCGCCGATCCATTTTTCCTACGGCTGCAACACGACGGTCGGCGACAACTTCTATTCCAATTTTAACCTGACCATCGTGGACGACGGGCGCGTGACTATCGGAAACAGCGTCATGTGCGCCCCGAACGTCACCATTACCTCGACCGGGCATCCCGTCCATCCGCTTTACCGCGCGAAGGGCGCGCAGTTCTCTCTACCGGTCGTCATCGAGGACAGTGTTTGGCTCGGCGCGAACGTCGTCGTCATGCCGGGCGTGACCATCGGCAAAAACAGCGTCATCGGCGCGGGCAGTGTGGTCACGCATGATATTCCGGCGGATGTCGTCGCCTTCGGCACGCCCTGCCGGGTGATTCGCCCGATTACGGATGCGGATTTGGAGACCATCCGCCCGGGCGCAACAATCAACGAAGATTGGAATTGGTGATGTTCAAGCTCCGAATTCTGTGATATAATGGCGCGTAAACCACTTACGGGGAGAGGTTAGGATGGCGCAAAAGAAAGAAAAAAAGGTTTATACGGCGTTTGACGGACAGGCACGCAGGGCGTGGAAGCACGCGGCGAAAAAAGCGGTTTGCAGCCATTACAGCATGGCGATTCTGCTGTGTCTGGTTGCCGCGTTTCTCGGGGCGGAATTCAGCGGGTCGCTGAGCATGCTGCATCTGACGGAGGAAAAATGGAACACGGTTTCCGCGTTCCTCGCGTCTTTCGGCAGACCGGGCGCGGAGGCGAACAGCCGCGGCGTGCTTGCGATGGCGGTCAACAAGCTGGCAAGCGGTTCGCTGCAAAACATCATCGCCGATACGGTGGCTTCGATCATCAACGCGGGCAACGTGGGCTTGATGATCGGCGTCGCGGTCAGCGGTCTGGTTTCCGCGATTTACTGGATTTTTGTCACCAATACGTTCGTGGTCATCCTGCGGCGCATGTTCCTTGAAATGCGCACCTATGAGGAAGTTCCGGCGAACAGGCTCATGTATCTGCACAACGCACGCTGCTGGTCGCGCACGTCGCTGGCGCATCTGCGTGCAAGCGTGCAGCTGATGCTCTGGTATGTGACGATTATCGGCGGCTTCATCAAAACGTTCTCGTATTATCTTGTGCCTTTCATCCTTGCGGAAGACCCGACGATGAGGGGAAAGGACGCCGTTGCCCTTTCCCGCAGGATGATGAACGGACATAAGTGGGAATGCTTCATCATGGAGCTGACGATGCTGCCGT
Organism: uncultured Clostridia bacterium; assembly: GCA_934643825.1. GTDB lineage: Bacteria > Bacillota > Clostridia > Christensenellales > Aristaeellaceae > Ventricola. The sequence goes on along the minus strand of CAKUCW010000028.1, from coordinate 22,214 downwards.
GGCATCTGCTGTCGATTGCGACGGTGGGCTTGAGCGACTTGTTCTTTGGCTGCGCATACCGAACGGCGGTGCGCACGGAGTTCTTTGCGCATGTCCGCGCACAGGTTAAGGCAGAGGGCGACGCCCAGGCGCTGCGCGATACCTATCTGTACGAGCATGCGAGCGAAAAGGTGCTTCGCAACGCCTACAACGACCTGAAAAAACCGCAGAAGCTGCCGGAGCGTGTTTATGGAAACAAGGTTTCCCGCTTCTTTGGCGAGTATCTCGGCGTGACGCTGTTCGTCAACGAGCAGGACGTCGAACGCGAAAAGATACAGGATCAGGAATACCGCCTGCGCTACATGCGCCGCTGTGAGCTGGGCAAGGCGTATCCGATCCGCCTGAGTCCGCTGCTGCAATATGAGCATAAGGATCGCGAGCCGGCGCTCTTTACCCGCAAATATCCGGTGACGACGCTCGTCCTGATGTTCTTCCTGTTTGCATTCCTCGGCTGGTGCTGGGAGGTCATGCTGTATCTGGTGACGAGCGCGACGTTTGTCAACCGCGGCGTGATGCACGGTCCGTGGCTGCCGATTTACGGAACGGGCGGCGTGCTGGTGCTGATGGTGCTTTATAAGCTGCGCGATAAGCCGTGGCTTGAGTTCACGGCGACGGTGGTCGTCTGCGGCATCGTCGAGTATTTCACGGCGTATTATCTTGAAACGGTTTATAACCGCCGGTGGTGGGATTACGCGGGATATTTCCTCAATCTGCATGGACGCATCTGCGCGGAGGGGCTGCTGGTGTTCGGTTTGGGCGGCATGGCAGTCGTGTATTTTGTCGCGCCGATGTTTGATAATCTGCTGCATCGCTTCAAACGGAGAACGCTGATTGCGCTGTGCGCCGTGCTGATTGCGCTTTTCAGCGTGGATCAGGTCTATTCCCATTTTTATCCCAATGAGGGCGATGGCATCACAGGCGCGGTCGTCAGAAAGACGGACGGCTCGGAACAGAATCTCGTGTTGGAAGAGGGCGCGGACTGATGCGGCTCAGCGTATTGGGCGTTTTGGTTTTTTATGTGGCAGCCAACGCATATGTGGCAGCCCGCACATCGATCTTTCTCCATCGCAATCTGCCCAGACGGGCGGCAAAACGGCTTTCCTTCTGGACGGCGGGGGTATACGCGATATTTGCCTGCGGCATGCCGATTGCGCATTTTCTGCCGGAGGGCGCATGGAGGAAGGGAATCCTGCGCGTTTCCTACGGTTTTTACGGCATCTTCATTTACCTGTTTTCGGCATATATCATCGTTGAAATCGGTTCTCTGATTTTGCGGCATATTCCAAGGACGAAAAGGATTCCTCAGCATCGCGGCAATGCCAAGCTGCTGTTTGGCGGCGTGCTTTGGTGCGGCATCATCCTGACCTGCGTGCTGGGCATTCTCCATTCCTCCGACCTGACCGTGCGAAGGTATGATATTCAGGTCGCCAAGGACGGCGGAGACCGGGATCGGCTGCGCGTGGTGCTTCTCGCGGATCTGCACATGGGGTACAGCGTCGGCGAAAGGCGCATCGAGAACATGGTGCGGCTGGTCAACGAGCAGGACGCGGACATCATCCTCATCGCGGGCGATCTCTTTGATAACACGGTGGAGGGGATTGACCGCCCCGAAGCCGTCAAGGCATCGCTCAGCAGCTTAAAAAGCAGGCTGGGCGTCTATGCCTGCTGGGGCAATCACGATGTGGATGAGCGGCTGTTCAGCGGGTTCAGCACAAAACGAATCGAACAGACCGCCCGAAGCGAGGAAATGGAGCAGTTCATTTCCGATTGCGGCATTCAGATGCTCTCTGACGAGGTGCGGCTCATCGACGATTCGTTTTATGTGATCGGGCGAAAGGACTATGAGAACGCGGGCGACGGCACGAAAAACCGCGCCAGCCTTGAAAGCCTGACGGAGGGGCTGGATGCGAGCCGCATGGTCATTTCGCTGGAACATGAGCCGCGATTCCTTCAGGAAAACGCGGATGCGGGCGTGGATGTGATGCTCTGCGGTCACACGCACGACGGGCAGTTCTTCCCGCTGAACATCGCGATTCGCTCGGTTTGGGAGAATCCGTCGGGGCTTTTGAAGAAGGATGACATGTACAGCATCGTGACCTCGGGCGTCGGAATCTACGGTCCGGATATGCGCGTGGGAACGGATGCGGATATCACGGTCGTGGAGATCGAGCTGACGGGCGCTGAGGCTGAGCCTTGATGTCTGCGCAAAAGAAAAAACGCAACACATAAACAGGCTGTCAAGCTGACCTGAATCGGATCTTTCAAGAAACAGCGGGCGTTTTCATCGCCTGAACTGCTGATTTTTGAAAGACCGGGTCGAAGCGTGACAGCCTGTTTTTTGTGGCATGAGGAATCCGGGAAAATCGCCTGCGCGTGCAAACTTATGTCAGCGCCGCCGCAATATTCAGCAGCGACGTGAACAGACTCAGCCGAAGGAGCGCGTTTCCCACGCCCGCCTGACGCCCTTGCAGCGCGGGGAGCATCGCCAGCAGCGAACCGCCGACCGCGCCGGGAAGCAGCCAGAGCAGCGCGTCCGCATCCGGAAGCTGAAACCGCTGGCGAATCAGCAAAACGATCAATTTGCCTGTCATCGCAAACAGGGAAACGGTCAGTGCGGCGATGGTGCTTTCCTCTTCGTCCGCGGCGAAGAGAAAGGCGTAGAGCATCAGCGTCAGCGGCGCCGCGCCGAAAGAGAGAAACGAGCCCAGCAGACCGACCGCAAACGCCGTCGGCAGGGAGAAGAGCCGATTGGCGCGAAGCGGCGGAAGCATATGCGAAAGCTGACCGAAATACACGGAAGGCAGGGCGATGATGGTAAACAGCAGCGCGTTTTGCAGCAGCATCGCAGAGGAACGCGTCAGCGAGGAAAAGAAGCGTGCGCTTGCCAAATCGCCCAGCACGCCGCCGAGTGAAGCGCCGATGGCAAGCAGCATCAGTTCATCCGGGTGGAGTGGAAGCGGTCTTCCGAGCGCAAAAAACGCCGTGACCAGCGCCGCGCCCAGCGTCGCCATCGTGCAGAGCATGGCGACAGACGCAGGCTCAAGCGGCGAAACCGCATCGAGCAGCGGACGCAGGAGCGTGGTCGTTCCCAAGCCCGCGGTCAGCCCGAAAAACGCGCTGATGCCGCTGAGGATGAGGTAAATCATATCGGCAGACTGCCGAGCGCAGCCGATGCACCGAGGGCATCCTCGATGCGCAGAAGGCGGTTATATTTGCATACGCGCTCGCTCCTGCACGGTGCGCCGGTTTTAATCTGCCCCGCGCCGAGCGCAACGGCAAGATCCGCGATGGTCGTATCCTCCGTTTCGCCGCTTCGGTGGGAGAGAATCGTCGCGTATCCGTGGCGATGGGCGAGAGAAAGCGCCTGCATGGTTTCACTCAGCGTGCCGATTTGATTGGGCTTGAGCAGAATCGCGTTTGCACAGCCCATCGAAATCCCCTTGTCCAGCCGCTTGGCGTTGGTTACGAAAAGGTCGTCGCCGACGAGCTGACAGCCGGCGCCCAGCGTCTTGGTCAGAGCCTGCCACGCCGTCCAGTCCTCCTCGCCCAGCGGATCTTCGATGGAGCGGATGGAATACTGCGCGATGAGCTTTTGCCAGTATTCGGTCAGCTCATGCGCGGTGAACGTGCGCCCGCTTTTGGGCAGGGTATAGTGGTTTCCATGCCGCCATTCGCTGGCGGCGGCATCGAGCGCGAGGGCAAAGTCCGTGCCGGGCGCATAGCCTGCGCGGCTGACGGCTTCAAGAATGAGGTCAAGCGCCTGATGTTCATCCGCGATTTCCGGCGCAAAGCCGCCTTCGTCACCGACCGCGGTCGAAAGCCCGCGCTTTTTGAGCAGCGCGGCGAGCGCGTGATAGACCTCGGCGCCCATTCTCAGCGCACCGGAAAAGTTTCCCGCGCCGATGGGGAGAATCATGAATTCCTGAATATCCAGTCCATTGCCCGCGTGTGCGCCTCCGTTGAGAATATTCATCATCGGCATGGGCAGAATATGCGCCTGCATGCCGCCGAGATAGCGGAACAGGGCGACATGCTGAGCGCTTGCCGCCGCCTTTGCGCAGGCGATGGACACGGCGAGCGTGGCGTTTGCGCCGAGGATGGATTTGTTTTCCGTGCCGTCCAGCGCGATGAGCGCGTCATCGATGGCGGCGAGATTATCCGCGTCCATGCCGCAGAGCGCCTTGCGAATGGCACCGGAGACGTTTCTGCATGCCTGCAAAACGCTCTTCCCGCCGTAGAGCTGCATGTCGTTGTCGCGCAGTTCGAGCGCCTCAAACTGTCCGGTGGATGCGCCGCTGGGCGCGATGCCCGTGCAGACCGTGCCGCAGGCGAGCTGCACCTCCGCCTCGACGGTCGGGTTTCCACGGGAATCCAGCACCTGCCGCCCGATCACGCTGACGATTTCGGTTTTGCTCATAGAAACGCCTCCGTTTTTCCGTTTTGCCGTAGGTTTTGCAGAAAGGAAGAAAGCTATGCGTTCTTCCTTTCTAAAAAGTTTTCAAAACCGTGCAGAGCGGGAAGAGGGACTGCGATGGGAATGGGGTTAGGCTGAGAAGAGCGGCTTAGGATGCGGAGAATATTTCTATGATATAGATTTGTATAGAAAACTGCGTAAAATCGCCCGCGTGAGCCAGACTTTGACGCGTGGCAGATTTCGGCGGAGGTGAAGGCGGGCTCAGCCCGTTTTTTAACGTATAGGAAATTGCGTAAAATCGCCCGCGTGAGCCAGACTTTGACGCGTGACAGATTTCGGCGGAGGTGAAGGCGGGCTCAGCCCGCTCAGACTGTAGACAAAAAGCTATTCTCCCCCGAAGGGGGAGAATAGCCCTTTCCGCAAATGAAAGAATCACTGAATTTCTTAATTATGCTGTTCAAGTCAAGTTTGTTTATATCAACAAGCTGATGCGGGTTCAGCCCGCTTTTTTATAAGCAAAAGAAAAAAGCTGTCAGGCTAACCCGATCTTTCGGAAAACAAACCTCCAAGCATGATTTGACGAGGAGACAGGGCTCATCGCCCTTTAAAAGCCTTCGGGCGCAAATGCTTCGTTTGTTTCTCGAAATAGCGGGTGTATCGGCTTGACAGCTCATTTTGTTTGGTATGAGCGGAGATTACTTGCCCTTATAGCGAACCCAGCAATCCTTGACGATGGCGTTCATCGCGTCCATCTTCAGCAGCATGTCCTTCGCCAGCGCGATTTGGCAGCGCGTGCGCGTCAGGTTGTGCTTTTCGTAGCGAATCTTGAAATACTTGTCGCCGACGATATAGTCGTCGAGGAAGCGCGTTGCCAGTTCGCAGGCGAGGGCGAAGCAGCTCAAACCGAGCGTATCGACCTCGGTTTCGGTGAGGGTGGACGCGGTTTCCTTGATAAAGCCCTCGGCGAACGCCCAATAGATATTGAGGTTCACGCCCGCCTTGTCGGCTTCGGGGGAATCTTCTTCGACGAAGTTTGCCGCGAAGCGAATCGCGTCGCCGAAGTCATGACCGACCAGACCCGGCATGACGGTATCCAGATCGATGACGACCAGCGCCTTGCGCGTGGCTTCGTCAAAGAGGACGTTGTTGATCTTCGTGTCGTTATGCGTGACGCGGAGGGGAAGCTTGCCTTCCGTATACAGGTCGGTCAGCTTGCAAGCCATGTCTTCCACGGACAGCAGCCAGTCAAGCTCTTCGCGGACTTCCGCGACGCGCCCGCAGACATCCGCCGTCATGTCTTCCTTGAGCTTCTGGTAACGCTTGCGGGTGTTGTGGAAATCCGGAATGGTGTAGTACAGGCTGTTGGCGTCAAAATCCGAGAGCATCATCTGGAAGTCGCCGAAGGCCTCGCCCGCGCTGCGCACGACGCTCAGGTCGTCGCAGGTATCGAATGTGACGGACGGCACATAGTTGCTCAAGCGCCAGAAACCGTCGTTGTCAAGCAGGTAGTTGGTGCCTTCGTGGGTGTGATGGAAGTGCAGGCTCTTGGATTCGGGATGCTTTTTGCGAATATGTTCGGTCACATGGTCGATGTTCTGCATCAGCTCGATGGGATGCTGGAATGCGTAGGTGTTGACGCGCTGAACCAGATAGGATTTGATCTTCGCCATGCCCGTGCCGTCATCACGGATATAGTTGACCTTATAGGTATGGTTGACGTTGCCCATTTTGATCTCTTCATAGGAAAAAAACGGACCCTGGATCCGGAAAGTTTCGCCGACTGAGAGAAGCTTGCGGGCAATATCCGGATTCATAGCAGACAGATTCATGATTGAACTCCTTACATATACAAAGAGAGTGTGATTAAGGTACGGCAGATGCCCCGAAGGGGATGCAACACAAAAGCGCCTGCCGCAGGGCAAGCGCCCAAAAAACGAATCAGATTCAATGACGATCAGAAAAGCATGTATGGTAAAAAACGATCCGATGCACCCCGAAGGGTACAAAATAACCAGCATTACATCAAATACATCATTGTATACAGTTTAAGTCAATTCTGAGAATAATACAACCCTTTTCGGCAATTTCGTGGCATGAAAATGAACGGGTACACGCGGCAAAGCACAACGCCAAGCTGTGCGCAATGACGCGGCGGATCGGGCAAAAAGCAAAAATGTGCCCGGCGCACTCTAGGCAAACCTTGACGGTTTCCCTTCTTATTTATTGTTCAATCATTGACTGTTTTTGGATTGCACTTGTAAAATCAAGAGATTTCGCTTATAATGTCATGTTGACATAAGCTGCTTAAAGCATGTCCTGCTTGCTTTTTGCGCTGACAGAGGCGCAAAAGCGCATCGATATACATCAGTCGGCCCGCGCACTCATCTGCGCACGGCGAAGAAAGGATGCTCCATTTATGTCCGAAATCCTCCGTATTGGACTTGATATCGGTTCAACCACGATCAAGTGCGTCGTCCTCGATGAAAAGGACGAGATTATTTATTCCTGCTACGAGCGCCACCTCTCGCTTATTACGCAGAAGACCCGCGAACTGTTGACCCGCCTGGACAACGAGGTTGTGCATGGCGCACCGGTACGGCTGAGCATTTCCGGCTCCGCCGGCATGGGGCTTGCGCTGGGTTCGCATATTTCCTTTGTTCAGGAAGTTTATGCGACGAAGGTTGCCGCCGACATGCTGATGCCCGGCACGGACGTCATCATTGAGCTGGGCGGCGAGGACGCCAAGATCCTCTTCCTGCAAGGCACGCTCGAGGTGCGCATGAACGGCTCCTGCGCCGGCGGCACAGGCGCGTTCATCGACCAGATGGCGACCCTTTTGGACGTAACCCCGACCGAAATGAACGAGGAAGCGAAGAAGGCGCAGCGCACCTACACCATCGCCTCCCGCTGCGGCGTGTTTGCCAAGACGGACGTGCAGCCGCTGCTCAATCAGGGCGCGGCGCGTGCGGATGTGGCGCGTTCCATCTTCATGGCGGTCGTCAACCAGACGATTGCGGGCTTGGCGCAGGGACGCCCGATCGAGGGAAAGGTCGTCTACCTCGGCGGCCCGCTGACGTTTATGAGCGAGCTGCGTGCCTGCTTTGACGAAGCGCTGCACCTGACCGGCGCGTGCCCGGAGAATTCGCTGTATTTCGTTGCGCTCGGCGCGGCGCATCAGCCGTCCGAACCGGTTCTCCTGAATGAATGTCTGGAGGCGATCGAGGCGTTCCACAGCACGGAGAGCTACAACGCGCTGCCGCCGCTGTTTGCCGATGAGCAGGAGCTTGCGGATTTCCGTGCGCGTCACGCGAAGGCGAAAGTCATCCGCCGTGACCCGGCGGGGTATACTGGCGATGTCTATCTGGGCATCGACTCCGGCTCGACGACCATCAAATCCGTCGTCATCACCCCGGCGGGCGAGCTGCTGCTGACCCGATACCAGAGCAACAGCGGCGATCCCGTGCCGCATGTGCGCAGTTTCCTGACCGACCTGCGCACGGAGCATCCGGACTGGAATGTCCGCGCAGGCGCGGTTACGGGTTACGGCGAAGACCTCATCCGAAGCGCATTCGGTGTGGATTTCGGTCTGGTTGAAACCGTTGCCCACTTTACCGCGGCACGGGCATTCATGCCGAACGTCGATTTCATTATCGACATCGGCGGACAGGATATCAAGTGCTTTAAGATTCACAACGGTGTGATCGACAACATCTTCCTCAATGAGGCTTGTTCTTCCGGCTGCGGCTCGTTCCTCCAGACGTTTGCCAGCGCACTCGGCTACAAGATTGAGGATTTCTCGCAGCTCGGTCTGGCGGCACGCAAGCCGGTCGATCTCGGTTCCCGCTGCACGGTGTTCATGAATTCTTCCGTCAAGCAGGCGCAGAAGGACGGCGCGGACGTGACCGATATTTCCGCGGGTCTGTCCATTTCCGTCGTCAAGAACGCGCTGTATAAGGTCATCCGCTGCTCCGGACCGCAGGAGCTGGGGCAGCACATCGTCGTTCAGGGCGGCACGTTCCTCAATGATGCCGTTCTGCGTGCGTTTGAAAATGAATTGGGCGTGGATGTCGTCCGCCCGGATATTGCGGGCTTGATGGGCGCGTACGGCGCGGCGCTGCATGCCAAAGAGCAGCGGGCGCTGCATGCGGGCGAAAGCACCGTTCTCAGTCTGGATGCGCTGAACAACTTCACCCACAATGTGAAGCAGGCGCGTTGCGGGCTTTGCGAAAACCATTGCCGCCTGACGGTCAACGACTTTGGCGGCGGACGCCGATTCATCAGCGGCAACCGCTGTGACCGCCCCGTTTCGGGCAACAAGCAGCAGAGCGGTCTGAATCTCTACGCATACAAGCAGGAAAAACTGCTTGCCATCATGAATGACCGCCGCGAGAATGCGCCGCGAGGAACCATCGGTCTGCCGATGGGACTGAATATGTACGAGCTGCTGCCGTTCTGGCATGCGCTGTTTACGGACTTGGGCTTTGACGTCGTTGTGTCGCCGTTCTCCAGCCGCAAGCTGTACATCGCGGGTCAGGCGACGATTCCGTCCGATACGGTCTGCTTCCCGGCGAAGCTGATGCACGGTCATGTCGATTACCTGATTCAGCAGGGCGTCAAAACCATCTTCTATCCCTGCATGAGCTACAACATGGATGAGCATCTGGGCGACAACCACTACAACTGCCCGGTCGTCGCGTATTATCCGGAGGTCATCGCCGCAAACATGCCCGCCGTCAGTCAGATCGACTTTATCCATGATTACGTCGGCATTGACCACCGCAAGGTGTTCCCAAAGAAGCTGACGGGCATTCTCAAGCAGCATTTCCCGGATCTTTCCGCGCACGACATTCGCCATGCCTGCGACGCCGCTTACGCCGCCTATGACGCGTATATGGACGATATCCGCAAGAAGGGCGAGGAAATGATCGAGCAGGCACGCAAGGAAGGCCGGCGCATCATCGTGCTGGTCGGTCGTCCGTATCATGTCGATCCGGAAATCAACCACGGCATTGACAAGCTCATCGCCGGTTTCGGCGCGGCGGTCGTGACGGAGGATTCTCTCTCATGGCACATGCACAAGCAGGCGCAGGGCGTTCTGAACCAGTGGACATATCACGCACGCCTGTACGCCGCGGCACGCTATATCACGACGCAGAAGGATATGAATCTCGTTCAGCTCGTGTCCTTCGGATGCGGCGTAGACGCCATCACGACCGATGAGGTGCGCGAGATTCTGGAATCCGAGGACAAGATCTACACCCAGATCAAGATCGACGAAATCACCAATCTGGGTGCTGTCCGCATTCGTCTGCGTTCTCTGTTCGCGGCGATCGACCAGCAGCAGGCGCTCGCTGCCCACAACGAAAGGAAGGATTGAACCCATGCCCAGCAATCACGTTGAATTTACCCGCGAAATGCGGGAAGCGGGCTACACGATCCTCGTGCCCAATATGCTCGAGTTCCATTTTTCCCTAATTGTCAAGGTGCTGCGCCTGAATGGCTACAACGCCGAGCTGCTGACCAACAGCGGTCCGAACGTGATGGCGGAGGGACTGAAATACGTTCATAACGACACCTGCGTTCCCGCGCTGCTGGTCATCGGTCAGTTCCTCGATGCGCTGCATTCCGGCAAGTACGACATCAACAAGGTCGCCCTGATCATCACCCAGACCGGCGGCGGCTGCCGCGCCAGCAACTATATTTACTTGCTGCGCAAGGCGCTGAAGAAGGCGGGGCTTGAGCAGGTTCCGGTCATTTCCGTCAACATGAGCGGTCTGGAAAGCGCATCCGGCTTCAAGCTGACCCTGCCGCTCGTTCGGCAGATCGTCGCGTCGCTGGTCTACGGCGACTGCATCATGTGCGTATCCAACCAGACGCGCCCGTATGAATTCAATGAGGGCGAAACGGATGCGCTCATTGAGAAATGGAACGACGCGCTTATTGAGCAGTTCAACCGCGGAAAGGGCTTGTCCAACAAGGATATGCGCAAAAACCTTGCCGCGATTGTCGACGACTTTGACGCCATCGAGCGCAGCCATGAAAGAAAAACCCGTGTCGGCGTTGTCGGCGAAATCTATGTCAAGTATTCTTCGCTGGGCAACAACGGGCTTGAAAAATTCCTGCGCACGCAGGACTGCGAATACATGCTCCCGGGCATCATGGGCTTCGTTCTCTTCAAAATCGACAACCGCATCGAGGATCATCACCTCTACGGCGGAAGCCTGCTCAAGCTGATTTTCTGCAAGGGGCTGATGAAGTTCTGCGAGCGGATGGAAACGACGCTCATCGAGTCCATTGCCGCGCATCCGAACTTTGTTCCGCCGACCGCCTTCAAGCACATCAAAACGCTGGTCAAGGGCGTCATCGGCTATGGCAGCAAGATGGGCGAGGGCTGGCTGCTGACGGCGGAGATGCTGGAGCTTGCCGAGAACGGCTATGAGAACATCATCTGCGCACAGCCGTTTGGCTGCCTGCCGAACCACATCTGCGGCAAGGGCATGATTCGCAAGCTGACGCAGGTGCATCCGGGCATCAACATCGTTCCGATTGACTACGACCTTTCCGCGACGAAGGTCAATCAGGAAAACCGCATTCGCCTGATGCTTGCGGTTGCGCACGATGTGGACGCCAAGAGACAGCAGCAGGAGCTTCTCATCGCGCAGGATGAGCGCGAGGGCGGCTGTGCGTCCTGCGGAAGCTGCACGGCATGCGGAGATCAGAAGATCGGCTAAACGGAAAAGCTGAAAAGAGCATATGAATAAGGCGGTTGCTCCGAATCACTCGGGTAACCGCCTTTTGTTGTAGCTTTTTATGGAAAAATGAGGGGGAGAAGTCCCCTTATAAAATTAAAACATCCCGCATTCGCTGCGCGTCGGACCTTCCCGACCGGAAATATAATGCGCGACGTATTCGCGGTTGACCTCGCGCAGCTCCTTTATGCCGTCGATATACGCCTGATACATCTCGATGACGCCCGGTGCGCAGCCGTCGCACGCCGCTTCGATGCTTCCGATGGAATCGGCGACAATCTGCTCGCGCTCTTCACGCGTCGTATCCTTGATTAAAAGACTTTTCATACTGTGCCTCCCTTATAATAATCCGAAAGAACGCAAAAGGAATATCCACAATGTCAGCGATACGGACGAAAACACCGTCGCCAGCATGACGACATTGCTCGTCAAAACGCCTTCATGCCCCATGTTTTTCGCCATCACAAAACAGGATACCGTCGTCGGAGAACCGACCATGATGAGAATCGCCAGCATTTCACTGTTCTTGAAACCCGCCAGCGCGGCAAGGGGAAGGAAGAGCGCGGGCAGCAGGAACAGCTTGATTGCCGTTGCGGCGATGGCAGGCTTGATGCGCTTGAGCGCCTCGCTGCCGGAGAAGGATGCGCCGACAGCCAGCAGAGCGACGGGCGTCGCGGTGCCGCCAATCGTTGAAAGCGTCGATTGCAGAAGCGTCGGGAGCTTGATGCGCAGAAGCGAAAAGGGGACGCCGAGCAAAATGCCGATGATGATCGGATTTTTGACAACGCCGATGAAAGCACGACGAATGGCGGATCCGTTTTGATCCGGCGGAAGAAGCTGTCCGTTTTCATCCACATGCGGCGAAAACTGCAAAATCAGAACGGCATAGACATTAAAAAACGGAACGGCGGCGAGAATCATCATCGGCACCATGCCCGAATTGCCGTAGATGTTGTTCGCAAGCGCTACGCCTAAAATCGCGGCGCTGGAGCGGACGGCAGCCTGACTGAATTCGCCGATCAGCCGTTTATCCTTCATCAACAGGGAGGTCAGCGCCCATACGCCCAGAAAGACGACACTTGTCACCGCGAAGCAGAACAGGCAGAAAGAAGGGTTAAAGTCGCTGTATACATCCATTTTGGAGATTGACAGAAACAGGCTGACCGGAAGGGCGCATTTGAACACGTATTGATCCGCGGGTTTGCAGAATCCGGCGTTCAGTATGCCGACGCGGTGCAGAAACCAGCCCAGGAGGATGACCAGAAAAACCGGCATCGTCGTATTGAGCGCAAAAACAAAACTCTCCATGATTTCGCATCCTTCAAATAAATCTACCCGCTCAATATAGCACAAAACCGGGAAAGAAACAATAAGCAAAGCGGGTTTTGACCGCGCATGCTTTTCGCTCAAGCCGCATACAGTTGAAAAGCGGAAAGGGCGAGGAGGGATGAGGACGTGGAACTGAAGGTATCCCGGGAAAAACTGTGCTTTGAGCGGATGCTTGCCACACGGGAGGAACAGGTCAGCGTGGAAGGCGAGGCGACGCTTCCGGGAAGCATGCGAGATGCGGTGACCGTGCTGAGCGTGCAGGCGCAGGCGCATATGGAAAGCGTTCAGGCGGGGGAAGACAACGCGATTTTGCGCGGACAGGTCTGCTTTCAGGCGCTGTATACGCAGGGCGATTTGACGCGCATCCGAACCATGGAAACGACCTGTGATTTTGAACACACCGTACCGGTCAAAGGGCTTGAAACGAATATGCGCATCGATGCGGATGTCGCCGTTCAGGAAGCGGAAGGCTCGGCGGCGAACGGGCGGATGACCTTGCGGGCGCTGCTGGGGATTCATCTGAATGCGTTTGAGACCGTGGAGAAGGAACTCATCGCGGATGCGAAGGTCATCGACAGCCCTGCGGAGGGCGAAATCGGCGAACTGCGCATGAAAAAGCAAAACGTCGCGCTTTGCAGGCATAAGACGCTTGGCGAGGAGAGGACGCTCGTTCGAGAGGAATTCGATCTGCCCGCCAAGCTGGGCGTCGGCGACGTGCTGAGCGCATCGGGAGACGCGGCGGTGACCGAGCTGACGGGCGGCGCGGGACGCGTCGGCGTATGCGGTCGGATTGAGGTGCGCGTTTTGCATAAGCCGAAGGAAGCCGGAGATCCGCTGGTGACGACGGCGCATGAAATTCCCTTTGAATTGACGCTGAACGCGGATGTGCCGGAGGGCGTGCAGCCGATGGCGACAGCCGAGGTGATGGACGTGATGGCGGATTCCGTTGCCGATGAAAAGCGGAGAACGCTCCGCGTGGAGGCGGAGGTTCGCGTGCGCCTGTTCTTCTGTGAGCAGGAAGAAAAAGAGATTCTGGAGGACTTGTACAGCCTGAGCGGCGATGCGCTTGAGCCTGTGCGCGAAGCGCTGGACATACACAGCTTTGAAGAGCATGAGGATACGCAGGAAAGCGTTCGGCTGCCCATCACAATGCCCAAGGATGCGCCGCCGGTGGAAACGGTTCTGGGCGCGTTTGCGCAGCCGACCCTCACGGGCATTTCGCCGTCGGGCAGGCGGCTGGATGCGGATGGCGTCATGGCGGTTACGATTCTCTATCTGCCGGTCGATTCGGATATTCCGTATTCCGTGCGGATGCGCGAACCGTTTACCATGACGTTCCCTGTGGAAGCGGGAGAAGGGGCGAGCGCACAGGCGCGGATCATGGAAACGACGCCCGGCGCGGTGACGAGCGACAGGGTTGAGGTGCGCTGTGTTGTCGGGCTGCGTGTCACCCGGCATGGCGTGCGGAAGATCGACGGCGTCACGGAAATTCAGCGAAATCCGTCCCCGAAAGCGGAGAAGGGATTTGTTCTGGTCTGGCCCGCAAAGGGAGAATCGCGCTGGCAGACGGCAAGACGGCTGCGCGTCGCGGAAGAGTGCCTGCGCCCGGCTGGAAAAGAGGCGCTGCTGGCATTCAGAAGATGAGATGAGGGCAGAGCTGTCGGCTGAATTCGAGCTGACAGCTTTTTGTTTGGGTGTGGAACTGTTCAGGAATGCCCGCGTGCGCAAAAGGGATGAAGTTATGCGAAGTTTGGCGGAAGTGAAGGCGGGATCATCCCGCTTTGCCGGGTAGGAGGGATGCCCAAGAATGCCCGCGTGCGCAAAAGGAATGAAGTTTTGCGAGTTTCGGCGGAAGAGAAGGCGGGATCATCCCGTTTTGCTTGGTTAGGGGATTGCAGAAGAATGCCCGCGTGTGCAAAAGGGACGAAGTTTTGCGAGTTTCGGCGGAAGAGAAGGCGGGATCATCCCGCTTTTGTCTTGCAAAACAGGGAATATGTGTTGTACAATGGACGGGCATGTTGAACAAGGATGGTAAGAAAATGAAACAGAAAAAAACGTTCAGCGGCATGAAGCGGTTTTTTGCCGCCGCGCTCATGCTTTGTTTGGCGATAACGGGTATGTTCTTGGTCGAGGTTCGCGAATCGAAAGCGGAAGAGCTGCAAATGCTCATCGCGCAGAAAGCAGAAAATCAATCAAACGGAACCGCAAAAAGTGCGCCGAAACGCCGGACTGATGCGCAAAAGCTTGCTGCAAAAGCACGCCGCGCCGCGCTGGGCGAAGGCACCAAGCACGCACAGACGCCCTCGCAGAAGACGACAGACGAGCAGACGGCGACTCCGTCCGAGGCGGATGATCTGACCGTTCGGCGCGAAGTTCGGTGCAGCGTGGATTTTGACGAGCTGCATGAGATGAATAAGGAAATCGTCGCGTGGATTTTTCAGGCGGGAACGGAATTCAGCTTTCCCATCGTGCAGCACGACAACAATGAGTATTATCTGACGCATTTTTATACCGGTGCCCGCAACAACACCGGTACGATCTTCGCGGATTGCGATAATTCGCCGCTGTTTACCGATGAGTGTACCTATCTCTATGGAACCAGCGAAAAAAAGGGCGCGATGTTTGCAAACCTGCCGAACTATGTGGAGTATGACTATTGGCAGGAACACCCGACCATGCTGCTCATCACGCCGGATGGGGATTATGAGCTTGAGATCTTTGCCTGCGTTCGGGAATCCGGCAAAGCGGCGCAGACGTGGAGCAGCAAGCAATTTGCCGGGCAAAGCGAATATGATGAATTCATCGACAGCGTTCTGGAAAAAACGTCGCTGCATACCGGAATCGTGCCGCAGTGGGGCGAACAGCTGCTGGCGCTGTGTACATGCGAGCGTGACGAGCGATTTGTCGTCTTTGCCCGCATGCGCCCGATCGAATACACGACCGAGCAAAGCGCTTCCGTCACGAAAATGCAGCTGGATTCGCTGGAGGGCACGAGCCGCATGATCGAGGTGCCGGGGCGCGGCATGATGCAGTATTATGCGCAGAATGACCCGGTTTGGGCGAAGATGGTCTATGAGCCGAGGGGAACGACCGCGTATCGTCCGTTCGGACAGGGAGGATGCTGCCCGACGAGCGTGGCGATGGCGATTGCAAACCTCGTGCCGGAGGAAAACCTGAACGCGATTTCGGCGTATGCCCGCTCGGAGCAGGGGTTCACGTTCTGCCGATGCTCGGTCAATCAGTATTACTGCGACAGGACGCATGAGCAGTATCAGCTCACGACGGGTTGGGAATTCAAACGCTATCTGCCGATTGTGATGGCGAATTTTGCGACGGGCAACAACCGCTGGAATGAGAAATCCCGTTCGGAATACCCCGGCACGAGCGTGACGTTTGTGAAGCGTCTGACGGAGGTCTACGGGCTTGAGCTGACAGTCAGCAAGAGCGGCGAGGAAGCCATCGAGGCGCTCAGGCGCGGCGCGATGGTTGTCGCGTCCACGGGCGGTTCGGACAGCCTGTTCACCGGCGGCGGTCATTTTCTGACGCTGGCGCATGCGGATGATACCTATCTGTATATTCTGGATCCCTATCTCAAGGACGATTACAGCAAGACGGATAAGCGAAAACTGCTGACTCAGCTTCAGCCGGGGCTGCTGCGTGCCGATATCGCGGAGATGGATCATCTGCTGCTCTACACATTCTATATTTTCGAAAACCCGGCAAAGAAGTAATAAACGCACGGCGGCTTTCTCCATGCGCGAAGGAAAGCCCGAACGTATTCTTTGAAGCGAAGCCAACGAGATGCGACTCACATCGAGCCGCATTTCTTTTGTCTCGAGCCGCTTTCATATCGCCGTTTCCGGTCACATAGGATTCCCGGGAAGGGGGAGCGATGCATGCGGAAACGAATTGCCATGGCTCAAGGGGATATGACCGGAGACGGCACGCCGGAAACGGTTTTGCTGACCGGAGAACAGCGGGATGGAACGGCGTATTGGCAGAAGATCGAATTGGAAATCATCGACGGACGGAGCGGAAAGTCGGCTCACGTCGCTTTGGCGCTCAATGAGGGCTATGAGCCGCAGATCCTTCTGGGAAGCATGACGGACAGAAACCGTGTCGATGCGCTGATTGCGATGGACACGGGATCAAGCGGGGCGATTGGGCTGTATACCGTGGTGGGCTTCACGGGCGGCGCGTATCGGACGCTGTTTGACAGCGAGAAGTTTGCGCAGGAGATGCGCTATACCGTCACATATCTGGATCAATATGCCGTGCGGGCGCAGAGCGAAAACACGGGCATGAACTACTATATCGACCTTGCGGGAAAGGACGCCGCCGAGTTGGGGCGAATCTACCGCGAGGACGGCACGCTCAGGCAGCCACAGGAGGGCTTTGTCGATCCCATCAGCCTGCTGTATCCGGCGGACATCAATCGGGATGGGCTGTTGGAGCTTGTCGCGTGGCAGCGCATCAGCGGGCTGTATCATGCGGATGCCTTGGGCGATTTTATCAACACGCTGGCATGGAACGGGCGGACGTTTGCGCTTGCCTCGCAAACGGTGGGTATTCTGGGAGTTGGAAGAAATTCTGAAAAAAGTTTTTAAAAAGCGGGAACCTTTTCAGACGTGCATCCGTCTATATAGTATCGAACAGAGAGGTTCGAAAAAAGAAATACCCTCGGCGCATTAAGCTGAGAATGATCAAGGAGGATACAAATTATGAAGAAGATTTTGCTGGTTGTTGCGGTGATTGTGATTTTGCTGGGCGCGGGATTCGGCATCAAGGCTGCCTGCGACAAGAAGAACGAGGATATGGTGACTACGCAGCCCGCGAACGGACAGGATGACGCCGAGGTTGTCGATGAGAACGAGGTCTATTACCTGACCGGGCAGATTACCGAAATCGCCGATGACTACATCATCCTCGAGGGAACCGAGCAGGGCACGGTTCAGGTGAACCTGTTCGATGACACGGTGTTCGGCGGAAAGCTCCCGGATGAGCTTGCGGTCGGAGAGTATGCGCAGGTGATTTATGATGGAAAGATGACCCGTTCGATTCCGCCGCAGGTTACCGCGCTTGCCGTTGACGTGTGTGTGCTGGAGGGCAAGGTTGCGGAGATTCTGGAAGACGGGCGCGTGCTGATTGATCGCACGGACGTGATGGAGCAGGTCATTCTTTCGCTTCCGGAGGGCGTGGAGCTGAAGGTTGGCGACAGCGCGGTCTTCTATACGACCGGCATCGCCACGATGTCCCTGCCGGCGCAGATGAACGCCATCGCCGTCGTGAAAAAGTAAGCTTTAAAACCTGAATCCATAAGACAAACCGGCTCGCTGAATTTGGCGGGCTGGTTTTGTCATAATTGCGAAAAAACCGAAAGTGTGTTAAACTAATGTTGTTTGACAGTGAGAGCATTTCTTGAAACTGCGCAAAGCCAAACGGGGATAAAACACATCCCTGAACGCTGCTGAATGTGCTTGCTGCTTCGCGGCGAAAAGAAAGCGCAGGGAGAATAGGGAGAATGAGCATATGAAAATCGCAGTCGCAGGCACCGGCTATGTCGGTTTATCCATTGCCACGCTGCTGGCGCAGCATCATGAGGTCATGGCGGTGGATATCATTCCGGAGAAGGTCGAACTCATCAACCGGAAAAAATCGCCGATTCAGGATGACTATATCGAGCAATACCTCGCCGAAAAGCAGCTGAATCTGACGGCGACGCTGGACGCGGAAGCGGCGTACAAGGACGCGGACTTTGTCGTCATTGCAGCGCCGACCAATTACGACAGCAAGAAGAACTTCTTTGATACCTCGGCGGTTGAAGCGGTCATCAAGCTGGTCATTCAATATAATCCGGATGCCATCATGGTCATCAAGTCCACGATTCCGGTGGGCTTTACGGCTTCTGTTCGCGAAAAGTATCATTGCGACAACATCATTTTCAGCCCGGAATTCCTGCGGGAATCCAAAGCGCTGTATGATAATCTCTATCCGAGCCGCATCATTGTGGGTACGGATGTGGAGAATGCCCGTCTGGTCAAGGCGGCGAATGTATTTGCCGCCTTGCTGCAAGAGGGCGCGATCAAGGAGAACATCGACACGCTGATCATGGGCTTCACGGAGGCGGAGGCGGTCAAGCTGTTCGCCAACACATACCTCGCTCTGCGCGTGTCCTACTTCAATGAGCTGGATACATACGCCGAAATGAAGGGCTTGAACACGCGGCAGATCATCGAGGGCGTCTGCCTTGACCCGCGCATCGGCAGCCATTACAACAACCCGTCCTTCGGCTATGGCGGCTACTGCCTGCCCAAGGACACCAAGCAGCTTCTCGCCAATTATGCGGATGTTCCGGAGAATCTGATCGAAGCCATCGTGGAATCCAACCGCACGCGCAAGGATTTCATTGCCGACCGCGTTCTTCAAAAGGCGGGATATTACAGCTATGACGAGGACAACGAGTATGACGCGAAGGCTGAAAAACCGTGTGTCATCGGTGTTTACCGCCTGACGATGAAATCCAATTCGGATAACTTCCGCCAGTCGTCCATTCAGGGCGTCATGAAGCGCATCAAGGCAAAGGGCGCGACGGTCATCATCTACGAGCCGACGCTGGAAAACGGCGCGACGTTCTTTGGCAGCGAGGTTGTCAATGATCTTGAAACGTTTAAAAAGCGCAGTCAAGCCATCCTTGCCAACCGATATGACAGCTGTCTGGATGACGTGCAGGAGAAGGTTTACACGCGTGATCTGTTCCGCAGGGATTGATTCGGCTGCCCATCAGCAACCGCCGAGGAGCGAATCCTGACGATCGGTTCTATTTGGAAGCGGTATAAAACAGTTTTCACGGATTGGCACGCAAAAGCGCATAAACAAAACCCCGGCTATGCCGCAGTCCCGAAGGATTGCCGCACAGCCGGGGTCTTTGTTTCATGAAACACTGCACAAAACCGTTCGCGTGAGAAAAGCGTTGATCTTTCGCTCACGCGGCGGGGGGCAGGTCAGAACGAAGATTACTGAGCCTTCTGAGCCGCTTTGTGAGCAGCCTCGCGCTTGTTGATCTTGCTCTGGTTGTAGATGGAGAAGAGGATCGTCGCCACAGCGACAACCAGGAACACCATCGCGATCGGAGAAGTGAAGATCGCGAAGAAGTTGCCACGCTGGATGTTCATGTAGCGCACGAAGTTCTTTTCGCACATCGGTCCAAGGATGAGCGCCAGCAGGATCGGGCTGAGCGGGAACTCATACTTGTTCATCAGCCAGCCGATGATGCCGAAGACCACGCACACGCCCACGTCGAACACGTTCTTGTTGATGGAGAACGCGCCCAGCAGGGAGATGACCAGAATGATCGGGTAGAGCATCTTCTTCTCGACGGAAACGATCTTCGCGAAGAAGCGGACGCCCAGGCAGCCGACAACCAGCATCGCCAGGTTCGCCAGCATCAGAGCGGCGAAGACCTTGTAGACGGTCGGCAGCTCGCTGATGTACATCATCGGGCCCGGCTGAATGCCCTTCATGATGAAGGCACCCAGCAGGATGGCGGTGACGGAGTCACCCGGAACACCGAGGGACAGCAGCGGAATCATAGCGCCGCCGGAGCAGCCGTTGTTCGCGGACTCGGTGGAGGCGACGCCGTTCGGGATGCCCGTGCCCCAAAGCTCCGGATGCTTGCTCAGGCTCTTGTTGAAGCCGTAGGAAACGAACACCGCGATGTCGCCGCCGGCGCCCGGAATCGCACCGATGAAGGTGCCGATGATGCCGCCGGAGAGGATGTTCGGCCAAATCTGCTTGATGGTCTGCCAATCCGGCAGAACGTTGGTGATCTTTTCGTGAGAGCTTTCCTGCTTCTCTTCACCACGGATGATGCGCTCAACGCCCGCGATGACCTCAGCAACCGCGAACAGACCGATCAGCGTCGGGATGAACTGGAAGCCTTCCAGCAGACCCGTCTGCTTATAGGTGATGAAGCGCGGGATGCCGTTGGTCGGGTCAAGACCGACCGTGCAGAGCAGCATGCCGAAGAACGCGCTCACAAGACCCTTGGCGATGGACTTGCCGGAGATGGCGACGATTACGGACAGACCGAAGACCGCCAGCATGAACATTTCGCCCGGGCCGAAGTTCATTGCCATATCCGCAATGATCGGGGAGAGGAAGGTCATGATCAGGGCGCCGATGACGCCGCCGACGAAGGAAGCGAACATGGCGACGGAAAGCGCCTTGCCCGCCTGACCCTTCTGGCACATCGGGTAGCCGTCCAGCAGCGTAGCCGCCGCGGCAGGGGTGCCCGGTGCGTGAATCAGGATCGCGGAAATCGAACCGCCGTACATGCCGCCGCAGTAGATACCCAGTAGCAGACCGATGGAGGGAATCAGATCCATACCGAAGGAGAAGGGAATCAGCAGAGCCACGCCCATCGTCGCGGTCATGCCCGGGATGGCACCAAGAAGAACGCCGCCCAATGCGCCGAGGAAGGTCATCAGGAGAACCTGGACATTGCCAAAGACGGCGCCGTAGCTGCTAGCAAGTAAACTCCAATTCATACGTGCGCCTCCTTAAATCATGTCTACCAAATTGCGCAGGAACTGCAGCGGTCCCATCGGGATGTTGACCGTCAGCACCTTGTAGAAAACCAGCCACATGCCCAGCGGCACGAGGATGGAAACCAGAACCATCTGCAGCCAGTTGCGCTTGCCGATCAGCACCATAATGACAAAGCAGAGCACCGCGCCGCAAATGATGTAGCCCAGCGATTTAAAGAACGCAACGAACAGCACGCACAGCAGCATCACAAACAGAGCTGCCAGAACGCCGCGGTCCTTGATGAAATTGATGCTGGCAGCCGGTTCGGCGAGCGGATCATTTTCATCCATGGTCATCAGCTTGATGATCGACTGGATCAGCAGGATGATGGCAAAAATCAGCATACCCACGCACATGATCTGCGGGAAGACCGCCGCCTGTACGTAGGTGTTCTTCACCTCTTGGAAGGAGTAGGTCTGAGTCAGAGCCCACGCGCCCAACGCGATGAAGATCAGGGAGCCAATTAGGTTGGCAAACGCCTGCGTCTTGGTTTTCTTCATGTCGGTTCCATCCTTTTTACGTTAAGATGTCTTTATCTTCTGCGATTCACCGAAAAGTGGGCAGGCACGTCGCCTGCCCACTTCAGGGAAATCTTTCAGATCAGATTACAGACCCAGGGACTCCATCGCCTCGCCGACGTCGGTCAGGCTCTGAGCCAGGAACGCGGTGTACTCTTCAGCGTTCTGGTAAGCGATGGTGTAGCCGCCGTTGTTCATGAAGGTCACGAAATCCGGATCTTCAATCGCAGCCGCGCAGGCAGCCTGCAGGCGCTCCTTGATGGCAGGATCGACGCCCTTCGGCACCGCCAGACCACGCTGGGTCGCGTAGGTGATGTCATAGCCCTGCTCCTTGCAGGTCGGGACATCCGGGAACAGGCTGTTGCGCTGATCGTCCATGACGCCCAGGCAGATGAGGTGGCCGGACTCGATGAAGTTGCGAGCCTCGCCCAGAGAAACGGTCACGCCCTGAATGAAGCCGGAAGCAGCATTCTGAACGGCGGTCGCAGCGCCTTCCTGATAGGTAACCATCTGCAGCTCGATGCCCGCAGCGTTCATCAGGTAGCCGCCGGCGATGTGCCAAACGGAAGCGTTGGAAGA
>CAKUCW010000027.1 GCA_934643825.1 uncultured Clostridia bacterium | reverse complement strand
AGAATGCTTCGCATTCTGCGCTGAAACTACATTTCTCTTTCTCTGAAATGGGGTTACGTTGGGCTGCCGCCCAAACCCGCTTGGGGCTTCGATCCGGGAAACTCGCATAGTCGCGCAAGCGCTCCTTGCGATTTCCGATTTCCGCCATGCTGAACCCCGCACAGCGGGCGCATGGCTACAATCCCCAAACCCCAGCAAGGAACTTCGTTCCCTGCACCCTCTCTCCGCTTCGCGGGGAAGTCAAGCAGGAAATCAGAGAATCGCCTATTCATTCTTTTCATATTGTTTCAGCATGGATTCAATATGTGCTTTAGCCGCCTTTTGCGCATCCTGAATACTACTCAGCTTAGGCGTCTGATCACCCATCAGGGCAACAAACTGGCTGACCTTCAAGCCCAGCGCATCCTGCATATCCCGATCCGACCCCTGCGGCGCGACGAGATAATAGCACAGAATTGAATCCTTTTGCCCCATTCTATGTGCGCGGTCTTCTGCCTGACTATGCACGGCAGGTGACCAATCCAATTCGCCAAAAACCACGCAGCTGCCTCTCTGCAAATTCAGTCCGGAAGCGGCACGCAGGGAAATCACGCACAGGTTCGTTCTCCCTTCCATGAACCGCGCAACCGCCTCTTCCTTTTGCCCTGTACTTTCCCGCCCCGTGATGAAAACCGGGCGATATGCGGCAAGTTCCTTTCTATAAATATCCATCACCGCGTGATGATGGGCAAACAGCAGCACTTTTTCCCCGCTATCCTCCAGCGCTCGCACAAAAGCCGCGACAAACGGCGCCTTTGCCACGCCTGTTGCCTGCCTTTCCCCTCGCCCAACCTGTTCCTCGAGCATTGCTCGTTCTTTCGCATCGGGATGCAGCGCCAGCAAACTGCCCAGCTTATCCATCACCGGGCGCATCAACTCGCGATACACCTTATCATCCGAGTCGATTTCCTGCACGAGTCTGCGTTTAGGCGGCAATTCCGTCAGCACTTCTTCCTTCGTTCTGCGCAGAATCAATCCCTCTCTCCGGAGATGATCGCCCAGCAGCGCCGGATCGCGTACCAGATGATTTCCGTATCCATCACACCACGCACGCGTGAAGCTCTCCCAGTCGCCCAAGCAGTGGTAATCCAGAATATTGACGACATTCCAAATTTCCGATCCTTTATTATAGATCGGCGTGCCGGATAATCCGATTACCCGTTCGCACCCCTCAGCCAGAAGACTTGCCGCCGAGTACTTTTCCGTTCCGCCATGACGCAATTCCTGTATCTCGTCAAAGATTACCATCCGGAACCCCATCTGCGGCAACACCTGTTTCCAACCTCGCAGCAGCAGATAATGAATGACATAGACATCAGCTTCCGGCGGCTGATAGGGCTTCAGCCCCGTCAATACGCAGACGCGTGCCGCTTTACCCTCTATACGCAGAAAACGTGCGATTTCCGTCTGCCAGTTGCGCAGAAGATGCGGCGGTACAACAACCAGCGCCGGAAACTCCTTCGTCGCCGCCAGACAGGCAAGCGCCTGAACCGTCTTGCCCAAGCCCATTTCGTCCGCGAGCAGTGTCCGCGGATTGGCAAGCAGAAAGGACAACCCCTCTTTCTGAAATTCCCGAAGTTCTCCCTCAAACGTTCCTTCCGGCGGTGTGCTTCTGCGTGGGAGTTTCTCCGCCTGCGCACGCAGAAGCACATGTTCCCGCGCCTGCGCCAGCGCTTTTTTCCACAGTTCGCGGTCACGCGGCGCAATCTCCAGCGGATAGCGCATCATCAGCCAGTTGACATCGCCGATCATGCGCCGGTTCGCCGTAAACCGTGCCTCGCCTCTGCGCCTTTCGCTGCCCGGAAAAAGCCTCGTCGCCATTTCCGTCACACAGGGTTCACCCTTGATGGTCCAGCACTTGCTTCTGCGGTTATAGGAAAGCGTTCCATATACATGTCCCGTCTGCGGCACATCCTGCAAATATCCGGGCAGTTTTTCTTCATCAATCATCACGGAAGCGATATCCCCCAAAGTTTTTCAAGGCTCATCATGGTCACGGGCTTTGCCTCCATTTGATTCGGCAGATCAACGCCTCTCGGCGCCAGCACAATCAGCCGTTCCACCTGCGGGCACGCCGCATAGCGGGCAAGCTGAGCGATCAGCGTCCCCCTCTGCGGGCGCTTTTTCTTGATCTCTATGCCCGTCGTGCCGATCATGAAATCAATGCGGCATCGCGGCGCAAGCCGCACCTCATGTTTGGCATCAAGTCCCGCGCTTTCAAACGCCCGTGCCGCCTGCAGATGAATCTCCTCTTCGGTGTCCGCCGCGCCGATGCGCATGGTTTCAATCGCCGCTTTCACCCGTTCAAATTCCGTCTGCATGCCGCTCACGCCCTTCTTTCATCATGTTCTCCATTGTATCACGCGCCGCAAACCTGAGCAAGGCTCAAATCCATTGTTCTTTTCTCTTGCATCATCGCGTGTTTTGCGGTATGATGGTAAAAAGATTATCCTGTTTGGTTTGTGCCTTTGTGCGGTTTTTCCGCCCGGCATTGAAAGGAGCTTTATCTCATGAAGTCCATTCGTCCTCTTTCGGCGCTGCTTGTCTGTGCTGTGCTGTCCGGTCACGCTGCCGGTGCGCTGGCTG
Organism: uncultured Clostridia bacterium; assembly: GCA_934643825.1. Classification (GTDB taxonomy): domain Bacteria; phylum Bacillota; class Clostridia; order Christensenellales; family Aristaeellaceae; genus Ventricola. The sequence continues at coordinate 36,332 of CAKUCW010000027.1, read as the reverse complement.
CGACCACGCTCACGCTGACCGCGCCGGCAGACGCCGTCCCCAGCGGTTCCCGCAGCTTTTTCACGGTTACCTCTTCAACACCCGGCTTTCTGAACATGACGCTCAGCAACGCCTCCGGCACAGAGGTGATTCGCCTGTTTGAAATGGAAGAAATTCACACCAAGGACAATCAGCTCGTCTTTTCCGCCGTTGATGAAAGCGGCACTCCCCTGCCTGCCGGCAGCTACACGGTGAGCGGCGAACTGCTCGACCAGTTTGGCGCATCCGCAGGCAGCGTCAGCGGTACTTTCTCTATCGCTTCCCCGCTGTCTCAGCAGACCGACGCCACGGATGACGACACCGAGGACGATACCGACGATTCTTCCTCCGCGGCGAAGCCCTCCGGCAAAAAGCCTTCCGGTCAAAGCAGCTCCGGCGGAACGTCTTCCTCCGGAAAGCCCTCTTCGCATGCAACGCCTTCTTCCGCAAGCCGAGTGGAATATGCCGAATCTTCCGAGATCACAATCGGCGAGGAAGGCTATGAGATCGGCGTCGGCGTCAGCGATACGGTTCCTCAGGAGGACGCCGGATATTGGAATCTGGATGCTTCCGCCAGCGACGCGGAAATCTGGGCGGCGCTGACCCGCAAAATGACCGCTGTCGATGTCAAGGAAGATGAATCCGTCTACATCTATAATTCACCGCTCAAGGGACGCGAGAGCATCGGCTCCGTTTCCGGTCTGAGTCAGGGCGTGAATGTCATCCTCAAGCGTGACGACGGCTGGTCTCTCGTTGAAGCGTACCGCAATGAGGATGGCGCGTTCATTCGCGGCTACATCAGCAGCAAAAAGCTGCGCACGGTCGATCCGAACACCTCTTACGGCATCGTCGTCGATAAGGCTTCTCAAACCCTGACGGTTTACAAGGACGGCGAGCGCGTCGGCTCCTGCGCGGTTTCCACCGGCAAGCCCACCAGCCAGTCGCTTTCCCGCGAAACGCCCGCCGGTGAATTCATCACCGTAACGCGTCACGGCGTCACCCCTTACGCCAGCACCGGCTTCTGCAATTATTCCATCCGCATCAACGGCAATTACCGCCTCGCCGAAATCCCCGCAACCAAAAAGAAGGGTTCGGATTTCTCCATTCTGAAGGACAAGCTCGGCGAAAAGGCGACTCGCGGCAATATCTGCATCGCGCACGAAGCCTCCTCCGACGGCGGCATCAACGCCAAGTGGATTTGGGATATGACGGATAAAAACAAGAAGGTCAAGGTTCTGATTTTTGATGACAAGGATCGCAGCGAGGTTCCTGTCGAAACGAAGTAAATACCCGACGGACGCATCCACGCGTCCGCCTTTTTCTTTCTAATTGCTCCATATACTTGACATTTTTCGTAAAAGCGAGTATTTTATTTCCGTTCATGTTTATATCATTTGCGTTCATCTCTACGAGAAAGGACAAGCCATGCTTCAATTCTGTTATTCAGTCAATGCAGCCGTCGGACTGCTGCTCTTTTTGATTTATCTGTATCAGGTCTACTATACGCTTTATGGTCTGGTTCGCCGCCCGTCGGCGCAGGGCTCTCTGCCCCGCTCTGTCGAAGCCGCCCATCGCCGATATGCCGTTCTCATCTGCGCCCGCAATGAAGAGCATGTGATCGGCGAACTCATCTCCAGCCTCAAAGCGCAGGATTATCCGTCGGAGCTTGTCGATATCTACGTCCTCGCGGATAACTGCACGGACGGAACCTATCAGGCAGCTCAGGCGGCAGGCGCGATCGCCTACGAGCGCTTCAATACGCTGCAAGTGGGCAAGGGCTATGCGCTGAACGATCTGCTCGGGCGCATCCGTTCCTGCCATCCTTTCTCCTATTACGACGGCTATTTTGTCTTTGACGCAGACAACATCGTCGATTCGCACTTCATCTCTTCCATGGATGCCACCTTTGCGCAGGGTTATGATGTGCTGACCAGCTACCGCAATTCCAAGAACTTCGGTTCCAGCTGGATCTCTGCCAGCTACTCCATCTGGTTCCTTCGCGAATCGCGCTTCCTCAATTATGCGCGTATGCAGCTGAATACCAACTGTGCCATTTCCGGAACGGGCTTCCTCCTTTCCTCCGCCATCATCGAGGAAAACGGCGGCTGGCCCTATCATCTGTTGACGGAAGACATCCAGTTCTCCGTCATCTGCGCCACAAAAGGCTGGCGCATCGGCTACTGTGACGACGCCATCATCTATGACGAGCAGCCCGTCACCTTCCGCCAGTCGTGGCGGCAGCGCATGCGTTGGGCAAAGGGCTTCTATCAGGTCGATTTCCATTATGTGCCGGCGCTACTTCGCGGCTGTTTCACTGGTTCGCGCCGCTTCTCCTGTTATGACATGCTGATGACTGTCATGCCCTGCATCTTCCTGACGCTGCTTACGTTCGTTGTCGATGCCTACTTCCTCGTGTCCTGTATTTCCCTGCCGTCCTTCCTCGCTCACCTCTTGATCCGTCATGCAACGCGTTCCATGCTGAAGATTCTCGCGTGGAGCTACGGGCTCATGCTGCTCTACGGCTTGCTGACCGTCCTGTCCGAATGGAAGCGCATCCGCGCAACGACGCTGAAAAAGCTGATTTATCTCCCGCTTTTCCCGCTGTTCATGCTGACCTACATCCCCATCGCCATTGCCGCTCTGTTCGTCAATGTTCAATGGAAGCCGATCCAGCATACCTCTGTTCAGGACGTACGCGCATAACGCGCCGCCCCACTCTCCTAATCGAATCAAGCGACAGATGGTTTCAAGAACAACCCGGCAGTTTATCCACAGAATCCACAGTTTTTTGCCATTCCATCGCTTGCAATCACCGCCCACAACAGGCTGATTTGGGGCGAAAGCCGGATCACGCCTTTCGCAAAGTCCGATTCAAGCGTCTTTTCGCCGAGCAAGCGCTGCCGAGCCTGTCCGCGCTCATGGTCAGTCTTCGCACAGTTTTCCACAAACCAACAAACCTCCCCGACATTTTCGTCAGGGAGGTTTGTTGATTTCACCGGAACTCATCCATGGCGAGCGCTTTTGGTTTTCGAAATTCTTCCGCCTACGTCTGGCAAGTCATACGCTTTGCGTTCCCCGTTATGCCGAATTCCATACCTTACAGTGGGCTGAGCCCACTTTCACTTCCGCCACAGTCCGCAAAACATGATAGCTCTGCTCACGCGGGCGATTTCTTTGCTATCATCCATGTGTCAAAAGGTGGGCTGAGCCCACTCTCACTTCCGCCGCCGCATTGCAAAGCATGATAGTTCTGCTCACGCTGACGCTTTCTTTGCAATCTTCCAAGCATTAAAAATGGGGCTGAGCCCACTCTCACTTCCGCCACAATCCGCAAAACATGATAGTTCTGCTCACGCGGGCGATTTCTTTGCAATCTTCCTCGCGTCAAAAGGTGGGCTGAGCCCGCTTTCACTTCCACTGCTGCATTGCAAAGCGTGACAACTCTGCTCACGCGGGCGACATGATAAGGCTTTTCCTGCACAAAAAACCTCCCCGGCATTTCTGCCGGGGAGGTTTCGTTCATTCAATTAGAATGGATTACTTGGCAAACGCCTGACCGATCGCCGTGCCAATCGCCTGGCAGTCAACCGTCGCGCCGGACACGATGTCCACATCCGCGCTCTGGTTGGCGATGATCGCGCCGACATACTCAGCCAGCTGCTCATCGGTGATGATCATGTTCTCACGGCCGCCAACAATTTCGATGCTCTCGATCTTGCCGTCCTTGATGGTGATCGCAACGTCGATCTTGTCATGCAGACCGTCAACAGTCGCGGTGTACACGCCGTCTTCAGCATCCGCCCAAGCAACCTTCGCTTCGCCCTTCACAACAGCCGTGAACTCGCTCGCCCCGCCGAACGCAGTCTGAGCCGCAGCACGGCCGGACAGCATCGCCTCGGAGAGGAACACGCCGTTCTGATAGAGGTTAGCAACGTAGCTGCCCAGCTCGCCAGCCTCGTAGAGGCCCGGGATCGGCTCGTCGTTCCAGTTGAGGACACGGCCGGCAGTGTCGCGCTTCGCGCCGCCGGTGGTCGCAACGAGGGTCGGGGTGATGGACACAGCATAGTACGGAGCGGTGTCGATCTTTTCCATCTTCTCCGGGTCACGGCCGAATTCAGCGTCAACGCCCGCTTCGCAAGCCGCGTTCCAAGCGTCGATGGTCGCCTTCAGCTCAGCCGGGTCACGGTCGATCTTCGCAGCCAGCTCTTCGATGGTGTCAGCCTTGATGATCCAGCCTTTTTCGATCTCAGCGAGGTTGTCGTTGCTCCAGGTGTAGCCTTCGGTGGTCGTCGGCCAGCTCAGCCACTGGCTGCCGATGGAACCAGCCTCACGGGTCTTCTCGTCAAAGATGAGGGAAACCGGCAGCGCACGCTCGTGCGGCAGGTCAACATAGCGGCCATACTCCATGTACTTCATGTGCTGACGATGGTAGCTGCCCGCCTCGTCGTAGAAGCGCTTGCTGTCAGAGTCAATCTCGATCCAGCTGTTGCCAGCCATGGTGAAGTTGCGCATGAAGGTAGAGTCATACTCCGGAACCTTGATGCCCAGCCAGAAGCCGCCAGACTGGGTCTGGTTCTTCATGTGCCAGATCTGAGCGCCGGCTTCCATCAGCATCTTGATGCCGTCGCCGGTGTTGCCCGGGGTGCCGGCGGTGTACACGGTCTCCATGCCGTGGAAATCACGCTGCATGGTCAGGTTGTTTTCATAGCCGCCGCAAGCGAGCAGAACGCCCTTGCTGGACTTGATGGAGTACTCGGTGCCGTCCGCACGGCGGGCGATCACGCCGGAAACTTCCTTCGTGAACGGATCCTGCACGAGGGAGACAGCCGGGTTCTCAAAGCGCACGTCGATGCCGCGCTTTTCAACCGCCTTGGCGAAGCAGCGCCACACGCCGCCGTTCTCGAAGGTCGCGCCCTTGGCACGCAGGTGAGCGGAGCAGCCGTCAAAGGTGGAGCCTTCGAAGTTGCTGAACTCAACAACCATGCTGCCCCACTTCAGCTCGCCGCCGCCGACGTAGCCGGCTTCGTAATCAACGCCGTCCGCCACGTACTCGATCCACGGGAGCTGAGTCGCGAAGCCGTTGCACAGCCAGGTGAGATACTCATCCGGAATCGGGTTGGGCAGGTTGCAGTTGTAGAGGTAGGTCTTAACGGTTTCCACAGCGCTCTCAGCGGGCACCAGGAACGTCTGACCGGAAGCGATGGAGTTGCCGCCCGCGAGGGTTACCGGCATCTTCTCGAGAACGAGAATCTTCGCATTCGGGTCGATGTCATGCGCTTCGACGGCAGCAGCCGCGCCGGCAAGACCATAACCGACGATGAGGAAGTCAACCTCTTCGTCCCAATTTTCGATGTTCTGAACCGGCGTTACCCAGTCCTCCGCAGCCATTGCGCCGACCGTCATAGCCAGCACAAGCGCGAGACTCATCAGCAGAGTCAAGGCCTTTTTCATGTCGTGTTCCTTCCTTTCTTCAGTTCACACGCCTGACAAAATATGCAGCGTTGTTGACACATTCACGCCACATTTTTTCATCATGCCTTTTATTTTAATCTTAAACGATTCAAAAGTCAATAGTGTTTGAAAATTATCTAACGTATATTTTTAATTTTTTTGACGAACAGGCGCCATTTTTCCCATCTCTTTCGTTCATTTCACCCGTGAAGAGAATTATTTTCACATTCTATTCCTCAAAACTCACAATCTGTGTCTTTGCGGGCAATCCCGTGCGGTTTCCTACGCGTCAAAAAGCGTGCTGAGCCTGACTCAGCTTGTTGACATAAACAAACTTGGCTTGAATAGCAAAATCAAAAAATTCAGCTATTCTTTCATTTGCGGAAAGGGCTATTCTCCCCCCTTCGGGGGAGAATAGCTTTTTGTCTACAGTTTGTAGCAGGCTGAGCCCGCCTTCACCTCCGCCGAAGTCCGACACGCATCAAAGGCTTGCTCACGCGGGCGATTTTACGCCATTTCCTATACGTCAAAAAAACGCATCCATCCGAACGCCGGAGCGTCCGAAGGATGCGCTTTTCATTCATCAGGCATCACGAAAGCGAATCGGGCAGATTTCTTTCAGGCGGGGCGATGCGCCGCAAATGCCGTTTGCGTTGCATCTTCCCGCCAGAAGGCTTATTCATCCATCGCCGCAAGGCAGGCGTTAAATGCCTCGTAAGGATCTCCGCCCTCGCAGACGGACACGATGCCGTCGCCATAGGTTTCCAGATAATCCAGCGGCATGCCGACCAGATAGAACAGCTCGTTTTCGCCGGGGATCACGTCCTCCACCAGATTGCAGGAGCGGCAGCAGACGTATCCGTTTTCACGATCGACGCGGAACTGTCCGTAGAAGATTTCGTTGTTGGCAAGCGTCGTGAAAATCGCCATCTTTTCGAAGTTTTCTTCGCTCACCTGAACAGGAGCATCGGCAATAACCGACAGCATGTCGTCGTAGATAAAGATTCGGACATCGGCATACTCCAGTGCGCTTCCGATGGCAAGCTTCAGCGTGAACACATAGTCGTCGTACACATAATCCTGACCGTTTTCATCCAGATAGGTCTGCACCATGTCCTTCATCTGGTCTTCGGTGCCTGCAAGCGCCGCGCCCGTCAGGGTCAGCGTCAGCAGCAGAGTCAGCAAAACAACGATCCATTTTTTCATGAAACACGTCCTCCTTTTCAAGTTTGCCTCCAGCCGGTTTTAAAAGAATCCTTTCCGTTACGGAGCGGTTTCTTCGGGCGCAAAGTGCATCAGCATAGCGTCCAGATAATTCATGTCAAATCCTTTTTCCGTCGCGACCAGATTCAGCGGCTGACCAAAGTAATCGATGATGAACCCTTCCGCTTCTCCTCCGGTGATCGTCGGCACCATTCCCTGCGTCCACCGGATGCTGGGGATTGCCGAATTCGTCAGAGTAAAGTCTGCCGTGCCATCGGTATGGAGTACAAAGGAGTACTCCATGCCGCCCATCATCGCCGCGGTCATATTGTAGCCGTTTACTTCCGCGTCCGTCATCACATATTTTCTTTCCAGAACGGAATCCACGTCCATCCCCGCGCTCGGATCGGTCACAGGCGGATTCTCCGTGCCCCAATCGGTTTCACCGCCGGGCGCCGCATCGCCTTCCGCCGCCTCACCGGTGTATTCATACCAGATGGCGAAGTCGTCATCCATCGCGAAGCGGAGCATTCCGTCGGTGTGTCTGGTTACGACGCACTCGGTTCCCATAAGCTCGAAGATCAGCTGGTGTCCGTCCATATGGCAGGGAAGACCATCCAGCACTTCTCCGCCGAGGGTCAAATCACAAGTGTCGCCGTAAATGACCAGCGTGTCGCCTTCCATCTCGGCTGCTGCCGGGGGCAACATCAGCCCTTCCGCGACGATTTTGCTGATCGTCCATACGCCCTTAAAGCCGTCCAGATCAGCCGTTTCATCGACCGGTTCAGGCTCATAAGCGCTCGCTTCCGGCATTTCGCGGCCCATCAGAATCGTCATCTCGTCGTCGGAAAGCGCCAGCTGCCCATCCTTCATGGCAAACGCCATCGTATCGGCAAAAATCACGCCATCCCGCATCACGCATTGGGTCACGTTCACATCGCCGTTCATGTTGATTTCCGCCTTGCCATCCGCGCCGACGTTCAGCACGACCTCCATGCCCAAGTCTGCCAACGGATAAACATCGCCTGCCATCTCCATGGATACGCCGTACCACGTTCCCAGATATTCCTCGGGGATTTCCACGCTCTGCGCGACAGGATCGGCTTCCGGTTCAGGCTCGGAAGATTCTTCGGGCTTCTGCGTCGTCTGAGGCTTGACGGCAGGCGCAGCGGTTTCAGTGTTCTCATCCAGTTCCAGTCCGGAGAGAAGCGCAGGCACATCGGGCATCTCCGGCGAAGCGTGTTCGCAGTCTCCCGTGACCACAGTCACTTCTACCGGATCGCTGTTCCAGCTGACGCACTTTTCGGCATGCTTGAGGTTTTCTTCGCTCATGCCGTCAGGCACATGCACGGTCAGCTTCGGCGCGACGTTCATCATCAGTCCCATAGGCGAAGTCGTCAGGTCGCTTCCGTCGAAGCAGATGTCGGCGAGGTTCCGGCAGTTGATGATGCAGTTTTCGCCGATGCTCTTCACCTTGTCGGTGAAATGCAGGCTGGTCAGGTTTTGGCACTCGCCGAACGCGCCGTATTCCACGCTTTCCGCGTCGGCAACAAAGCTGCTCAGTCCCGCGAAGTTAAACGCCTGCGAAGCGATGCTCTTCAGGTGTTCGCCAAAGTACAGGTTGCCCAGCGGACCCGCGCTGTCAAAGGCGTAGTTGTCAATCCTGAGTACGCCGTTGACATAGATCACGTTGTTCAAACTGCGGCAGAGCATGAACTGGCTGCTGCCCGTGCTTTCCAGCGGTGCGTAGCAGATGAAGGTTTCCAGCTGCTGGCAGTAGGCAAGCATCATGTCCGGCAGGGTCTGAATGGTTTCCGGAAGCACCAGCGTGCGCAGATGCACCCACTCGGTGCGGTTGGTTTCCATCGAGGAATCCGTGTAATCCTGGCAGGAATCAAAGGCGTTGTAGTTCGCAAAGCCCACGACGGTCACGCCGTCGATTTCGCGCGGCACAACCACGTCCACATCCGTTCCGATGTACGCGGAAATCAAGCCGGTTTCCGGATTAAATTCAAAGTTTTCGGCGGCAGTCGCCTTGAAAGGCATCTTCACGAACTTGCTCACTTCGCCCTCGCGCAGCATGGGGTCATACCACGGGCGGGCAAGCGTTTCGTTCCATGCGGCAAGCTGCTCGTCTGTCGCGTCGGCGGAAAGTCGAAGCTCGACATTCGTGTTTTCGACGGCGGAAAGCGGGAAGCTTCCGGAAGCCGGAATCACCAGCTGAGCCAGCTTCGTGTTCGCAAAAGCTCTTTCGCCCACGGAAGCATTGGCATTCAGGCTGACCGCTTCGAGCGCCGCGTTTTCAAACGCGCCTTCCCCGATTTCCAGCACGCCCGTCAGGTCGGCGGTCGTCAGCGCCGTGTTCGCAAAGGCATTCGCGCCGATTTTCGGCACGTCCGTCAGGTTGGCAGTCATCAGCGCCGTGTTCGCAAAGGCATTCGCGCCGATTTCGGTTACGCCGTCGCCCAGCGTGAGCCGGGTCAGACCGCTGCCCTCGAACATGTGCGCCGCAACCGCGCCCTTGGCAATCGTCACGTCCTTCAGCGCAGGCAGGTTGGCGAAGGAGCCTTCCGGAATGAGCGCCGGGTCGCACAGGATGGTCAGCTTTTCCAGTCCGGTCAGACTGCTGAACGCATCCTCGCCGATTTCCGTCACGGAGTCCGGAATCGTCAGCTCTTCCAGCTGTGCGCATCCCGCAAACGCCCGTGCGCCGATGGTGGTGACGGAGTCAAACAGATCCACGTTCTTGAGGGAGCTGTTCATGAATGTTTCCGAGCCGATGGTGGTAAATTCATCGTTGTGCGCAACGGAGAAGTATTCGATGGTCTGGCTGTCCTTGAATACCCCGTCGCCCACGCCGACGACCGGCATCTTAGACACCGTAAGATGCGGATGGATGCGCGTCTTTGTGCCGGTGTATTCGGTCAGCACGCGGTTGTCGTATGTGTACGCGCCCTTTTCGGGAGATTGAGCCGTCGGATCCTGCGCTCGCCAGACGCGGCAGTTCAGCCCCAGCGCATCGACATACGCCTGCCAAGTCTGCATCTCCTGCTTGGTGCCGCGGTCGCTCAGGTCAATATCCGCCAGATAGTCGCAGCCCTTGAAGACATCCTCGCCCAGCGTAGGCGGGGTCACGCTGTTCAAAACGACATACAGGATATTGTAGTCTTTCCTGAACGCGTTCGAGCCGATCGATTCCAGCGTCGAAGGCAGGTAAAGGTCGCCCATGTTGCTGCAGCTCTCAAACGCGCTTTCTCCGATGGTCTTCAAGCCCTCGGGCAGCTCCATGTCGCCCTGAAAGCCGGCGAAATAGAACGCATAATCGCCGATATGCTCCACGCTTGTCAGCTCCATCGTGTTGCCTTTGTAGGCGTTGTAGAATGCGTTGTTGCCGATGGTTTTCAGCGTGGACGGGAAGGTAACGTGTCCCAGCGTTACGCAGTTGTAGAAGGCTTCATCGCCGATATCCTCAAGTCCCTCCGGCAGTTCCAGCAGCGCCAGATACTGATGATACTTGAATGCCTCGGCGCCGATTGCCTTCACCGGAACGCCGCCGATGGTTTCAGGAATCGATAGATAGGTGGCAAAGCCGTTGTATGCAACGATGGTTCCGGTGGAAGCATCGAAGTCGAAATCTTCCTCGGCAAAGCCGTTGTTTTCAACGACCACGGCGTTTTTGCCGCTGGGCTGGATCTCCAATTCAATACCAGCCTTTTCAAACGCCGCCACATACGCTTCCAGCTGATCGTCCGGAACGTATGCCGTCGCGCCCTCGCCGAGGAGGCTGAAGCACTCCTTGTCGATGATCGGGCAGACGCCTTCAAAGGTAATCTTTTTGAGGGCTTCGCAAAAGCGGAACGAGTTCGAGCCGATATAGCGCACACCCGCCGGAATGGTGACTTCGCTCAGCGAGTCGCAGGTGTTGAAATTCATCCGGTTGATGACAATCAGGCTCTCAGGCAGGGAGACGCTTTTCAGGTTTTCACACCATGTAACGGCGTTGCTCCTCAGCTCAAGCACGGTTTCCGGCAGTGTCAGCGATGTGATCGTATCCGATTTGAACACATTGATGTCGATCACGTCCACCGTAAAGCCTTCCAGCTCTCCGGGAACCACCACATCGCCGCCTTCGCCTTCGTAACCGCGAAGGATGGCGTAGTCTGCGTCATACTTCCATTCGCCGGATTCAGCCCATGCCGACACACAAAACGCCAGCATCAGCAAAGACAGAATCAGACCTATCTTTTTCTTCATCATTCTATTCCTCCATTCCTGTTTTTTAGGGGATCATACAGACCATGCATCGCGTCGTTTTTTTCATTCGTTCGTTTCTTCCTTACAGCGCATCCAGCGCGGCAGCCAGATACGCCGGGGTGACAGAAGCATAAAAGAAAGCGTCGATGAGCCGATCCTGCCGGGCGTGCATCACGCGGTGCGCCAGCTCCATGTCGCTGTTTTCGTCGCACAAAAGCACGCATTTGCATGCCGCGATTTCCCTTCGCACGCGGTCAATCAGGTTCAGTCGGCTTTCCAATGTATAGGCGTTTAATCGGCTGACCTCCATCAGCAAAATATCCGCCCCAACCGTTTTGCACAGAGAAAGGGTGTCGCCCGTTCGACCGGGCAAAATCTGTTCAACCCGGAATTCCCGCGTTTCCGCGAGTGCCCGGGCAACCGCCTCCGACAGAAGCGTATTCTGCATGCTGATCACGATATTCTTCACGATACTCCCCCCCTTGTACATTTATCTTATCAGAAATCATCACGCCGCACATCAACCGTTTGGCTATTTTTGCCAGAAGAATATCAATGTCCGCGTGAAATTCCGCTTTGCGCCGTCCAAGGAAGGCTGTCCGTTATGGCTTTAAACGCCTCAATCCTGTCCTGCATGCGTTTTTCTGCCGAATTATAAACGGGGCTGTCAAGCTTAGCCCCGAACATTTCAAGAAACAAATATCCCCGCCAAAGGGCTTTCCGTACGTTTACGGTGCCCATTTGGCATGTCGCCCTTTGGAAACCCTCGGGCGCAAATACTTCGTTTTGTTCTTGAAATATCGGTGTTGTTCGCTTGACAACCCCATTTTTTTCAGCTTGTTTTCGCTTTATGATACCAGCACAATTCTGGCTTCCCACGGACGAAGCGTTTCTGCCGCGCCGATTTCATCGTAGTTGCACAGCAGAACCTCGCCCGTCCCTCTCGCGTTCTCATCCAAAACGGCTTCCTCGCCGGAGAAGTTGCAGACAACCAGCAGCTTCTGCCTGCCGTCGTCGCGCAGATAGGCGAAGACCTGCTCGTCTTCGGGCATCAGCATCTCAAACCTGCCGTCAATCACCACGTCGTATTCCTGACGAATCCGAATCAGCTTCTGATAAAAGCTGAAAACGGAATCCGGGTCGCCGACCTGCGCCTGCGCGTTGATGACCGTGTGATTCGGATTGACCGGCATCCACGATTCGCCCTGCGTGAAGCCCGCGTTCTTCTCCGCCGTCCACTGCATCGGCGTACGTGCATTGTCGCGCCCTTTGCGGCGGATGCACGCCATCATCTGCTCGGGCGTCATCTCGTGCTTTTCCTCGACCAGCTCGTGATAAGCGTTGATGGATTCCACGTCCAGACTCTCGTCGATGCTCTTCATCGGGTAATTGGTCATGCCCAGCTCTTCACCCTGATAGATGTACGGCGTGCCCTGCATCATGTGCAGGCATGCGCCGAGCATTTTGGCGCTGCGCACGCGGCTGGCTTCATCGCTGTCGCATCCAAAACGGGACACGATGCGCGGCTGGTCGTGGTTATTCCAATACAGGCTGTTCCACGCCTTGCCGTACAGTCCGGTTTCCCATTTGTCAAAAACGCGCTTGAGCTTGGGCAGATACAGCGGATCGGTGCACCACTTGTACTTCGGCGCTTCGTCCACGCTCACATGCTGGAACTGGAAGATCATGCTCAGCTCGCTTCCGTCCAGATTCGCATAATCCGCCGCGGATTCAACCGTTGCGCTGCTCGTTTCGCCGACGGTCATCGTGTCGTAACGGCTCAGCACCTCGCGGTTCATCTCCCGCAGATACAGATGCTCCTTCGGTCCGGTCGAAACATTGCGGTGCGGCCCGCCGTCGCTGGCGAGGGCTTCCTCCGGCTTGGCAATCATGTCGATGACGTCCATGCGGAAGCCGTCAATGCCCTTATCCAGCCACCAACGCATCATATCGTATACGCTTTGGCGCACCTGCTCATTGTGCCAGTTGAGGTCTGCCTGCTCTTTGGCAAACATGTGCAGATAATACTCGCCGGTCGCTTCGTCCTTCTCCCATGCGCTTCCGGAGAAGACACTTCGCTCGCCGTTCGGCACGCCGCCCTCAAACGGCGGACGCCAGACATAGAAATCGCGCTTTGGATTATCCTTGTCGGCTCTGGATTCCTTGAACCACGCATGTTCCGTAGACGTGTGGTTGACCACCAGATCCATGATGATGCGGATGCCCCGCGCATGCGCCTGACGGAGCAGCTCGTCAAAGTCCTCCATCGTGCCGAATTCCGGAGCGATGGCGCGGTAATCGCTGATGTCGTATCCGCCGTCCACGCCGGAATTCTTGTAAATGGGGTTGAGCCAGATGACATTCGCACCCAGCTCATGAATGTAATCGAGCTTTTCCGTCACGCCGCGCAGATCGCCGATACCGTCGCCGTTGGCGTCCATAAAGCTCTTGGGATAAACCTGATAAACAACTGCACGCTTGAACCAATCACTCATCGCTGACCCTCACATTCTCTCGTCCGAACATTTCAAATACCTTGTTCAAATTGTTTTCCGCCTGCTGCTTGGCTTCCTTTTGGGCAGCCAGAACAGCCTTATCCGATTCCTGAACCGTTCCCTCGATAGCAGCGCGGAACGTGCATGGATAGCCCGCCGCCGCCGTCAGATACGCCGCGACTTCTTCATTCTTTTCCTTGATGGAGAACATCTTGACGTATGCCGCGCCCGTCGCCTTGGGATAAACGACGGTAAACAAGCCATTTTCTCCGGAAACCAGCCTGCCGAAGCGCAGCATGCCGTAAATCTGCGGCTTCTGCTTTGCCTGACGCAGAGCGTCCTGCCAGATGCGCTCTGCCTCGGGGTCTGCGCCCTGCGGAGCGCTCTGCGCAATGGGCGCGGGAGCGGGTTCCTCCCGTTCAGGCTCGGCGGCGGCTTTCGCTCTGCTCTTTGCCGGCGCAGCGGCGACAACGCCCTCGCGCAGCTTGCGTTCCAGCTCATCCACACGGGCAATCAGCGCTTCCAGCTGAACCGTTTCCTCCGGCGCACAGGCGCGAAGCGCGGCGGTTTCCAGCGCGAACCGCGGCTGTGCCGCCCATTTCATATCCGTTTCGCTGTCCAAAAACAGATCGAGCATGCGCATCAGCCGCGTATGCGAAGCGCGTTTCGCCTGCCCGATGTACTGCGCCGCGTCCTCCTGCGTGACCTCCAGCAGCTGGGCGAGCTGCTCCTCAGAGCAGATATCCGCCAGCATCAGCGCACGCAGATGGGCGCTCACATCGCGGACGAACACCTGAACCTCGCGTCCTTTGCGCATCATCTCGTCAATCATGCCCAGCACGCCGGGCGCATCCGAAGAAATCAGCTTGTCCGCAAAGTCAAAGAGGAAGCTCTTGTCCGCCGCGCCCAGCACACGAAGCACGAGCGCCTCCGTCAAGCCGCCGTCCTCTTCCTGCGCATAGGAAAGGCACATGTCCATGATGGACCACGCATCACGCATGCCGCCCTCCGCCGCACGGGCGATGCGTGCCAGCGCCGCATCCTCGGCGCGGATCTCGCCCTCCTGCAATGCCACGCGCAGGCGCTCCACAATCTGATGCGCGGGGATGCGCCCAAAGTCAAACCGCTGGCAGCGAGAAAGGATGGTTGCCGGGAGCTTCTGCGGCTCGGTCGTCGCCAGAATGAAGACGACGTAGGCAGGCGGCTCCTCCAAGGTCTTGAGCAGCGCGTTGAACGCGCCCTGCGAGAGCATGTGAACCTCGTCGATGATGTACACGCGATAGCGTCCGGTCTGCGGCGGATATTTCACCTTTTCGCGCAGGTCGCGAATCTCATCGACGCCGTTGTTGCTCGCCGCGTCGATTTCCAAAATGTCCAGACTGTTTTCATCCGCCAGCGCCTGACACGTCGGGCAGACGCCGCAGGGATCGCCGTTTTCCGGATGTTCGCAGTTGACCGCACGCGCCAGCACCTTCGCCGTCGAGGTTTTGCCCGTTCCGCGTGTGCCGCAAAACAGATACGCATGCGCGATGCGCCCGCTCATAATCTGGCTGCGGAGCGTTTTGATGACCGCCTCCTGACCGACAAAATCCTCAAACCGCGTCGGGCGATAGCGGCGGTACAGTGCCTGATACCCCATGATATTCCTCCCAGAAATGACCTTTTCGCTGAAACCTAGCATATCACAAAAACAATCACTTTACAACCACCCGCTGCGGGTGTACAATAGCAACCGTGTTTCACCAATTCTCTTTGTGGAGGACATTTTTATGGCTGTTTCCGGAATTATTTTTCAGATGATTTCTCTGTTTGTCATGATTTTCGCGGGCTATGTTTCCGCCCGCGCCGGGCTGATCTCGCCGGATTTCCGTCGGAAGCTCTCTTCTCTGGTTTTAAGCACCGCGTTCCCCTGCTGCATCGTGTCAGCCGTTTTGCAAAGCGGCGGTGCGCCGAGCGACATGGTCGTCGCCCTCGGCGTGAGCGTCGCGTTCTTTGCGCTGATGATCGTGCTGGCGGCTGTCCTCGTGCGCGTCGTTCCGACGCCCAAGACAGAGCGAAACCTTGACCAGCTGCTGCTCGTGTTCACCAATCTGGGCTTCATGGGCATCCCGATCATTCAGGCGCTCTATGGCGTGGAAGGCGTCGCGATGCTGTCGATGTTCATGCTCGTGTTCAACTTCCTCGTGTTCACATACGGCGTCATGCTGCTGGACGGCAACGGAAGCATCAACTTCAAGCAGCTGATTAACCCCGGCGTCGTTTCCGCGCTCATCGCGTTGCTCTTCGGTCTGACCGGCTGGCATCTGCCCGCGCCGGTGGAAAGCGCGATATCCTCCATCGGCGCCATCACCACGCCGATGGCGATGATGATCATCGGTTCGTCCCTTGCGCACAGCGATATCCGTGCCGCGTTCTCCAAGCCGCGCCTGTATCGCGTTGCGCTGCTGCGCCTGATCATCATGCCGCTCGTCTTCATCGGTCTGTCAATGATCGTGCCCATCAACCGCATGCTGGCGGGAATCTGCGTCATCTCCGCCGCCATGCCGATCGCAAGCAATTGCAGCATGCTTTCCGACATCTATACGCCGGAAGATATGACGTCTTCTCACGCCGTCATCGTCACCACCCTGCTCAGCGGCGTTACCATGCCGCTGCTGGTCACGGTGATGAGCCTTGTGGGGCTGGGCTGATCCCCCTTTCTCAAGTTTTTTCGCCGCGTGGGCTTTCGCCTGCGCGGCATTCTTTTTGCCCTTTCGTATGCTTCCAAAACCTGCTATAATACTCCTATCCAGTAAAAATAAAGGAGAGCGAATCCCATGCGTGCCTATGAACGACTGCTCAAGTATGTTTCCGTCTATACAACCTCCGATCCGGACTCCGCAACCGTCCCCAGCTCCATGCGTCAATATGATCTGGCGCATCAGCTCGTGGATGAACTGAAGGCACTCGGTCTTGAAAATGTCCATGTCGATGAAAACTGTGTCGTCTACGGCTGGCTTTCCGCGACGCCGGGCTGTGAAGATCGACCTGCGCTCGGCTTCATCGCCCATATGGATACCGCACCGGACTGCTCCGGCGAAAACGTAAAGCCGCAGATCATCGAAAACTATGACGGCGGCGATGTGCTGCTCGCGGGCAGCGGCGAAAAGCTCAGCCCTGCCGCGTTCCCGACGCTCAAAAAGCTGGCGGGCATGACCCTCATCACCACCGACGGCACGACGCTGCTCGGCGCGGACGATAAGGCGGGCATTGCGGAGATCATGACCGCGCTGGAATCCATCATCAGCGAAAAGAAGCCGCACGGAAAACTCTGTATCGCCTTCACGCCGGATGAGGAAGTCGGCGCGGGCGTCGATCACTTCGACGTCGAGAAATTCGGCGCGGTGTATGCCTATACCGTGGATGGCGGCGAAGAGGGCGAAATCGCCTATGAAACCTTTAACGCCTGCTCG
This sequence comes from uncultured Clostridia bacterium, assembly GCA_934643825.1. GTDB lineage: Bacteria > Bacillota > Clostridia > Christensenellales > Aristaeellaceae > Ventricola. The sequence continues at coordinate 19,459 of CAKUCW010000027.1, read as the reverse complement.
GCAGAGGTTGCCGTCGAGGGTTTGAGCGTGCATCCCGGCTCCGCTAAGGATACCATGATTAACGCGGCGCTGGTCGCCATGGAGTTCAACGCGCTGCTCCCCGCGGCGGATATTCCGCGCCTGACCGAAGGCTATGAGGGCTTCTTCCACCTGTGCGATATGAGCGGCGACGTCGAGCATGCCAAGCTGCATTATATCGTCCGCGACCATGACCGCGCCACGTTTGAGATGCGCAAAAAGACGCTCGAGCATGCCGCTAAGACCATCAACGAAAAGTATGCCCGCGAGGTCATTCGCCTGACCATCAAGGATAGCTACTATAATATGGCGGAGAAGATCGCGCCGCATATGGAACTGATTGAAAACGCCAAGCATGCCTGTGAAAAGGCTGGCATGAAACCGTTCATCGAAGCCGTGCGCGGCGGAACGGATGGCTGCCGCCTGTCGTTCATGGGTCTGCCGACGCCGAACCTCTGTACCGGCGGATTCGCTTTCCATGGACCGTATGAGCATATCGCCGTGGAGAGCATGGATTGCTGCGCAAAGATGGTCGAATACCTCATGCTGGGCGAATAAAACTTTCTTTAAACCGCCGCGAAGCGGAGATGGGGTTTGGGGATGAAATCCCCAAGCAGGGTTTGGGGCAGCAGCCCCATCGTAACCCTCCATGCGCAGCATCCAAAAAACGGGAGTCAGGGAGCGAAGCGTCCTCTGACTCTGAATCAGTCTGTTTTTACCTATCCCGAACAACCTAAGACTCCAAACAAAAAATCGCAGTTTCGGAGCAGGATGTAAAACATCCCGCAATCGAAATGGATCATACACGAAAAACAGCCGGATCGAGCGTAAAACTCCGTCCGGCTGTTCTTGTATTTTATGCCGACATGCATGAAAGCAAACGGCTTCACGTCAGGTCACGCCTCTTTCCCCGCACCCTTCCTTCGCTTCGCGGAAGTTTCAGTGCTTATTTCTCCGGCACCATTCGTCCGGCATAGACGCCGCCAAAGACCCGAAGCCCCGCGGCGCATCCGTCAAAGGCAAAATCCGCGACACGCGTCGTGGTCGGCATCTTGACAAACGCCAATCGCGTGCAGCCGAAAAACGCCATCCGTCCGACGGCGCTCGTGCCCCAAGGCAGCGTCACCTGCGTCAGATTTTCGCAGCCCGCAAACGCGCTGTCGTCGATTTTTTCCAAGCCGCGCTCAAAACTGACGCTGACAAGCTGACGGCAGCCAAAAAACGCGCTTTCCCCGATTTCGCTTACGCCGCCGCCGATGACCAGCTGCTCAAGCGTACCGTTGGCAAAGAACGCCTTCGGCGCGATTTTCGTGATCTTCCTGCCGCACAGCTCCGTCGGGATCTCGATGCGGTGCGGTGCGCTCTGCCTTGCGCCGGTGACGGTCAGCGTGCCGTCCTCCTCTTCCCGCAGAACAAGTTCTTCATCGTCCTGCCAGCTTTGGGAATCAAAGGTCAGCCCGTTGAGCTTGGCATATTGCTGAGCGGGCGCTCCCTCCGCGCCATAGAGCTTCAATTCCTTGCTGCATCCAAAGAACGCGCCGCCGCCGATCTGCACAACGCTGTCCGGAATATCCACGCGCTTGAGCGCCGCGCATTTGGAGAAGCTGCTCGGTCCAAGCTGCACAACGCCCGGCTCGATGCGCACGCGCTCCATCTGGCTGCATTTGGCAAACGCCAGCGTGCCCACGCGCTGAACGCCGCCCGGAATGACGATGCGGCGCAGATGCGTGCAGCCCGAGAACGCCATCTCGCCGATCTGCTTCAGCCCTTCGGGCAGGATGACGCGCCGCAGTTCCGAACAGCCCTCAAACGCCCTTGGCGCAATGGCGGTCACGGTGCATGCACCCGCCTCAAACTGAATATCCAGATCATCCGCCTGTCGGTCGATGCAGCGCACGGCGGTCAGCGTTCCGTCTCCGTTGTCGGCAAAATCCATGACATGCCGTCCCACCATCGCGCAGGCAGAAGCAAAGTGCGTATTCTGCGCCGGACGCCAGCTTCCCTCCACAGGCGCACTGAAGCTGTCCTGACCGAGCATTCTGTCATCCTCAAAAGGTGGTTTTCTCATCAGCATGTCGATTCCTCCGCAATTGTCACATTGTTCTTTATTATAGCATCGCACGCATAGGCTGACAATCCCACTGACAGGAACTTTTCGGGCAATTTTTTCATCGGTCTATTGACAATCGTCCCGAATCGTTTTATCATAGTGATATCAAAAAGATATCACTTCGACCTTTGAAAGGAGCATCTGCCATGTCTGAAAAGAAATCCACCGTTCTCCGCGCCGTTCCGGATGAGCGCGTTGCGCCGCACGCCAACGGCATGCCCGTCATGATTGCCCTGATTCTGTCGTTCATCGTCCTGACCGGCGGGTTTATCCTCGGCTGTGTCCATTCCGACGCCTTTTACGGCATTCCCCTGATTGTTCTGGGCATCCTCAGCTGGATTGTCTGCCCCTTCATCATCGCCGGGCTCAAGGTCGTCGCGCCCAATCAGGCGCTCGTTCTGACCCTGTTCGGCAATTATTACGGAACGCTTAAAACGCCGGGCTTTTACTTCGTGAACCCGTTCGTCGTTGCCAATGCGCCGTCCAACAAGGGTGCGCCGTCCTCCGTCAGCCTGCAAAACGGCTCGGTTTCTCTCAATACGACGGATTTAGGCAGCAAGAAGATTTCGCTCAGAACCCGCACGCTGAACAACAACAAGCAGAAGGTCAACGACGCGCTCGGCAACCCGATCATCATCGGTTCGGTCGTCATCTGGCATGTCGCCGACCCGACCCGCGCCGTCTTTGCGGTCGATAATTTCGAGGATTACCTCTCCATTCAGTGCGATTCGACCATCCGCAACATCGCCCGCCTGTATCCGTATGACTCCATGAAGGACGGCGACGACGAGGACGACGGCGAAAAGACCCTCCGCGGATCAAGCAGCGAGGTTTCCGAGATCATGCAGAATGAGCTGAGCCAGCGCGTCGCCGACGCGGGTCTGGTCATCGAGGATGTCCGCATCACGACGCTCGCGTATTCCGACGAAATCGCCGCGGCGATGCTCCAGCGTCAGCAGGCAGTCGCCATCATCGCCGCACGCCAGAAGATTGTAGAAGGCGCAGTCAGCATGGTCAAGATGGCGATCGACCAGCTGAGCGAGGACGAAGTCGTCGTGCTGGATGAAGAACGCAAAGCGGCGATGGTTTCCAACTTGCTGGTCGTTCTCTGCGGCAATAAGGATGCGCAGCCCATCGTCAACAGCGGCAGCATCTATTGATGAAGGGGGTGATTCTCCGTGGTCAGCAAGCCGCTGCTCACGCCGGAAGAACTGGATACCCGCGAGGCGGAGCTTACCGCCCGACTTGCGCGTATTGAAGAGCTAGAAGCCCAAGCCATCCGTCGGGAAAAAGCCGCCAAGGAACGCGAAAAAGCGAAGAAGCAGGTGCTTCTCCGCCTTTCGCCTTCTCTGTGGGACGATATTGCCGCATGGGCGGAAGATGATTTCCGCTCCATCAACGCGCAGATTGAGTTTCTCCTGACCGAAGCCGTCCGCCAGAGAAAGAAGGGCGGACGCTGAAAGCCGCCTTCCCTGTTCATGGCGTTCTCACGCCGCTTCGTTCAGTCGGGCGCATCCATCGCATGATACGCAAAAGAGCCTTTTCCAATCGGAAAAAGCTCTTTTTTAACGTATAGGAAATGACGTAAAATCGCCCATGTGAGCAAGACTTTGATGCGCGGCGGACTTCGGCGGAGGTGAAAGCGGGCTCAGCCCGCTTTTTTACTTCACTTCGCTTGTGCTCAGGCATCCGACCGATTTGTCGCTCAGCAGCACATAGTAGTAGTTGCCGGTCGTGCCGATGACCCGAACGCTGTCGCCAACTGCCAGCGCCGCAACCGCATCATACGAATTGGAGGGTTCGCTTCGCACCATGATGCTCTGCGTGCCATACGGCGAAACAACCTCCATGCTCAGCGTCGCATCCTTTACGCTCGACACATCCAATGAAAGGTACGCCGTCATCATATATCCGCTCAGGCTGTTGCTGCCGCTGCCGATGGTCACCTGCGACCATCCGTTGCCGGCGTCCGAAACGATATCGACCGGCGTTCCGGTATAGAATTTCCCAAGCGAATCCGCATCTTTGCTGGGCTGCTCACGCATATTCAGACGCGCCGTCGCATCCGAACCGTTGTTGACAACGGCACTTTGAGCAAACGCCCGCCCGCCGATAAGCATAAACATCAGCATCAGCAGGCAGATTCCCGCTTTCTTTCCCCGCATAACCTTCACCTCTTCCCGCGGCGCCCGCCGCAGGCTGCACCCGAAAGCCTTCATGCTCTCTTTGCCATAAAGACGAATCCGCGTGCTTTTTTCTTCCTTAATTTTGAAAAAAAGGTTGAACTTTCCGCGTTCAAACCCCGTTGTCCGTATTGTACCACGAAGTGCCGTTCGGGAAAAGGGGAAATCCACGCCGAATCTGCACAAAAATCGAAACATTCCTCAAGTTTTTTCGCCAAAAAGCAAAAGCGATCGGCTTTTCGGGTTTACGCTTGCCGCGTTTTGTACTATACTATCAGAATACAAACGATTGCGGAGATGAATTCTCCTGTTTTTCGTACTTCAGAAAATATGCGAATTGTGCTTGGAGGTTGCCGCATCATGAAACTTTATTTAACGGGCGAACCCTGTTCTCAGCAGCGCCACTGTTATTATATTCAGGGCGGGAACTCGTCCTTCATCATGGATTGCGGCTATCAGCGTTGTTATCGGGGGGATGAACTGCCTCACCTGACGCCCGACCAGATTCGTTCCAGCCGCTATCTGTTTTTGACCCATTCCCACGAAAACCAGTCCGGTGCGCTCCCCTATCTGCTTTCCAACGGCTTCACCGGGCGCGTCGTGCTGACGACCGAAACCGCACGCCAGCTTCCCATCGCCATCGATGATCCCATCGTGCTGGAAGGGCTGAGCGTTCCTTATGCCGAAGCGCCGCTCCCCGGCGGGCTCTCCGTCATGTGGGGACGCAGCGGACATTGCTCCGGAAGCGCATGGTACCGCATCGCGGAAAACGGGCGCTCGCTCTTTTTCTCCGGCGATTATTATGACTGCGCACGCGTCCATTCCCGTGATCCCATCGAAGGGCTGAGCGCGGATCTGGCTGTTCTGGACTGCGACTACGGCATGCAGCCGGGAAGCAGTTCGCGTAACGCACAGGTTGATGCGCTCATCGCGGCGATTTCCGATGCGCTGGCAGACGGCAGACCGGTCGTTCTGCCCGTTCCGCTCTATGGACGCGGTCTGGGGATCCTGACCTATATCTGCGAACGGCTGCCGGATACCGATATCTTCGCCGACCGCCATTTCATGACCGAGCTGGGGCATATGGATGCCACGGCGATGTGGGTGCGCCCGCAGGTTCAGGATATGCTGAGCGGTAAGTTCATTCGCTCCATTCCGGAGGATTTTGTTGCGCTGGGCGTCTATTTCATCTGTGATCCCCAGCTGGATACGCCGGAGGCGCGTAAGCTGGTTCGCCGCCTTTTGGTCTGCGGCGGACGGGTCATCTTCACCGGCACAGTTGAGCCGAATACGCACGCCTCGCTGCTTCTGCACGCAGGAAAAGCGCGTCTTCTGCGGTATAGCGTCCACTGTACGCAGGCGGATATGCTGCGCATCGCCGCCCAAAACGACTTCAAGCGCATCATCGCCTATAATTCGGATTATGCGCCGACCCAGAGGGTCTACGAGGTTTGATCCCGATGCCTGCCTCTTCTTCCGCCATCGTTTGGCAAACATGAAAGCTTTGTTCATATCCTTCCCGGTGCATTCAAAAAGCGGGTCTGCACCCGCTTTTTTATATCCGCCTGTATGGGGTTCCCCGCTGCGCCCTTATGCATTCAGCGGGTTTTCGTGCGCCGCACCGTTTCCCTTCATCATCGCTTCGTGTTCGCTTGCAATTTCCGTGTGCAGCTTTTCGGAATTCCACTGCGCATTCGTCGGCGTCAATATCGCCTTGAGCGCCACCGGCGTAATGCCCATCCGCCGGAATAGCCCAAGGAATGTGTTCATCATTCCCGCCGGAAAGTTCGCCATCACAAGCATCTCGTCCTCAAACCCAGCCCCATCATATGCCGCGTCCGTCAACGCTTCCAGTCCGCAAAGCGCCGATAGCGTCTGTCCGTATTCTGCCTGAGCCACCGGACGTACGCGGATCTTGAGCCGCATCGCCGCTAACCGAATCTTCTGCGCTTTTTCCGGATTGAGATTGTAATAAAGTAAAACCGCCTGTTTCATCTGACTTTCCTCTCTCCTTAACTTGATGTCGTTTCATCAAAATCCATCTTCAAACCGCCGCGAAGCGGAGAAGGGAGTCTGAGGGGATAATCCCCTCAGGCGGGTTTGGGCGGCAGCCCAACGTCTCCCCAAACGCGAAGCGTCATAAAACAAGAATCAGGCAGCAAAGCGTCCCCTGATTCCGCCAACTCTGCTTATCTCCGCTTCATCTTCCGTATCACCGCACCCACCAGCTCCTTCTCGCTCTCATCCATCGCGAAAAAGTATAGACATACCGCGTACAGCGCCGCATATGGCACTGCAAACATCAGCACGCCGGAATAGCCCTCAAAACGATGCAGACTGACCGCCAGAATGCCCAACGCAATCGGCGGCAGCATCGCCGGCACAATCTTCAAAATGCTTTTCCAGAAATAACGCATATCCAGCCCGATGTGCGTCTGATAATACCAGTTCATGATGAACCCGTTGCCCACAATCATCGAAATGGCAGTGCCGAGTGCGCAGCCGATGCCGCCCAGCGCCATGCCCAGCGGCACGCTCACAATCGCGTTGCCGATCGCCATGCAGAAGTAGACCTTCGAGCGGAACTGATGCATGTTTTTGGCTCGCTGAATTTCAATGCCGATGTTCTGAATCAGCGGCACCGTCACCGGACCGATGAGCAGCAGCGCAATGACATATGCCTGCGCGTATTCCTCGCCGCCCCATGCCCGCACAAACGGCGAACCGACAAATATGAATCCCGTCAAAACCAGCGCCAGCAGCATGAATTGAATACGCCCGACTCTTGTAAATAGGCGGGTCAGCTGCTCGTCGCCCTCGCCCCGCGCCACGATGCGGTTGATCTGCGGCGTAAATACGCCGGAGATTGACGTGGATAGCGCCATGTAATACTGGTTAATCTGCGAGCCGACGCCGTAGATGGCTGTCGCCGCTGTGCCGCTGATGATGCCCAGCAGCGTCGTGTCCACCGTCCAGTTGATTTGGTTGATGATTTCGTTCAGGAAAATGAAGAACGAAAAGCCTGCCATGTCGCGCAGCAGCGAAAAATCAAACTTTCCGAACCGGATGCGCATGTGCAGCTTTTTGAAGCAGTACCACATGCTGACAATGTCCGAAAACGCCGTCAGAATCAGCGTCACCAGCACCAGCGCAATCGAGCCGTACCCCATCAGCAGCAGCGGCAGCATCACAATCGGGTTGAGCACCGTGCGGATCATGCTCACCAGCCGCTGGAAGAGGAAACGCTCTTTCGCCGTAATGTAGGAAAAGAACACACTTGCCGGGAAGGATACCGCGATGTTGACCACCAGCAGCGCCATCAAAATTTGCGCCGTGTCCTGCTCGCTCGGCGTCAGCTTGGCGGCAAATATGTTCTTGGTGTTCGCAACCAATACGCCGCCCGTCAAAAGGCATAGCATGCTGATGACAAAGAAGATGGTCATAAACATGCCGTTGATGCGTGCCACTCCCTCCTCGCCGTCCTTGACCTCGGCGCGGGAATAGTAACGCATGTATGCGCTTCCCAAACCGAAGGAGAGGAGGCTCAGGTTGGATACAAATCCGCTGACCAGTGTATATAAGCCGTATTCGCTCTGCCCTAACAGCCGGAGCATCACCGGCGTGTAGGTCAGCGAAATCAGCGTGGAGAGCGCCGTCTGCCCGTAGGAGAGCAGGACGCCCGCTTTCTTTTGATTCATCCGTTCAGTTCCTTTCGTCATTCTCTATCAAAGTGTACCTGTTTTTCCCCTATATTGCAACCCCAAATTGCCATCGTTCATCCCCTCTCCCTTCCTTAAAACCGCCGCGAAGCGCAGAAAGGGTGCAGGGAACCATGTTCCCTGCTGGGGCTTGGGGCAAAGCCCCAAACGTCCCCCTTTGTAAAAAACTAGTTTCAGAGCAGAATGCAAAGCATTCTGCAATTGAAACGGGTTCGCCCTGAAACGTCCGGCTTTACCTGCACGCCTTCATCCCTAGCCGCGAAACGATTCAAAAAGCAAGAATCAGGGAGCGAAGCGATACCTGATTCCAACTCATCCGCTTTAAACCGCCCCATCATTCTCCCTCATCCCGCACTTCAAATAAGTTCTCACCAAAAAAACGTGAAATCCGCTCCGCTTCGTGCTATAATCATCTTGCAAAATTTTTCCCACCCATTTGACCTTTGCATGTAAGCAGGAGGATAGCATGTTTGATTCTTCCGCACTGAATAACGCCCTCGTCCGCTGGGCTGAAAAGAAAAACCTCGCCGGCGTCAGCGCCGCCATCATGAGCCGCGACGGACTCGTCTATTCCTTCAATTACGGCTGGCGCGACGCCGCCTGTACGCTCCCCGTGAATAACGATACGATGTTCGGCATCGCGTCCATGAGCAAATCGCTGACTGCCCTGTGCGCCTGCATCCTCGCCAGTGAGGGCAAGCTCGACCTCGATGCGCCCGTCTGCGATTTTCTGCCGAATTTCTCGCTCGCCGGTCAGCCGCGTGAAGCCGTTACCGTCCGCCATCTCGCCATGCATACTTCCGGTATCCCGCCGATGGAACCCCTCGAATGGTCTATCGCCATGAACAGCACGGGACGCCCCGAAAATGAATGGCTCACCGAAATGAAGCGCACCGCGCCCAACCCCATGGCGACGATCGACGAAGTTATCGACTATGTCGCCCACTGCGGCTACACTACGCTCGGCGCACCGGGCGAAATCATGAGCTATTCCAACGAGGGCTATGCCATCCTCTCCTATGTCATCGACAAGGCGGCGGGCATGCCGCTCGAGCAGTTCATGCAGGAGCGCATCTTTGCGCCGCTGGGCATGACCCGCAGCATTCTGGATAACGGCATCGACGCGGCACGGGCGCTGTCCGGCGGCAACATCACCAGCCTGTTTGAGGTCGAGGACGGCGTGCGCACCTGTGACGACTGCTGGAGCGTTCTTCCGCCGTTCCGCGGCTGCGCGATGGTCAAGTCCACCAGCCGCGACATGGCAACCTACTACCGCGCTCTGTCGGATCTAGGCATGCACGAAGGGCGTCAGGCGATTCCCGCGCACGCAGTCGATCTGCTCATCGGACGCTATCATCCGCTTTCCGCTCAGGCGACGATGTGCATGGGGCTGTATAAGCGTGAGAAAGCCGGGCACATCATTTGCGAGCATTCCGGTGCGCTCCACGGCGTATCGACCAAGGGCGGTCTGCTGCTGGGCGAAGGCTATGGCTTTGCCGTCCTCTGCAATCAGGGCGACGAGGACATGGACGAGCTGATGTGGTGCATGTACAACGCCGTCATGGGGCTTCCGCTTGAGGAAAGCCACCAATGGTTCATCCCGTCAAACCGCAGCTTCAGTTCGCCGCACATGATTCGTGGGCGCTACATCGGGCATGAGGGCGTGCCGAGCATCGTCGGCATCCACTGTGAAGAGGGAAGCGATATGCTTTACGGCACGCGTGACGGTGTCGATTTCAAGCTGATCTATTGCGGCGGCACGCGCTTCCTCGCCGTCCAGCCTGATGACGCCGGAAGCATCATCTGTCGTTTGGAATTCCTGATTCGCGGCGGGCGTGCTTGGGGCGTCCGCGTCGGCACACGGGTATTCGAGCGCGATTGACGAATGTGGGGAGGGGAGGACGCTGAGGGCTCTGCCCTCAAGCTCCCGGCAGGGAACTCGTTCCCTGCACCCTTTCTTCGCTTCGCTCCTGTTTTAATGGGAACGTTGAGGGCTCTGCCCTCAAACTCCCGGCAGGGAACTTGTTCCCTGCACCCTTTCTCCGCTTCGCTCCTGTTTTAAGACGTTATGGCGGGCAGTGCGCATGCGCACTGCATGGTTTGAGCAGAAACATTGGGGCTCTGCCCTCAAACTCCCGGCAGGGAACTCGTTCCCTGCACCCTTTCTTCGCTTCGCGATGTCAAAAACACATTTTACCGCCGCTATCGCAAAGCGATAGCGTAGTGGGAAATCCAAGAACCTCAGGTTCTTGGTGGGGTTTGGGGCAAAGCCCCAACGTAACCCCAGCCCCTTAACGTAAAAACTCCGGCAGAACGAGCTGCCGGAGTTTTTTTGTTGCCCTTAGTCCTCGTAATCGAAGATGGCTTTTGCTGTAAGCATGCCGCCAAACTGCGCTTTCCACTGATGATGAATCTCCGACGCATCCCACGCGCCCAGCGCATCCCGCGCCATTTCCACCACAATCATCAGGTCGTAGCGATTGTCCCGTGCAACGCAGTTCTCGTGAATCACGATTCCCGTCACGCCCTCGACCGGCGCGGCTGCGGCAAATAATGCTTTGACCTGCGCCGCCGCTTCCTTCTTGTCTGCCACCATGTCGCCAAACTTGGCAATAATGCAATGCTTCATGTGTTTTTCTCCTTATCTCAGCAGGAAATACACGCCAACGACCGCACCCAGAATGATGCGGTACCAGCCAAACGCCGTAAAGCTGTGGCGCTTGATGTAACCCATGAACGTCTTGATCGCGATGATGGATACGACAAACGCGCTGACACAGCCGATTGCCAGAATAATCATTTCTTCAGACGTGAAGCTCAAGCCGAATTTCAGCACCTTGATCAGGCTCGCGCCTGCCATCGTCGGAATGGCGAGGAAGAAGCTGAACTCGGACGCCGCCGCACGCGAACAGCCCATCAGAATGCCGCCCAGAATCGTCGCGCCCGAACGGCTTGTGCCCGGCACAAGCGACAGCACCTGAAACAGACCGATCATCAGCGCCATGCGCATGTCGATCAGCTCGACATTCTGGATGCGGGCACGGCGGTGCGTGTTCTGCCGCCTTTCCACCAGAATGAACGCTACGCCGTAAAGAATCAGCATCGCCGCGACCACCGGTCCGTTGTGCAGATGCGCATCCATCCAATCGTCAAACGGAATGCCGACGATTGCGCTGGGCAGAATGGCAACCACGACCTTGAGCCACAGCATGATGGTGTCCATCTTGAACAGCCCGACAAAGCCCTCGCCCTTTTTGGGCATTTTGAAGGGCCAGAGCTTGGAGAAGTACAGCAGCACAACCGCCAAAATCGCGCCAAGCTGAATGACTACCTCGAACATGGACTTAAACGCATCGGACATTTGCAGCTGAATGAACTCATCCAGCAGGATCATATGCCCCGTAGAGCTGATGGGCAGCCACTCGGTAATGCCCTCCACAATGCCGAAGAGCAATGCCTTCAGCGATTCAACAATCAGATTCATCTTTTCTTCTCCTATCTTCGGGGAAAGCGAAAGGTACGTTGGGGACTCCGTCCCCAAACCCCTGCCAAGAACCTGAGGTTCTTGGATTTCCCACATCTTTATCGCTTTGCGATAAAGGGTATGATGTTGTTTCTCCGGTTCATTCCGGTTTTGAAACGCAAATGGCGTTTCACGAAAAATGGGCACGCGCTCCTTGCGATTTCCGCCATGCCGAATCCCGCACAGCGGGCGCATGGCTCCAATCCCCCAAACCCCTGCCAAGAACCTGAGGTTTTTTGGATTTCCCGCTTCTTTATCGCTTTGCGATAAAGGGTATGATGTTGTTTCTACGATTCATTCCGGTTTTGAAACGCAAATGGCGTTTCACGAAAAATGGGCACGCGCTCCTTGCGATTTCCGCCATGCTGAATCCCGCACAGCGGGCGCATGGCTCCAATCCCCCAAGCCCCAGCCAAGAACCTGAGGTTCTTGGATTTCCCACATCTTTATCGCTTTGCGATAAAGGGTATGATGTTATTTCTACGGTTCATTCCGGTTTTGAAACGCAAATGGCGTTTCATGAAGGAAGAGTGCAGAGAGCAAGGTTCTCTGCCGTCCTCGCCTTAAAACTCAAACTCCTCCGCGGTGCGGATCGCAAGCTTTTCCGGCTTCACGGTCGTGTCCTGCAATGCCGCGGCACGCGCCTGCTCTTCACGCTCGCGGACAGCCTCCTGCGCCGCCTGCTCAGCCTGCGTGCGCATCCGCCGCATCAGACGGTGCATCGGCGCCATCTTCGATAAATCCTCCGTGATGACGTTCACCATCTTATGCGTGTGCAAAAGTGCCCATTCTTCCTGCGTGCCGTCATGCTCAAAGCCGACGTATTTCTTGATATACAGCGTTTTGAGATCTTCCGGCACATCTGCCGGAACAGCAATCTTTTTGTAATCCTCGCCGTATATCGTAAAGCGCGTCTCCAGCGGCATGACCGCCCTGCGCACCTCATCGGGATGCCGACGGATTTCCAGCCGCAGGGCGTCCATCATCGGCTTGTCCGCGTAATAGCTGCCGCATCCCCAGCCGAGCCAATCCGCGCCGAATCCCCAGTACATGTGGAACCCTTCGGCGCGTCCTTCGCCGGGATAGCGCCACCCCAGCCAGACGTGATCCCGAAACGGGGATTTATCCTTCGTATAGCGCGTATCGCGGCGGATGCGCGACATCGTCCGTCCCGGCTGTGTATCCAGCTTGGGATCAATGAGCTGCACGACCGGCGCAAGCTCATCGCTCAGCGCCCGCAGCGGCGCCTTGACGAATTGCTCATACCGCGTCCGATTGGCTTCATAGAACTGCTGATGGTTATTAAACCGAATATCGTTCAGGAAGTCGAGCGCTTCCTGTGAAAATCCCTCGAACATGAACGCTCCTTTCTGTTTTTTAAAAACAGCTCATTATATCATATTTTGCTTGCGCTGTCACCTGTCTGATAGATTTCATTTTTCAGACTCCCGCCCCAGTTCGGAAAACACGGGAGCTTGGCTCACGCGGGCGTTTTTCTGCAATTTCCTATACATAAAAAACGGTTCCGCCTCCGACTTTTCATCGAAAGCAGAACCGCTTTCATGGATTTATGATTCTATTCCTCTTTCCGCGCAAAGCCCCGTGCGGGGAACTCATTTCCTCGCGCCTTTTCTCCTGCTTTGCGGCGGTTTGACAATAGCTTTGATTAGCCGCCGCAGGGATGGATGATACCGTCGCGGCTATGGCTGTTCTGGCTCGGATCCTTCATGCACAGGTGAACAGCCGTCGTGGTGAACGTGCGCGGGAGAGCGAGGATGTTCGGGTTCGGTCCGACGATCTTCTTCTTCGCGTCTTCCAGCGCTTCTTCAAACGTGGCGCGGGTCTTGAGTCCCATGCCGCGGGCGATGCCCGGCTCACGGGCGCCGACGATGTAGATGGCGCTGGTGTTCATCTCCGCGATGTGTCCGCAGGACATCATCGAGAAGCCATGGAACGGGTGGAACGCATTGGCAAAGCGATACTTGCGGATGTATTCCTCGTTCGTCGCGAAATACTCGCCGTAGCGGTTCATATCCGGCAGGGTCTGCATGTAGTCGTGCTGGAACATGTCATACAGCTCACGCAGATACGGCCAGCGCTCGTCGTGGAAGTAGCCGTCGCAGATGCTGGACACGATGAACACGCAGCGATCGGACAGGATGCGCTTGTGGCGGATGACCTGCGCGGAGAGCGCCTGCATCATCTGAATCGGGTTGGTGCCCATGCCGTTGCCGTAGTGGAAGTTCGTCGGCATGCCGAATACGACGACGTCGTACTTCTTCTCTGCCCAGTGAACATAGGTGCGCTTATCCGCAACTTCCCAGGAAATGGGCTGCATCTCCTTGGCGTAGCCGGAGAAGATGGCAATCTGACGGCTCTTGCTGTCCAGCACGGCGTCGCAGCAGAAGAACTTCTTGCCCATCTTTTCTTCCATGAACATGCCCTGCTGATCGAACTTGTTGCGCATCTCGCTGTGGGTGGAAACGGGCACGAAGTCCTGACGGTGCATGACCTGCGGCACATGGTGCGCAGCGATGGAACGCCAATGGGAAATGCCGGTCGCGCAATGCTTATAGCCGCCGGAGTAACCGCCGTAGGGGTTGCCCTGCGTATGACCGATGAGGATGGCGATATCGGCATCATAGACATACTTGTTCATGATGACGTGGTCGCCGTGGCTGGTATAGCCCAGATCGACGAGATGCTCGTAATCCTCGCTGTCGTGGCTGGTGATCTGACCGGCGTAATAGAACTCATTAAACAGCTCATCGCCGAGGATGGTCTTCATCTCCGGCACGCTGGTGCGCGGGTGCAGACCGTTGGAGAACAGCAGCAGGATATCCTTCTTCTCCACGCCGGCGGAATACAGCTCGTCGATGCAGGCGCGGATGGCGATCTTGCGGTGGCTGGTCGGCTGGTTGCCGCCCTTGACGATGTCCGGGATGATGATGACGACGGTGCTTCCCTTGTGCGCCATCTCGGTCAGCGTCTGCATGCCGATCGGGTTGCGGATGCTCTTGATCGTTTCCGCGTAGAGCGTGTCCCAATCCTGCGGCAGGCACTCGGGATCCGGCACGGTTTCGCCGGGAATAAAGATATCGGTGTTATCCGGCAGGTTCGCACTCATCGTGCCCTGCCCGTATTCAAAATCCAGCTTCATCTTTCTTCTCCTTTACGTGGGGGGAGGACGGGGGTTACGCTGGGCTGCCGCCCAGACCTGCTTGGGGACCTTGTCCCCAAACCCCATCTCCGCTTCGCGGCATACCGCGAAGCAATGAAAAACTACAAAGTTCTGTCTTTTCCTCAGCTATCGCGCAGCGATAGCGTAGTGAAGGGTGCAGGGAACTCAGTTCCCTGCCGGGGCTTGGGGCAGCGCCCCAATCGTCCCCTCCTCCCCTCACTTGCCCAGATAGCGGCGGATGATGTCGAGATACTCGTCCGGATAGAAGCCAATCTCGCCGGAAAAACGCGTCAGTGCGATCAGACCGCCGTCAATCTCTTCGATCGACGCCAGCATCGCTGCGTTGTCCTGCTTCAAGCCGCCGCCGTAGACGACGTCCATTCCGCCCGTGCGCTCCTTGACAAAACGCGCAATCTTCGTGATATACGGCTTGTCCGCAGGCGTCTTGCCCGGTCCGATCGACCAGATCGGCTCATAGGCGATGACCACGCGGCTCTTGTCCACGCCGTCAAGACCGATGTCCAGCTGTGCGCCCAGCACGTTCTCCCAGTCCGCCTGCTCCTCGCTCTTTTCGCCGATGCAGTACAGAACCGTAAGCCCTGCCGCCTGCGCACACTTGATTTCCTGATTGAGGATGCGGTTCACGGCTTCCGTCGCCGCCTTGCCCGTCACGCCCGCTTCCGCGAGGATGCCCATCTTGTCGTTGCGCTCTTCGCAATGTCCGATCAGCGTTCCCTGGCAGCCCATCTGCGCCACGGCGTTCGCCGGGCGGTTCGTCGTGAACGCGCCGAAGTTGCCGCCGACCGCGGTATCCGCACGATAGACGCCCTGACTGCCGAGCTGAACGGGGCTGCCCGGCTTCTTCGCCGCGGCTGCGCCCAGAAGATGCGCTTCCGGCATGTACATGACGAATTCGACCTCGGCGGGATCATATGCCTCCAGCGCGTCCTGCGTGCCGGAAACGATCGCCGCGCCCCAGTCCTTCATCGGCGCAAGGCGATTGACGCCGCCCTTCTCCGGGCTGATGTCAAACCGCTTGAGATTCAGAAAAATATGCTTCATATCAGATGCCCGCCTTCTTGTAACGCTCTGCCATCTGCTCGCAGGTCACGGTCTCGATGAGGTGGCTCTTGCGGTAGCTGCCGAACTGCACCAGCAGCGGCGCGATGGACTCGGTGACGCCGTCCTTCATGCACTGCACGACCTTCGCCACGTCCGCATCCGGCACAACGCCGAGCGTGATGGTGTCCATGATGGAGGCGACGTAGTTGCGCGGGTCGAAGTTCTTCGGATTCTTCTTGAGATCCTTGTAGAGCTGACCGATGGACGCGCTCTCGCGCAGCTCCGGATGCTCTTCAAACATCACGAGCAGATTGCGCGTGCATGCCATGCGGATATCCGTATCGACGTTGATCTTGTTGATGCCGCAGTGCGCGACGTCCACCAGCTGAGCGACATCAATGCCGAACGCATTCTCCAGCTGACCGCCGAGCGCGTTGATATCCTGAACATACTCCTGCGGAACGGTGGAAGAGCCGTGGCTGACGAGGAAGCCGTGAATGCCCTCGTGCATCATGCACTCCTTGGTCGCAATGGCGATCTCGCGGCGAATCTTGGTGTCCTTGCCCTTGTTCGCGCCGTGGCAGGTGCCGTAGCTGATGGCAAGCGCGTCGCAGCCGGTCTTCTTGAAGAAGTCAACCGCCTGAATCGGGTTGGTGTAGGTGCTGGTCGCGGAGAAAACGTGATCCTCAACGCCCGCCAGAACGCCCAGTTCGCCCTCGACGGAAACGCCGTAGGGATGGGCGAGCTTGACGACCTCGCGGGTCAGCTCGACGTTCTGCTCATAGGGCAGGCTGCTTCCGTCGATCATGACGGACGTATAGCCGCCGTCGATGCACGCCTTGACGCTCTCGAGGCTCTTGCCATGATCCAGATGCAGCGCGATCGGAACCGGGCTGTTCTCGCCGTATTTGCGCACGGCGTCGCCGATGCGCTTTGCGCCGACGCGCTTGGCTTCCATCGTGCCGTGCATGAAGTCGAGTTCGCCGCCCATAAAGGCGTTGGATGCTTCCGCGCCCTGCAAAATGGCGCCGGAATGCAGCAGTTCATGGATGCGAATCGCCGCCTCGATCTGCCCGACGCTGTTCATGTTGAACGCGCCCTGACCATAGCGGTACTGATCCGCCGCTTCCAAAATCGCTCTCATCGGTACAAGCATACTGTCACCTCATGTTTTTTCCGGGGTACGTTGAGGGCGGTCAGCCCTCAGGCAGGTCTGAACGGCAGCCCTGCACTCCCCCTATTATTGTAAATCAATTATAACAAATCATCCGGATGTGCGCGAGTATGAAATTGCGCCATCCCTTTTTAATCCGCCTGATAAATCAGCCGTCCCAGACCGATCGTCGCCGCAATGTTCAGGTCATCGTCCAGCAGCACCATGTCCGCATCCTTGCCGACCTCGATGCTTCCCTTGCGGTCGTCCATGCGCATCGCACGGGCGGGGTTAACCGTCATCAGCGGGATGACGTCCTCCACGGGATGATCCGTGAATTTCACGATGTTTTTCAGCGCCTGCGCAAGGGTCAGCGTGCTGCCTGCGCGAACGCCCGTCGTCGCCAGCTTCGCGTCGCCGTCCTCGACGACCACGTCGTTGACACCGAGCTTGTACTTGCCGTCCGGCAAACCCGCCGCCATGATGCTGTCGGTAATCGCAATCACGCGATCCCAACCCTTGCACTTGAGCAGCATGCGCACTGTGCCCGGATGCAGATGGCGTCCGTCGCAAATCGCTTCGCACCAGCAGTCGCTCTCCAGCGCCGCGCCCATGATGGCGGGCTGATGCTGGTGGAATAGGCGCATCGCGTTGAACGTGTGCGTGATGCAGCGCGCGCCGCGCCGAATCGCTTCCATGCTCGTTTCGTAGTCCGCGCCGGAATGTCCGATGGCAACGACGACGTCCTGACTGATTTTTCCAATCATGTCAACGACGCCGGGCACCTCAGGCGATACGGTGATGTAACGAATCACGCCCGGAAACTTGTTCTGATAATCGCGCAGGAGGTTCTCGTCGCCTTCGCGGAGTAGATGCTCGGGCATCGCGCCCTTGTATTCCTTCGCGAGGAACGGGCCTTCCAGATGCGCACCCAGAAGCTGCGCACCCTTGCCGCGGTCGCGCATGACGTTGGCAATCGCGCCCAGACACCCCTCGGTGGTCTCGGGCGTGTCGGTCAGTACGCTGGCGTGGAACGCCGTCACGCCCTGCGTCGCAAAAAACGCCGCAATCTTGCGTAAACCCGCTTCGTCTGCGGCGTTGACGTCAACGCCTGCCGCACCGTGGGTGTGTACGTCGATCAAACCGGGAATAAGACGCATGCCGCCCGCGTCGATGACCTGCGCATCCTCCGCTTCCAAATTCTGCCCGATCTTCGCAATCAGCGCGTCAACACAGAGAACGTCCGCGCTGATGAAATGACCATCCTGATAGACGCGTGCGTTCTGTATCAAGAGTTTGTCCATGAAAAATCCGCACTCCTTAGAACGGCTGCTTCGCAGCGTTCGCGTTCACGATAACCATAGCGTCCGGATGGCGCTGAATCAGAGTCGCCGGGAAATGCGCACTCACTTCGCCGTAGGCAGTCTGGCGAATGACCGAACGATGCCAGTCGCGGAAGACGCCCAAGCGAATCTTCTTCGCGCCCAGAATCTCCGCCATGCCGATGGTCACAGCCTTCTTCGGCATCGCGTCAATCGCGCCGTTCAGGTCGCCGATGGCATTAGACGTGCGCGTTTCACGGCTGATCGTCAGCACACGCGTGTGCAGCGCCGCAAACTCGTCGGCGGTCAGCTCGTCCTGCGCTTCGTTGAATGCCAGATGTCCGTTGATGCCGATGCCGCCGAACGCAATGTCCACGCCGCCCAGCTCGTCGATCACCTTCGCAATACGCTCCGGATCGTGCGGGTCGGGGAAAATGCGCTGCTCTTCCGGCATGACCAGCTCTGGATCAATCTTGCTGTATACCGTGCGGTTCATGAAGCCGTGGAAGGATAGCGGGCTGCTCTCGTCGATCCATTCCTCGTCGTCGGTCAGATATTCGTCCATGTTGATGAACCAGCTGTTCTTCAGGCTCAGCTTGCGCTCGTTGACCAGACGGACAAAAATGGGATATTGACCCACCGGCCCGACCGGGCAGATGAATACCGTGCGACGACCTGCCGCGTTGTTCTTCTCGATTTCGTTCACCATTTCCATTGCCAGCTCGTAGAATACTTCGCCGGAATCACCCAGCTTCAAAAGCGGTACTTTGGCGTTCTTGCCGAGTTCCTCGGCGGAAATCTGATAATAGCTCATGTCCATGGTTCTCTACCCTTTCTGTTGTTCAATTTCTTCTTTGAAATCCTTCTTAAAACCGCCGCGAAGCGGAAGATGGGAGTCTGAGGGACTTCGTCCCTCAGTGGGGCTTGGGGCAAAGCCCCAATCGTCCCCCATTGCGAAGCATACCTAAAAACGAGAATCAGGAAGCGAAGCGTCCCCTGATTCCGCCAACGCCTCTTATAACCGCCGCGAAGCGGAGACGGGAGTCTGAGGGATGATGTCCCTCAGTGGGGCTTGGGGCAAAGTCCCAATCGTCCCCCATTGCGAAGCATACCTAAAAAACGAGAATCAGGAAGCGAAGCATCCCCTGATTCCGCTAACCCCTCTTATAACCGCCGCGAAGCGGAAGA
>CAKUCW010000026.1 GCA_934643825.1 uncultured Clostridia bacterium | reverse complement strand
ATTTTACAGAAAGAAAGCCGGTGAACCCATGGATCTGAAACCCGAAGAGATTTCAAAAATCATTAAGGCCCAGATCAAACAGTATGACCAGAAGCTCAAACAGGACGAAACCGGTACGATCATCTTGGTTGGCGACGGTATCGCCAGAGCAAATGGACTGGATCGCTGTATGGCGAACGAGTTGGTCGAGTTTGAAAATGGCGAATATGGTATGGCGCTGAACCTGGAAGAGGACTCCGTTTCCATTGTTATTCTGGGCAGTGATGTCGGTCTGCACGAGGGCAGCACGGTTCGCAGAACGGGTCGTGTTGTGTCCGTACCGGTCGGCGAAGAGCTGATTGGTCGCGTCGTTAATTCGCTCGGACAGAGCATTGATGGCAAAGGCGAGATTAAAACTAAATATTTCCGCCCGATTGAAAGCCCCGCGCCGGGAATCATTGAGCGTAAGAGCGTCAGCGTACCGCTTCAGACCGGTATCAAGGCTATTGACAGCATGATTCCGATCGGTCGTGGTCAGCGTGAATTGATTATCGGTGACCGTCAGACCGGTAAAACGGCGATTGCGACGGATACGATTATCAATCAGCGCGGGAAAGACGTCATTTGCATTTATGTTGCAATCGGTCAGAAAAACTCTACGGTTGCACAGCTGGTTGAGCAGCTGACCCGTGCAGGCGCGATGGACTACACCATTGTCGTCAGCGCAACGGCGTCCGAGCTAGCGCCGATGCAGTATATTGCGCCGTATACGGGCTGCGCAATTGGCGAGTATTTCATGCAGCAGGGCAAGGATGTTCTGATTGTGTATGATGACTTGTCGAAGCACGCAGTTGCGTATCGTGCATTGTCGCTTCTGATTCGCCGTCCGCCGGGACGTGAAGCATATCCGGGCGACGTCTTCTATCTGCATAGCCGTCTGCTTGAACGTGCAGCACGCATGGCGCCGGAATACGGCGGCGGCAGTCTGACTGCGCTTCCGATTATTGAGACGCAGGCTGGCGACGTTTCCGCTTATATTCCGACGAACGTCATTTCGATTACGGATGGACAGATCTTCCTTGAAAGCGAACTGTTCCACTCCGGCATCATGCCGGCAGTCAACCCGGGCATCTCTGTTTCCCGTGTCGGCGGCAATGCGCAGATTAAGGCGATGAAGAAAGTCGCCGGCTCTTTGAAGCTGATTTACAGCCAGTATAGAGAGCTTCAGAGCTTTGCGCAGTTTGGCAGCGACTTGGATGCGGATACAAAGGCGCGTCTGGCACAGGGTGAGCGCGTTGTTGAGGTTTTGAAACAGGGACGTAACCAGCCGGTTGACGTTGAAAAACAGGTGTGCATTCTGTATGCAGTCATCAATAACTATCTTGCTGATGTGCCTGTTGAAAAGGTTTCGCTGTATGAACAGGGACTCTACGCCAGACTGGATGCACAGCATGCGGATATCCTGAAGGTTATTCGTGATACAGGTAAATTTGAAAAGGACACGGAAGAAAAGCTTTGCGTTGCTCTGAAGCAGTATACCAAGGATTTTCTTGCTCAGTGAGTAAAGGAGGGAGTTTGGGATGGCTGGCGCTTCGATGAAGGACATCAAGCTGCGCATCAAAAGCGTAGAAAGCACCATGCAGATCACCAAGGCGATGGAACTTGTCGCTTCCTCCAAGCTCAGGAAGGCGAAAGAACGTCAAGAAAGGTGTCGTCCGTATTTTACGGGTCTTCATCAGACACTGGAGAATATCGAGAAGGCAACCAGCGATTTTTCCTCTCCGTATCAACAGCATCGTGATATCAAAAAGCGCTGTGTGATCGTGATTGCAGGTGATCGTGGCTTGGCAGGCGGCTATAACAGCAATGTGTTTAAAGCTGCGGCGTCTTTGATCGAGAATCAAGATGTCTGCGTTTTGCCGATCGGCAAACGTACCGTCGAGTTTTTTACGCGCAATCAGGTTGAAATATTGACGACGGAGTTTGCGGAGGCAGCTGATGTATCGGTTGCGGATTGCTTTACAATCAGCAATTTGGTTACGAAAGGGTATCTGAGCGGTCAGTTTGACTCGGTATCCATCGTCTATACGCAGTTTGTTTCCATGCTGATGCAAACGCCTGTCTTTGAGAATCTCCTGCCGCTGAAGAAGACGGAGACGGATGCGGCTTCTGGCGTACATTCGCTTGTGCTTTATGAGCCGAGCCCGAGCGCCGTATATGATGCGATCGTTCCCAATTACATTGCCGGAATGATTTACGGGGCAATGTGTGAATCTGTTGCCAGTGAGCTTGGCGCTCGCAGAACGGCAATGGATGCGGCAAGCAAGAATGCGGCGGAAATGATTGATGATCTGAGCCTGCGTTATAACCGCGCACGTCAGGGCGCAATTACGCAGGAAATCACGGAGATTGTTGCGGGTGCCGAGCACTGATATAATTAAAAGGAGCAACGCTATGGCTAAAGGAAGCATCGGTACCGTTGTTCAGGTTATTGGACCGGTATTGGATATTCGATTTAAAGATGGCGAGCTGCCGCAGCTTCTGAACGCTGTTGAAGTTGAAAATGGCGAAAAGAAGCTGACGGTTGAGGTTGCCCAGCATATTGGTGACGACGTTGTGCGTTGTATTGCGATGAGCAGTACGGACGGACTGATGCGTGGAGCCAAGGCTGTGGACAGCGGTTCGCCGATTACGGTTCCAGTCGGTGATAAGTGTCTGGGACGTATTTTCAACCTGCTTGGCGAGCCGGTCGATAACCAGCCGGCTCCGGAAGACGTCGAGCGCTGGGCGATCCATCGTGATCCGCCTTCGTATGATGAGCAGGAAACTTCCGCAGAAATTCTGGAAACCGGTATTAAAGTCGTTGACTTGATTGCGCCTTATGCAAAGGGCGGCAAGATCGGTCTGTTCGGCGGCGCTGGTGTTGGTAAAACGGTGTTGATCATGGAACTGATCAATAACATTGCCAAGCAGCACGGCGGTCTGTCCGTATTCACCGGCGTTGGCGAGCGTACCCGTGAAGGTAACGACTTGTATAACGAGATGAAAGAAAGCGGTGTTCTGAGCAAGACTGCCTTGGTCTATGGTCAGATGAATGAGCCGCCGGGAGCTCGTATGCGCGTAGCACTGTCCGGTTTGACGATGGCGGAGTATTTCCGCGATCGCGAGGGTCAGGACGTGCTGCTGTTCATCGATAACATTTTCCGTTTTACGCAGGCTGGTTCGGAAGTTTCCGCTTTGCTTGGTCGTATGCCGAGCGCAGTTGGCTATCAGCCGACGCTGGCAACGGAAATGGGTGCTCTTCAGGAGCGCATTACGTCTACCAAGCATGGCTCGATCACGTCGGTTCAGGCGGTTTATGTTCCGGCTGACGACTTGACTGACCCTGCGCCTGCGACAACATTCGCGCACTTGGACGCAACTACGGTTCTTTCCCGTGCAATTTCTTCTCTGGGCATCTATCCTGCGGTTGATCCGCTTGAATCGACCAGTCGAATTCTGAGCCCGGATGTTGTTGGTGAGGAGCATTATCGTGTTGCCCGTGATGTGCAGCGCATTTTGCAGCGTTATAAGGAACTTCAGGATATTATCGCTATCATGGGCATGGACGAGCTGTCTGAAGAGGACAAGCTGACCGTTTCCCGTGCGCGTAAGATTCAGCGTTTCCTCTCTCAGCCGTTCAGCGTTGCTGAGCAGTTTACGGGTATGGAAGGCAAATACGTTCCGATCAAGGAAACCATTCGCGGCTTTAAGGAGATCATTGAGGGCAAACATGATGATCTGCCGGAAAGCGCATTCCTGTTTGTAGGCACTATTGATGAGGCTGTTGCCAAAGCAAAAAAGGGTGAGCAGGCATGAGTACGTTCCACCTGAAGATCAGCACGCCTGACGGTTTGCTGTTTGATGGCGACGTTGAGCGTTTGCGTGTGCGAATGATCGATGGCGATGTGTGCCTGTTGGCGCATCATATTGACTATGTATCGGCGGTGGGCGCTGGCGAAGCGTCAGTTGTTCTGGCAGATGGACAAAGCAGGCGTGCGGCTTGCATTGGCGGCATGCTTGCGATGATCGATAATGAGGCCAATTTGATCGCAACGACATTCGAATGGGCAGAGGACATTGATTTGGATCGCGCTCAGCGTGCAAAAGAAGTTGCTCAAGCCCGTATTAATGCGGCGAAGGACGATGCGCGTGAGCTGATGCTCGCGGAAGCAAAACTCCGGCGTGCATTGATTCGTATTGGGGTAAAGAGCTAACAGTAAATCATATAAGCAGCGTTTGTTTAGATAAACGCTGCTTTTTTTATTTCGGAAGCAGACTGAACCCGCACGCGTCCATGACGATTTACAAAATGGGTGTCTTACTTACCCAAGTGATTTCACTCAGTTTCCTAAACGTAAAAAACAAAGCTCCATGCTGATGTTCGTTCCATCGGCATGGAGCTTTGTTGATTCGGCGAATGAATCAGGTTTTATTCTCCCGCTTTTTTCTCATCCCATAAACCATATTGTGCAGAGTTTTTTAATGCGGAAAGCATGTTGTCTTTCAAATGTGGGTAAGTCTTACACATGGATGCAATCAGCAATTTGATTTCTTCTCGCTGCGAATGACCATCCATCGGGCAGGGATTCTTGACGACAGGCAGATTCAGCGTTTTACAGACATGGATGATGTGCTTTTCCGGCAAATAGACCATCGGTCGGATTACTGTAATATCCGAACCGGGAAGAAACGTATTGGGGTGAAATGTATGCAGTCGCCCTTCGAAAATCATGGACATCATCAGCGTTTCGATTGCGTCTTCGCGGTGATGGCCAAGTGCAACTTTATTGCACCCAAGCGAGCGGGCGGCATCGTTCAATGCGCCCCTGCGCATTTTTGCGCAAAGAGAACAGGGGTTGGTTTCTTTGCGGATATCGAAAATAATCGGTGCAATCTGTGTGTCAATGACGGTATAAGGGACACCGATTTTTGCACACCAGTCTTGGATGGGTGATACATCAAAGGGCTCAAGACCCATTTTAAGCGTAATTGCTTGCAAAGAAAAATCTTTGTTTTCAAATTTCTGATAAATGGATAATGCGTAGAGCAGAAGCAAACTATCCTTACCGCCCGAGACACCAACTGCGATATGGTCGCCAGGTTGAATCATCCCAAAGTCAGTATCTGCTTTACGAATGGATCCGAGTACGTTTTTCATGGAAAACCTCCCGTCAATTAGCGGGGATAGTATAACAGCTCATGGAGAAGAAGTCAATGATCGAACCTAGAGGTAAAACTTGCGCTAAACTACAACAAAAGATACGAGTTGGCAATCCCTTTTCGTATCTTTTTGTATTCTTTTTTCAGATCTTGGTCTGGCAGCTCCGTTTTTTGAAAATAGGTTTAAAAATGAAAAATGCCTGAATTACAAGTATAAGTTGAGCTAGGGAACCTCTGAATAATAAGCCCTGTATTCTGAAAAAACGCTTAAATGGCGTGTTCAATCAGAATGCAAGGCTTTTATATGGCTAGAAGTTGTAGATTGAAAGTAAACGCTCGCAATGCCGTCCGCATGTGATATCTTGAATGCTTTTAAGCGATTACTTGAGCAAAAAACGCAGCTTAGGTCTAAGCTTCTTGGCGTATACGATTGTCAAGGCAACCAGAAGTTTGTCATACAGGAGCAGACAGATATCGAGCAGCACGACGAACCCAGCGAGCATCCAGATTCCCATCTCTGTGAATTCAGCGACGATTGCATCCAAATGCAGAATCCAACCCAGCACGGCATACATGGCGAAAACAGCAACGTTGAAGATAATAAGCTTAATGCAAATGCGCAGAGGTTTGCTTTTCAGTTTGTCCAAATTCCATTTGATGACAGGATAGTACCCCAGAAAGATATAAAAGAACGATGCTTCTTTATCAACTCCGAGAATTAAAACGACGAGCGATGTTGCGATGTATGCGGTTAGTGCTGTTTTCTTTCCATATTCAAGAAAGATGGGCAGAAGAAGAACTCCGCTCATCAAAGGAGCGCAGTATGTTGCGATTGGAATCAATCCGCCAGTGAGCATGAGTGCGATAGAAAGAGCGACCATCATTCCGCAGAAAGCGATTTTGCTGCTTTGGCGTCTGCTGTTGGTGCGATTTGAACCAGCCATGATTTTGTTTCCTCCAGCTCGTATTATTGAATACCATTATACCATACCTGATGACTGCAAACAATTGACCGGTGTAAAAGAGAAGTAGAACCTCCTTGCATATGAACGAATCCGAGGGATCGTGCGTTTTGCGCATGAAATGGGACATTATAAATGAGAGCATAATAAAAAAACTCCCTTTGCAAAAGCAAAGGGAGAACGGTTTTAAGCGAATATTACGCCTGCAGAGCCAGACGCTTTGCGAGCTGACGGATCTGCGGAATCATTGCAAGAACGATGCAGATGATTGCTTCCGGAACGAGGTACAGTCCGTTATAAACGGCGGAATAAACCAGAACATTCTGACCTTCCGGCGCATACATACCAAAGAAAATCACACCGGAAACGAATACACAGACAAAACGTCCGAAGGTGCCCAGAATGATGCCCGGGATGAGACCCCACTTATCGGAGAAGTTGGCCGCCAAGCCGGCAAGACCCAGCATTGCAAATGCCAGCGGGTAGTCAAGAAGCAGCTCGATCGGATGAACAAAATACGCGTCCTGAAGGAACTGAACAAGACCATAGGCTGCGCCAACGAGCATGCCCGGGCCCACACCATAAGCATAGGCGAAGAGGAAGAGCGGCAGCATGCTTGCAGGCGTGATGGAACCGCCCTGCGGCATCTTATAAAGACGCACAAAGGAAAGAACGGTTGCCAGCGCAATGCAGAGCGCTGCATTAGCGAGCATACGAGCGGTCCAGCGCTTTTTGTCCTTGGTGATGGCAAAAAGAACGATACCGAAGATCAACAGTGCGGCGATTACGCCCCAAGTGACAGGCGTGATCTTTGCGAATTTGGAAAACATAGAAAAGCCCCCTTCTCATGGTTTGCTTGCAATTCGCTGACCGCAAAAAAGCCGCGTTCCTCATCCGATGGGCAAGGATTCGCGGCTTTCTATTGAAAACAAGCTTAGTCGCTTCCCTACGGTAGGATTAACTACACAGGTTCAAAGGGACAGACCATTTGGTCATCTCAGCAATGTGCGCCCCCAGCGGTCTTTTGAATTGTCGTGGACATTATATATGTTTGCAGACTCTTTGTCAAGCCTTTTTCAGCATGTCCGGACGTCATCATTCATATTATAGCCAAATTTAATGCATTCAGACCGCTTGCTGCTTCAGCAAAACAAAGCTTTGAGATCGTCGACGTGAAGGAAAAAGGAAAATTACCGTAAGCCTTGCAAGCTCATATACGTGATAATTGCATAATATTCGGCTTTGCATGAGCAACTTCAATAAAAAAACGATTCTGAAAGATTCGATCTGCCTGTTTTTTCATAAAAACTGAATTTAGACTTGAAAAATAAGTGTTTTCGGGATAAAATAAACAGGGATTTTTTGTAGAGAGAAGGATACGATGGCGAACATTGTTTTGATCGGCATGCCGGGCTGTGGAAAAAGCACGGTCGGCGTTTTGCTGGCGAAGGCGCTTGGGATGCGCTTTTTGGATACGGATGTCGTTTTTCAAGCACAGCAGAGCAAAAAGTTGCAGGAAATGATCAATGAGATCGGCATTGATGCCTTCTTGAATAGGGAAGAAGCGTGTGTTTGCGAAATCGAATGTGATCACACGGTTATCGCAACCGGCGGCAGCGTCGTATACGGGAAAAAGGCGATGCAACATCTGCATCAGAATGGTTTGGTCGTCTATATCCGGCTGCCTTATGAAGAAATCGAAAAGCGTCTTTCTAATCTGGCAACGCGCGGAGTCACACTTCGGGAGGGTCAAACGCTTCGCAATCTGTATGACGAACGCATTCCGCTGTATGAAGCGGAGGCGGATGTGGTTTTTGATGCGAACCGAGGAGAGATAGAGCAGACGACGCGTGAATTGGCTGATGTGATCTCAGCTTGCTTGAGGAATAACGATGGCTGAGATTTGGGATCTGTACGATTCGCATGGAGATAAGACCGGAAAGACCATGGTTCGGGGCGAGAACATTCCGGCAGGTTTGTACCACATCGGTGTTCATATCTGGCCGATCAATGATAAAGGCGAGTTTCTGATTCAGCGCCGCTCACTGACGGTGCAGTGGAAGCCCGGCATTTGGGCGGTGACCGGCGGTTCGGCAGTCAGTGGAGAAGAACCGCTGGCGGCTGCCCGACGTGAACTGAGGGAAGAATTGGGTTACGACGCACGAGCAGATGAAATGAAATTTGTCGCCCGTCTGCGGCGTTCAAATTCCTTTTGCTATGTGTATGCGCTGAAACTCAGCATGCCCGAAAGCGACTTTGTTTTGCAAAAAGAGGAAGTCAGTGCTGTTCGCTGGTGTTCATCTCAGCGCTTGACGCAGATGGTCAGCGAAGGCTCTATGTATAATTACGGTGATGCGTATTACCGAACGATTTTTGATTTTCAAAAGAACTTTCAGCGCCGGTAAATGCTCGGTGCCAGAAAGACAGAACCGTCTGTTTTGAGGAGTATTCATGAAAAAACTGTATTTTTCCACTTTTATTCAGGGTCTTGAAAAGCCGATCGAGCTGATGCTTCACAAGGAAGGCGGCGTTGCGGTGGAGCGGATGCTCAATGGCGCAGCGTTGTATCGCAGCGTGCGTGAGCCGTCCCTTCCGTATATGCACCAGACGTTTCAGGTGTTGTTTCAGATGAAGCCGATGGCGAATGTCAATGACGCAGTTCGCCGCTTGTTGGCAACCGGCGGTTGGCTTGACCGCTTCCCGTATGAAGAAACGCAGGGCAAGAAATTCCGCATCGTAACCGCACAGGATGACCACCTGGTCAGCGCCAATATGCGTTATGTCGATATGCTGGAAAAGGCGATTTGCGAACAGACGGGCATGCGCACCTATCGCGAACGCCCGGAGGTGGAACTGTGGGTGCTTTGCCGCCCGGAGGCAGCTTATTTCCTTTGGAGAATGGGCAAGCGTACGCAGAAGCAGGATGGGCAGCTTCGCCCGGATGTATGCACGGTTGCTGCGTTCCTTGCGCGTTGCGGTGCGAAGAATGCGACCATACTGGGCTGCACGGAAACGTCTCTCCCGCTGGCGGTTAAGGCGTCCGGCGCACGCACTGTGACGTGTGTCTGCCCGAATCGTTCAACGGCAAAGCTGATCGAAGGAAGAATCAGCGGCGTCAGAGCTTATGAGGGATCCAGCGGATATACGGATTTGGCGGATGCCAGCCAGAGCGCTGTATTGTTGCATCTGCCGGTTAAGGCGGATAAAACGGAACGCACGGAAAGCGATTTGCGCAATGCGCTGTTTGAAGCGCGGCGTATTCTTGAGCCGGAAGGACGCATCATCGTCATTGCGGCGCTTTCTCATGCGGAGAGTACCTTGCGCAAAACGCAGGGAGTTCGCGTGCTTGGACGCTATGCGATAACGCTGAGTGGTCAGAAGTGCGCGATTTGGATGATGGAAAATACGCCGACAGCGCAGACCGAAGATTGAAAAGGGGCGAGCGTTTCACGGCATGAGCACCAAGAAGAGAAAAAAGAAAAAGAATCAGCGTAATCCGTGGATTCTTCGGTTTACGCTGATTGTGCTGGCTGTCGCGGTTGTCGCGATTGCCGCATGGCAGCTTCGAGGCGTATTCCGCTCCCAGGCGACGACCGCCCGAGCCGTTGCGCGGACGATGGGCAATTCGTACTCGGGAACGGTTGTTATTGCGCGAAACGAGAAGCTGTACGAAACAGAAAATAAGACCAGCATCGACTTTGTCGCGGCGGAAGGCAGCCATGTCAGCCGTTCGGGCGTTATTTGCAAGGTCTATTCTTCGGGATATAATCAAACGGAAACCAGCAATTTGCAGAAATATCGCCAGAAGATACAGGCGTACCATGTCAATACGGTATTCAGCTCTTATGTAGATGCCGCTTTGGACAGCGAAAACGAAGAGATTTCCGGGCTTGCGCAGCAGATCAGAACGCTGGTGCAGGGACGCGGCGTCGGCAGCTTGAGCAACTTGGAAAAGCAGCTGACAAGCGCACTGACTGTCCGCAAGAACTATTTAAAGCAAAAGTATCCGGATGATCAAACTCTGTCTGGGCTTTACAAAGTAGAAAACGATCAGCTGAAAAAGATCGAAAGCTGGACGACGACCTATACGGCGTCGGAGGATTGTCTGGTCAGTTTCTATACGGACGGCTATGAAAATACGGTGAATTCCAGCACATTCGGAACGCTTACGCCAAGCGATGTGAAGGCAGTTATCCGCGGAGCGGCGCCCGAGCAATCGACCGTTTCCCGCGGAAGTGACCCGATTTTCAGAACTGTCAGTGAAGATGAATGGTATGCGCTGTTCCTGTGTCAGGATCGCGAATGGAATCCGGTCGTCGGCGAAATCTATCAGATGCAGCTGACCGGATTTGACAACTATGTGATTCCGGCAGAAGTCGTATCCTTTTCGCGAATCGGAAGTGATCTGCTTCTTCGTATGCACATTGAGCAGAGCGTTGAACCTGTGCTGAATATCCGCACATGCGGCGCTTCGGTGGGTGATTTCATAACGGGCTTCAGTGTGCCGATCAACGCTTTGTATTCGATGAATGAAACCATCGGTGTCGTTGTTGCAGATGGCGGCGCTCAGACCTTCGTTGCGGTAACCGTGCTTTCCTATCCGGATGCGGATACGGCGTTTGTTCGTCCGACCTTGGAAGGATCGCCGCTGACGGATGGAAAAACGCTGCTGCTGTTTTAAAGGGAGGGCTTACGATGGATGAAGAATTGAACAAACGCGTTCAATTGATTCGCGAAAAGCTCGAGTGCGCAGCCGTTGAACGCTGGGGACGCGCTCCTGAGATTATCGCTGTCAGCAAAACAGTCGCAGCGGCTCAGGTGAATCAGGCGAAGGATGCGGGCATTACGCATCTGGGAGAGAACCGCGTTCAGGAAATTCTCGAAAAGCTTCCGCATTTGGACGCGTCTTTTCAAATTGATTTGATTGGACAGTTGCAAAATAACAAGGTTAAATATATAATAGATAAGGTTGCCATGATTCAGTCACTCGACAGAGAGAGTCTGGCGCAGGAAATTGATCGCCGTGCGCAACAGCACGGTTTGAAAATGCCTGTGCTGATTCAGGTCAACATCGGCAACGAACCGCAGAAAGGCGGAATCGCAGTCGAAGATCTGTTCTCTTTTGCCAGAAAGGCAGCGCAACTGCCGGGACTGGAGATTCGAGGACTGATGGCTGTGATGCCGTTTTTGCAGGATGACGATGCCCTTCGTCCTTACTTCATTCAGATGAGAAAACTGTTTGAAGAATTGAGGAACGAAGCCATCGACGGAACGCATATCGAAGAACTGTCGATGGGGATGTCCGGCGATTACGAATTAGCCGCGCAGGAAGGCGCAACGCATGTGCGCATCGGCTCGGCAATCTTCGGCGCAAGAAATTACGCCGTTCAGGAAGTTTGATCTCAAGGGGGAAACACGTTCATGAGTTTTTTGAAAACGCTGTCTGAAAAACTTGGCTTTACGACTGAGGAAAGCGACGAGCGCGATGAAGACGAGCTTGAGGACGGCGAAATTCAGGAAGAAGACTACGACGAAGAAGAAGAGGATGAAACCCCAACTTTCCGTTTTCCCCTGAATAATCCGTTCACTAAGAACAAGAAGCAGACGGCAGCGTCGTCCTCGCGCCGGAACGCTGCCAGGCGAGCGGCTGAAGAGGATGACGATGAGGACGAGTACGACGAAGAAGAAGAACCGCGTCCGTTCCGTTCTTCCGGACGACGCGGCAATGTGATTCATGATTCCAGAATGGATCCGCGTGCCGCGCAGGAAGCTCAATATACGCATTGCGAACGCATCGTCAATGTGCGCCAGATTGAAGAATGCCGCGAAATCATCAAGTATCTGCTGAAAGGCGAAAGCGTCCTGCTGAATTTGGAAAATATTGATCCGAAGGATTGCGGACGCGTGGTGGATTTGCTCAGCGGCGCTGCGTTTGCGCTTCAGGGGCGAATGCTGAAGGTTGCGCATTTGTCGTATCTTCTCGCGCCGGAAAATGTTGAGGTTATCGAGGAAGACGTATACGCCGCAAGCCGTAGTATGCGCTATCGTTGATTTACAGAGACGGCATGGAAGATAATAACAGAACATTTGAGTTTGCGGCGCGTTTTGCTTCGGAAAAAGAAATCCTGCGTTATACTCGTTTTCTCGATCCTGCGCAGGCTGTTGAAGCCGGAAAAATTGCGCGTGAACATGGCGTACAGTTTATGACGTGGGGCGGATATGACGCCGCCGAACGGGTGATTGGCTGTTTTGCGCCTTGGAATGTGAGCGTTGAAAGAAGCGAATTCCCTCTGGTTCCGCTGCATTCTCGATATTCGTCAAAATTCTGTTCGATTTCCCATCGCGATCTGCTGGGATCATTTATGGCTTTAGGCTTGACAAGGGACAATATTGGCGATATTATCATAGTAGATTCTGATGTGTATCTGTTTGTCATAAAACAGGTCGCGGATTTTATCCTTCAGGGGATGACAAGTGCGGGAAAGGTCGCCCTGCATTTTAAAACTGTGGAGGGCGAGGTTTCTGTTCCTGAGCCTCAGGGAACAGCGTTTCATGATACGCTGAGTTCTATGAGGCTTGATGCGGTTCTGGCAGGGGCGTTTCGCTTATCCCGAGCTGAATCCGGCACGATGATTCGCGGAGGATTGGTCAAGCTGAACCATATTCCGTGCGACAAGGTTGACGCGTCGGTTGAAGAAGGCGCGTTGCTTTCTCTGCGCGGAAGAGGTCGCGTTCGGTTGCAGAAAATTGAAGGATTGACCAAGAAACAGCGTATCGGAGTTACCTTTTTCCGATACGAGTGATAAAGTTGCAGTATGGTTGTTGAAAGGAGCTTCTTCCCATGGCTATTACGCTTGATACTATTGTAAATAAGGTCTTCAAAGTTGTTAAAAACGGTTATGACAACAACGAGGTTGAGTCTTTTCTGGATGAAATCCTCGAGGAAATGGAGAATCGCGAAGCGGAGACCAATCGGCTCAAAGAGCAGGTGGCTCAGCTGACCGCTGAATTGAATCAGGCGAAAGCGGATCTGCAGAAGGCTCAGAACGCATCTGCTGCGCAGACTGTTGAGGCGCCGGTTGCTCAGGCGGCGTCGGTTCGCCCCGTTCAGGAAGATCGTCACGCCAGCGAGAGCTTTGAACTGGTTCTCAGCAAGGCAAAGGGCGCATATGAGGAAATCGTTACCGCTGCTGATGCGCGTGCGGAGGAGATTATCAATCAGGCGAATCAGGATGCTGCGGCAATTCGTACCGATGCACAGACCAAGATTGCAGATTTGACTGCTCAGCTTGCTTCCCTGCGCAAGCAGACGGCGGAGTATTATGATTCGCTCAAGAAGATTACCGACGCGCAGACGGCTTCCATGGAGCAGATGAAGAAGCTTCTGTAAGGAAAGGCAAAGCGGGGAGAAAGCTCCCTGCTTTTTCTTTTGGGATAATTGTGATGCTTTGTGCCATCCTATTTCCAGAATGGTGGAAAGGGATGAGAGCAGATGGAAACAGACGAGCCTACGCTTGAACAGCTCAGACATATTTCCAGGCAGATTGAAGACTGGATCCGCAGGGAGCGCGGCTGGAGAAGACTGTTGAAGGAAATGGCGCTTGGCGCGGCGAGAGGTATCGGCTTTTCTATCGGTTTTACTGTGCTGGGAGCGCTGCTGCTGTATATTCTGCAGAGCATTGCGTTGGCTAATCTGCCCATTATCGGACGATTTTTAGCCGAGCTGGTTCGTATTGTGGAAAGCAATTTGTAAATAAAGCAAGTTCATGAAGAAAAAAGTTTTTTTGTTAGCTGCGGTTCTTGCGCTTGTTGATCAGGCGTTGAAATCGCTTGTTCGTTTATATCCGGAAGGGCATGTGATTTTGAGCGCCCCGCCGTTGGTTCAGCTTGATCGGACAACCAATACGGGCGCGGCTTTCAGCATGCTGTCTTCAAAAACGATGCTCATTGCGGTTATGTCGTTGGCACTGATGGCTGCGCTGTGTGTGCTTTTGATACGAAGCACATCGAATTCCCGTCCGTTTTATATTTCGCTGGCAGGGTTGATCGGAGGCGGAATCGGTAATCTGATTGATCGGCTGATATGGGGCGGGGTGACGGATTATATCCGGCTTCTGTTTGTTCGTTTCCCGATCTTTAATTTTGCGGATATCTGTATTACGATTTCGGTTGTTATATTGTTTGTCTTGATTTGTTTTGATCATAAAATGGGTAAACCGGAGGAACACCATGGATGAAAAGACCATTGACCTGATCGTTGAATCGGAAGAAGCAGGCATGCGCCTCGATGCATACCTGCGCGAAAAGACGCCTTTTTCCCGTTCACGCATCGCGTCGCTGATGGAAGAAGGCGCATTGATCGTCGATGGTGTTCCGGAAACGAAAGCAGCCAGAAAAACGGAAGATGGTATGAAACTGACGCTATCCGTTCCGGAGGCGAAGCCGGTCAGTATCGTCCCTCAGAATATCCCTCTTGAGGTTCTCTATCAGGATGCGGATGTTGTTTTGGTCAACAAGCCTTGCGGAATGGTTGTTCATCCCGCGGCGGGAAATGAAGATAAAACACTTGTCAATGCGCTGCTGTATCATGTGCATGATTTATCCGGAATCGGGGGAGAAATGCGACCGGGCATCGTTCATAGACTGGATAAGGATACGTCCGGCTTGATTTTGATCGCGAAGAACGATGCTGCCCATGCTGCGCTGAGTGAGCAGTTTAAACAGCGCACGATGGAAAAGCATTATCGTGCGGTTGCCTATGGTTCCTTCTCTCAAGATGAGGGATTGATCGAAGCACCGATTGGACGTCATCCGATCGATCGAAAGAAAATGGCAGTCGTTGCAGATGGAAAGCCGTCTAAAACAGAATGGCATGTGCTGGAACGGCTGAATGGCGCAACTTATCTGGACGTCCATCTTCTGACAGGTAGAACGCATCAGATTCGTGTTCATATGCTGTCCGTTGGGCATCCTTTGCTGGGCGACAAAATCTATGCGCCGAATCTGAAATGTGCTGTACGCATTCCGAGGCTGATGCTTCACGCATATAGTCTGTCTTTTACGCATCCCAGAACCGGAGAACGCATGACGTTTTGCGCACCTCTCTCGGATGCATTCGAACAAACCCTTCAAAAACTCAGATAAAAGCGGCTTCGGTCGCTTTTTTGTGTTTATAGGAAATGGCGGAAGTGAAGACGGTTCGGTTCGCTTTTCTGTCATAGATTTTGCCAGCATGTTTTTTCGGAGGCAAGGAGACGCTAATGGCAGGCTCACGGGAAAGAAGGTGAACGGCTTGATTCGCGTCAGCATACTGCGCAATTATCCGGTGATTTGCAATCATCGGCAGATCGGTTTGATGCAGGGTGTCAGCTTGAACGAAGCGCAAAATCAGGTTCGTGCGCTCATCGTATCCTGCGGAATACGGGGCAAAAAACTGATCCTCCCCGAGGATATTGTCGCATTTGGCGAAGGCTTTATTCTCGTCGACAAAGCAAGCAGATATGCCCGATCGTATGAATCGTCGCCCAGCGTGTTTGTTCGTGATACAACGGGTCTTCTCTGCGGACGCGTGACGGATTACGCGATGAATGAATCGACATTGGAGATTGAAGCCGTTGAAATGATTCCCGGCTATATAGGCAGGGAACGCCGATTTCGTGTCTGGGTGTATGCCTATGTTCCCGCTGAGCATCGTAAATTGGAGCTGGTGATTCCCGCCTGCATAGGCAATGAGCTGCGTTTGACAAGGGAGGGAAATGAAGCATGCGCTTATCGACCATGAAGGGTATGGCAGCCGGCGGTTTATTGGGTTTAACCGTTGGCGCCGGATTGATGATGACGCCGCAGGGCAAACGCATGAAAAGAGTCCTAAGCAAAAATGGTTCGCATCTGGCAAAGCAAGTTGCCGATTGCTGGACGAGATAAAAATGCGCCGCAGAGTGAAAACGCTCTGCGGTTTTTTGAAAGGAGACAGAGTTTTGCGCAGTTTCTTTAAACGTCCGGCGATTCTTGCTCTTTCAGCGCTGCTTATGGTTGCGGTCATCTACCTGAAAAAGGAAGCCTTTTTTCAGATTGCGGTGGTGTTTACGCTGTCTGGCGCTTTTACGCTGTTGCTTACGCCTCTGTGTGTACGACTTGAAAGAGCCGGATGCGGTGCGCAGCTGTCAGCAGCCATTGCGGTACTGAGTTTTGTCATTGTAGCGGGAGTGCTTCTTGCTGCTTTTGTTCCCTATCTGGTTTCACATGGTATAGATCTTCTCATGCGAATGGCACCATCGGTCAGCGGGATTGCTCAAAAAAGTCAAGAGGTGATTTCGAGCCTCGGAATCCGCTTTGATTTCCAGATTAAGCCCATGGAAATGATCACAGACCTGATTGCTAAGGGAACAAGCCTTGTTGCGCAGGGAGGCGTGGCGTTTGCCGCGCATATAGGCAGATGGGCTTTTTCGCTTGTAATTTCGTATTATCTTCTCTGTGAAAGGGAAGTTCTGTCAAAACACATCCTGCTGTTGCTTCCGATTTCATGGCGAAGTGCATTCTTGCTGGCGGCTTCCGGATGCAGAAATGCCCTTCTCGGCTATCTTTCCGGCATGATAAAAACCAGTTTATTTGTGTTTATCGCAACGCTGATGGGTTTGCTCTTGATCGGCATAAAAGATGCGTTGCTGCTGGCGCTGTTCATGGGCATATTTGAGATTCTGCCGTACATCGGTCCGATTCTGGCAAGCATCCCGATTGTTTTGACTGCCATGGGGCAAGGGACAACGCCCATGCTGTTCGCCCTGCTGGTTGTGATTCTGGTGCAGCAGATTGAAGGCAACTTTATTACGCCGTATTTTACCGCTTCCAGTACGTCGATTAAACCGCTGAGTGCGCTCATCAGCGTCTTTATTCTGGGAAGCCTGATGGGTTTATGGGGAATCATCCTCGCCATTCCGCTGGTTGTTACGCTCAGAAGTGTTGTTTGGAGCATCCGCAGAACAGTGAACAGTATGAACGGATAAGAAATCATTGAAACTAAATCGCAAATCGTGTATAATGGGAAAAGGTAGTTTAAGGGAAGGGGTTATTTGACATGATCGATTCGGAAATGGGAACGCAGCACTTTAAAACGATCAGCGACAATCCGCAGGATGCGCAGACCATTTTGCTTTGTGTCTATCATGCGCTGTCGGCAAAAGGATATGACCCGATCACGCAGATTGTCGGGTATTTAATCAGTGGCGATCCGACTTATATTACGGGATATCAGAACGCACGTTCGCTTATCTGCCGCATTGATCGCGATGAGCTGCTGGAGGAACTGGTTCAGTTCTATATTTCCAAGAATGTATAAGAGGCTTTAACATGAACGAGAGAATTGTTGCGCTGGATATCGGTGATCGTCGCATCGGCATTGCCGTAAGCGATCCGCTGGGCATCACTGCGCAGCCGATTGAAACATATACGCGCATCGGCTATGGACCGGATGTACGGCATATCTGTGAGATTGCCCAGAAGTATGAAACCAACCGCATTTTGTCCGGCCTGCCGCTCAATATGGATGGCACTCGTGGCTTTCAGACGGAAAAGGTGGCTCAGTTTACCGAAAAGCTGACCGAAGCGGGACTGGATGTTTCGTTTTACGACGAGAGAATGACGACGGTTCTGGCAGAGGATGCGCTGCTTGAGGCGAACGTGAGCCGCGAAAACCGGAAGAAGAAAGTGGACATGGTTGCTGCGGTCGTTATTTTGCAATCCTATTTGGATGCGCAGGCAGCCCCAAATGCCTTTTCTGATGACGAAGATGATGAAGAGTTTGAGGATGACGGCATTTTTGAAATGGAAGATGAAGAT
Source organism: uncultured Clostridia bacterium (assembly GCA_934643825.1). GTDB lineage: Bacteria > Bacillota > Clostridia > Christensenellales > Aristaeellaceae > Ventricola. The sequence continues at coordinate 22,676 of CAKUCW010000026.1, read as the reverse complement.
GGAAATATCATCCGCTTTATTCTGAATGCGACGATTCCTTATCATGGCGATGAGTACGTTCTGCTGGTAAGCGAAGAAGACTGCGGCGATATTGCAAAAGATGAAAGCTTTATCATGAAGAAAACGGTCGATGAAGAGGGAAATCCCTGCTATCAATCGCTGGATGATGAAGCCCTGATTGCGTGCATTTATGAGGCGTATCTTGCTCAGAACGAGGAAGAACGCTGATCTTCATTTTATGAAAATGGACATTTGATCCGGAAAGGAAACCCTGTCATGGAACTGCCGGAACATGAACATGAATGGGTCGTGGTCAGCGACGGAAACGGTAAGACCGTGACGATGCGCTATTTGGCGACCGTTGAATACAGCGGAAAGACCTATTTTGTTCTCAGCAGCATTTGTGATGAGAATACATTTGAGTTTGCTGATGAAAACGATTTGCTCCTCGTTCGCGAAGAACTGACGCCCGACGGCGCTCTTGAATATGTCGTGGCGCATGAAGAGGATGAGATTGAGCAGGTGTTTGGTCAGTACGTCATGGATTCGCTGATGGAAGAGATCGAAGACCCGTGCGAAACCGAGGAAACATGGGCATGCGGTGAAAACCATCGCTGCGACGAATTCTGTTATTGCGGAGAAAGCGAGTATCTGCAATAAATTTTCTCTTGATATTGATTTCAAAATCATGTATAATAGCCGGGAAAGGCGAAGATTGAGAACAACGCCCGCAGAAATGGAAACTTTCAGAGAACGCAAAACGCGGCTGGAATTTTGCGTAGGTTTTCGCGGGAAATTCACTCAGGAGCTTCTCTGCTGACAAGTAGGCGGAGACGGAATGACCCGTTATCGTATCAGAGTCCTTACGTCAATTATCGGGCGTGAGGTAAAAATTGGGTGGTACCACGAGGAAATTCAGCCTCGTCCCTTTTGCGGACGGGGCTTTTTTCTGTTAAAAAAGGAGGATACATACTGACATGGATATGCAGGAACAATTGCGCAAGATTCAGGAAGAGGCATCCGAACAGCTGGCAAATATCCGCGATAAGGCGGGACTTGATGCTTTGCGTCTGAAAATGCTGGGAAAAAAAGGCGATCTGACCCAGATGCTGCGCTCGATGGGACAGCTTCCTGCTGAGGAGCGCCCGAAGGCAGGACAGATGATCAACGTTGTCCGCGAAAAGCTGACCGAGCAGATGGATTCGCTGGATAAGAAAATCAAGCAGCTTGAGCAGGAAAAGAAGCTTGAACGCGAGGCTATCGACGTCACTGAGCCGCGTGAGCATATGCCCATCGGCTGTGTTCATCCTGTTTCTCTTGTTCAGGATCAGCTTTTGAAGGTGTTCACCGGCATGGGCTTTGACGTGGTGGAAGGCCCGGAAGTTGAGCTGGATCTGTTCAACTTTGAGCTGCTGAATCTTCCGAAGAACCATCCGGCACGCGATGCGCAGGATACGTTCTATATCGAAGACAACATTGTCCTGCGTACGCATACGTCTCCGGTGCAGGCGCGTACCATGCTTTCCCGCAAACCGCCGATTCGTATCGTATGCCCGGGACGCGTTTACCGTGCGGATGAGGTTGACGCGACCCATTCCCCGGTATTCCATCAGATGGAAGGTCTGGTCATCGACGAAGATGTAACGATGGCTGATTTGAAGGGTACGCTTGACACGTTTGCAAAAGCGCTTTACGGCGACGATGTGACGACGCGTTTCCGCCCGAGCTTCTTCCCGTTCACGGAGCCTTCTGCGGAGGTCGATCTGACCTGTGTCAACTGCCACGGCAAGGGCTGCCGCGTTTGCAAGGGAACCGGCTGGATCGAGGTTCTGGGCGCGGGCATGGTCAATCCCAAGGTTCTGGATATGTGCGGCATTGACAGCAAAAAGTATCGCGGTTTTGCGTTCGGCGTGGGTCTTGAGCGCATCGTTATGCTGCGTTACGGCATTACGGATATGCGCCTTCTGTATGAGGGCGATGTGCGTTTCCTGTCTCAGTTCCGTGAAGACTAAATCTGGAGGAATCAAGCAATGAAAGTACCGATGCAATGGATTCGGCAATATACGGATATCCCCGTTTCCCCGGAAGAATTTGAGAGCGCAATGATTATGCACGGCACGGGCGTCGAGGGTCTTGAAGACCAGAACGAAGCCGTGCAGGGTGTTGTGGTCGGCAAGATTCTTTCCGTTCGCAAGCACGAAAACTCTGATCATATGGTGATCTGCTCGATCGATGTCGGAGAAGAAGAGCCGATTCAGGTCGTTACCGGCGCTCCGAATGTTCACGAGGGCGATCTGGTTCCGGTTGCCAAGGTTGGCGCGGTTTTGCCGGGCGGCGTGAAAATCAAGAAGGGCAAGCTTCGCGGCGTAGATTCCTTCGGCATGTGCTGCTCCGGCCCGGAAATCGGTGTTCCGGATTATCTGTATCCTTCTGTCGGCGACAAGGGACTGCTCATCTTCCATGAGGATTATAAGCCGGGTACGGATGTTCGCTCCATTCTGGGTGTGGATGATACGATTGTTGATTTCGAGATTCTGGCGAATCGTCCGGATTGCCTGAGCGTATGGGGTGTTGCCCGTGAAGCGGCGGTCACGCTGAATACGCAGTTCCGCAAGCCGGAAATTAAGGTGGAAACCGTTCCGGGCAAGATGACGGACTATGTGCAGATTGATGTGCAGGATACGACGCTCTGCCCGCGTTATTGCGCACGCATCATTCGCAATGTAAAGATTGGTCCGTCGCCCATGTGGATGCGCAAGGCACTGCACGCAGCCGGTGTTCGCGCCATCAACAACGTCGTCGATATCACGAACTATGTCATGCTGGAAACGGGTCATCCGATGCATGCGTTTGACTTGGCAAAGGTCAAAGACAGCCACATCATCGTTCGTCGTGCATATGAGGGCGAAACCATCACGACGCTTGACGGCAAGGAACGCAATCTGACACCGGATATGCTGATGATTGCCGATCAGACCAATGCGACAGGCATTGCTGGCGTGATGGGCGGCGAAGAATCTGAGATTACTGAAAACACGACGACGGTCATGTTTGAAATCGCTGCGTTTGATCGCACCAATATCCGCCTGACGACGCGTGCGCTCGGGCTTCGCACAGAGTCTTCCGGCCGTTTTGAGCGCGGCGTCTGCGCTGCCACCTGCCGCGAAGCAGCCGATCGTGCCTGCCAGCTGATCAATATGCTGGGCGCGGGCGAAGTGATCGAGGATGTCTACGATTGCTACCCCGATCCGAAGCCGGAACAGGTTGTCGTGGCGTCCGTCGCGAGAATCAATGCGCGTGTAGGCATGAATATTCCGGGCGAAGAAATGGCTCGCATTTTGAATGCGCTGAGCTTTAAGACGACGCTTGACGGCGATACCTTGACGGCAATTGTGCCGGATTTCCGCGAGGATATCGAGGGTGAAGCCGATCTTTCAGAAGAAGTGCTGCGCATTTACGGATACGAACATATCGAGTCTACGATGCTTCGAGGTCAGACATCTACGGGTACGCGCAATATTCACATGCAGCTTTCCGACCGTGTCAGCAGAATTCTGGCATCCAAGGGATTGTATGAGATTCGCAATTTCTCGTTTGTCAGCCCGAAGCTGGTTGAAAAACTGGGTCTTGACTCGAATGATCCCCGTATGAATCAGCTCAAGCTGATTAACCCGCTGGGCGAGGATACGAGCGTTATGCGCAGTACGTTGGTTCCCAGCGTACTCAATACGGTTTCGCTGAATCAGAATCGCAATAACGAAACCGCGATGCTCTATGAGATTGCGCCGGTGTTTGATGTTACTGAGCGCAAAGCCGGCGATCTGCCGCATGAACAGCCGTCGCTGTGCATTGGCGCATATGGCAAGGACGTGGATTTCTATCTCATCCGCGACATTGTCATGGATATGCTTGCGCAGTTCGGTCTGCACGGTGAGATTATACCGGGTGCGGAACCGTATCATCATCCGGGACGCGCAGCGAAGATTATGATTGGCGAGGCGTGTATTGCAACGGTTGCGGAGCTTCATCCCAATACGATGGCTGCGTTTGAAATCACGCGCCGCACGGTCATTGCGGAAGTGAATCTGGAAATGCTCTGCCAGATGCAGAAGAAGATGGAACATGTCCATGCGCTGCCGAAGTTCCCGGCGGTTACGAGAGACATTGCGCTGGTCATGGATGAGGCAACGACGGTGGGCAGCGTTCTGCATGCGATCCGTCATACGGGCGGCACACTTCTCGAAAAGGCTGAAATGTTCGATATCTACCGCGGCACGCAGCTGCTGCCCGGCAAGAAGTCGGTTGCGTTCTCTTTAACTTTCCGCAATCCGGATCGTACGCTTTCCGACGACGATATAAATCCGCTGATGCAGAAGATTCTTGCTGTCTGTGAAGCGGAATGCGGTGCTTCTCTGCGACTGTAAAGAAAGCAGGGAACAACCATGCTGGACGAACGCATTAAGCCGACGACGGCACGCTATGCCGTATTGGGGCGCTCTTTACCGCATACATGGTCGCCGTATATTCACAATTCGCTGTTTACGGCGGCGGGAGTGGATGCGGTATATCTGCCGATCACTGTTCCGGAAGAAAAACTCGATTCTGCGGTGGATGTATTCAGAAGCTGTTTTTCCGGCTTTAATGTCACCATTCCGTATAAAGAAAAGATCATCCCTTATCTGGATGAAGTGGACGACGCGGTAAGAGCCTGCGGTGCGGTCAACACGGTGCAGATTCGAGAAGGACGCATGATCGGGCATATCACAGATGGCTTGGGCATGCTCCGTGCGATTGAGGAACGCGACGTCGCTACGGAGTGCGCCGACGTCCTGATCCTTGGCGGTGGAGGAGCGGCGCGTGTCGCCGGCTACGAGTTTCTTTCACGAGGAGGAAAGGTGACATTTGCTGTCCGCAACCTGGAAAAAGGTGAGAGACTTGCAAATGAGCTGGCTGATACGCAAAACGATGGGCGAAGGCGCATTCATTCCTGCTTGTTGACCGAAAATTCGGGCAGACATGATATCTTAATCAACTGCACGCCGGTGGGAATGTATCCGAATACGGAAGAAATGCCCGTGTCGGAGGAAATCGTTTCTGACTGCGGCGCGGTATTTGATGCCGTGTATAACCCACGGGAAACCAGACTGCTGGCATGTGCGGCGCATCTTGGGATCCCCTGCGTAGAAGGCTTGGGAATGCTGTTTTATCAGGCGGTCGAAGCTCAAAAATTCTGGCTGGGCGATTGCATCGCGTCCGAAACAGAACAGACACGAATCTATCATGAATTGCAATCTAAGCTATAACACGAACTATGGAGGTCTAAATGAACATTTGGCATGACATTGATCCGGCATTGATTACACCCGAACGCTTTATGGCTGTTATTGAAATCAAGCGCGGCGGAAAAAACAAATACGAACTGGATAAGGAAACGGGCATGCTCCGTCTTGACCGCGTTCTCTATACTTCGACGCATTATCCCGCAAACTATGGTTTTATTCCGCGTACTTATGCCGATGACGGGGATCCGTTGGATGTTCTCGTTCTTTGCTCGGAGGCAATTGAGCCCATGACACTGGTTCAGTGCCGTGCAATTGGCATGTTTGAGATGAACGACGGCGATGCGCGAGATGAGAAAATCATCGCCGTACCGCTGGGCGACCCGAACTATAATTATATGTTCGATATCAGTCAGCTCCCGGAACATCTCCTCGATGAAATTCGTCATTTCTTCACGGTTTACAAGGAGCTGGAGGGTAGAACAACGGTCGTCAGCAAAGCGCAGAACCGAGAAGTTGCCAATCGAGTCATTGTTGAGTGCATCAACAACTACAACGAGAAGTTTGGCAAAAAAGACAAGGATATTAAGGATAACAAAGACAAAAACAAAAAGGGGTAACGCTTATGATTCACCCGATAATCGGCATTTCCGGTTCGCATAATATTGCGGATCGCCAGCTTTTTGTCAGAGAAAACTACATGCAGTCTGTTCTGAGAGCGGGCGGCATTCCTGTTCTCCTTCCGGAAATCGAAGACAAGGAAACCGCTGCGCAGATTTTGGCGCATCTTGATGGCTTGCTGCTGGCGGGCGGCGGAGACATTCTTCCGTCCAGATATGGAGAAGAAACCCTGCCTGCCTGTGGCGAGGCAGATGAGCAGCGTGATGTTTTTGAGCTGCTGATGATTCCGATGGCAATTTCTCAAAAAATGCCAATCTTTGGTATCTGCCGCGGCATTCAGGTTCTGAACGTTGCGATGGGCGGAACGCTGATTCAGGATATCGAATCCCAAAAGGGAATTCCGACAGATGTACATCAGCAAAAACCGCCGTATGGCGAGCCTGTTCATGCGGTACATTTTGAACAGGGCAGCTTGTTTGAGCAAATAACCGGAACAAAGAGCATGCAGACGAACAGCATGCATCATCAGGCTGTCAAAGATATTGCGCCCGGATTGCAGGTTGATGGTCAAGCCGATGACGGAATGATTGAAGCTGTAAGTGCGATCGGAAATCCCCGCATTTTTGCGGTTCAGTTCCATCCGGAGTACTTGTCCGATCACGACGTATATGCGCAGAGATTGTTCGATTACTTTGTGAAGCTTGCGGGCGAATATCGGTCTGAAAAAGCGTAATAACAATTTAAGCAGTCGTTTTCTGTCTACGAAAGCGACTGCTTTATCTTTGCCCGAAGCGTGATGAGGGCTCTGGCGTTCAGCCAGTGGTGATTATTACATTTCCGGGATATACCTGTCCGGTTGCGAAACGGAGTGGATTTTGTTATAATCAATTGTATTCAGTAATCAAGCTTTGGATAAAGGAGAAAATGCGCGATGAAAAAAAGACGGCTTTTTCCATTCCTGATTTGCGCAATGCTGATGATAACGGGATTATCCGGAACCATCAATCAAGCTTCCGCTGAAATTCAATCCACGATTCGCGTCTACCTAAGGCGGCTTCAGATCACGGATACACTTAATTTGACGATACACGGCGAGTATATGACAGGCGATGGAAAAACCGTGTTTTCAGATGGAACGAATATGACGATTGTTCAACGCAACGGTCAGCTTGTTCTCCACAGCGGCGGTATTGTTGTAGCGATGGGCAATAAGATACAGCTTGTTCGTTGTCAGAGCGAATGTGAGCGTCAGGGCATTACGATTGCCGGAAATGACGGACTGTATGAGGGAGATTTATCTCTTGACATAGATAATGACGTGATTCGTCCGATCCTTTCCATTCACGTCGAAGATTATCTGCTGGGCGTTGTTCCGTTTGAAATGGGCGATTCTTTTCCGCTTGAAGCGTTGAAAGCACAAGCCATTACCGCACGAACTTATGCGCTGAGGAAGAGCGGTTCTTCCGGTGCGTATGATGTCGAAGACACTACAAATGATCAGGCATACAGAGGAAGAACGACGTATAGTCCGTTGTCTGAGCAGGCAGTCAAGGAAACAGAAGGAATTTGCGGTGTTTACCGTGGCGCATTGGCACAATGCTATTATTCTGCCAGCAACGGCGGACAAACCGAATTGGGACAGCATGTATGGCCGACATCTAATCCGGATGCATACGGCTACATGGATATGCGTGATGATCCGTATGACCTTGAAAATAAAAAGAGTGTTGTTAAGCGTTACAGCATTCGAAAGAAACCGAATGCGGATGGCATAGGGACGGCGCTGCATCATGCGCTGGTTTCCGCTATGGCTGAGCAGCTCACCCGCATAGGCGTGGAAGCAGACCCTGAGCTGATTCGCTTTGACGAAATACAGAATATCGAAGCCATTACGCCCAAATATGACGGCAATTCACGGCTTATGACTGAATTACGTTTTACGGTCAAAATATCTACGCGTGCCTATACATTCAGACAGACGCCAACACCACAGTCTTCTCAAACGCCGTCGCCATCGGATGCGCCGGAAACGCCAACGCCGACGGCAACACCTGCCTATTCGGCATATACCGAAGTGAAGCAGCCAATTGTTGTGACTTTGCCTATTTTCACGGAAGCAGAGCAGGCAATGGGACTGAGCATCAATGTATCGAAGAATGAGTTGATTACGGTCTATGATATCGGCTCGGAGTTCATGATTGAATCCAGACGTTTTGGGCATGGCGTCGGCATGAGTCAGCGCGGCGCAGAACAGATGGCGGGGCAATACGGGATGACCTATGAACAGATTCTTGCGTTTTATTATCCGGGAATGGGGCTTGTTTCTTATGATATGATTCGTTCCCCGCGTCCGACGGTTGATGCGGAGCTGATGGCGACGCCTGCGCCCACGCCCAGCCCGACACCAAGACCCACCCTGATGCCTGTGACGGAGAGCGATTTGCCCAAGGATGCATACATTGCCCAAGTAACCAATATCGATGAAGACTCGACGCTCAATCTGCGCCAAGAGCCCAACCTGTCTTCTGACGTGATCAGACGTTTGTATAAAAACCAGAAATTGGTCGTACTTCATATCGATCAAGACGGATGGGCACATGTGAAAACAGATGTGATTGAAGGCTATGTCCGCAGCGAATTCATACAAACAGATCGGGAACCCTGATGTTTGCGAAATCTTTTGCGAACAATCACCCTTTGTTTTTTCAAAGTTATTCTGAAATCGAGCATAGAGTTTGACCCACAAAAGAGCATTTGTTTCACAAATTCGGCATTTCTTTAGGAAAACTCTTGAAAAAACGCATGAATTTGGGTACAATATAAAAGGGTTATCCCATAAGTGAAACACTTGATAAAGTTTTAGGAGGAGATTTCCAATGGTTAGAGTTGCGATCAATGGCTTTGGCCGCATTGGCCGTCTGGCTTTCCGTCAGATGTTTGACGCCGAGGGTTATCAGGTTGTCGCTATCAACGACCTGACCAGCCCGAAGATGCTGGCTCATCTGCTCAAGTATGATACCGCTCAGGGCTCCTACAAGTACAAGGATACCGTGAGCTCCAAGGAGCCGATCTTTGAAGAAGACGGCAAGACCGTGAAGGTTCCGGGCTCCATCACCGTCAACGGCAAGGAGATCACGATCTACGCGAAGCCGAAGGCGAACGAGTTGCCGTGGGGCGAGCTGGATGTTGACGTCGTTCTCGAGTGCACCGGTTTCTACACCAGCAAGGCGAAGGCGATGGCTCATATCGAGGCGGGCGCCAAGAAGGTCGTTATTTCCGCTCCGGCTGGCAACGATCTGCCGACCATCGTTTACTCCGTCAACGAGAATGTCCTGACCAAAGAGGATAAGGTCATTTCCGCTGCGTCCTGCACCACCAACTGCCTGGCTCCGATGGCGAAGACCCTGAACGATACCTATCCGATCGTTTCCGGCATCATGACCACTGTTCATGCCTACACCGGCGATCAGATGATTCTGGACGGTCCGCAGCGCAAGGGCGACCTGCGTCGTGCTCGTGCCGGCGCTCAGAACATCGTTCCGAACAGCACCGGCGCTGCTAAGGCGATCGGTCTGGTTATTCCGGAGCTGAACGGCAAGCTCATCGGCTCTGCTCAGCGCGTTCCGGTTCCGACCGGCTCCACCACGATCCTCGTGGCTGTCGTGAAGGGCAAGGACGTGACCGTTGATTCCATCAACGAGGCGATGAAGGCTGCGGCTTCTGCTTCCTTCGGCTACAACACCGATCTGATCGTGTCTTCCGACGTCATCGGCATGACCTATGGCTCTCTGTTCGACGCGACCCAGACCATGGTGACCAAGATCGACGACGAGACCTATCAGGTGCAGGTTGTGTCTTGGTACGACAACGAGAACAGCTACACCAGCCAGATGGTTCGCACCATCAAGTACTTCGCGGAGCTGGGCTAATCGTTCAATTTCGCAAAGTTGCTGAAAAGCAGGTTTTCGTTTAATTGAAATACGGCATAGCGTGAAGCTTGATATGTCCCCAGTTTTCTGAACACAGGTTCAAAAATTGAATAATTAAGCTTCCATCATGGATGCTTCCCTGAACCTAAAGGGAGGCATCCATTTTGTTTTAGCTTGGATTCTGCTGTTATTGTAATAGTCAATATACTCGGCAATCGCCATGATGAAATCGATCCGTGCTTACTCCTTCTGGGGTTTCAGGCCACTTTCCTTGTCAGTACATATCAGCGCACCTGTCCGGCTATTTTTGATGTTGATTGAGGAAAACAACATTTGATTAAGTGCCCGTGGAGCAGAAAAAGGGTTGATATAGAGCCATAAACGGATGCGTCAATCGTTGTGTGCAGGCAGTTCTGCTTCTTCGCCGACGCATGCGCCCATGAGCTTGTTGATGGAACGTTCGACCGCGTCGCGGCTGTTGCCCCAAGGCTTATCCGTGTTGCGGTAATCGAACTTGAGCGTGAACCATTCCAGTTCTTTTTCAATGCGGTCGAGATTCTGCAATTCAAGCGCTGCCAAGGCGGATGTAAATGCGGCGTTTTGCGAAGAAGAAAGTGTCCGTTCCGACAGATCCAGAATGAGCGCAAGGTGGGGTAGACAGAACCCCTTGGATTGCTCAAACATCTGTTTGAATTCTGCATTCGAGCCATAAAGCTGGGCGATGGTATAGGCATAACGCTCAAGCGCGTTGTTCATTTGTTCGCAAATTACGCACCCGGAAAGGCGGGAACGAATCTGATCGCTGTGCGAATGGGTATTTTTTCCGCCACGGAGTGCAGAGAGAAAACCTTTGGAAGCGCTGCCGTTTTCAAGAATACTCCTGAGGTCTTTGATGACTTCCTGCATATGCGTATGGGTCATCAGCGCCAGACCAAGGCGGTTTCGTCTCTGATACATCAGCTCAAAGTGACGGGTACAGAAGCCCGTTTCATTGGTTTTAATCCGGCATTCAGGCTCCATATATGCCGCGCCGAGCATGCTGTCAACATACTGATCTTCGCAGGAGATGCGCAGACGGCAGAGCGGACATTCGCAGTTTTCGCGATATGCGTCCAGAACGGGCAGGGTATCCAGCGTATACTTCATGTTCATTTACCTCATGCTAAGAGAGAATCGGGGCAGGGATAATCCTGCGCCGGGGGTCATAGGCTCAAGGGCGAAACGGAGGGGATGGCATGGGCAAGCGGCGGCTCACGAGCAGACAAAGGCGGCAACGCGCAAAAATCATCCGAAATCGAGTGATAGCGACTGCGGTGGTGCTGATGCTGGCAGCTGCGGCGATGGCGCCGGAGCTGCGTGAGCAGTTGATTCAGGCGATAGACAGGGGAATCCATGCGGCGCAGGCTTTCGCCGCTCTGCGCGAAGGAGAAACCGTCATCGTGCTTGAACCCATCGAGCTGTATGCGCTTCAGCTTGGCGTATACGACAACGGAGAGCGTGCGCAGAGCGAATGGGTGCGGCTCAACCAAATGGGCATTCCCTGCGCCATCTGGCAGGAAAACGTGATGCGCCTGATTGCTGCGGTTTCTGACAGCAGGGAAACGATGGATTTGGGCGCGGCAAAGGAACAGGAGAGTTTTATCATTGCCAAGACGCTTGAAAAGGTGGAAGTCAAGCTCAGCGCAGAGGAGAGCAGCGTTTCAGCCGCGGCAGAATTGATGCGTCTCCCGGATGAAACCCTGATTCGGCTGATGAAAGGCGGGGACACGCTCCCTGATATTCTCGCCCATGTCAGAGAAAAGGCGGAAAGCGCGGTCGGAGAACATCCGGAAAATGAGCTTTACACACAGCTGGCACAGAGCCTTCTGAACTGGTGTACGCTGATTGAGCGAACGGGTGACGATCCCTATGCGTACGCGGGCGCGACCATGGCAATGCTTTGCACGGAATTGCGCCGCACGCTGCTCATGACCGCATGACTCAGTATTTAGCAAGAACGGCTTCAGCGCAGAGCAGGCCATCCACAGCGGCGGAGGTGATGCCGCCCGCGTAGCCTGCGCCTTCGCCGCAGGGATATAAACCGGCGGCACTGACGCTTTCAAAGTTTTCACCACGGGGAATGCGGACAGGCGACGAGGAACGGGTTTCCGGTCCGGTCAGAACGGCATCCGGGAGATCAAAACCGTGCAGACGGCGACCCAGCATGGGAATGGCTTCGCGCATGGCGTCGATCAGCGGCAGAGGCAGAAGCTCGGAGAGATCACAGGGAACAGCACCGGGCTTGTAGCTGGGCTGAACGTCGCCAAGCTTGCCGCTGGCATGTCCTGCGAGCAAATCTCCGACGGTTTGGCAAGGCGCACAGCCGGTCTGACCGCTGAGAACAAACGCTTTCTGCTCAATCCTGCGCTGGAGGAACATGCCCGCAAGCGGATGTTCGCTGCCGAAATCTTCCGGGCCGACGCCGACCAGCAGAGCGCTGTTTGCGTTGACGCCGTCGCGTGCGTAGTAGCTCATGCCATTGGTGACGACGCTGTTTTCTTCGCTGGCGGCGGCGACAACTGTTCCGCCGGGACACATACAGAACGTATAGACGCTGCGTCCGCCGGGTAGGTGAAGGGCGAGCTTATAATCTGCTGCGCCGAGTGCAGGATGCTCGGCAGCGGCACCATACTGGGCGCGGTTGATGAGCGCTTGCGGATGCTCGATGCGGGCGCCGATCGAGAACGGCTTTTGCAGCAGGGTGATGCCTTCGTTAAGCAGCGATTCAAACGTGTCGCGTGCGCTGTGTCCGATAGCGAGGATGACCGATTCTGCGGGCAACTCCTGTTCGCCCTGTGCGTCCTGATAGCGAACGGCGGTGACCTGCCCATTTTGATGGAGAACACGGGTCAGACGCGCACCGAAACGCACCTCGCCGCCCGCTTCCAAAATTCGCATGCGCATCGCTTTGACTACGCCGCAGAGCTTGTCTGTGCCGATATGCGGTTTGGCATCGATGAGGATATCCTGCGGCGCACCGAAACGGACGAAGGTTCTCAGAATATGTTCGCCGCGAGGGTCTTTTGTGCCGGTATTAAGCTTGCCGTCGGAGAATGTGCCTGCGCCGCCTTCACCAAATTGCACGTTTGAAGCGGCAGAGAAGGCGGGAGCGCCGTGTTCCCAATAGGCGTGAACATCGCGAGTGCGGGTATCGACATCCTGACCGCGCTCCAACACGATGGGACAGGCACCTGCTTCGGCGAGGGTCAGTGCCGCGAACAGACCCGCCGGACCAAATCCGACGACGATCGGACGAACGCTCGGGGCTTTGGTGAGCGAAGGCAGGATGGGCGGCGTATAAGGCGCAACCAATCCGCCGACGGAAGGCGCAAGACGTGCGGCAAGGCGGCGCTCATCCTGCGCGTTTTTGAGCGTGACATCCAGCGCGACGACGAAACAGACGTCGCTTTTTTTTCGAGCGTCAACGCTTTTTTTGCTGATTTCACAATGCACGATGGCATTTTGCGAAATGCCGAGGGACTTTGCAGCTGCCTGAGCAGGAGCTTTTGCATCAAAGTTGAGCGGGAGCTTGATATTATGAAGCCGAAGCATGTTATTTCCTCCGAAAAAGATGGGATGAGTATGAAGTATAAAACTGCCGGATTTTCATGAAAAATCAAAGGCTGTTTATTTGCAGAATCACGTTTTAACATCTGCCGCCGGTAATGGCTTTTGCGGCAGTCAGTGCGCTGGCAAAGGCAAAATGCAGGTTATACCCGCCGCACGGTCCGTCCACATCGAGCAGCTCACCGGTCAGATACAGCCCGTCAAACAAACGGGATTGCATCGTTTCGGGAGAAACGTCGCTCAGGACGATGCCGCCATGCGTGACCTGTGCGTTGGCAAAGCCCTGCGTACCGGTGACATTCAGGCGGAAATCGGACAGTGCGCGGCGGAAGCTTTCAAGCTCAGCCTGCGTCAGCCGTTCCATGCGTGCATCCGGTGAAATGTCCGCTTCTTTCAAAAGAGTCTGCGCCAAGAGACGGGGCAGGATGCCTGTCGTCCATTCCAGTGCGGAAACCGATGGAAACAGACGGATTCGCGTATCCATCCACGCATGAATATCTTCGATTTCAGGAAAGAAATTCACGGAAAGACAGACGGATTTCCCGGCTTGGAGCGCAGGTGCAACAAAGCGGGAAAGCTGAAAGACGCATACACCCGATACGCCGTAATCCGCAAAGAGCAATTCACCCGTTTCCTGAGCGGCATCTTTTCCTTCGATGAGCAGGGACAAATGCACCTGAACGCGAATGCCTTTTAGCCCCTTGAGCGCGGAATGGCTGCATTTGAGCTGAACCAGAGCGGGATACAGGGGCGTGGCGTCATGCCCAAGCTGGGTGAGAAGGCGGACGCCGGAGCCATCTGTTCCCATAGCCGGCGCGACGCTTCCGCCCATGGCGTCAAGGACATAAGGAGAAAAAATGCCCGAACCATCTGCCAACTGTATGGACCAGCCGCCGCGTCGGGAGGGCGTAAAGCCGATAACTTCGCAATCAGTCATCATCTGCACGCCAGATCGCTCACAAGCCATGCGCAGAACATCCAATACGGAGGAAGCCGCCATCGTCCTCGGATAGATACGTCCATCTTCCACGGCGGTCATCAGTCCCAGAGAAGCAAAAAAATCGGAAACTTCTTGTACGGGTGTGGTTTCATATACCTTGCGGACAAAAGGCGCGGCGTCGCCGTAATAGGCTGGCTGCATATCCGTATTGGAAAGGTTACAGCGTCCATTGCCGGTTGCAAGCAGTTTTTTGCCGACACGGGGCAGCTTTTCCAAGAGAGTTACGCGCAGCCCCGAGCGTCCCAGCGCAGCGGCGGCGCACAGCCCGGCAGCTCCTCCGCCCAGAATCACGCAGTCGGTTTGCATATTTTAAATCCTCCCAACGCACAAACAATCACTGTATTATAGCATACAAGCCGTATAAAAAACAATGGAGGACGGCTGCATAACTGTGCCGTGCAAGCGCATATATATGTTGATGAAAAAACAAACATGACGCTGCATCATGCGGCGGGAAGCGGAGGACAAAATGATCAATCGGTTTACAGTGCATTTTTCGCCAAGCATGGATGAACGAATGGTGAGCGTTTATCTGCCGCCGGCTTATGGAGACAGCGATCAGGCGTACCCGGTGATGTATATGTTTGATGGGCAGAATGCTTTTGATGAACGGGAAGCGGCATATGGCAAGGGATGGCATTTGGATGAATTCCTCAATGATTGGGAAAAGGAAATCATCCTTGTCGGCTTGCAGAGCAGTGCGGAGAGCGATCGGCGTATGGCGGAATACTGTCCGTATCATCTGGCGCCAAGGGCATGGGAGGGATTGCGCGGCAGAGGGCGTGCGACCATGGATTATATCGCAGGTGTACTCAAGCCGATGATCGACGCACGCTATCGGACGATTCCCAACCGCCTTTGTACGGGCATTATGGGCGCATCGATGGGCGGGTTGATGAGCTTATATGCGGTGACGGCATACAACGATGTTTTTTCCAAAGCGGCGTGTGTTTCGCCCGCACTGAGCATGTGTTATCCGCAGCTTTTGCGGCAAATACGCTCGGATCGGCTGGATGCCGATACGCGCATATATCTTTCAGTCGGGGAAAACGAAGCGCGTGATCAGCGGACGCTGGCGCTTCAAACAGAGCGGATGCTGACGATAGCCAATATGGCGATGAACAGAGGCATTCGGGTGTATCCTTATTTGCAGCCGGAAGGGCGGCATTGTGAAGAGGACTGGACGCGCCAGACGGCGGAGTTTCTGCGCTTTTTGTGGCTGGAATAAAACGGACAATGAAAACGGGCTTGTGAAAGGGTGAAAGGGGATGGTATACTAAGAGAAAAAGAGGGGTGAAAAACATGCAGACGACGCTTTGCTATATTGAAAAAGACGGACGCACGCTGATGCTGCATCGGGTTAAAAAGAAAAACGATATCAACCACGACAAATGGCTTGGCGTGGGCGGAAAATTTGAATACGGCGAAAGCCCGGAAGAGTGCATGCTTCGAGAAGTCTATGAAGAAACGGGGCTGTCGCTCATCCAATGGGCATATCGGGGCATTGTAACCTTTGTTTCACAGGACTGGTGTGAATATATGCATCTGTTTACGGCGAGCGAATTTACGGGTGAAGTATGCGCCTGCGACGAGGGAACGTTGGAATGGGTTGAAACAGACAGATTGACGCAGCTGCCGATCTGGGAAGGCGACAAGGTTTTTTTGAAACTTCTCAAAGAAAAAGAGCCGTTCTTCTCGCTCAAACTGGTTTACGATGAAGAACGGCTCGTTAAAACAATCCTGAATGGAAAAGCAATTTAATGTTTTTTGCGCGGCGGAGGAGTTGCTCTTCCGTCGGCTTTATTTTTCCCGGCAGGCTTCACGCCCGGCTTACCAGAAGAGCGGAAACCGGGCTTCGGGGCGCGTCCTTCTCGGATTTCGCGGCGCTCTTCGCGCTGCTTGCGCTCCCGACGAATCTGCGCATACTCATGCGCTGTTTTGACACCCTCCGGCGGGACGAGGCATTCGCGGCTTGTGCCGATGAGATCCTCACGGTGCGCCTGACGCAGAGCCTTGCGAACCAGATCGAAATTCTGCGGGCGGCGGAACTGGAGAAGCGCACGCTGCATGGCTTTTTCTTCCGGAGAACGGGGAATGTAGATTGGCTTGCCGCTTCGCGGATCTATACCGGTGTAGAACATGCAGGTGGAAAGCGTGCCGGGCGTGGGGTAGAAATCCTGCACCTGTTCGGGCTGATGGTTGATATCACGCAGGTATTCCGCCAGCTCGATGGCAGCGGACAGGTCGCTGCCCGGATGGCTGGAAATCAGGTAAGGGACAAGGTACTGTTCTTTGCCCAGTTCCTGATTGATGCGCTTATACTTTTCGCAAAACGCGTCGTATACATCGCGTCCGGGCTTGCCCATGACGGCAAGAACCTTCGGACTGACATGTTCCGGCGCGACCTTGAGCTGACCGCTGACATGGTATTGGCAAAGCTCGCGCAGGAAAGCGTCGGATTTATCCGCCATGATATAGTCGTAGCGCAGACCGGAACGCACGAAAACCTTTTTGACCTTCGGCAGAGAACGGATTTCGCGCAGCAGCTTGATGTAATCCGTATGATCGACGACCATATTCGGACAAGGCTTCGGGAACAGGCACTGACGGCCAGCACAGGTGCCGAACTTGAGCTGCTTGTCGCATGCGGCGCGGCGAAAGTTTGCAGTCGGACCGCCGACATCGTGGATATAGCCCTTGAAGTTGGGCATCTGCGTGATGGCTTTTGCTTCTTCAAGAACGGATTCATGGCTTCGCGTGGTGACAATGCGCCCCTGCAAAAAGGTGATAGCGCAGAAGGAGCAGGAGCCGAAGCAGCCGCGGGTGTGGGCGATGGAGAACTGAACCTCTTCGATAGCGGGTACGCCGCCGAGCGCGTCATAATCCGGATGCCATGTGCGCTGATACGGAAGCGTATAGGAATGATCCAGCTCATCGCGGTTCAGGGGCATATCCGGAATGGTTTGGACGAGATAGGCGTCGCCATGCCGCTGGCTGATGGCGTGACCGCGAATGGGATCCTGCTCGTTATACTGAACAAGGAATGCCTCGCTATATTTCTTTTTGCTCTTTACGCAGTCCTCGAAAGACGGAATTTCGATGCTTCCGCGCATCGCGGCGGGAGAGAGAAAACAGACGCCGTGCATTTTAGCGCATTCCCAAGCAGGGGCACCGCGGCTCATCCAGTCCGCGGTGACGAGAATCGAACGCTCGCCCATGCCAAACATCAGCAGATCCGCGCCGCTGTCCACAAGGATGCTCGGGCGAACGGCATCGTCCCAGTAGTCATAATGCGCGAAGCGGCGCAGAGAAGCTTCGACGCCGCCGATGGCAATCGGAATATCGCCATAGGCTTCTCGAATCAAATGGCAGTAAACGTTGACTGCGCGATCCGGACGTTTTGCCGCTTTTCCGCCGGGCGTATAGACATCCGATGAGCGGCGGCGCTTGGCAGCGGTATAATGGTTGACCATACTGTCAATGACGCCGGAGGAAACGAGAAAACCGTAATTCGGACGCCCAAAGCGTTTAAAATCGTTCGCATTTTTCCATTGAGGCTGAGCGAGCACGGCAACGCGATAACCTGCGGCTTCCAACGTGCGGACGATGACTGCAGCGCCGAAGGACGGGTGATCGACATATGCGTCACCGCTGACATAGACAAAATCCGGTGCATCCCAGCCGCGCTGACGCATATCGGCAACGGTTGTGGGAGGAAAAAGAAGGCGATCTGCCATGTGTGCAACTCCTTTATCTCTAAAAAGGCATAAATCTAACAGAATATCATGTGTATCATACCACAGCTTGAGCCAAAAAGAAAGTGACAATCTGCCAGCGGGTGTATTATAATAAACTGAATTCAGCAAAGGAGGCGTGCATGTGAACATCGGGTTATCGACTGCGGCGTTTTATGGACGATGGGAAACAGAAGAAGCGGCAGAGCATCTTTCTGATTATGGCGCGGCATGCGCAGAGGTATTTTTGCAGACGCGGGGAGAAATGACGGCTGCTTTTGCGGCGGAAGTCCGTCAAAAGCTGAATGGCATTCCCTGCACGAGCATGCATCCCAAAGGAACGCTGTTTGAAAATGAACTGTTCGGACGTTCTCCAAGACAACGGGAGGAAGGCTGGGACTTTTTTCAGCATGCACTGGATGCGGCGGCTGAGCTGGGCGCATCCTATTATGTCTATCACGGCTGGCATTCATCGGCAGGAAACAAAATACCGTTTGACGCGCAACGAAATGCCGATGTTGTCGGGGAGATGCAGCTGAAGGCGGCGCAGCGGGGCATTCAAATCGCATGGGAAAATGTTTCATGGTGTCAGATGACAACGCCCGAACGCGTGGTTGAAATCAAAAAACGGCTTCCGGATATCCGGTTTACGCTGGATATCAAACAGGCGATGCGCGTAGGGCGTGATCCGGCTGAGTTTATCAGTGCGATGGGCAGGCAGCTGGTCAATGTCCATATTTGCGATTGGCATGAAAATGGCACACTTTGTCTGCCGGGAGAAGGAAACTTTGATTTTGAGGCGTTTATGCTTGCGCTGAAACGGGAAGAATATGACGGACCGGTGATTATCGAGCCGTATCTGGCGCTCATTCAAAGCGACGAAAAACTCAGGCAGTCTATGGAAAAAATGGAAGCCGCCAGACAAATGGCCGATAAATATTGACGGCATGGATTGACGAAAACGCAAAGGCGGAGTAAAATGTTGGGAGAAGTGAATCGAATATTACCGAAGGGATGAGAAAACATGGAACAGAACATTCGTCTTGACGTAAATCACATGATGGCAGACATGCTCGGCAGCGAGTATGGCGTGACGCAGGAACAGCTCGCGGCGATGAAGGATGCGGCTGTTAAGGCACAGCACAATGTTGAAGCGAACCGCGGCACGGGCTGGCTGGGCTGGATGAATCTGCCCTACAATCAGGAAGAGATCGTAGCGCAGATTGAGAAGGTTGCGGAGCATGTGCGCAAGACGTTCAAGTACTTTGTTGTGCTGGGCATTGGCGGAAGCGCACTGGGTCCCATCGCGGTGCATCAGGCTCTGAACCATCTGCATTACAATGAACTGCCGGACAGCAAGCGTCCGGGTCCGAAGTTCTATGTGGAAGATAATATCGATCCGGAGCGTATGGCTGCGCTGCTGGACGTGATTGAGCTGGATAAGGCTTGCTTCTGCATCATCAGCAAATCCGGCGGAACCGCTGAAACGATGAGCCAGTATCTGATCGTGACCGAAGCGCTCAAGGCGCAGGTTGGTGAGGATTGGGCGAAGCACGTGATTGCCGTGACCGATCACGAGAAGGGCAATCTCATCAAGCTCGCGAAGGAAAACGGTTTTGAAACCTTCTACATTCCGGACGGTGTAGGCGGACGTTTCTCCGAAATGTGCCCGGTCGGCTTGGTGCCGGCTGCATGCTGCGGCATTGATATCCGTGCGATGCTTGCCGGCGCCGCTGCGATGGATGAGCGCTGCAAGACGGATGACATGATGAAGAATCCGGCACTGCTGGAGGCTGTCCTTCAGTACATTGCTTGTGAGCAGATGGGACGCAATGTGCAGGTGATGATGCCGTATGCAGATTCCCTCAAGTATATGTCCGACTGGTTCTGCCAGCTTTGGGCAGAGTCGCTGGGCAAAAATAAGCACCGTGACGGCAGCGACTGCCACGCGGGTCAGACCCCTGCGAAGGCACTGGGCGTCACCGATCAGCACAGCCAGCTTCAGCTCTACAACGAGGGACCGTTCGATAAGGTCATCACGTTTATTAAGGTTGAGAATTTCCGCTGTGAAACGAAGATTCCGAAGGGCTGCGAGGAGTTCAAGGATGTTGCGTTCCTGGGCGGCATGACGCATAACACGCTGATCGAGGCGGAGCGTCAGGGCACGGAGTATGCGCTGTATGTCAACCGCCGCATGAATCAAACGATC
Organism: uncultured Clostridia bacterium; assembly: GCA_934643825.1. Lineage (GTDB taxonomy): Bacteria > Bacillota > Clostridia > Christensenellales > Aristaeellaceae > Ventricola. The sequence continues at coordinate 2,298 of CAKUCW010000026.1, read as the reverse complement.
ATCATGCCGGAAGTCAACGCATATACGCTGGGTCAGTTGATGTTCCTGCTGGAGATGACGACTGCCTATGAAGGCGAACTGCTCAACATTGATGCATTTAACCAGCCGGGTGTTGAGACCAGCAAGCGTGCGACCTATGCGATTCTGGGCAATACGGATGCGAAGTATGACGCTGCTCGTCAGGAGATGACGGGTCGTCCCGCTTTCAAGCCGGAGTATATTCTCTAAAATGCGCGGGGTCGGAGAGGTTCGACCCCGTTTTCTGTTGAAAAGGAGCGATGAAAAATGAGCAAGATTGATACCGTTCGCGTTGCCATGATGCAGGCAATGAAGGACAAGAACAAGGAGCGCAAGGATGCTTTGTCCTTGCTGCTGGCTGCGCTGAAGAGCAAGCAGATCGATAAACGCGCCGAGCTGACTGAGGAAGAGGAAAACGCAGTTATTTTCCGCGAGATCAAGCAGGCGCAGGAAACCGTGGATACCACGCCTGCCGATCGCACGCAGATCATTGAGGAGGCAAAGCTGCGGATTCAGGTGTATAGCGAATTCGTTCCGAAGCTGATGGATGAGGATGAAATTCGCAAAGTCATCACGGAAGTGCTTGCTGAATTGCAGATCGAAGCGCCGACGGCTAAAGACAAGGGACGCATCATGAAGACGCTGATGCCGCGTGTCAAAGGCAAGGCGGATGGCGGTCTGGTCAATCAGGTGCTGAGCAGCTTCTTTGCGTAAATGTGCAAGCTGTCCGACGATCGAGGCATTTAAGGTCTGAAAACGGATATACTTTGATTGTGCAATCGGTTTTACCATAATATAAAAAGCCTGCTTACGATCGAGCAGGCTTGTTTTGTACATTGGAAGTTGCGAGAAATTGCTTGTGTGTGCAAGGCAGCAGGAACGTGAGGTCGGGCTCAAATTCCGCATGCCCAATTAGGCGGTCTCGTCAATTGCCGAGAATCCGAGTGGAGGAAGAAGCTGAAGATCAACCGAAGCGGGAGGAGTAAGCGATTCGTCAGGCTCGGAAGCCAGAACCCAATTGCTGAGCGTATTGCGAAGAACCGGGGGACATTGGCGCAGCGTTAACGGACCGTCTTCCGGCAGGGAGTCTTCAAACAGCGTCTCACACGAGCAGCCAAGTACGGCGCACAGGGAAAGAAGCGTTTGGACACTGGGCGTTTTTTTACCACGTTCGAGCATGCCAATAAACTGAAAACTGACATCGACAAGCTCAGCAAGTTGTTCCTGCGTCAGATGATGGGCACGACGCTGTTCACGGAGTTTCTTTCCGAAGGAAGAGAAATCGAGAGTAAGCATGGTAATCAACTCACTTATCAAAGTATTTTTGCATAGAATTCTGCGGAAGAACACAAAACTCCTTTTAAAGGCAGAGCGGTTTTGTGAAAAAACTGAAAAAATTCGAAAAAAGTGGAACTTTTGCCCATGATGTGATATACTATATCCAACCTAAGCCAACGTTTCACATCCCAATAGCGGCCTCCTTGGAATCGCCTTCGCGTCACCAACTGGAAGTCTTACTGTGAGTGCCAACCGGTGAAGGTAAAAATTTTAAGGAGGATACAATTATGTATCAGGACGAAACCCTTACCTGCCGTGACTGCGGCAAAGAATTCGTGTTCACTGCTTCCGAGCAGGCTTTCTATGCGGAGAAAGGCTTCCAGAATAAGCCGCGCCGCTGCCCGGAGTGCCGCGCTGCATTCCGCGCTCAGAACGGCAATGCCCGTCCGCAGCGTGAGATGTACACCGCGATCTGCGCTGACTGCGGCAAGGAGACCCAGGTTCCCTTCCAGCCGCGTGGCGACAAGCCCGTGTACTGCCGTGATTGCTTTGCCAACCATCGTCAGCCGCGCTACTAAGAGCAGATGCCTTTTTGACAGTAGATTAGGCACCGTATAAGCAAACAAAACTCCCTTTGGCTTTGGCTGAAGGGAGTTTTGTTTAGTCAGAGGAAAGAAAAAGTAAAATAATGAAAAAACATGCGTTTTACTTGAACGTTCGCTGTTACAAGACATCGGACGTCTGAACAATGCAAATAGCAATGGATAATGCATGGAAGAACCGAAAAATCGAACACAGTATGCACTGAAATGTTCGGTATTTCTGCGAAAAACAACGTAATAACTCGAAAAAACAAGTAAAAAAGGTGTTGACAGGTCGAGCTAAATGCAGTATACTAAATCCACTTCCGAGCGAAACGGAAGCTGATCCTTGAAAACGATACAGAATCAAGAAGAACGCGAACTGTGATTTTCACGAGTCGCAGTTAAGAAAAGACAGTCA
>CAKUCW010000025.1 GCA_934643825.1 uncultured Clostridia bacterium | reverse complement strand
TGCGAACGGTTGCGGAACTAAAATAACACTTTTTTATGTAAAAGGCATATATGTAAATTAATAAAACGACAAATTCCGATTTGTTGAGCACAGTATATCATATCCCTCAATAAAAGAATATCCCTATATGAAGAATGTAACGGTTTTGCTGTATCATTATTTCGCAAGGCTTCTAAGGAACCTCAGCCCCTTACACATTGACCTTGCTTGCAAGGTCTAGCGGGTTATACCTTTGTGATTGAAAGATAAGAAAAAAATCCGAACCCATTTCCAATTTGGAAAATCGGGTTCGGATTTCGTTTGTTTGGTGCGGATAGCGGGGGTCGAACCCGCACGCCGTGAAGCAGGGGATTTTAAGTCCCCGGTGTCTGCCATTCCACCATATCCGCAATATGATTATTATAGCGGCTTCTCGTTTTCTTGTCAAGACAGGCAAAATTTGCTACAATGGGAAAAGAAAAAACCGCGACGGAAATCGGTCAAAAAGAGGCGAGGCAGAGATGAAAAAACAGATTGTGCGGATCGGAACGCTGTCCCTCGGTGAAGGCATGCCGAAGGTTTGCGTGCCGGTGATGGGAAAAGAGGCGCGTGCGCTGGAAAAAGCCGCGGCACAAGCCGATCAGGCGGAGTTGATCGAATTGCGGCTGGACAGCGTGTCGCCGGAAATGCGGCAGGATGTTCTGCGTGAAGCCTGTGCGGCTGTGCGAAAGGCGGGCAAGCCTGTTTTGGCGACGATGCGCACGATGCGCGACGGCGGCGCGGGGGAATGCGATGCGGAAAAATACGAAGCGCTGCTGGACATGCTCGTCCGGGAAAGGCTCTGCGACGCAGTGGATGTCGAACTGAGCATCGGCGACACGGCGTTTGTGCGCATAGCGGATCGTGCGCATGCCGAGGGGATTCCTGTCGTCGGCTCCTATCATGATTTTGCAGCCACGCCGACGGTGAAGGAGATGGCTGCCCGTCTGCAAAGGATGGCGGCGCTCGGCGCGGATATCTGCAAAATCGCCGTCATGCCGCATAGCCGAAAGGACGTTGTTGCGCTGACGGCGGCGTGTGTGCAGGCGGATGACGAACTGGCGCAGCCTGTCATCGCCATCGCCATGGGGACGCTCGGCGCGGCGACGCGCATATGCGGCGAAACGATGGGCAGCTGCCTGACCTTCGGCACGGCGGGCGAGGCGAGTGCGCCTGGACAGATGGACGCGAAGGCGCTTCGGCAGGCGCTGGAAATGGTGCATGAAGCGATGAATATGCGAAAATGAAAAAACGAAAAATTGAAAGAATTGAACATGTTACTGCCTGCAAATATGGGCAATAACATGCTTTTTTAATTGGGAAAACAGGCTAACATTCTTTACAAAATACGCACGGTCATTTATAATGGATTCAACAAAGGTAAATAGCCGAAGACGAACGACTGGTTTACGGGCACTGGCATGAACGGAACGAGCTTCGTCAAGAAATTTGAAGAAGCGAACCCCGGCATCAAGCTGAATCTGGAAGTGGTTTCCTGGAACGATGTTTATACCGTGGTTTCCACGCGAATCAGCAACAACAACGCCCCGGACATCCTGAACCTTGACTCCTTTGCGGATTACGCTAACGAGGGTCTGCTCATGCCGGTTAAGGATTACTGCCCGGACGAGCTGTTCAATGATTTCTTCCCGTCCTTCATCGCGCAGTCTGTGATCGATGACACGGTGTGGGCGGTTCCGGATCTGGCGTCTGCCCGCGCTCTGTATTACAACGTGGATCTGCTTGAGCAGGCTGGCGTTGAAGTGCCGACGACCTGGGCTTGGGCTGAGCTGGAAGATGCCTGCCAGGCGCTGGTTGACTTCTACGGTGGCGACGCTTATCCGTGGGGCATCGACATGACCACGGACGAAGGTCAGGCTGCGTTTGCCTACTACGCATGGGGCAACGACGGCGGCTTTGTGGACGCCGACGGCAACTGGATCATCAACTGCGACGCGAACGTCGAAGCGCTTGAGTTTGCGATCGGTCTGTACAACAAGGGCTACACCAACCCGAACCCGGCGACCCAGACTCGTTATGACCTTCAGGATATGTTCGGCGCGGGCAAGCTGGCGATGGTCATCGCTCCGAACTCCCTGCCGACTTATATCGAGGATAAGGGCTACACCGGCGTGAACTACGCTGTTGCCGATATCCCGCACAACGAAGGCAAGACCTCCAGCAGCGTTGGCGTTATGGACCGCATCATGGCGTTCAACCAGGCGTTTGCGATTTGGCTGCTGCGCGGCACATTCGTTTCGATTTCGCCGGAGATGGAGCAGGCGGCGTGTATTGACGGCTGTACGACCGTCGGTGCGCTCGTCAAGATTCTGCTGCCGATGGCGGCGCCGGGCATTGTGACGACGCTCATCTTCGTTTTCATCAACGCTTGGAACGAATACACCATTTCCACCGTACTGATTTCGACCCCGACCAACAAGCCGATCACGGTGGGCATTACGCAGTTCAGCTCGTTCAACATGATTGAATGGCAATACCTCTTCGCGGCGGCGCTGATTGCGACGATCCCGGTCATTATCCTGTTTATGTGCATCGAAAAACATCTGGCGGAAGGGTTGACTTCCGGCGGAGTGAAAGGTTAAAAAGTGAGGAGATACCCATGGACAAGAACATTGAATTCATCGTCCCCCAGTTCGATATTCCGGACGGGGCATGGACGGCGGAACCGTATGGCAACGGACACATCAACGATACCTATCTGGTGACGACGGGCGAAAAGCGCTTCATCCTCCAGAGGGTCAACAACTATGTATTCCCCAAGCCGGAGGAGGTCATCAGCAATATTCTCCGCGTGACGGATTATCTGCGCGGCGTCATCCAAAAAGAGGGCGGCGACCCGTATCGCGAAACGCTGACGCTGGTGCAGACGCAGAAGGGTGAATATTTCACCTACGATCCGGATGGCGGTCTGTGGCGCATGTATCTGTTTGTCGAGGATACGATTTCCCGCGACCTGCCGGATACGCCCGAGCTGTTCGAGCTTTCCGGCGAGGCGTTTGGTCGCTTCCAGCGGCAGATCGGCAGCTTCCCGGCGGATACGCTCTTTGAAACCATCCGCGATTTCCATAATACGCCGGCACGCTATCAGCAGCTTCAGGATGCCATTGCCCGCAATGAAGCGGGGCGTCTGGGCGAGGTGACGGAGGAGATCGAATTCTGCCGCAAGCGTGAGCGCGACGTCCATGTGCTGATGGATGCGCTGGCTGCAGGCGAGATCCCCCTGCGCGTCACCCATAACGACACGAAGCTGAACAACGTGCTGCTTGACGCGAAGACCGGACGCGGCGTCTGCGTCATCGATCTGGATACGGTGATGCCCGGCTTGGCGGCGTATGACTTTGGCGATTCCATTCGCTTCGGCGCGAATACAGCGGAGGAAGATGAGCGCGACCTGAGCCGCGTGCAGCTGTCGCTGACGATGTTTGAGGCGTTCACTCGCGGATATCTGAGCGAGGCGGGGCATGTGCTGACACAGCGGGAGATCGAGCTTCTGCCGATGGGCGCGAAGCTGATGACGCTCGAATGCGGTATGCGCTTCCTGGCGGATCACCTCAATGGCGATAAGTACTTCAAGGTTCATCGCCCGGGACATAACCTCGACCGTGCCCGGACGCAGTTTGAACTCGTTCGCCATATGGAAGAAAACTGGGAGCAGATGCAGGCTATCGTCGCAAAGTGCGCAAAGAATTGACGGCGCAGGATGGACATGTGAGCGATGCGCGGCGTCCTTTAGATCAAAGCGGCTTGAGCGGAATGAGACATCCGCCATGCCGATGATACCCAAACAACCGATATTCCCATACTTTTTGGGAATATCGGTTATTTTTATGCATTCATACAGAATATAAACGATGAGTGATCGGAAAAAATATGAAAATATATAGAAAATTGCGGAAACGGTTTCCGAAGAATACGGTACAGAATGACGGATACATACGGCATTTATGCAACTGAAGAACAGCGCGTGTGGATTTCTGCGTTGATAAACACCACATGGTCGGGTATAATAAACATATAGAACGATTTGGAATGGGAGGGAATGCGCATGAAAGCAGCGCCCGCGCCGCAGCAGCTGTTGACGTTTGGTCAGTGCCTGAAACAGCTGCTCACAAAAAGAAAGCTGTCCGCGTCGGCGCTGTCGCGCATGATGGAGCAGAAGAGCCGAAACGGCATATTCCGCATCCTGGATGACACAAGCGGGCCCGCGGCACAGACCGCGTTTTATGACAGCCTGATTGCGTCGGACTGCCTTTCCCTGACGCAGGAAGAAAAGGAAGCGCTCAGCCGCTCTTTGGAGGTCAGCCGCGTAGGCGTGACGAGTTACAGGAGCAATCAGGCGATGCACAGGCTTCTGGGCGACGTCGATATCAAGCCGCAGCCGGACGAGCCTTTTCGTCTGGACAGAAGCGGAGATGGCAGTCAAACGACGTTTGAGGAAGCCATGCAGCGGCTGGCGAGAGAAAACCGTTCCGTCAGTTTCGTGATCACAGGCTGCTGCTATCGGTCGATTTTCAAAACGATTGCGGATGCGTTTTCGCCTGAGCAAAACTGCAAGGTCAGCATTCTGCATTATATGTATACCGGCGGCGATGACATCATTCACTTTATTTCCGCGATACAGCCGGTGTTCTATTCGCCGGACTATGAAGGCTATTGCGTCCGCGAGAACACGCTCAACGCCGAGCGGGAGCAGGTGTATCGTGCCAACGCCCTGATCGCTCACTGCGTCGGGAAAAAGGGCGAACAGGCATCCTATCTGGTGACGCTCATCGATCCGCGGCGCATGCTGCTCATCAACCCGTGCAGCGAGAAATCTGTCGCGCTGCTGGAGAGGATGATGTTCGAGGATCGTCCGAGAATGTACAAATTGAAAGCTGCGTTTGCGCTTGACTATACGCCGGGCGATTATCTGACGTATACCGAGGCATTCCGCAAGCTGGAAAGCGGGCGTGCCATATACGATATCAAGCTGGATGTGCCGATTGGCTACATTCATCCGGATCTGCTGCTCTCTTCCGTGCGGAAGGGCTTTTCGGAGCAGGATTTTGGCGAGGGCGACGCGCTGGAAAAATTGATCGGCAAGTTCTACGACATCCATCTGCGCCGCTACGAGAATTTCATGAACAAGCGCCGCGTGACGCACACGATCTTTTCCCGCGAAGCGATGCTGCGTTTTGCCCAGACCGGCATGCAGAGCGACCATTTCTTTGCGATGGCGCCCTATGAGAAGCAGGAGCGTGTGCAGATTCTCGCGCATCTGCGCAACGAACACATTGAAAACCCGTATTTCAACCTATACTTTTTCAAACCGGAATATCATCCGCCGAGGACGGAAATCTGCCTTTACGAGGGCAAGGGGACGATGCTCACGAAAGCGGACACGGACTTCAACCTGAGCGGTTCGCATGCGGAAACGCTGGTTACGCAGAGCGAGTTCTGTCAGAAATACAAGGAATTCTTTATCAAGGATCTGCTTGCCAGCAAGGTGCTCAGTGCAGAGGAGACGACGGCTGTCTTTGATGAATTGATTGAAGCGGCAAAAAGCAGCGAAGCATAAAGAAAAAAGACTTCTCGGCGAGAGAGGTCTTTTTGACACGAAGGTTTTGGCGCATGGGGGGGAACGATAGGGCTGCCGCCCTAAAACCCGCTTGGGGATTTCATCCCCAAACCCCGTCTTCGCTTCGCGGCGATGGAATGATGGTGGAGCGGAATCAGGTGACGCTTCGCTACCTGATTCTTGTTTTTGGGTTATGCTGCGCATGGGGGACGATAGGGCTGCCGCCCTAAAACCCGCTTGGGGATTTCATCCCCAAACCCCATCTTCGCTTCGCGGCGACGGAATGATTCTGAAGATAAATAACGATTCGGGAAGGAAATACTCATAGGAGGGGGGAATAGACAAAGCACATCAACCAAGGAGCAGAATTATGAAAAAGAACATCGGTTTAATCGCGTTATTCATTCTTCTGATCATAGCGGTTATGATCTTCAGCGCTTTTTGGGAGCCCGCGCAGGAAGAAGCGGCGCTTCCCGACATCCGTCTGACGGAGATTCTACCGACCAACCATGGCGCGAGCGTCAACGAAGACGGGCGAACCATGGGTTACGTCACGCTGACCAACTTTGAAGACCATGCCGTTGCGCTGACGGGCTGGGGATTAGCCGAGCGGGCGTACAAGGTCAAATATGTCTTTGAAAAGGGAACGACCCTTGCGCCCGGCGAAAGCCTGACCGTTTGGCTGGCGGGCAAACACGGCGCAAGCGGCGGCGAGCGATATGCGCAATTCAGCATTTCTTCCCATCACGAGGGCAGGCTCTACTTATATGCGGCGGACGGCAGAACGGCGGACGAGGTCGAGCTGCCTGCGCTGGGCGAAAACGTCGCTTATCGGCTGGAAAACGGCGAATGGGAGAGCGTCATGCTGGTCGAGCCGATTGTGGCGACGGAAGGCGAGGCTCAATCCGGCTGAAAAGCGGGATGCGTGCGGAATTCGTGCGTGGCGAACAAATCATCGACAGCGTCGGAATAGGCGCGGAGGTTTGACGCTTTACGGATGGCTTTACGCGGTTTTTCCGGCTGTTCGAAACAGCAGACTATATGCTTGGCAATCTCGCGCATGCGTCCGAGGGCGACGTGCTGCGGATATTTTTCGGAATAGGCGGCAAACAGCCTATCGTGGAAATCGCGGAGAGCGGAAGGCGTCAGCGCGTTGCCGCCTTCCAGTTCCTGCGCAAGTGCCGGGTTAGCGATCAGCCCGCGCCCGAGCATCAGCGCGTGCGTCTGCGGGCATTGTGCCGTCAGCAGGCGGCAATCTTCCACGGAAAAGAGGTCGCCGTTATAGCACAGCGGGAGCGTCGTTTCGGAAAACGAGCAGGCAAACACATCCCTATGCGGTGTACCCTTATAAAACTCGGTGCGTGTACGCGGATGAATGATGAGTTCATGGACGGGATAGCGCGAAAAAAGCGCCAGCAGACGCTCGAACTCGTCTGCGCTGGCGTAGCCTATACGCGTTTTGATGGAGATGGGGAGCGGCGCATGATCAAAAATGCCATCCAGAAAGCGCTCGAGCGCGGGATAATCCGCCAGCAGCCCGGAACCCTTTCCCTTTGCCGTAACCGTTCCGGAAGGGCAGCCGAGGTTGAGGTTGACTTCCGAATAGCCTAGTTCTGCCAATTCGCCCGCCGCCCAGTTGAACAGGGCGGCATCCTTGGCGAGCAGCTGCGGCACGGCGGGAACGCCGGCGTTATGCTCCGGGGCGATCGCGGCAAGATCGCGGGCGGTAAAGACAAGGTTTTGGGTCGGGCTGACGAACGGAATAAAGTACTTATGAACGCCGCTGAAGCAGGCGTGATGAATCCGACGGAAAACGGCGTCGGTCACACCCTCCAGCGGCGCAAGATATACAATGCTCATGGAATATCGTCTACTTTCAGCTCTTCGCTGCTCATATGGCAGATAGCGTCTGCCGTTCCATCCTCGACCATGGCGCGAAGCGCGTCCAGCACATCCCGATCATAGTGATGGGTCAGCGTATCCAGCTCATTGATGGCATGCTGAGGCGACTTGCCTTTTTTATACGGGCGGTCGGATGTGATGGCGTCAAACACGTCGGCGACGGAGATGATGCGAACCTCCAGCGGCATTTGGTCGGCGGTCAGCTGATCCGGATAGCCGCTTCCATCCAGCCGCTCATGGTGGCTTCGTGCGATTTGGGCGACTTCAATCGGGAAACGCTCTTTGAGCAGATTATAGCTGTCGATGGGGTGGCGCTTGATGATTTCGTATTCCTCAGGGGTCAGGCGGTCGGGCTTATTGAGAACCTCCTGCGGGGTATAGCATTTGCCGACATCGTGATACAGCGCGGCGAGCAGCAGGTGATGCTTGTCTTCAGCCGGAACGTGCAGCCGAGAGGCGAGCTCCAGCGCAAAGCGCACGACGCGGCGGCTGTGATTGAACGTATAGTGATCCTTACGGTCAATCTGCCCGTTCAGGTCGTTCAGGTCGTTTACAAAAGCGATGAAGTCGCTGAAGAGGGGCTTTGAAGAGAAGCAAAGCAGCTTGAGGTCGGTCAGCGGGGCGATGGATACGTCGCCCTCCAGCCCTGTCGTGTAAAAGGAATCGCCGACGGTCAAACGCTCGCCTTCGTCATCTTCTTCGCCGCAATGCAGGATCAATTCGCCTTCCAGAAGGGTATAGAATTCCATGTACCGGGGGAGCTTGGGGTCAGGCGTCAGCCAGACGGTAGAGCCCGCTTTGATCTCGTGCAGAATGACGTTGGTCTGGTCAAAATCCGCCAAAAGCTTATAGCTGTTGTGATTTTGATCGACGGTCACGAGGGAATCCCCGGCATGAGAAATAAACAGATTTTTCAAGGGAGCCTCCTGAGGTTGACATTAAAAAACGGTCTGCCTTATCATGCAGACCGTATGTTTTTGCGGTCAGATCAATACGACACGAAGGGGATCGACCATGACGGTATATCCGCCGATTTCAACCGGCACATATTCGCAAACAACTTTGAGGCCGCATGCGGTGGCTGCCATGCGGGCGGTGAAGGAGATCGTCTCCGTCCGGGTCAGCATCGAGCAGATGATGGCGCGGATTTCGGCGTCGGTTTTCGCCCTTTCGGCACGCTTGCAGGACTGGGTGATGACCGTTTCAATGCGGGAATTCGCTTCGTTGACGATCTTGATACCGGTGGCTTTGAGGAAATCCTGGAAACCGCAGGATTTGTTCTGCTGCTCAATGCAGCGAATCTGGGCAACCGCGTCGGATGCGGCGGACGCGCTCGCCATAGCCGGAGTCACCATGAGCGTAAACAGGAGAAGCAGGCAGAGAAGCGGGGTCAGAAGCCGTTTTTTCATGTCGATAAGCCTTCTTTCGCATAGAATGTTGAAAATGGGTAGAGTAGATAAGAAGCGTGATTCTTCCGATCATTTTCGCGGATCAGCATACGAACTGATGATTATTCACTTCTATTATAGCAAGGGGGAAACGCGCTGTCAATTCCGAACAAAAACATTACAGATGGAATTAAGGCTCGGGATCGAGAATGCCGCGCTGTCTGCGGCGTTCGCGGAGCTTCAGCTCCTGTCCCTGGTCGGAAGGAATGTAATAGCGATGCCCCTTGACCTCGGGCGGCATGTATTCCTGACGGACGTAGTGACCGGGATAGTCATGGGGATATTTATATTGTGTGCCGCTGCCCAGCCGCTCGTGACCGGCGTAGTGCGTATCCCGCAGATGGATGGGAACGGCGCCGAAGCCGCCTTTTTCCGCGTCGGCAACGCATTTGTCCAGCGCGACGACGACCGAGTTGGATTTCGGGCTTTCGCAGACGGCGATAATCGCCTGCGCCATCGAGAGCCGCGCCTCCGGCAGACCGACGGTTTCCAGCGCCTGCGACGCGGCGACGGCTTGCAGCATGGCGGTCGGGTTTGCCAGCCCGACGTCTTCGCTGGCGTGCGCGATGATGCGCCGGGCGATGAGCCGGGGATCGACGCCCGCATAGAGCAGCCGGGCAAACCATGCCAGCGCCGCGTCGGCGTCGCTTCCGCGCAGGCTTTTGCAGAACGCCGAGAGCATATCATAATACAGCGATTCATCGCAGCGGATGACCGGTTTTTGGATGGATTCTTCCGCAACGTCCATCGTCACATGGATGACGCCGTCATCCCCCGGCGGCGTGGTCAGCACGGCAAGCTCGACCGCGCCGAGCGCCGAACGCACATCGCCGTTGGCGACGCGGGCGATGTGGCGCATGGCGTCCTCGTCCATCTCCACGGCGGTTTTGCCGAAGCCGCGTTCCTTATCGCTGAGCGCACGGCGCATGGCGAGCATGACGTCGTCTTCGCCGAGCGGGCGGAACTCAAAGATGCGGCATCGGCTGACGATGGCGGGGGTCATCGAAACGAGCGGGTTTTCCGTCGTTGAGCCGATGAAGCGGACGACGCCGCGCTCGATGGCGGGCAGGATGCTGTCGCTCTGCGACTTGCTCCATCGGTGGCACTCGTCCAGCAGGAGATAGGTCGTCTGCCCATACAGGCTGCGCCTGTCCTGCGCTTCCTTGATGACCTGACGGACATCCGCAACACCGCTGGTGACGGCGTTGAGCTGAACGAAGGCGGAGTGCGTTGTGCCCGCGATGATGGAAGCCAGTGTGGTCTTGCCGCATCCGGGCGGGCCGTAGAAGATGGAGGACGTCATGCGGTCAGCTTCGATGGCACGGCGGAGCAGACGCCCCTGCCCGACGATGTGCGCCTGACCGATAAATTCATCCAGTGTGCGCGGGCGCATACGGTCGGCGAGCGGGTTGAGCGCGGCTTCCTGAGAAGAAAACAAATCCTGCATGACGAACCTCCGTGTGTGTTTGGGGATAATTTCCTGTATAGAATAGTATAGAACGAAGAGAAGGAAAAAGCAAATATAAAAGAAAATTCAAGGTAACCGGGAAGATTGACGCGCAGGGATTCGTTTATATGGCATGGCGTGAATTGGAACGGGACTATCAAGATTAAATCGAACATTTCAAGAAACAAATATCTAAGCATGATTAGGATATGGGGCTTTGCCCCATCGCCCCACCAAAGGGCTTTCCGAGCGTTTACGGCGCCCGTTTGGCGCATCGCCCTTTGGAAACCTTCGGGCAAAATACTTAATTCTTTCTTGAAATATCGGCATTGTTAGCTTGACAGCCCTAGCATTCATCCTGTCCTATTCACATGTATTGATGAAAAGAGGGATTACAATGAAAAAACTTGCGATAAAAAAGAGCGTTTGCGCATGGGCGGCGCTTTGGCTGCTCTGCGGCGCGGGTGCGCTGGCAGAAAATGAAACGCTGACGACCCGGGAAGACGAACATGAGGTCATATTTACCGCCGAACAGATCAGTCGAGATGATGATTATGGCGAATCTGTCTATGAGATCCGCGTGACGATGGACGGCGAGCAGACGCAGACCATCCGTTTTACGACCGAGGGCACAAACAAGGATGAGCAGGAGATGCACCTGACCGACGTGAATATGGATGGCTATCCGGATCTGGCACTCCTGCGCTCAATGGGGGCATCCGACGGGTTTGCAAGCCATTATGTTTACGATCCGGCGGCGGGGGAGTTTGTCCATCGTCCGGAACTGGACGACCTGTCGTGGTATCGCTGCACATTCTACCCCGAAGGGCGCTATGTGCTGAATGACTGGCACAGCGGCGCGGCGACCGGAACGTGGATGCTGCACCAATGGCAGGAAAACGGCACGCTCAGGTTTTTGGCAATGGCGTCGCTTGAGTATAGCCCGGATATCGAAAAAGACGAGTATGTTGCCAATGTTATACGCGTTAAAGAGGACGGCACGGCGGAAAACGTCTACGAAAATACGCTGACGGAGATGGATTCGGCGACGTGGAACGCGGAGTATGACAAGCTGATGGCGCTGCTCTGGAACGGCATTGACCCGGGAGAGTCTGCGGAATGGGGTCTGCATGAATAAAAAAGGAAAATCAGACAGGATGGCGAATAATAAACATTTCAGACCCATTTGTTGATTGAACGAATGTTTTATCAGGGAGGAAGCGAATTTGAAAAAGAGGGTTGCAGCGCTGGCAATCTGCCTGAGCGCTCTGGCGGCGATGCCCGCTCTGGCAGATAATATGCGTTTTGGCGACAGCGCGGCGGTGACGGGCGTAAAGGATCATGTCGTTTTGCGCACGCAGCCGAATACGGAAGCGGATGAGCTTACGCAGATTGCGCAGGAGGAAAACGTGACGTATCTGTCGCCGGAAAAGGATGGCTTTGCGCAGGTGGAGTATGACGGCATGCGCGGTTATGTGCCGGCGGGCAATCTGACCAGCCTGACGACGCACGGCGCGGCGTTTTCCATTACGGACGAGGAGCGCGGCAGCATCAACCTCTTTTTGAGCAACTTCACCGAACAGGGCATGCTGCGCTATGACGAGAGCAATTCGGAGGATGAGGAGCTTGTCCGATTCTCCGTCTGGCATATCTGGTTCAATCAGCATGACCGTTGGGAAAGCGGCGAATGGGGAAACAATAACCGGCGCCTGAGCGACAAGGGCATTGCGGATGTTGCGCAGAAGTATTTCGGACGCCGCCCGCTGCTGCTCGATCTGCCGGAGATGGATTACGACGGCGACTATTACTATTTTGAGGCAACCGGCGGAAACATGGGCATCGGCTTTGCCTGCCTGAGCAAAGTGGAAGCGCTGGGCGGCGGGCTGTATCGTGTGTATTTCGGCGTATACGGCGAAGGCGAAGCGTGGAGTGCCGCGGATTGTGCGCTCCTGCCGGAGCAGGCGGCGAATCTCTATGACCAAACGCCGCCGCGACAGGGCTGCGCGGTCATCCGTTCGCTCGGGCTGGATTCTCAGAACGGCATGACGCTGAGCCGCCTGCTGATTGAATGACGGAAGAAATAGCTTGACGACGAGCCAAAAATGCGGTATGATAGCCAATGAAGTTTAAAAAGTGAACTAATGACATAGAGGCGTTTTGCTTTGAATGCAAAATCGACCAAGAATGTCAATCGCAAAGCCGGGACGATTTGTCCCGGTTTCAGACTGTAGACAAAAAACTATTCTCCCCCTCGGGGGAGAATAGCCCTTTCCGCAAATGAAAGAATAGCTGAATTTCTTGATTTTGCTGTTCAAAAGTTTGCTCATGTCAACAAGCTGAGCCGGGATGACTTATCCCGGTTTTCTCAAGCATATAAAGTTCACTAATTTAACTAACTTGACGATTGCAAAAAGGAGATTACATGTATGGCTCAGAATCAGACCGCTCAGAAACAGGGCGCTTCCCGCGTGATTAAGCGAATCCTCATGGTGCTTTGCGCACTGATTGCCGTGCTGGCGATTGCGGTTTTTGCGCTTTGGGGCGGAGAGCTTTCCACACTCAAGACACTTTCCCGCGTGGAGGACGACGTCAACCTGTTTACCATGGAATACAAGGCGGATTATGCGCTGGATGAATTCCTGAAAACCGGTGCGTCTACGGATGCCGAGCTGGTTGATTTTATCGTCAGGCAGATGCTCAAAGGCATTCCCCTGAATTTTGATCTGCCGAATCTGGGCTGCTCGACGTTTGCGGCGCAGTTGACGGACGGCACGCCGATCTTTGGGCGCAATTTTGATATGTATGATTCTCCGGCGCTGTTTGTGACGACGCGTCCGAAGGACGGTTACGCTTCCATTTCGATGGTCAATCTGGCGTACATCGGATATAACAGCGAAAGCCTTCCGACCTCTCTGACCAAGAGCATCATGACGCTTGCCGCGCCGTATGCGCCGCTGGACGGCGTGAACGAAAAGGGTCTGGCTGTCGGCGTGCTGCAAATCAAGACGACCCCGACCAACCAGCAGACCGATAAGGTTGACATCACCACGACGTCGGCGATCCGCCTGCTGCTTGACCGTGCGGCGACGGTTGAAGAAGCCGTTGAGCTGCTCTCCCAATACGATATGCACGCCTCCGCGGGAAGCTGCTATCACTTCCATATTGCCGATGCGAAGGGCGGCAGCGTCATCGTCGAGTATATTGATGACGAAATGAACGTCGTGCAGGGCGATGCGGCGACGAATTTCCTGCTCACGCCGGGTGAGTATGACTTTGGCAGCGGCGAGGATCGGTACGCCGTTCTCCGCGAAACGCTCGATGCGAACGGCGGCGTTTTTGAAAACGAAGAGCAGGCGATGGAGCTTCTGAAAGCCGTCAGCCAGCCCGTCAGCGAGGAGAAGAAGAGCAGCACGCAGTGGTCCTGCGTCTATAACCAGCAGGATGCCGGCGTTGAGATCGCCATGAACATGGATTACGAAAAGGTCTATACGTTCGGGCTGTGAGGGTGATTTTGACGCGCTGATCCCGCCTTGGGCTTTAGAATGCGCCGGGCGAAACGGGCATTCGGAGATTCTTTTGAAATTTCCTCTTTACAAATCGGGCGAAAACGGGTATTATATCCTTGATATGAAACGCGATGACGCGGGACGCGCATGCCTTTTGCCGCAAAGAGAGCCGGATGTTTGGTGCAATTCCGGACGGACGGGGCGTGCGGGATCACCTGTATCAGCGGTCGCCCTGAAAGCAGTAGGGGCGGACGGGTCGCTCCGTCATCGGCTTTGAGCGGACGCTTTTGGCGTCAATTTGGGTGGTAACGCGAGCGGTTTCGTCCCATGTGGATGAGGCCGCTTTTTATTTTTGTCACAGGAGGAAGCATATGTATCAGAAGGTTTCGACCGACATGAACTTCGCTCAGCGCGAGGAAGAGGTCATCAAATTCTGGCGCGACGAGGATATTTTCAAAAAGACGGTCAAGCTCCGCGAGGGTGCGCCGGCGTTCACGTTCTTTGACGGACCGCCCACCGCGAACGGCAAGCCGCATATCGGACACGTGGAAACGCGTGCGATCAAGGACATCATCCCGCGCTATCGCACGATGAAGGGTTACGACGTGCTGCGCAAGGCGGGCTGGGATACCCATGGTCTGCCGGTCGAGCTGGAAGTCGAGAAGATGCTGGGTCTGGACGGCAAGCCGCAGATTGAGAAATACGGCATCGAACCGTTCATTAAGGAATGCAAAAAGTCTGTCTGGAAGTATAAGACCGAGTGGGAAGAGATGAGCGAGCGCGTCGGCTACTGGGCTGACATGGAGCATCCGTATATCACCTACGAGGATAACTACATCGAATCCGAATGGTGGAGCCTGAAGAAGATCTACGAAAAGGGTCTGCTCTACAAGGGGCATAAGATTGTTCCGTACTGCCCGCGCTGCGGCACCGCGCTCTCCAGCCACGAGGTCGCGCAGGGCTATAAGACCGTCAAGGAGACGTCCGCGGTCGTCCGCTTCAAGGTGAAGGGCGCGGAGAACACCTATCTCGTCGCGTGGACGACGACCCCGTGGACGCTGCCGAGCAACGTCGCGCTGTGCGTCAACCCGGATGACGAGTATGTGAAGCTGACCTTCGAGGGCGACACCTACTATATGGCGGGTGCGCTGGTCGAATCCATCTTCGGCGGCAAGGAAGAAAAGCCGGTCATCGTGGAAACGATGAAGGGCAAGGCGCTCGAGTACATCGAGTATGAGCCGCTTTACGCCGTGGAGCGCGAGGGCGCGAAGTTCCACTATGTCGTCTGCGATTCCTACGTCACCATGAGCGACGGCACCGGTATCGTTCACATTGCGCCTGCGTTCGGTGAGGACGACGCCCGCGTGGGTCGTCAGTATAACCTGCCGTTCGTTCAGCTGGTGGATGCGCAGGGCTGCCTGACCGAGGAAACCAAGTGGCCCGGCGTGTTCGTCAAGGACGCGGACAAGCTCGTTCTGGAAGACCTGAAGGAGCGCGGACTGCTGGTCAAGGCGCCGAAGTTTGAGCATGACTATCCGTTCTGCTGGCGCTGCGATACGCCGCTGATTTACTATGCCCGCCAGAGCTGGTTCATCAAGATGACCGCCGTGCGCGATGAGCTGATGCGCAACAACCGCGCCGTCAACTGGATGCCGGACAACATCAAGGAAGGCCGCATGGGCAACTTCCTGGAGAACGTCATCGACTGGGGTCTGTCCCGCGAGCGTTACTGGGGCACGCCGCTGCCGGTCTGGACCTGCAAATGCGGTCATGTCCACGTCATCGGCAGCCGCGAGGAGCTGGTCCGCCTCGGTCACGACGTTGACCCGAACATCGAGCTGCACCGCCCGTATATCGACAATGTCGTGCTGACCTGCCCGAAGTGCGGCGGCGAAATGCACCGCGAAAAGGAGGTCATCGACTGCTGGTACGATTCCGGCTCGATGCCGTTCGCGCAGTGGCACTATCCGTTTGAGAACAAGGAGCAGTTTGAACGCCGCTTCCCGGCGGACTTCATCTCCGAAGCCATCGACCAGACCCGCGGCTGGTTCTACACGCTGCTGGCGATTTCGACCTGCATGTTCGACACCAACCCGTTCAAAAACTGCATCGTCATGGGACATGTGCAGGATAAGGACGGCAAGAAGATGAGCAAGCACATCGGCAACACCGTCGATCCGTGGTCTGTGCTGAACACGCAGGGCGCGGACGCTGTGCGCTGGTTCTTCTATAACAACGCCGCGCCGTGGATGCCGAACCGTTTCCATGCCAAGGCGATTGACGAAACGACCCGCAAGTACATGGGCACGCTGTGGAATACCTACGCGTTCTTCATCCTCTATGCGGAAATCGACCAGTTTGATCCGAAGGCGCATCCGCTTGACAAGGTTGAGCTGACGCTGATGGATAAGTGGGCGCTGTCCCGCCTCAATTCGCTGGTGCGCGAGGTGGACGCCGACCTGAATGAGTACAAGATTTTCGAGGCTTCCCGTGCGATGACGGACTTCGTGGACGACCTGTCCAACTGGTATGTCCGCCGCAGCCGCGAACGCTTCTGGGGCAAGGGCATGGCTGGCGACAAGGAAGCGGCGTTTGCGACGCTGTATCACATCCTGGAGACCATGAGCCGCCTGACCGCGCCGTTCACGCCGTTTATGGCGGAGAGCATGTACCGCAACCTGGTCTGCTCTGTCGATCCGACCGCGCCGATCTCTGTCCACATGACGGATTTCCCGACCTGCGACGAAAAGTATATCAACACCGAACTGGAGCAGCATATGCGCGACCTGCTGGAGGTTGTCGTTCTCGGACGCAGCTGCCGCAATGAGTCCGGTCTGAAGGTTCGCCAGCCGCTGTCCCGCATGATCGTCAGCGGCGCAACCCTGCCGCAGGATCTGTGCGCACTGGCTGAGGATGAGCTGAATGTGAAGGATGCCGTCTTTACGGACGACGCTTCCGAGTTCATGACCTATCAGCTCAAGCCGCAGATGCGCACGCTGGGCAAAAAGTATGGCAAGCTGCTCAAGGCGATCGGCGAAAAGCTCGCCACGCTGGACGGCAACGAGGTCGTCGCGGGCTTTGAAAAAGGCGAGATGCTCCGCTTTGAGCTGGACGGCACGGCTGTCGAGCTGGAAAAGGACGACGTGCTGACCGCGCCGATGCAGAAGCCGGGCTATGTCGTGGCGACTGACCGCGGCGTGACCGTTGCGCTGGATACCAACCTGACCGAGGAGCTGATTGCCGAGGGCTTTGCCCGCGAAATCATTTCCAAGCTTCAGACGATGCGCAAGGAAGCCGGTTTCGAAGTCACCGACCGCATCCATGTGACCGTCAAGACGGCGGACGAAAAGCTCGCCCGCATCGCGGAAGAGAACGCGGAAGCCATTGCGCACGGCGTTCTGGCGCTGGATGTGGTTTCCGGCGACGCTCCGGAGGGCGCGTATGTCCGCGACTGGAACATCAATGGCATTGACGCAACGCTGAGCGTGCGGAAAGCATAAAAGCAACCATGAAAAAAATCGTAATCGCTGGCGCGGGGGCATATTTCTTTGCCCCCGCGATTTTAGAAGATCTCTTTATTCGCTTCCGCATGGAGGCTGAATATTGGATGGTGGACGCCGACTTGGATATGGCTGAACTGTCCGCTCGCGGCGCACAGGCGTTGGCGCGGGCGTTCGGCGTGCAGGCGCGGTTTTATTACACCACCCAGCTGCAAAAGGCGACGTTTTCTGCCGATGCGGTGATTTTGTGTTCCGATTTCCTCGATGAAGAAGCGTGGAAAAAGGACTTTGAAGCGCTTGACGAGGTCGGCTTGGGCAAGCAGGTTCGCCTGCGCGGCGGACTGGGCGGCGCGATGCAGACGATGCGTGCGGTCGGTTTTGCCTGCGATTTGGCGGATCAGATGCGCGAGGAATGCCCGGATGCGCCGCTGATCTTCTGTTCAAGCGGATACGGCGGATTGCCGCTTTCCCGTGCGTGCGAAGCGACGCAGCGCTTTTGCGGCGTGCGCACCATCGGCGTCAGCGGCGTGACGGAGCAGACGCGTGCGCGTCTGGCACTGTATCTGGGGCTGAAAGAGGAAAAGCTGGACGTGACCTGCGCGGGTCTGAATGATTTTTCGTGGGTGGTCAAGTGCAATGAGCTGCCCGGCGGAAAGGATCTCATTCCGCGCATCATGAAGGAAATGAAAGAGGATGACCGCGAGGCGCTTGCCGCGCAGTATATCGACTGGTATGGCGCGATTCCTGCGGGTCCGCGTGTAACCCAATGCGAGCTGCTGGCGGATACGGAGCTGAGCCCAAGGCGTTCGCTGATGATTTCCGGCGTCGGCGCGGCGGATTATGAGCTGAGAAAGCGCAATCTGGCGCTGCTGACGGTTCATGGCCCGATGCGTCCGCAGGGCGCGAAGGCGTGGAGCCAAATTCGCACGAGCGGTCTTTCCTCCGTGCGCCCGGTTGAGATTCTGCGTGCGCTGTGGGGCGAGGGTGACTGCGAGGTTAAGAGCTTGGTAATGCCGTGCGACGGCGCGATTCCCGGCGTTACGGAGGGACGCTTCGTCGAAGGTCCCGGACGGGTGACGGCGCAGGGCGCAGTCGGTCAGAAGGTGGAACTGCCGATCGAGCTGGAAGAGCTGCTGGAGCAGCTGAGTCTGGTCAATCGGCTGTATGCCGAAGCGGCAGCGACGGGCAGCCGAAATGTGCTGCGTGAAGCGCTGGAAGTCGATCCGGCACTGACGGGCATCGACCTCTTGTATGCCGAGAGCCTCGTCGCGGATATGCTGGAAAACCAGAAAGAGAAGTATCCGAGATTCTTTAAGGAATAAGGAAAATGATGAGGCTTTGCCTCATGCACTGTCAGGAATATGAGGTTTTTGGATTTCTCACTGCGTTGCTCATTATAAGAGCAACGAGGAAAATAGAAAGCGTGTCATTCTTCCCAGCCGCGTCAGCGGCTGGGAAGCGGAAGGTGCAGGGAACTCAGTTCCCTGCCGGGGGATTGGGGGCAGAGCCCCCAACGTAACCCCCCGAAAGAAAGGAACCTATGTTTTTAGCAGATCAATGGCTTGATTATGAAGTCCTCGATTGCGGCGGCGGCGAAAAGCTCGAACGCTGGGGCGACGTCTATCTGCGCCGCCCTGATCCGCAGGCGATTTGGCCCGTGCGCGACCCGTCGCTCTGGCGTAAGGCACAGGCGCATTATCATCGCAGCGATAAGGGCGGCGGCTCGTGGGAGTTTTTCACAAAGCTGCCTGACCGCTGGGTGATGAATTATAAAAACCTGCGCTTCTATGTGCGCCCGACCGGTTTTAAGCATACCGGTCTGTTTCCTGAGCAGGCGACCAACTGGGATTGGATGACCGGTCTGGTTTCCGAAAGAGTGAAGCAGGGACGCGAGGTTCGCGTGCTGAACCTGTTCGCTTATACCGGCGGCGCGACGATGGCGTGCGCGGCGGCGGGTGCACAGGTCTGCCACTGTGACGCGGCGAAGGGCATGGTGCAGTGGGCGCGGGAAAACCGCGAATGCAGCGGATTACCGGAGGATCGCGTGCGCTGGATCATTGACGATGCGCTCAAGTTCGTGCAGCGTGAAGCACGCCGCGGACATTTCTATGACGGCATCCTGATGGATCCGCCGTCTTACGGACGCGGACCCGGCGGCGAGGTCTGGAAGCTCGAAAATGAGTTGTATGGATTGGCGAAAGCCTGCTCGGAAGCACTCAGCGATGACCCGCTGTTCTTCCTCATCAACGGCTATACGACGGGATTCCAGGCAAGCGTGCTGGGCAATATGATCGACATGACCGTTAAGCCCCGTTTCGGCGGCATCATCACCGCGGACGAGGTCTGCCTGCCTGTGACGGCGGGCGGCGTCCTGCCCTGCGGCGCAAGCGGACGCTGGCAGAGGGGATAAGATGGAAAGCTATCGCGGCGTATCCATCGTCTATGAGGATAATCACCTGCTCGTGGTCGTTAAGCCGCCGAACATGCCCACGCAGGCGGATGACTCCGGCGACGCAGACCTGCACAGCACGATGAAGGCGTATATCGCCGAAAAATATCAGAAGCCCGGCGCGGTCTATCTGGGCTTGGTGCATCGGCTCGACAGACCGGTCGGCGGGCTGGTCGTGCTTGCCAAAACGAGCAAAGCTGCCGACCGCCTGAGCGCACAGGTGCGCGATAAGACGATGCACAGGCAGTATGTCGCCGCCGTCCGCGGTACGGCAAAAGAAAGTGCCGAGCTTTGCGACTTTTTGCTCAAGGACGGCAAGACCAACATGGTTCGCGCCGTTCCCGCGAATACGCCCGGCGCGAAGGACGCGAAGCTGCGCTACCAAAGGTGCGGCGAGGCGGACGGGCTGACGCTGGTGCGCGTGCGCCTGTTTACGGGCAGAAGCCACCAGATTCGCGTTCAGCTTTCCCACGCGGGGCTGCCGATTTGGGGCGATGCGCGTTATGGCGGCGGCAAGCCCGGCGAACAGATTGCCCTTTGGGGCGCACATCTGGGGCTGATTCATCCGACCCAAAAGGAAGAAATGCACTTTGACGCGCTTCCGCCGCAGGATAAACAGCCGTGGAAACGCTTTGGAGCAGAGATTTGGCAGAAAGAAAGCGAAATTTCGCTGTAATCGGGAAGAAAAGGGCGGCGTAAATCGTTATCATTGGATAGAAGGCATCCGGTACTCGTATGACCGACTTTGTCCATAGGAGGGCGTACACATGAAGCAAAAGAAGAGCATTTGGGCGGTTTTGTTCGTGATGTTGCTGATGGCGCTGAGCGTGAATGGTGCGGTGGCGGAGGACGATGCACTCAGGTCCGGAGATTATCGGTACCGCGTTTTGGAAGATGGAACGGCGGAAATTACATATTATTCCGGCAGGGATTCGGTAGTTCATATTCCGGAGACATTGGATGGAAAAACGGTAACGAGGTTAGGAGAGATCGCATTAGCTGGATGCAAGGCGACTGAAATCACGATGCCGGATACTGTGACGAGCATCGGAGATTTGGCGTTTGCAGAGTGCTTTTATTTGGAACATATTACGCTGTCGAACAACTTGGTGAGTATCGAAGGCACCCCCTTTCTGTGGAGCACATCATTGGAGAGCATTACCATACCGGACAGTGTCACCTATATGGAAGGCAATCCCTTTATGGTCAGTGGGGATCCATGGATTAACATCAAGGTTTCCCCTGAACATCCGACATTTGCCGTCATCGACGATGTCGTTTTCAACAAAGTTGAGAGATCTGTGATTAGCTATCCAAATAAAAAAATTATGGACGTGTATGAAATCCCGCAGGTGATTGCTACGATCAAGAACGGAACGGAGTCCGAGGACATCACCTTGACGACGATCGGTGAAGCGGCATTTATCGGGTGCTGTACAATGAACATCATCATACCGGAGGGTGTTACGAGAATCGAGAGAAGTGCGTTTGCAATGACCAACTTCTTGGACATCACGATACCGGAGAGCGTGACGTATATTGCGGATGATGCATTTGAGGATAGTTACTGTGTTACGCTCATCGTTCCCCGTGACTCCTACGCTGAGCAATATGCCAAGGAACAAAACCTAAACTACACCTACTCTGACGGAGTGGCTGAATAATTCAATTGCAATCCCCCTTCCACAGCCTGCGGGAGGCGGAAGGGGGAGTTTTTTTCGGAGGATTGCCATGAAACACATCGTAACCCTGCTGCTTGCCGTGCTGATGATGCTGGGCGCGTGCGCACTGGCGGATGAACGCGCAGACATGCTGCTTGCCGCCGCCATCAACGAACTGGGCTATTCCGCAACCAAGGGCGGATACAGCAAATACGGCGAGTGGGGCGGAAGTGCCTATGGCGAGTGGTGTTCGGAGTTCGTGTCCTGGTGCGTGAATTTCGCTGACGAGTATTACGGCGTTTCGATGCTCGGCACGGATTATCCGCTGCAAACGAGCTGCGAGGGCGGCTCGATGTGGTATAAGGAACGCGGACGTTATGTGACCGTCGGCGGCGGACTGCGCGGCGAAGAAGGGCAGTTTTACCTCAGTGACGGCGTGGCGGTGGCAGACCGCCCGTATATCCCGCAGCCGGGCGACCTCATCTATATCGAATGGTATAAGTATAACCGCCTTGACCATGTCGGCATTGTCGAGTTCGTGACGCAGGACGGCGACGGCACATATTGGGTGCATACCATCGAGGGCAACAACCATATTCTCGGCCCGACGCCCTCCGTCGTGCAGCGGTATACCTATCGGCTGGATGACGATTCCATCCGCGGCTACGGCGTCCTGCGGGAAGGGCTGGTCGGCTGGGAAATGGGCATGGGCGCATCCGGTTCGCAGGTCATCGGTCTGCAAAAGAATCTGAAGGAACTCGGATATTACGATGGCGACTGCGCCGGAAAGCTCGGCAAGGCGACGGTTGAAGCCATCAAAAAATTTCAGAAAGCCAGCGGATTGGAACAGACCGGCACGGCGGATTGGGAAACCCAGTGCGCCATGCAGCAGCAGCTGACCGAGCGACGCGAGGACGCCGCCGCCCGCGCTCAGGAAGCGGCGGAGGCGAAGGTTCAGGAGAATCTGCAAGCGGCGAAGGACGCCATCACATCGTCGTGGTTCGGGGAGTTTGATCCCGCGGATGAGGCGGCGGCGTGGGCGCGATTGACGGCGGACATCACCGTTCTGGGCACGGATCAGAAGGAGAAGATCTATCTTTCCGATGCTCCGGACGGCAAGCGAAAGACGACCGAAGCCAATCGCGGCTTTTTTTATGGCGCGTCGGTTGCGGTCAAGGTGCTGGAAGAACAGGACGGCTGGACGAAAATCGAAGCCTATAACGACTGCGATGAGCTGGAACAGGGCTGGGTCAAATCCAGCCGTCTGCGCACGGTCACGCCGAACCAGACATACGGCATCATCGTCGATAAGATGACCCAGCGGCTGTATCTCTATAAGGAGGGAAAGCTGCTGACGACGCTGCTCTGCTCGACGGGAACGACCGGCGGAAGCAACGAGGATTATAACGAAACGGCATCCGGCGAGTTCCTGCTTTGCAGCTGGACGGGCGGGTTCTGGTCGGGCAATCTCTACTGCGATCAGGCGATTCGCTTTAACGGCGGCGACCTGATGCACATGGTTCCCGCGATTTACTCCGGCGGCATGGATGCGAGCGGAAATCCCATCGGCAACGCGAACTATGATATCTGCGAAAGCGCACTGGGACGCCGCGCATCGCATGGCTGTGTGCGCGTGCAGCGCAAAGCCAACGCGGACGGATATAATCATTCGTGGCTGTGGAATAACCTGCGCGGCGAGAAGAACGTCAAGATTATCATCTGGGATGATGACGGACGCAAGCTCACCGAAACGGATGCGTCCACGCCGATGTATTACAATCCCACGGGCGGCAAGAAGTATCACACGACGGCACGCTGCTCGAGCGTCAAGAGCGCGTATCTGCCGCTGACGGGCATCACCTATGGCGATTTGAGCCGCTATCCGTATACCGAGCTGACGCCCTGCGCGACGTGCGGCGCACCGGAACGTCCGGAAGTCGTTTCGGCGTGGAACGAAGTCATTGATAAAGCCTATGCCGAGATGGGGCTGACCCCGTAAGAAAATGGTTTGATGCTGAAAAGCGTGTTCCTGACGGATGGAAAACCGACTTCAGTGTTTTATGGGTTGCAGCGAACGTAAAGGCGAGGATAAAATCGTGATGTTTGCCGCTACACAGAGAGAACTTTTCGTGATATAATATTTGAGTTTGCGCGATTTGCGCAGACTCTTTTTTGTACGCTTTAAAAGCAAGGGTTCAAGCTGCCGCGATGCGATGCCAGTTTTTGCTCTGAAAATCGAGAATCTAACCTAAATTGGGGGCGCCTGAGGGACTGAGTCTCGCAAGCTCCCTTCTTCGCTTTACGGCAGTTTCAACAAATGATTCAGGAGGAAGAACATGTCTTTGAAATCCGTCAAAATCCCCGGCGTGGGGATGCGCAACGTCAAGACCGCATTGGCGGCGGCTTTCTGCGCGTTCATCTATTACTTTTTTGACCGCAGTCCGGCGTTTGCCTGCATCGGCGCCATCTTCGGCATGGGCTCGGATATGGAGGACTCCCGCAAGAACGGCGGAAATCGTCTGTTCGGCACGCTGATCGGCGGTCTGCTGGGCATGGTGCTTTTCCGTCTGTATCTGTTCATAGAGCCGACCGGAAAATACACGCTGTGGCTGGTTCCGCTGACGTTCATCGGAACGGTCATTTTGATCGTGCTTTGCCAGATGTTCTGGGTCGGCGGCGTGCAGCCCGGCGGCGTTGTGCTGTGCATTCTGCTGTTCAATACGCCGGTGGCTACCTACATCAGCTATGCGCTCAACCGCATTTTGGATACGACCATCGGCGTGCTTGTCGCGTGGGCGATCAGCTATCTTTTTCCGCGTGGATGGATGGAGCTGTGGAAAGAGCGCATTAAGGCGTATCGCGCTGCAAAATAAGGCGGCGTCGGCGTGTTCCTGTATAGGATATTTATGTGTGTGTCGTTGACAAAAAACGCGCATCATAGTATCATGAAAGCCTCTTTGGAGGATACTTGGATGAATAAAAAAATGAAGAAGGACGTGAAGCTCAGTCCGTCGGCGATAATCGCAGTCGGGTTTCTGCTCCTGATTCTGATGGCGACGCTGCTGCTGATGCTGCCCATCTCCGCGCAGAACAGGCAGTCTACGCCGCTGCTGACCTCGCTGTTTACGGCGACGAGCGCGGTCTGCGTGACGGGTCAGGCCCTGGTGGACACCGGAACGCATTGGTCGCTCTTCGGACAGGTCGTGCTGATTGTGGCGATTCAAATCGGCGGCTTGGGCGTGATGACGCTGATGGCGCTGGTTTCCATGGCACTGGGCAAGAGGATCGGTCTGCGTCAACGGACGCTGCTTCAGGAGAGTGTCGCGTCGTTTCAGGTCGGCGGCATCGTTCGTCTGGTGCGCTTTGCGATGCGGGGAACGGCGGTCGTCGAGGGCTGCGGCGCGGTGCTGCTGAGCTTTCGGTTTGTGCCGATGCTCGGCTGGGCGAAGGGCATCTGGTACGGCGTGTTTCATTCGATTTCCGCATTCTGCAACGCGGGCTTTGACCTGATGGGACCGATATCGGGAGCGTTTACGTCGCTGGAATCCTTTGTCGGCGATCCGTTTGTCAACGGGGTTGTCATCATGCTGATTCTGCTTGGCGGGCTGGGCTTCTTCGTTTGGGAAGACCTGTTCAAAAACCGCCTGCATTGGAAGAAGCTGCGCCTGCATACCCGCGTGGCTTTGATGCTGGCGGCGGTGCTGGTGGTTGTGCCGAGCCTGTTCTTCTTCTTTACGGAAAAGAACGCTTCTATGGCGGGGCTGCCGCTGGGCACGCGCATTTGGGCAAGCGCTTTTTCCGCGGTCACGCCAAGAACGGCGGGCTTTGACACCGTGCCGACCGGAGAACTCAGTCCGGCAGGCGGTTTGATGACGCTGATTCTGATGATGACGGGCGGCAACTCCGGCTCGACGGCGGGCGGTGCAAAGACGACGACCATCCTGCTCGTGCTGCTGACGGCGGCGTCCATACTCAAGGGCGAGGAGAATGTGCACATCTTCGGCAGGCGCATCGAAAACGATCTGCTTCGCCGCGCCTGCTCGATCGTCGTGGTATATTTTACGATGGGCATGCTGGCGACGCTCGCCATCTGTGCCGTTCAGCCGGAGTTCACCCTTCAGCAGGTGCTGATTGAGGTCTTTTCCGCCATTGACACGGTCGGCTTGACGACGGGCATTACACGCGATTTGAACACATTCTCGCGCATTGTCATCATTCTGCTGATGTATGCCGGCAGGCTGGGCAGCATGACGTTCATCATTTTGCTGACCCGCAGGAAGCCGCCCGCACCGGTGCAGTATCCGACGGACAAGGTGATTATCGGATGATGCGTTTGGCTGGAGGCGTTTGGAAGATGGGGGACGTTGGAGCGAGTGGATGCGGCGTTAGCGGAATCAGGTATCGCTTCGCTCCCTGATTCATCTTGGGTTGCGCTTCGCGCTTGGGGTTCGGTTGGGGTTGCCACCCCATGCCCCGCTTGGGGATTTCATCCCCAAACCCCATCTCCGCTTCGCGGCGGTTTAAACAAACGGGAGTGGAATCAGGGGACGCTTCGCTCACTGATTCATAGTTGATTGCGCTTCGCGCTTGGGGTTCGGTTGGGGTTACGATGGGGTTGCCACCCCATACCCCGCCTGGGGACCAGTCCCCAGACCCCATCTTCGCCTCGCGGCGGTTTAAAGTCATGTAACAGTTTCCTCATCAGCTATCGCGCAGCGATAGCGTAGTGGGAAATCCAAGAACCTCAGGTTCTTGGTGGGGTTTGGGGCAAAGCCCCAAAAAAGGAGTTTGCAATGAAGTCCATTTTGATTATCGGTCTGGGGCGCTTCGGGCGTCACCTGTGCCAGAAATTCATGAGCCTGAACAACGAGGTCATGATTGTGGATCGTGACGAGGCGGCGGTCAGTGCACTTGCCGATAACGTGACCAGCGCACAGATTGCGGACTGCACGGACGAAAACGCACTCCGTGCGCTCGGCGTACAGAACTTTGACATCTGCTTTGTCTGCATCGGCTCGGATTTTGCCAGCAGCCTGCTCATCACATCCATGCTCAAGGATATGGGCGCGGCGCATATCATCGCGAAGGCGTCGCGGGACATCCACGCCAAACTGCTTTTACGCAACGGCGCGGACGAGGTCGTCTATCCCGAGCGCGACAGCGCGGAGCGCCTTGCGACCCGCCTGAGCGCACAGAATGTATTTGACTATATCGAGCTGACGGACGAATACTCCATCTACGAGATTCCGCCGCTTGAGAGCTGGGTCGGACGCAGTGTGCGCGATGTGGACGTGCGAAACAAATACCACATCAATATCCTCGCCGTCAAAGCGGGCGGCCATTTGAAGCCGCTCCCCGGCGCGGACTACGTCTTCGCCGGCGACGAACATCTGCTGGCGCTGGCGGCGAAAGAGGACGCGAAAAAGCTGCTGAAAAAGATTTGAGCGAAGAACGGGCATGGAGCTTTTCTGCTGACTGTTGAATCGCGCACAGTGGGCGCGTGACTTCAATCTCAATCTCAAACTCAGAAGGGAGCGTTGCTCCCTGCCCCCTTTTTCTTCATGTATCGCTTTGCGATACATGGAGGATAAGCGGCTTTAAACCGCCGCGAAGCGGAGATGGGGTTTGGGGATGAAATCCCCAAGCGGGTTTGGGCGGCAGCCCAACGCAGCTTTGCAAATTTTCCGAAATATGTGCCATGACCCGTGAAAAACCTTTTTCTGAATCGGGGAATCGGTGAAATCCGCGCATGCCCCTTGAAATCGTGCGTTCGTCATGATATACTGAGTCTAAACTATCGGAGGAACAGAGCCATGACGAATTTCTCTTTCGTGCGATTTAGCGGCTATACCTATATGGGTGATAGTCTTGCTGTCGTGCGTGCAAGGGAAAGTGTCGGGCGTGTCCTGCCGCTGGTCTGATACGTGTAGATCAGGCTCCTGCCACACAAGGCGGGAGCCTTTTTCTATATCATCATCGGCTTTCGCCCTGCGAGGAAAAACGAACCATGTCAGGAAAGCGAGGAATTTTGCCATGATTATCATTATGAAACCGCAGGCAACTGAGGAACAGATTGGAACACTTTGCGATTCGCTGGGCAAGCAGGGCATGCAGGTGCAGCGCAACGCCGGCGTGGACTGCACGGTGCTGGGCGTGCTGGGCGACGTCGCCAAGCTCGACCCGCATGATTTTCTGATTCAGCCGGGCGTTGAGCGCGTGATGCCGGTATCCGAACCGTTCAAGAAGGCGAACCGCAAATTCCATCCGACGGACAGCGTGATCGATTGCGGCGGCGTGAAGGTCGGCGGGCGCAAGCTGGCGTTTTTCGCGGGTCCCTGCTCGGTAGAAAACTACGACCAGATCACGGATACCGCGCTGAAGGTTCGCGCAAGCGGGGCGAACATCCTGCGCGGCGGCGCGTATAAGCCGCGCACATCGCCTTATGCGTTTCAGGGGCTGAAGCTGGAAGGTCTGGCGCTGCTCGAACAGGCGAAAGAGCTGACCGGCATGCCGATCTGCACGGAGATCATGAGTCCCAAGCTGGTGGAGGAATTCGACCGGCGCGTAGACGTGATTCAGGTCGGCGCACGCAACATGCAGAACTTCGATTTGCTGACCGAGCTGGGGCAGACCCGCAAACCGATCCTGCTCAAGCGCGGACTTTCCGCAACCATCAGCGAGTGGCTGATGAGCGCGGAATACATCATGGCGGCGGGCAATCCGAACGTCATCCTCTGCGAACGCGGCATCCGCACGTTTGAAACCTATACGCGCAACACGCTCGATTTGTCGGCGGTTCAGGCGGTCAAGCGGCTGAGCCATCTGCCGGTAATCGTCGATCCGTCCCACGCGACCGGCTTGAGCTGGATGGTGGAGCGCATGTCGCTGGCGGCGATTGCGGCAGGCGCGGACGGCTTGATCATCGAGGTGCATAACAATCCGCCCAAGGCGCTCTGCGACGGCGCACAGAGCCTGACGCCGGATCAATACGCCCAGCTCGTCGGCAAAATCAGCGCACTTGCGCCCATTGTTGAAAGATGTCTTTAAGGGAGGATTCCATCATGAAAATCATGTTTATCGGCTTGGGATTGATCGGCGGCAGCATGGCGCTGGCGCTGGAAGGCTACCCCAATCTGGAGCGCTACGCGGTGGACGGCGACGAACCGACGCGGCTGGAAGCACTCGGGCGCGGCGTCGTTCGTGCGGCATGGTCGCGCTCGGATGATGCGCCCATCGAGGATATGGATATCGTCGTGCTTTGTCTGCATCCGGAAGCGGCGGCGGATTTTATCCGCAAACAGGCGGGCAGAATCAAGCCCGGTGCGCTGCTGACCGATGTATGCGGCGTGAAGCGTCCGCTTCGGGAAGCTGTCGCGGAAATCGCGGACAGGAAGTTCATCTATCTCGGCGGTCATCCCATGGCGGGACGGGAACGCGGCGGCTTTGTTCACGCGACGGGCGACCTCTTCCGCGGTGCGCATTACATCCTGACGCCGGATGACAGCGTGCCGCAGGAGAGCATCCACCTGCTTGAGCAGCTGGTGACGTTCATGGGCTGCGCGGACGTCGTCTTCTCCGATCCGGACGCGCACGACGAGCGCATCGCTTATACGAGCCAGCTGATGCATGTCATGGCACTGGCGCTTTGCGACCAGCATCTGCTGTTTGACAGCTATGGATTTGAGGGCGGTTCGTTCCGGGGCGCAACGCGTGTGGCGGCGCTCGATCCCAAACTCTGGTGCGAGCTGTTTTGGGCAAACAAGGAGACGCTGGCGGAACTGACCGATGAACTTATCGGCAAGCTGACGGAATACAGCGGGCTTTTGCACGGCGACGACCGCGCCGCGCTGCTTGAGCGGCTGACGGTTTCCAGCGACCGCAAGAAGAAGTTTGATACCCTGCGCGGGCTGGACGCGAGCCAGAAACCGCTGTTTAAGTAAGGTGAAGAATATGCCGATTGTGAACGTGACTGCGCCGGAACAGGCGGAACGCTATGAAATCCATATCGGGCACGGACTGCTCAGCCATGCCGCGCCGCTGCTTGCCATGTGCGCGGGCAGGCGGGCGATGATCGTGACGGATGAAAACGTCGCGCCGCTGTATGCCGATGCGCTCAGGGGTCAGCTTGAGCTGGCGGGGGCACAGGTCAGCCTGTTTGTCCTGCCCGCGGGCGAAACGACCAAGTGCATGGCGCAGCTTGAGCGGCTGTATGACGCGTTTTTGGATGCGCATCTGACCCGAAAGGACTATGTGATTGCGCTGGGCGGCGGCGTGGTCGGCGATCTGACGGGCTATGCGGCGTGCACCTATCTGCGCGGCGTTCATTTGATTCAGATGCCGACGACGCTGCTGGCGCAGGTGGATTCCTCCGTCGGCGGCAAGGTGGCAGTCAACCATCCGCGGGGGAAGAACCTGCTCGGCGCGTTTTATCAGCCGGAACGGGTGCTGATTGACTGCGATACGCTGAAAACGCTCGATGCGCGTCAGATCGGCGCGGGCTTGGGCGAGGTCATCAAGTATGGCTGCATCGCCGACGCGGCGCTTTTTGAGCGCATAGAGTCGCTGGGGAGCCGCGAGGCGCTGATGCCGGAGCTTGACCAAATCGTCGCCCGCTGCTGTGAAATCAAGGCGCGGTATGTGCAAGAGGATCCGCACGACCACGGCGTCCGCATGCAGCTCAACTATGGGCATACGCTGGCGCACGCGCTGGAAAACGGCATGGGTTACGGCGTGCTGCTGCATGGCGAGGCGGTCTGCATCGGCATGGTTGCCGCAGCGAAATGGGGCGAAGCACTCGGCGTGACGCCGGCGGGAACGCATGAGCGCATCGAGCGCGTGCTTTTGGCTTACGGTCTGCCGACGAAGGAGCCGCAAGGGCTTTCGCGTGAGCAGCTTGCCGCGACCATGGCACTGGATAAGAAGGCGGAGGGCAGCAAGGTCAACGTCGTTTTGCTGACCGAAATCGGCGCATGCACAGGCATGCCGGTGGACAGCGAAAAGCTGGCGCAGATGCTGTAAGGAGGTTCGTCATGGAAAAAATCGTCAGTCCGGGCTTTTTAAGCGGAACACTGCGGATGCTGCCCAGCAAATCCGCGTCCCATCGTGCGGTGATGATGGCGGCGATGGCGCAGGGGAAAACGCTGCTTGAGCCGCTTCAGCTTTCGCAGGATATTTCCGCGACGCTCTCCTGCGCGGAAGCGCTCGGGTTGACGGATGGCGCGGCAATCGCCCCGACCGATACGGAAGGCTTTGTCCGCGCCGAGATTCACGGCGGCGGCATGGCTGAAAACAGGACGCTGCGGGTGCTGGACTGCGGCGAATCCGGCTCGACGCTGCGCTTTTTTATCCCGCTGGCGCTGGATGGGCGGGGCGCGGTGCGCTTTGAAGGGCGCGGCAGGCTGATGCAGCGTCCGTTGTCCGTCTATGAGGACATGTTCAAGGCACGGGGCATCCTCTGGCGGCACGAGGGCGACAGCCTGACGGTGGATGGGCTGCTTGAAAGCGGGCGATACAGCATGCCCGGCGACGTCAGCAGCCAGTTTATTACGGGCATGCTGCTTGCCCTGCCGCGGCTGGCGGGGGACAGCGTGCTGGAAATCACGACCCCGCTGGAATCACGTGCCTATGTCGAATTGACGCGGCGCATACAGGCGCATTATCATGTGGTCAGCGAATGGGACGAGAAGGGGCAAAGCCTGCTGATTCCCGGCGGACAGCGGGCGGCATCGCCCGGCACGATGCACATCGGCGGCGACTGGAGCCACGCGGCGTTTTATCTGGTCGCGGGCGCGATTGGGCGGGGAGAGATTCGCCTGACGGGGCTTGACCCAAACAGCGCACAGGGCGACCGCGCACTGGTCGGCATTCTGCGCGACATGGGCGCAGACATCCGGTGGGAGGGCGATGAGCTGGTCGCCCGCGCATCGAAACTGCATGGGCTTCACGCGGATTGCTCGCAGATTCCCGACGTCGTTCTGGCTCTGGCTGTGGCGATGACGGCGGCAGAGGGCGAGAGCCGCATCAGCGGCGCGGCGCGTCTGCGCATCAAGGAAAGCGACAGGCTCAGCGCGATGTGCGCGGCGCTGTCCGCGGCGGGTGCGTGCATTCGCGAAACGGAGGACGGTTTGCTGATTCACGGCGGAAAGCGGCTGTGCGCGGCGAGAATCGACGGCTGCAACGATCACCGCATCGTGATGGCGATGGCCGTCGCCTCGGCAATCGCGGACGGGGAGCTGACGTTGACGGACGCGGAGGCGACGGCGAAATCCGCGCCGGCATTCTGGAATGAATTTGCATCGCTGGGAGGGCAGGCACGATGAGGGCGAACTTTGGCGAACATTTCAAGCTGACGATTTTCGGCGAATCCCACGGCGCGGCAATCGGCATCGTCATCGA
This sequence comes from uncultured Clostridia bacterium, assembly GCA_934643825.1. GTDB lineage: Bacteria > Bacillota > Clostridia > Christensenellales > Aristaeellaceae > Ventricola. The sequence goes on along the minus strand of CAKUCW010000025.1, from coordinate 8,942 downwards.
CGGCTTACCCGCAGGCGCGGCGATAGATGAGGAATCCATCGCACGGCAGATGGCGCGTCGCGCACCGGGCAACGACCCGACCGCGACCGCGAGAAAGGAAGCCGACGCCGTTCGCATACTCTCCGGCGTGCGCAACGGACGCGCAACGGGCGCACCGCTGTGCGCGATGATCGAAAACACGAACACGCGCTCGGGCGATTACCGGAACATCGCGGCGAGCATGCGCCCCGGTCATGCGGATTACGCGGGGTATGTGAAATACGGCGGATACAACGACCCCAGAGGCGGCGGGCATTTTTCCGGACGGCTGACCGCGCCGCTCGTCTTTGCGGGAAGCGTCGCCCGCAACCTGCTCAAAGAAAAGGGCGTGACCATCGGCGCACACATCGCGTCGATTGCGGACGTGAACGATGAGCCGCTTGATCCGGTGAACGTGGACGCGCAGACGCTTGACCGGCTGGCGGGTTCGCGTTTTCCGCTGCTCTGCCCCGAAAAAGAAGAGGACATGCGCCGCGCCGTCGCGCTGGCGCGGGAAGCGCTGGACAGCGTAGGCGGGGTGATCGAATGCGCGGCGGTCGGCGTGCCGGCGGGAATCGGTTCGCCGTTCTTCGGTTCGGTGGAGAGCGTCGTTAGTCAGCTGGCGTTTTCCATTCCGGCGGTCAAGGCGGTTGAGTTTGGCGACGGCAGGCTGCTGGCGGGCATGCGCGGCAGTCAGGCAAACGACCCGATGCGCATGCGGGACGGGCAAATCGTCTGCACGAGCAATCACAACGGCGGCGTGACGGGCGGCATCACAAACGGCATGCCCGTCGTATTCCGCGTCGCCGTGAAGCCGACGCCGTCGATCGCGCAGGAGCAGCAGACGATAGACGTTGGCAGACGGGAAAACACACAGCTGACGATTGCAGGCAGGCACGACCCCTGCATTGTTCCCCGAGCGGTCGTCGTTGTGGAGAGCATTTTGGCGATTGCGCTGTGCGAACTGATGATGGATGACGCGGCGCAGAAGGCGATGGGGACGGTTGAGGGGACGGTTGGGGCTTTGCCCCAAACCCCACCAAGAACCTGAGGTTCTTGGATTTCCCACATGTGCCTGACTGCATGCAGTCAGGCGTGCAGACGATTGAAAGAATGCGCGAAGCGGAGAAGGGAGTCTGAGGGACGGGTCCCTCAGGCGGGGTTTGGGGCGGCAGCCCCATCGTTCCCTCTCCCAAAAACGAAGGAGTAAAGCCATGAGAGATTTGGAAGATTGCCGAAAAGAGATCGACGAGATCGACGCTGAGATTGTGAAGCTCTTCGAAAGAAGAATGAATGTCAGCCATGACATCGCGCTGTATAAGCAGGCGCATTATATGGATATTCTCAACCCTGCGCGGGAGGATGCCGTGCTGCGTTCCCGTGCGCATCAGGCAACATCGCCCGAACTGGCGCAGAGCGTGATGAGCCTTTTTGGGGAGATCATGCGCCTGTCCCGCGAGGAGCAGCGGCGCTATCTGGAAGCGCAGACGGAAACCCGACTCATCGCGTACAGCGGCGTGCCGGGGGCGTTCAGCGAGAGCGCGGTTGTCGGCTTCTTCGGCGAGGACTGCGAACGGGTGAGCTACAAGACGTTTGAAGAGGTCTTTCTCGCGGTGGCGGATGGCAAAGCGCGTTACGGCGTCGTGCCGGTCGAGAATTCTTCCTCCGGCTCGATCAATGACGTATACGATCTGCTGGGCAAGTATGCCTGCCATATCGTCGGCGAACAGCTCGTGCGGGTGGAACACTGCCTGCTGGGTGTGCCGGGCGCGAAGATCGAAGATATTCAGACGGTATTCAGCCATGAACAGGGCTTTGCGCAGTGTCCCGCGTTTTTGGGTGAGCATCCCGAATGGGTGAAGACGCCGTATTTCAACACCGCCATCGCCGCGAAACACGTTGCGCAGATGGGCGACAAGCACTGCGCGGCAATCGCATCCCGGCTGGCGGCGAAGCACTATGGGCTGGAGATTCTCGCGCCGGATATTCATACATTCGGCGGCAACCACACCCGCTTTGTCATCGTCAGCGCGTCGCCGACGCCGATCGGCGTCCCGGATAAGGCGACCGTCACCTTTACGCTGCGCCATGAGCGCGGCACACTGATGCGTGCGCTGTCCAGCTTTGTGTCGATGGGCATGAACATGACGCACATCGAGTCCCGCCCGCTGCATGACTCGAACTGGGAGTACTGCTTCTATGTCGATCTGACGGGCAATCTGCGCGATGACCACCTCGGCGTGCTGATGGGGTCGCTGCAAAGCGACTGCGAGAACTGCCGGCTGCTGGGCGTCTATCAGGCGGCGGAGGAACGGACGCATGGTTAAGCCGATTCTGCTCATCGGCATGATGGGATGCGGCAAAAGCACGCTGGGGCAGATGCTTGCCAAGCGGCTGGGCAGGGCGTTTATTGATCTGGATGGGGAGATCGAGCGGCGCGAGGGAAGGAGCATTCCCGATATCTTTGCCGCGGAGGGCGACGCGGGGTTCAGAAAATATGAGACGGCGGCGCTCCTTGACGCGCTTTGCACGGACAACGCCGTGATTGCAACCGGCGGCGGCATCGTCACGCGGGAAGAAAACATAGCGGCGATGCGGGAAAAGGGGCTTGTCGTCTGGCTCTGCCGTCCGCTGGAGGAGATTATCGCCGATGTTCGGCAGGATACGCGCCCGAACCTTGCGGGGAACAAGGAAGAGCGCATGCGCACGCTCTACGCTCAGCGGGAGGCGCTGTATCAAAAAGCCGCGCATATGCGCTTTTGCAACAGTACGCCGCCGAAAAAGTCGGTGCAGATGCTGGAAGAAGAAATTCGGAAAATACTTGGGGAAGACTGAAACACGGACAGGGCGTCATGGCTTGCCGAGCCGAGCATGACGCGGAGGGTGGGGCAATGCCTCAAAGGCTGCCCTGATTCGGAGAAAAAAGATGACCTTATTTTTGCTCGCCGCCTACGGCTTTGCCTGCGCGGCGGTTTATCATGTCTGCCCGGCGCGGTTTCGCTGGGTGGTGCTGCTGGCGGTCAGCTATGGCTTTTATGCGTCGCGCAGTATGCTGGGGCTTCCGTTCATCCTGACGACGACGCTGACAACGTGGCTCAGCGCACGCGTCATCGGGAAGATCGGGGAAGCGAGCCGCGTGCGCCTGCGCGAGGGGAAGGCATCGCTTTCGCCCGATGAAAAGAAAAAGCTCAAAGCCGAAGCGAAGGCGAAACAGCGTGCATGGATGCTCGGCACGCTGCTGCTGAACTTTGGTTTGCTTGCCGTGTTAAAATACACGGACGATGTGCGCGGCTGGTTTGGACGTGAACCGCTGGGGCTGCTCCTGCCGCTGGGCATCAGCTTCTACACGTTCCAGTCCATGGGCTATCTGCTGGATGTATACAACGGCAAATATGCGCCGGAAAGGAATCCGGCACGGTTCGCGCTGTTCGTTTCGTTCTTCCCGCAGCTGATTCAGGGACCGATCGGACGCTATGACCGGATGAAGGAGCAGTTTGAAGCGGGCGGTGCGCCGGTCAACGTCGAAAAAAGCGCCCTGCTGATGCTCTGGGGTCTGTTTAAAAAGATGGTGATCGCAGACCGTGCGCTTCCGCTGGTTTCCGCCGTGTTTTCGGAAAACGCGGGCGAATGGGGCGGCGCGGTGACGGTGCTGGGCGTGCTGGCGTATTCCCTGCAGCAATACTGCGATTTTTCGGGCGGCATCGACTTGGTCGCCGGCATTGCGGAACTGTTCGGCATCCGTCTGGCAGAAAATTTCAAACGTCCGTATTTTGCCGTATCGCTGGGCGATTTCTGGCGGCGATGGCACATCAGTCTGGGTGCATGGATGCGCGACTATATGTTCTATCCGTTTGCGCTGTGCAAGCCGGTGGCGCGGCTCTCCAAGGGCGCCAAGAAGGTTTTCGGCGCGTCGTTTGCGCGTGCGCTTCCCGCGGCACTGGGCAATCTGCTCGTGTTCCTGCTGGTCGGCGTATGGCACGGCGCGACGAGCAACTATATCCTCTGGGGCTTGTATAACGGCGTGATTCTCGCGTTTACCGCGCTGATGGAGCCGACGTACAAGCGGATGAACGAAAGCCTGCCGCGGCTGACGGCGTCGAAGGGCTTTCACGTTTTTCGCATTCTGCGGACGTTTGTCATTGTCAACATCGGCTGGTTCTTTGACCGCTGCGCCCATGCCGCCGATGCCTTTGAAATGCTTGGAACGGTGGTGAGCCGACCGAAGATGGCTCAGCTGAGCATGGAAACGCTGCAAAAGCTCGGCGTGAGCGCGGTGGATGCCCGCGTGCTGGCGGCAGGCACACTGCTGCTGTTTGCCGTTTCCCTTGCGGAGGAAAACGGGAAGGACGTCCGCGGCTGGCTGGCGGCGCGTGCCCTGCCGATTCGCTGGGCAATCCTGATGACGGGTGTGCTGGCGGTGCTGCTGATGGGCGTTTGGGGAAGCGGCTTCAGCGAAGCGAGCTTCATTTACTTTAATTTTTGAGGAGGCTTGACCATGAAAAAGAAGATAGGCGGTTTCCTCAAGGCGATGCTATTCTGTGCGCTGACGCTGGGCATGGTGGCGGGCGTCAGCAAGCTGGTCGAGCGCAAGGAGAGCATCGAAAAGATGAAGCCGTTTCTTGATCGTGCGGCGGAATACGATGTGCTGTTCCTCGGCGACAGCATCATGAACACCGGCGTTTTTCCGATGGAGATGTGGGAAAAATACGGCATAACGGGCTACAACATCGCCAGCTACGGCAACACGCTGCCCATCAGCTATTGGGCGCTTCAAAACGCGCTGGATTACGCCGAGCCGAAGCTCGTTGTGCTGGATGTTCAGGGGACGAGCAAAACCTACAAGCTCTCGGGCAACAGCAGCGACGTGCATACGGCGTTTGACTGCTACCCTATCAGCCGGACAAAAATCGCCGCGCTTGACGACCTGATGGACGATCCCTACGCGGTGGATGACAGCGGCGTTGCTTATGCCGATATGAAGTGGGAATACCTGTTTACGCTCGGCAAATATCATTCCCGCTGGAGCGAATTGACGAGCGAGGATTTCCATCCGATATACAATCGGGAAAAAGGCGCGAAGAGCGTCATTGCCGTTGCGGATACACAGGATTACGACCTGATCGACGAAGACAGGGTGACGGAGGAAAACGGACAATGGGGCTTTATCTATCTGCGCAGGATCATCGAGGATTGTCAGAAAAGGGGAATCGACGTTCTGCTGGTGCATCTGCCCTATCCCGCGGACGAGGAACAGCAGATGGACGCCAACGCGGTCTACTCTATCGCCGAGGAATACGGCGTGGATTATATCGACTTTGTCAGCATGGATCAGGTGGCGGATTATGCGACGGACTGCTTTGATGCGCACGAACATCTGAACCCGTCCGGCGCGAAGAAGGTTTCGGACTATCTGGGCAGATACATTTCCGAACATTACGATATTGCCGACCATCGGGGAGAAGAAAAATACGCCGCGTGGGAAACGGACGCGCAGGCCTACCGCGAAAAAAAGCTCGCGGATATGTGGGCGCAAGCTGATATCGAATGCGTGCTGATGCTGCTGCATGACGACGATTTTTCCGTTGAGGTGGACATCGGTGCGGGTTCTGCACTCTTTGAAAGCGAAAAGCAGATGACGCTGATGCAGAATATCGCAAGGGAACACATCTTTGAGGAGGATCTGTTCTCCAAGTGGTCAAACAGCCTGTTTCCGCTGGAGCGGCTGGAGGAAGCGGCGGAAAACGGACAGAGTTATCGCCTTACCGTGAACCGAGGGACAGGCGTGATTTTGGAAGAAGTCGGCAAAGTGAGCGAATCGGGCGTCAAAGTGACGGTGCTGGATCGGGACAGTGGCACGGTTCTTTTGGAAAAGGAATTTGATGAGAACCTCTGCTTGACAAAATGAGTTGACTCTAACAAAAAAGCCTCCCTTTCGGGAGGACGGAATATAGACAAAGGGCTATTCTCTTCCGGCAAGGGGAGAATAGCCCTTCATATACCATAGAAGAATAACCCAAAGGCGGCTCAGGGCTTGAGCGGAAGAACGTAGAGCTGGCAGGGATTCCATTCATCCCAAAGCGTCGGCAGACATTCCAGCGGCAGAAAGCCCATGCGCTGATAAAATGCGTTTGTTCGGTCGTATTCGTCGTAATGACCGACTTCTACGGTTTTGACTTGCAGGAGCGCATAGCCGTGCGCAAGGGCCTCCGCACGAATGGCATCGACGAGCAGCCTTCCAATACCGCGGCGATGATACGCAGGAAGGACGCCCATCACGAAGATCTCGCCTGCGCAGGGGCTGGTTTCCCTGAGCGCGGCAAAGCCGACGGCGCGGTCGCCGTCCATCACCGCGAAGAACGGCATTTCCCGACTGCCGTCGATATAATTCTGCGTGCTTTCCGGCAGACCGAACCAATCCGGCAGGGCGAGAAGAATGTCGGAGGCAATGGACGCTTTTTCATCGGGAGAGGCGATACGGCGAACGGAGAACGCGGTCATGGGATGCACTTCCTTATTATTTATGTGAATGGTAAATCGAAAGCCGTTCGAAAGCGGCTCAAAACCCGGACGTATTATAGCAAGTCCGTCAACCGGTGTCAATGTCTGAACGTTTTTTCCTGTACAGCCCTGTATTTTTAACGTATAGGAAATCGCGTAAAATCGCCCGCGTGAGCCAGACTTTGATGCGTGGTGGACTTCGGCGAAAGTGAACGCGGGCTCAGCCCGCTTTTTTGCATATCGGTGAATTGACAAAAGCAGGGGCTGAGAGTATAATTATAGAATATCGCAGTATGCCCGGAAGAATATCCGTCCGGGCGCTTGTTTGCTGTGCAGAAGCACGGCGATAATAAAGGAGAGATGAGTAATGTCTGACGTCAAGCATGTTGTTGTTACCCGCGAAGGTCTTCAGCGCATGAAGGAAGAGCTTGAATACAAAGAGACTACTGAAAAAATGAAGGTTGCCGAGCAGCTGAAGGTTGCGATTTCCTACGGCGACTTGAGCGAGAACGCCGAGTATGACGCGGCGAAGAACGATCAGGCTGTTCTGGAGCAGCGTATTGCCGAGCTGAAGGCGATGATCGAGAACGCCGTCGTCGTGGACGAGAGCAAGATCAGCACCGATACCGTCGGCTTTGGTTCCCGCGTAACCTTCATCGATCAGGACGATCCGGACGAGGAAGAAGAAGTGTATACCATCGTCGGCACGTCGGAGTCCGATCCGGTCAACGGCAAGCTCTCCAACGAGTCCCCGGTCGGCGCGGCGCTTATCGGCGCACATGTCGGCGAGACCGTTACTGCGCAGACCCCCGGCGGAGCACGCCGCCTGAAGGTTATCGAAATCGCGCTGTAAAATACAGATTTTTTCATGGATTGATGGAGAAAGAGGAAACCAACGTGGCAGAAGAATTGACGTTTGAAAAGCCGCAGTACAGTGAGCAGGAGCAGATTCGCCGTGCGAAGCTGGCAAAGTATTGCGAAGAGGGACGCGATCCCTATACCATCACCCGCTTTGACCGCACCCATACTTCTACGGATATCCTGAATCATTTCGATGAGCTGGAAGGCAAAACCGTCCGCATCGCGGGACGCATGATGAGCCGCCGCATCATGGGCAAGGCTTCCTTTGTTCACATGATGGACGGCGAGGGTCAGATTCAGGCGTATGTCCGCCGCGAAGATGTTGGCGAGGACGTGTACGCCGATTTCAAGACGATGGATATCGGCGATATCCTCGGCATCGAGGGCGTTGTCTTCCGCACCAAGACGGGTGAGGTGTCCATTCACGCCAACAGCCTGACGCTGCTGAGCAAGTCTCTGCGCGTGCTGCCGGAGAAGTGGAACGGTCTGCGCGACCAGGATATGCGCTATCGTCAGCGTTATATCGATACCATTGTCAATCCGGAGGTCAAGGACACGTTCATCAAGCGCAGCCAGATTCTCAAGGCGTTGCGTGAGTTCCTCGACGCAAAGGGCTTCCTGGAGGTCGATACGCCGGTTCTTCAGACGATCGAAATCGGCGCGAACTCCCGCTCGTTTGTGACGCATCACAACGCGCTGGATATCCCGATGTATCTGCGCATCGAGACCGAGCTGTACCTCAAGCGCCTGATCGTCGGCGGCTTTGACAAGGTGTACGAAGTCGGCCGTATCTTCCGCAACGAGGGCATGGATACCCGCCACAACCCGGAATTCACCTCGATCGAGCTGTATCAGGCGTATGCGGATTATCATGAGATCATGGATCTCGTCGAAGAGATGTATATCTATGTGACCCAGAAGGTCTGCGGCACGCTGAAGATTCAGTATCAGGGCAAGGAAATCAACATGGAAGGCCCGTGGACGCGCATGACGATGGCGGAGTCCGTCAAGAAGTATTCCGGCATCGACTACTATGCGTGGGAAAACGACGAGCAGGCACGCAAGGAGTGCGAAGCCCGCGGCGTTCACGTCGAGGCGAATGCGGTCAAGGGCGAGTGCCTGGAAGCGTGCTTTGACGAGTTCGTTGAGAAGAACCTCATCCAGCCGACGTTCATCACGGATTATCCGGTTGCCATCTCCCCGCTTGCCAAGCGCAAGAAGGATGAGCCGGATATGACCGAGCGCTTTGAGTTCTTCGCGAACTGCTCTGAGCTGGGCAACGCCTTCTCCGAGCTGAACGACCCGATCGATCAGCGCAAGCGTTTCGAGTCTCAGGCGGCTGCCAAGCGTGCGCAGGGTCTGCACGCGGACGTGGACGAGGATTACATCTGCGCACTGGAATACGGCATGCCGCCGACCGGTGGTCTGGGCTTCGGCGTGGATCGTCTGGTCATGCTGCTGACGGATTCCGCGTCCATTCGCGACGTTCTGCTGTTCCCGACGATGAAGCCGCTGGGATAATCTAATAACTTACCAAGCCTGATTTTTCTTGATATTACAAGGAA
>CAKUCW010000024.1 GCA_934643825.1 uncultured Clostridia bacterium | reverse complement strand
GAAAAACAAAAGAACGGAAATCGGAAGAAGGGGTAAAACATGAACGCACTGAGCGAAGCGCTGCGCGGCGCGCGGCGTGTCGTCTTTTTTGGCGGCGCAGGAGTCTCTGTGCCCAGCGGGATTCCCGATTTTCGCGGCGAAAATGGGCTGTACGCGCGCGAATACGACGGTCTGACGGCGGAAATGCTGCTCAGCCACTCGTTTTTCTGCCTGCATCCGGATATTTTCTATGATTTTTATAAAAAGCACATGGTGCATCCTGAGGCTAAGCCCAATATCGTCCATAGGCGTTTGGCGCAGATGGAGCAGGCGGGCAGGCTGACGGCGCTTGTTACGCAAAATATCGACGGGCTGCACAAGCAGGCGGGCAGCCGGAACGTGTTTGAACTGCATGGAAGCATTTACGAGAACTTTTGCATGGGCTGCGGCAGACGCTTTCCGCTGAGCTTCATCATGAATACACCGGGCGTGCCGCATTGCCCGGATTGCGGCGATGTTGTTCGGCCGGAAGTGACGCTCTATGGCGAACCGCCCGATCCGTATTTCATGACCGGAGCATGCCGCGAAATCTCCAACTGCGATATGCTGATTGTCGCGGGGACGAGTTTGCAGGTGGAACCGGCGGCGTCCTGCCTCGAATACTATCGCGGGAAGCGTCTTGTGGTCATCAATCGGGATGAAACGCCCGCGGATGCCCGTGCATCGCTGGTGCTGCATGAGGATATTGCGCAGGTTTTTGAAAGCCTGAACGTGAGATAAGGAAAACGACGGCTTGCAGGGGTCTGCCCGCCGTGCTATAATGAGCCATCCTATGATCGAACGAAGAACGGGGGAAAGCCATGCGACAGCAAAAGCGCCAGGTGACGGACAAGGCGACGATTTGCGCGATGCTCGATGAGATGGATACGATCAATCTGGGAATGTTTGACGAGCCGTTCCCCTATGTCGTGCCGCTCAATTTCGGCTATGAATGGAAGGATGAGCTGGTCTTTTATTTTCATTGTGCCCACGAAGGACATAAACTGGATTTGCTGAATCGAAATCCGCATGTCTGCGTGACGGCATCGCGGTTCATTTCGTACGCGGACGCGAGTGTCAGGGGACATCTGCATGACTATCGCTCGGTCATCGCCCGCGGCGTGGCGCAGCGGCTCGAGCAGGACAGCGATGAATTCATCCATGCGCACGAAAAGCTGCTTGAACATAACCTGCGCGACCCGTCGCAGGTGCATACGACTGCCATGCGGTTCATCGAGCTTTGGCGCGTCGTCTGCAAGAACGAGGATGTGACGGCGAAGGCGGAGATTCCGCCGAAGCACGCAGAAGATGTTGCGTTTGCGCCTGCCGTCGGCGACGATATGCCGCTCGATGAGAGCCATATTCTGGATATGCAGAAGGAAAAGCAAAACAGAAACGGAGGAAATGACCATGAGCAATGAAGTGTTGAAGGCGATTCGTGAACGCAGAAGCGTCCGCAGCTACAAGAGCGACCCTGTGCCGCAGGAATTGATCGAGCAGGTCGTTCAGGCGGGAACCTATGCCGCGACGGGCATGAACCGTCAGTCGCCCATCATTCTGGCGATTACCGACCGCGATACGCGGGATCAGCTTTCGAGAATGAACGCCGAAATCATGGGAGCGGACAAGGATCCGTTTTACGGCGCTCCGGTTGTGCTGGTCGTTCTGGCGGACAAACGTATGCCGACGCATGTATACGACGGCAGTCTGGTCATGGGCAATATGATGCTGGCGGCGCACGCGCTGGGCTTGGGAAGCTGCTGGATTCATCGGGCGAAGGAAGAGTTTGAAAGCCCGGAAGGACGGGCGATGCTCGAACGCTTGGGGATTGTCGGTGATTATGAAGGCATTGGTCACTGCATCCTCGGCTATCCGGAAGGCGACATGCCGGCGGAAAAGCCGCGCAAAGAGAACTATGTGTATTGGATGAAGTAAACCCGAGGCGCCGGCAAAACGATAAAGCGTTGATGATCCCGGCGGTTTTATACAATTTCAAACGAATCAAAAAGAGTGAACCGGATTCCCTCAAAGGGCAATCGAGTTCACTCTTTTTTGTATGTAGGGAGCGGAAAGGAAATGTCTGCGCACGCAAGACTTGGGTATTTGAGCGAAATGAATTCGAGATCCGCGCAGCGTCATCCCAGTTTTCGATAGCCCAGCGTTGCGCCGCAGCTTTCGCGGACGATGAGCGAGGCTTCGCGCATCATGGAGAAGGATTGGTGCGCGTTATCGCGGGCAAAGAGCAGCTCGCGGATGGCACTTTGCGCCATTTCTTCCGGATAAAGCTCGACGGAAGTGAGCGGCGGATCGGTATAGGGGCAGAAGAACTGATTGTCGCAGCCGATGAGCGACATATCCTCGGGAACGCGAAGCCCCATCTTTTTGAGCTGCTTGAGTGCGCCGAGGGCAACCAGGTCGTTGAAGGCGATCATGGCGGTGGGCCAATGGCTGCGCGGCAGACCGGAAAGCATGCGGATCACGGCGCGTTCGCCGCTCTCTGCGTCATAGCCGCAGTCCACATGATAGGCGGGATCATCCGGAAGCCCCAGCACGCGCAACTCTTCCAGAAAGTTTTCGCCGCGCTTGCTGTAATCATGAAACTGCATGGATCCGCCGATAAACGCGATGCGTCGATGCCCGAGCGTATGCAGATGGCGGACGGGGAGGCGCGAACAGCCGACGAGGTCGCTGTGGATGCAGATGCAGTCCAGCTGGGTGGCAGGGGGGCAGATGGCGACGACGGGCATGTGGTGGCGCAGGCGCTCGAGGGCTTCCGTCAGACCGGAACGCTCATTGCCCCAGATGTTTCCGGCGAAGACTGCTCCGGCAAAGCGACGCCGAATCAGTTCGTCAACCAGCTCGCGGGAGATAGGCTTGTGATCTTCTGCCTGAAACAGCCACAGCGTGTATCCGTTGGACACGGCTGCGGCGTTGGCGGCGTCAAACATGCGCGTAAAATACGGGTTGAGAATCTGCGGCAGAACGATGGCAAGCGTTTTTGAGCTGCCGCCTTCCAAGTCGCGTGCGGCTGCGCTGGGCGTATAGGCGTGAGCATCGATGACACGCTGGACTTTTTCACGCGTGCTTGCCTTCACGCGGGGATCGCCGGAGGTCACGCGGGTGACGGTGGCGGTTGAAACGCCGGCTTCACGCGCAATATCGTAAATGGTTACCTTTTTATCCATGGCTGCACATTTATCTCCGAGAAAAAAGAATAGGAAAAACATCTTATCTATATTATACGCTTGCAAACATAAAAAAGCAATAGGAATGATGTTACCGATAACAATACGATAATACAAAGAAAAACGAAAAAATGACAATAGGGCTTGAAAAAATTCTGAATAAAAACGCTGAAAATACTTGACACGAATATGACCAAACTGTATAATGAAATCAACAAAGCGGACGCGAATGTGACGAAATCCAACGTGATAAGTTGGTATGCGGTGTGTGTTACCGCTAACATAGCGACGCCCAAGCAGAACCCAACAAATAAGGAGGACCCTAACCATGAAAAAACTGATTGCCGGAATGCTTGCTTCGATGATGGTTGCCACGATGGCGCCTGCGCTTGCCGAAACGACGCTGAAGGTCGCCGGCTGGGACACCGGAACCACGCCGTATTATACCGCGATCAAGGAAGGCTATGAAGCGGCGAATCCCGATGTGAAGATCGAGTGGGTTGACCTCGCTTCTCAGGATTACAACGTCAAGGCAAGCACGATGCTCGCCGGCGGCGACACCACCGACCTGTACTGCGTCAAGGAGCTTTCCGACATGCAGAACTGGGCGAAGGAAGGTCTCATCGTTTCGCTGAACGAGAACATCAAGGCGGACGGCGTTGATCTGAGCAAGTATGCCGGCATGGACGCCTGCTACGTCGCGCTGACCGATGGCGAGCAGTACGCGCTCCCGTTCCGCGCTGACTACTGGGTGATGTTCTACAACAAGGATCTGTTCGATCAGGCGGGCATGGATTACCCGACCAACGACTGGACGTGGGATGAATACGCGCAGATGGCACGCGACATCCACGAGAAGACCGGCGCTTACGGCACGCATTACCACACCTGGCTCTCCTGCGTGGCGAACTGGTCGGTCTGCGACGGCGTGAACACGCTGGCTGACGGCGAATATTCCGACCTGAAGTACTTCTACGAGCTGTATCAGGGTCTTGAAGACGAAGAAGTCTGCATGAGCTATGACGAGCTGAAGGCTTCCGGTTTGCATTACTCCGGCGCTTTCGCGCAGGGCAATGTCGCCATGATGCCGATGGGCTACTGGTATGCTTCCACCCTGATTGGCTACATCAAGGACGGCACCGCTTCCATGAACTGGGGCATCGTTTCCGTTCCGCATCTTGAGGGCGTAGCCGCCGGTTCTTCCTTCGGCTCTCCGACTGGCATCGCCATCAGCAACGCCAGCGCGAACAAGGAAGAGGCTTGGAAGTTCGTTTCCTGGATGTGCTCTGAAGACGGCGCGAAGGCAATCGCGCAGACCGGTACCCGTCCTGCGTATGTGAGCGAGGCTGTTGCCGAGGTTATGGCGTCTGCGGACGGCTTCCCGACCGATGAAAACAGCAAGGCTGCCCTGCTGCCGACCGCCATCTCTCTGGAGTGGCCGATTGGCGAAGGCGTCAACGAGATCAAGTCCATCGTCAATGAAGAGCATAGTCTCATCATGACCCGTGAGCTGAGCATCGACGAAGGCATCGCGGAAATGGAAGAACGCGCAGCCGAGTACATCAAGAAGTAATTTCCCCGATCAAGCGGGGCAGGGGGAGGCGCATAAGCACTTCCCCCTTTCTTATTGCCGCGGTTTGCTTCGGGGCGGCAGAAAAGCGGGAAAGCCGGAAGCGACCGATTTCCGGCAGGCATGGCAAGGTTTCAATCATTCCTGACGAGATAGAAAGGATGTGTACGCGATGACAAAGAGTGCAGACAGGCGTAAGATGGGCAAGCTGGAGCGGCGCAATACGCTGATTGCCTATTCTTTCCTCGCGCCGAACTTCATCGGTTTTGTCGTCTTTACGCTGATTCCGGTTATTTTCTCCATTGCGCTGGCGTTTATGAACTGGAGCGGCGGCTCAAAGATCACATGGGCGGGGCTGGATAACTTCCGCCTGATTTTCAAGGATTTCAGCTTTAACAAGAGCAACCTGGGCATTGCGCTCAAAAACACCGTGTATTATACAATCGCGACGGTGCCGCTGACGATCGCCTGTGCGCTGGGGCTTGCGCTGGTGCTTAACAAGGCGGTCAAGGGCGCGAAGTTCTTCCGTGCGGTGTTCTTCTTCCCGTATGTCGCGTCGCTGGTTGCCATCTGCGTCTGCTGGAATTTCCTGCTGATGAAGACGGGTCCCGTCAACCAGATTCTCTCCCTCTTTGGCATCAAGATCACCAAGAGCTGGACATCCAGCCGCAATTTGGCAATCTGGGCGATTATCATCGTCAGTGTATGGCGCAACGCGGGCTATTACATGGTCATGTATCTGGCTGGCTTGCAGGGTGTGCCGAATGAGCTGTATGAAGCCGCGACGATGGACGGCGCAAACGGCTGGCAGAAGTTCTCCAAGGTGACGATACCGATGCTGACGCCGACGACATTCTTCGTGTCCATCATGCTGGTCATTTCCTGCTTTAAGATTTACGACGTGGTCGCGATCATGACGCAGGGCGGACCGGGACGCTCCACCAAGATGCTGGTTACCTACATCTTCGAACTGAGCTTCGGCGGTGAGGGCATTGCAACCTCCGCGCAGTATGGCGTGGCGAGCGCGGTGTCGATGGTGCTGCTGGCGATCGTGCTGCTGGTCACCTTCGTGCAGTTCCGCGGCGAGAAAAAATGGGTCAATTACATGTAAGGGGAGGGATACCGGATGACCGCTGTTTCTATGAAGGCTCAAAGAAAAATGCAGAAGGCGACCGTCGGACATGTGATTGGATCCGTGCTGAAGTATGCCTTCCTGCTGCTGCTGGCTGTGATTGCGTTGGTTCCGTTCGTCTGGATGATCTCTTCGTCGTTTAAAACGAGCGTTGATGTGTTCTCCATCCCGATGCAGTGGATTCCCAAGGAGTTCCATTGGGAAAACTATTTGCAGATTTGGGAGCGCGTGCCACTGCTGGCGTATTTCAAAAACACCGCCGTGCTGGCGATTATCGTCACATTCATGCAGATTCTGACGTCCTCCTTCGCAGCGTATGCGTTCGCGAAGATGAATTTCCGCGGACGCGACTTCCTGTTTATGTGCTATATCGGCACGATTGCCGTGCCGTGGCAGGTCTATATGGTGCCGCAGTTCATCATGATGCGCTCCATCGGCTTGTATGACACGATTTGGGCGCTGGTTGCGCTTCAGAGCTTCTCGGCGTTCGGCGTGTTCCTGATGCGCCAGTTCTATATGGGCATTCCGAATGACCTGAGCGAGGCGGCTCGCATCGACGGTCTGAGCGAATACGGCATTTGGGCGCGAATCGTTCTGCCGCTCTCCAAGCCGGCAATTGCGACGCTGTGCATCTTCACGTTCGTCAACACGTGGAACGACTACATGGGACCGATGATCTACCTGACGACAGATCTGAACAAAACGATTCAGGTCGGTCTGCGCCGCTTCATTCAGGCATACTCTGCGGATTACAACCTCATCATGGCGGCGTCGCTTTGTTCGCTGCTGCCGGTTACGGTTGTGTTCCTGTTCCTGCAGCGTTACTTTATTGAAGGCATTGCCACGACCGGCATGAAGGGCTGATCGAACATGTTTGCCGAGTATTTAAGCGGATGCGATCTTCATGCGCTGCTTTGCGCCTGTGAAGATTACCATCCATTTCCAAGGCGGCAGAGCCGCGACGCGTGGCACGCCCTCCCCGAAGACAAGCGGCGGCAGGTGCTTGAATGGGGGAAAGAGGCGGAGCGGGGGTATCCGATGGTTACGGCAACGCAGTTTCTCGCGTTCTGCCGAACGGGGGACAGGCAGGCGTATGAAACGCCGTATTTCGCCCGGCGCCATATGCTCATGGGCGCGGCGCTGGCGGAATGTCTGGCGGATGACGGAACCTATTTGGACAGCATAATCGACGGGCTTTGGTGCATCTGCGAGGAAACGACGTGGGTGCTGAGTGCGCATAACGGAAGCGACCATCCCGGCAGACCGCCGATGAACGAGCGTCCGCTGCCGGACGCGGCAAATCCCTATGTCGATCTCTTTGCCGCGCAGACGGCGGCGATGCTGGCGGATATTCTGTATCTGCTGGAGGATCGGCTCGACCGGGTCAGCCCGTTGATTGCGCGGCGCGTGCGGCAGGAGATTGACCGTCGGGTCGTGACGCCGTTTATGACGCACGATGATTTCTGGTGGATGGGCATGATCCGGAAGGATGTATGCAACTGGACGCCGTGGATCCTCTCCAATGTCATCGACGTGCTGCTTCTTCTGGAGCGGGACGGTTGGCGCAGAAGCGAGGGCGTGACCCGCGCTCTGCGCATGCTCGACAGCTACCTTGCCGTGCTGCCGGAGGACGGCGGATGCGATGAGGGCGCGGGCTATTTCAACATGGCGGGCGCGGCATTGTTTGATGCGCTGGAAAGCGTCTATACCGCGACGAACGGGGGCGTCAGCTTTTTTGACGAACCGCTCATCCGAAAAATCGCCATGTTCCCGCTGCATGCGCATATTGCGGGAAACTACTTTATCAACTTTGCGGATTGCGACGCGCAGCCGCTACTGGATGGCGAGCGGATTGCACGCTTCGGCATGCGGACAAAGCAGCCGGAGCTGGAACGTTTCGGCGCATGGCTGGAAGGAAGAAGGGCGTCCATTCGCTCGGTCGATACGCCTCAAATGAGCCGCGTGATCCAAAGCCTGTTTGCGCAAACCGCGCAGGAAAGCGAACCGGAATGGGAACGCGATGTATTCCTGCCGAGCCTGCAGGTGTTTGCGTGGCGGCGCGGCGGGCTGTATGTCGCCGCAAAGGGCGGACACAACGGCGAGAGCCATAACCATAACGACATCGGAAACTTGATCGTCTACGCGGATGGTGAGCCGGAGATCATCGACGTGGGCAACTGCGTGTATACCGCCAAAACGTTTGGTACGGAACGCTATGAACTGATGAACACCCGCTCGAGCAATCACAACGTGCCGCTGATTGGCAGTATGGAGCAGGTCTGCGGACGTCAGCACGCGGCGAAAGACGTGCGAGCGGATGAAAACGGCGTGCGCATGGATATCGCGGGGGCATATCCCGAACATGTGATTTCGCTGATTCGAGAGCTGAATGTCGATAAAGACGGACTGACCGTCAGCGACGAGGTGACGCTTGATCGGGCGGAAAGCGTGACGTTTACGCTGATGCTCAGGCATGAGCCGACGATTCAAAACGGGCATGCCGTGTTTGGAAAACTGAGCATGACGTTTGACCCCGCCATGACGGTTTCGCTCGAAGAAATACCGGTCACGGATGCGCGTATGGCGAAGAATTTTCCCGGCAGCGTCTGGCGGATGGGCATCACGAGCGGCGAGGGAAAAACGCATCGCTTTAAGGTCGAGATTCGCAGAGCGTGATGCCTGCGGCGCTGAGGGGCGATAACCTTTCGATCATTGAAGGGGAACGGCATGGAGAACAAGCGGTTCTCTTGTCGGCGCAAAAGCCTGCCGTTCTCTTTTGCAAAGGAGTTGAACTTCATGGGAAACTGTGTCAAGAATAATCCGCTGCGTTCGCGCAGGGATGTTGAGCGTGCTGCTGTTCAGCTGATTGAGCCGCTTCTGCCGCTGCTCAGCCCGAATAAGGCGCGGCTTCATCTGGGCGACACCGGCGCGGTGTATCCGGATGATATTGCGCAGATGGAAGCGTTTGCGCGTCCGCTGTGGGCGATTGTGCCGATGCTCGCGGGTCACTGTGAATCTGTGAAGCCGCTGTGGGAAGCGTGGAAGCAGGGCATCATCGCGGGCGTCGATCCGGAAAACCCCGAATACTGGGGCGAGGTCGTCGATTACGATCAGCGTTTGGTTGAAATGGCTGTGTTCGGCATGGGCATGGCGCTTGTGCCGAAGGAGTTTTTCTTCGATCTGCCGGAAAAAACGCAGAAGCAGCTGCACGCATGGCTCGATCAAATCAACCATCACGATATGCCCAAGAATAACTGGACATTCTTCCGTGTGCTGGTCAATATGGGCTTTATGGTCTGCGGCGTGCCGTATGACGCGGAGCGCATGCAGAAGGATTTCGCCATGATTGAAGAGCATTACGAGGGCGACGGCTGGTATTTTGATTACTTCAATCAGCGCGAGTATTACACCATGTGGGCGTTCCATTTTTATGGTCTGGTTTATGCCAAGGTCATGGGCGGGCGCGACCCGGAGCGCAGCCACGAATACATCGAGCGCGGCAAAAAGATGGCGACGGATTTCGCCTGTTGGTTTGACAGGAGCGGCGAAGCGCTGGCGTATGGGCGCAGTCTGACCTATCGCTTTGCGCAGGGCGCGTTCTATGCGGCGCTGGCGCTGGCGGAAGGCGAAAGCGAAGCCGTGCGCTATGGGCAGATGAAGCACCTGCTGCTGGGCAACATGCGCAAGTGGTTCTCCAAGCCGATTTTCACCCGCGACGGCGTGCTGACCATCGGCTATGGCTATCCGAGCCTGCTGATGGCGGAGGGCTACAACGCGCCCGGTTCGCCGTATTGGGCGATGAAGGCGTTTGCGTGTCTGGCTCTGCCGGAGGATCATCCTTTCTGGCAGGCGGACGAGGAGGAAATCGACACGCCGATGACCTCGCTCCAGCCGCATGCGCGTATGCTCATCACCCGCAGCGAGGACAAGAGCCACGTCATGGCGTTTGTGGCGGGCAACCGTGCGCATGAGCATAGCCATGATGAGGCGAAGTATGAAAAATTCGTCTATTCCAGCGTGTTCGGCTTCAGCGTCAGCAAGGCGCAGAAGCTGCTCAAGGACGGCGCGTTTGACAACATGCTGGCGCTCAGCGAGGACGGCGACACCTGGCATCCACGCTATGGCTGTGAAGAGTATGAGGTGAAGGCGGACAGCGTGATCTCTGTCTGGCATCCGTTCGCGGGCGTAACAGTCAGAACGGAGATTCATCCCTTCGGCGAGTGGCATGTCCGCGTGCATCACATCACCAGCGACCGCGAGCTGTATGCGGCGGAGGGCGGCTATGCCATTTCCCGCGACGGATGCGACGGCAGCGTGATTTACGGACAGCACGCACGCAAGCCGGAGGAAATCACGCAGGATGGGCGTGCGGCGGTCATTGCGCCGTGGGGCATCAGCGGCGTTCTGAATCTGCGCGGCTACGACGGAGAAGAAAATGTCATGCCGGAGCCGAACACCAACCTGATGGTTCCGCGCACGCTCATTCCGACCCTGCGGGCAAAACTGCCTGCGGGCGAAAGCACATTGATCAGCGCCGTGTTTGGAAGCGTCACAGCGGACAGGGCGGCATGGGAAAATCCCCCGACGGAGGTTTCAGTATATGGAAAAGTGGATTGACGAAGCATTTGAACGCGCATGCGCCAAATTTGAGCGCGGCGCGAAACAGGCTGCCGCGCAGGGCATCATTCCCTATATGGGAGAAAAGGGACGGTACACGCCTGCGCCGTTTGACGGCAACAGCTGGTGGACGGGCGGCTTCTGGCCCGGCATGATGTGGCAGTTTTACCACGCGACGGGCAAGGATGTTTATAAAGAGGAAGCGCTGCGCGTGGAAAAGCTGCTGACGGATGAATTCAGGCGGTTTAATCTGCTGAACCACGACGTCGGCTTTATGTACCTGCTTTCCACCGGCGCACACGATAAGCTGCTTGGCGATGAGCAGGCGCATACCGATACGCTTCACGCCGCAACGCTGCTGGCGGGGCGTTTCAACCCGGCCGGGTTTATCCGCGCATGGCCTCAGCCGGACAGGGCGGGCTACGCCATCATCGACTGCATGATGAACCTGAGCCTGCTGTATTGGGCGAGCCGGGCGACGCAGGATCCGCGGTTTGAAGCGATTGCACGCATCCACGCCGATACGACGATTCGCGAATTCATCCGTGAGGACGGCAGCAGCAACCATATCGTCATCTTCGATCCGAAGACGGGCGAGGTGCTGGATCGTCCCGGCGGACAGGGCTACGCGCCCGGCTCGAGCTGGAGCCGCGGACAGGCGTGGGCGCTGTATGGCTTTACGCTCAGCGGCATCAACACCGGCGATCAAAAGTACATCGACGTGGCAAGAAAATGCGCGAAGTATTTCATTGCCAACATTCGCGAGGACGGCTTGACGGATTGCGATTTCCGCCAGCCGAAGGACGAGGAGCGCATCGACAACATTGCCGGCGCCTGCGCGGCATGCGGTCTGCTGGAACTGGCGGATGTTGTCGGCGGCGAAGAAGCGGAAACCTATCGTGCGGCGGCGAAGAAGCTGTTGACAGCACTGAACACGCTCTGCGCCGATTGGGGCGAGGAGAATATGGGTATCCTGCAAAAGTGTACGGCGAGTTATCACAACGACGGCGCGGGACGCCATGTGAACATCCTTTACGGCGATTACTTCTTTGTGGAAGCCCTCTGCAAGCTGCGCGGAACGGACGCGAAGCTGTGGACGGCGTAAGGAGAAAAGCATGTACAGCATTGAGATTCGGCGCGGCGGGCAGACACTCGCCGGCGCATCCGGCGAAAGGGAAGCTGCGCTGCTCTTTCGCGGCGAATATGAAGCGGGCGACGAGATTGCCTTTCATGCCGACGGAAAGCATGCCGTTGTGCAGGTCGATCAGCAGGTGAAGCCTGCACGGGTTTATCTGCCGACAGGAGAATTTGTCTATCGTCTGCCGCTTGCGGGCGACGGGCTGGCGGTTTATCCGCCGAAGGCGTTTTCCGGGGAAATGCACCTGATTTCCATCAAGCCGGACGAGAGCAACGAATACCGCAACGTGGCGGAAAACCCGGCGGATCAGCGTGGAGGAGTGGCAGCGTATCCGCACGCGACGGCGAACGTCGAAACGCGCAACGAAAGCGGTTTTGCAGCTCGCAACGTGATCGACGGCGAGCATATCGCCTGCGGTCACGGCGAGTGGCCCTTCGGCAGCTGGGGCATCGGCGCACGGACGGACGCCAGACTGACGCTTGACTTCGGGCGCGAGGTGGAGATCGACGCGATGACGATGTATCTGCGGGCTGATTTCCCGCATGACGCGTACTGGATTTCCGGAACGGTGACGCTGGACGACGGATACGAAAAGACCTTCCCGCTGGAAGGGATAGACGGCGCACAGCGCATTGAACTGGGCAGCCACCGCATACGCACACTGACGCTGGACAGGCTCATCAAGTGCGACAATCCGTCGGCGTTCCCCGCGCTCAGGCAGATTGAGGTCTACGGGAAAGACGCAAAGAACGACGATTGATTTTGAGCTGAACGGCTGAAGATTCATAAGCCGGAAATGGCGTTCCGAGTCTGCAACAGGATGATAAGAGAGCCCCGCTTCGTGGTGAAGCGGGGCTTTTGCGATGGGGGGAGGGTACGTTTGGGGCGCCGCCCCAAGCCCCGCTGAGGGGGGATTCCCCCTCAGACTCCCATCTTCGCTTCGCGGTTATCATCCGATGCCGGGCGTTTCAATCCAGGATCGCTTCGCTCCCTGATTGTCGTTTTTTTATGCTTCGCATGAGGGGTTACGTTGGGCTGCCGCCCAAACCTGCTTGGGGATTTCATCCCCAAACCCCGTCTTCGCTTCGCGGCGGTTTGAACGGGGTTGACTTATCCTGCTTTTTTGACGCATGAGCTTGAAGCTAAGGCGCAAGTCTGCTATAATACCAAGATGGTTGAGTGTGTTTTCTGAATTAAAGCCATGAGGAGGGACAGGTATTGGCGAAGCTTGAAGCTTACGATAAATCCCTTGACTATTCCTATGCGCCGGGCATCTTTCCGGCGACAGAGTGTTTGAATAACGCGAAAAAACGGTGCATGCGTCTACTCATTGCGACGGCCGGCGCACAGAGCGAGGGGGTTCAGGCGCTGACCCGCGCCGCGCAGGAAGCGGGTGTGCGCGTTGAGGTTGCAGACAGGGCGCTGGAGCGCATTTCCAAGAAGGAAAACTGTTTCGCGGCGATGGTATACAAAAAGGCGGAAGGAAAGTTTGACGACGACTCGCCGCACGTTGTACTGCATCATCCCAGCGACAGCGGCAACATGGGCACGATCCTGCGCACGGCGCTCGGCTTTGGACTCAAGAATATCGCCATCATCCGTCCGGCGGTCGATTCGGATGATCCACGCGTGGTGCGTGCGTCGATGGGTGCGGCATTTTCTCTGAACATCCGCCACTTTGATTCGTTTGAACAGTATCGTGCGCAGTATCCTCTGCGGACGCTCTTCCCGTTTATGCTGACGGGCGCTGTTCCGCTGGAGGAAGCGGTTCAAAAGATAGAAGGTCCGTTTTCGCTGGTTTTCGGCAACGAAGCAAGTGGATTGCCCGACGAGTTTGCTCAGATGGGCATCAGCACGCTGATTCCGCACAGCCACCAGATTGACTCGCTGAATCTGGCGATTGCGGCGGGCATCGGCATGTACGCGTTCACCCGGAAGTAAGTCAGAAGGAGTTTGAACATGAAGATTGTTGTAGATGCGATGGGCGGCGATTTCGCCCCGAAAGTCAATGTGGATGGCGCGATCGACGCGCTCCGCGAATACAGCGACATGGAGATCATCCTTGTCGGCCCGCAGGCGCTGGTTGAGGATACCATCGCGGCATATGCGCAGCCGGAGGAGATGGCAAAGGTGCGCAGCCGTCTGACGGTGGTCGATGCGCCGGAGGTCATCACGACACAGGAGCATCCGGTCATGGCGCTGCGCCGCAAGAAGAATTCGACGTTTGTCGTCGGCATGGACATTGTCCGCCGCAAGGAGGCGGAAGCGTTCGTTTCCGCAGGCTCTACCGGTGCGCTGATGGCGGGTGCCATGTTCAAAATCGGGCGCATCAAGGGCATTGACCGCCCGGCGCTGGCGACGCTTCTTCCCGTTCCGGGTCGTCCGCTGCTGCTGGTGGACGCGGGCGCGAACACGGACTGCAAGCCGTCGTGGATTGTGCAGTTCGGCATGATGGGCAGCGCGTATATGAACCGTGTGATGAACGTGGAAAAGCCGGAAGTCGGTCTGCTCAACATCGGCGTGGAAGCCGCGAAGGGCAACGAGCAGGCGCAGGCAACCTATGCGCTGATGGAGAAGCCCCAGCCGTTCACCTTCGCGGGCAATGTGGAAGCACGCGATGCGCTGGCGGGTCAGGTGGACGTATTGGCGGCGGACGGCTTTGTCGGCAACGTGCTGCTCAAGAACACCGAAGGCGTCATTTCGATGATTTTTGGCTTGATCAAGGGCGGCTTGATGGATTCGACGAAGGGCAAGCTCGCCGCGCTGCTGGCAAAGGACACGTTCAGAAATATCAAGAAGAGCTTTGACTCGACGGAGATCGGCGGCGCACCGCTTCTGGGCGTTGAGGGCGCGGTCATCAAAGCGCACGGCAATTCCAACGCACGCGCCATCTTCTGCGCCATTCGTCAGGCGAAGGACATGGTGGAGGGCGGCGTTGTGGATGTCATCCGCGACGAGGTTGCCAAGCTGACCGTCGAAACGGAAGAATGAGCCATTTCCCCGTGCAGACGGGATTGGAATAACGCGAAAAAGAAAATGATATCAGGAGGAAAACAACATGGTATACGATAAGCTCAAGGGCATGATTGCCGATCAGCTCGGCGTCAGCGAAGACGAAGTGAAGCCGGAAAGCCGCCTGAAGGAAGACCTCAAGGCGGACAGCGCGTCGGTGATGATGCTGGTGATGGATGTGGAGAGCGAATTCAATATCGAAGTTGAAGACGACGCCATCGAAAAGGTCAAGACCGTTGCGGATATGGTCAAGTATATTGAAGATAAGATGTAAGGATGTTTGGCGCACCGTTTTTCAGGAAGCGGTGCGCCCTTCCCGTGTATTTCATTTCGCACGGACAGCCGTGCGAAGCGAAATGGACGGTTACAAAGACCTCTCGGATGGCAACAGCCCCGCTGTTTTTTAAGCCGGGCAAATCTGAGAGGCGGAGCAAGTGAGGTTAATATGAACTATCAATCCCTTGAACGGACAATCGGGCATCAATTTGCGGATATCGCGCTGCTCGATTTGGCGATGACCCATCCGTCCTATGCGCTTCAGCATAAATGTCAGGATAATCAGCGGTTGGAATTTCTGGGCGACGCGGTATTGGAAATCTGCGTCAGCCGCGTGATCTATCACAAATATCCCAAACTCAGAGAGGGTCAGCTGACCCGCAAGCGTGCGGCGCTGGTCTGCGAAGCGAATCTGGCGAAAGCCGCGACCCGTCTGGGGCTGGGCAGCTATCTGAAGCTCGACCGCGGCGAAGAGGTTGTCGGCGGGCGCGAAAACCCGTCCATCCTTGCCGACACGATGGAGGCGGTCATTGCCGCAGTCTATCTGGACGCGGGCATGGAGAAGGCGGCTCAACTGGTCGATTTGGCGATGGATGGCTACGAAACCAGCGAGAAGGGCGACCGCGACGCCAAGAGCGCGTTGCAGGAGTATTTGCAGGCGCTGGGCGAGGAAACGCCGACCTACGAGATCATCGGTCAGGACGGACCGCCGCATGCCCGCGTCTTTACCGCCCGCGTTCTCCGCGCAGACGGCAGCGAGCTGGGTACGGGCACGGGCGCCAGAAAGCAGCGCGCCGAGGAAGCCGCCGCCCAGATGGCGATGCGCATGCTCCAAGGCGAAAACAGATAAAAATACGCCCCCGCGGGGGATGAGGGAAAGGAGTCGCACAGGTGCGGCTAAAGAAACTGGAAATCTACGGCTTCAAGTCGTTTGCGGAACGCACGGTGGTCGTCTT
This sequence comes from uncultured Clostridia bacterium, assembly GCA_934643825.1. Classification (GTDB taxonomy): domain Bacteria; phylum Bacillota; class Clostridia; order Christensenellales; family Aristaeellaceae; genus Ventricola. The sequence continues at coordinate 25,563 of CAKUCW010000024.1, read as the reverse complement.
TGACGAAGGCATCACGGGTATTGTCGGTCCCAACGGAAGCGGCAAATCCAACCTGTCCGATGCGGTGCGCTGGGTGCTGGGCGAACAGAGCGCGAAGGCACTGCGCGGCGGAAAGATGGAAGACGTCATTTTCGGCGGCACTCAGAAGCGCAAGCGCATGGGCTACTGCGAGGTGTCCCTCGTCTTTGACAACGAGGATCACGCCTTGCCGGTGGATTACACCGAGGTGATGGTCACCCGTCGCGTTTACCGCACGGGTGAAGGCGAATACTACATCAACAAATCCGCCTGCCGCCTGAAGGATATCGTCGAGCTGTTCCGCGATACGGGCATCGGCAAGGACGGCTATTCGATCATCGGACAGGGACGCATCGACGAAATCCTCTCGCAGAAGAGCGAGGACAGGCGCGGCATCTTTGAAGAAGCGGCGGGTATTGTCAAATACCGCACGCGCAAGGAGGAGAGCGAAAAGCGCCTTTCCAACATGCGCGACAACCTTGCCCGCGTTGAGGATATCATCGCCGAGCTGGAAACCCAGCTTGAGCCGCTGGAAAAGGCGAGCGAAACGGCGCGGCGCTATCTGTCCCTGCGGGACGAACTGCGCGTGCTGGAATGCTCGGCATTCGTTCTGCGCAGCGACCGCGCCAAGGAGCGCATTGAAGAGGCGCAGCAGCTTTTAACCGGTCTGCGAGAAGCCATTGCCAACGAAGAGAAGCGCACGGAAGAACTGAGCGCCGCTCGTGAACAGGCGAATGAACAGACGCAGACGCTTGAAAACGACGTGACCGCGGCGCACGACGCCGTGCTTGAGCTGACGCGGGAAACCGAAGCGCGGGAGGGCGAGCTTGCCATGCTCCGTGCGGAAATCGCCCGCATGGAAAAGGACGTTCTCGCGCTCAATCAGGATGAGGACGTCAAAAAAGCCAGAAGCGCGGCACTGGGCGATGAGATCCGCAAGAACGATCGGGAAGCTTACGCCAACCGCAGGAAGATCATCGACGTTCAGCGCGAACTGGCTCAGAAGGAAGAGGCACAGACTGCCGCGCAGGAAGCGGCACGCGAAGCCGAGGAACGCCTTGAAAGCCACAAGAGCGCGATTATCGACGCCATGAACCGCCTGAGCGATGTGCGAACCAGCGAAGCGCGGCTATCGACCATGCGCAAAGAGCTTGAGCGCCGCGGCGAAGAGGCGCAGGCGCAGCACAATGAACTGGAGCAGACCGCTCAGCGCATGGATGAGCAGCTGACGCAGGCGAATGACGAGCTGACGCAGGCGCAGGAAGCGGAAGCGGAGAAGCGCGAAGCGGAACAGAAGATCGAAGCGGAATCGCAGGAAACCGCCCGCCGCATCGCCGTGCTGACACAGGCGCTGGGCGATGCCAACGGACAGAAGCAGGCGACGGCAAGCCGTCTGCGCGTTCTGCGGGAGATGGAGCGCGATTACGCCGGCTATCAGCAGGCAGTTAAGCAGGTGCTTCTGCATGCGCGTGGAAACGAAGGCGTGCGCGGTGTCGTCGCGTCGCTGATCCATGTGCCCAAGCAGCTGGAACGTGCGGTGGAAGCCGTGCTGGGCGGCGCCCTGCAAAACGTCGTGACGACGGACGAATACATCGCCCGCGACATGATTGCCTATCTGCGCCAGAATAAGCTCGGACGCGCAACCTTCCTGCCGATGAGCACCATTTCGGGCAGAACGCTCAGCCCGCAGGAGCGTCAGGTGCTTTCCATGCCGGGATGCGTCGGTGTCGCCAGCGAGTTGGTCGAGTATGACCCGCAGTATCGCGGCATCGTCGAAAACCTGCTGGGCAGAACGGTTGTAGCGGAAAATCTGGATTACGGTATCGAAATCATGCGGCGCGGACGGCATGCGTTCAGGCTTGTGACGCTGGAAGGCGATGTCATGCACTCCGGCGGTTCGATGACGGGCGGTTCGAGCGCGTCCCGCATGACCAGCCTGCTCTCCCGCGAACGCGAGATCAAGGAGCATGAGCAGCTGCTCGGCGAACTGGATGCGAAAATTGCCGAGTATGGCAAGCGCATCGAGAAGGGCGAAGGCATCCGCCAGCAGATCAAGCAGCGCCACGCGCAGTCGTTTGAGGATATCCGTCAGGCGCAGATTGACGTATCGGTTGCGCAGGAGCGTGTGCGCACGCTGAGCGCACAGAGAGAGGAACATCGCGCCCAGCAGGAACGCTGTGACCTGCTGCAAACGCAGATTGAGCAAAACCTCAGGCAGATTGACAGCCAGCTGGCGGGCGCACGCGACACGCAGGCGGGCGAGCAGAAGACCAATGAAGAGATGAACAAACAGACCGCCACGCTGAGTGACGAGCTGTATGAAAAGCGAGAGGCGCTCGACGCGCTTCGAGAGGAAACGCAGAACCTGCGCGTTCTGTTGGCGACCTGCGAACGGGACGCCAACGCTTTCGAACAGGAAGGCTTGCGCATCCGCCGCGAACAGGATAACCTGGGCGTGCAGATCGGACAGGCACATGAAAAACGCGAAGCGTTGACCTTGCAGCATCAGCAAAGCACGCAGCTGCTCGCGAAAAACAGCGAGGAACAGAAAACCTGTGCCGAAAGGCTGGAGGATGCGCAGAGAAATCTGGCTGCGCGTCAGGCAGCACGCAACGAGGGGCAGGAACGGATACGCCAAATGACGCAGGAAATCGACAGCCTGCGCGAAACGCTGGCGATGGATATGGATAAATGCCATAAGGCGGAACTGATCCTCGGACGCACGCAGAGCGAGTTGGAACAGATGCAGCAGCGCATTTGGGATGATTATGAACTGACCTATGCGGGTGCGAAGGAGTATCTGGCTGAGCCGTTTGATATGGCGCGGGGCGATAAGCGGACGGGCGATATCCGCAAGGAGATTCGTGAAATGGGTCCGGTCAATGTGACGGCGGTGGAAGATTACCGCGCCTGCCGCGAACGATATGACGGGCTTGCCCGACAGCGTGACGATTTGGTCAACGCGCAGAACGACCTGCTGAACATCATCGATTCGCTGCAAAAGCAGATGGAGCGCCAGTTTATCGACAGCTTCCACCTGCTTCAGGAATATCTGGGCGAAACGTTCACCAAGCTTTTCGGCGGCGGACATGCCGAACTGCGGCTCACGGACGAAAGCAACGTGCTGGGCTGCGGCATTGAGATCGTCGCTCAGCCGCCGGGAAAGAAGCTGCAAATGCTTTCGCTGCTCTCCGGCGGCGAACGTGCGCTGACGGCGATCGCGATTCTGTTTGCGATGCTGAGGCTCAAGCCGACGCCGTTCTGCTTTCTGGATGAGATCGAAGCGGCTCTGGATGACGGCAACATTTCGACATTTGCCGATTATCTGCGCGATTTCTCCAGGGATACGCAGTTTGTCGTCGTCACGCACAGAAAAGGCACGATGGAGCGCTGTGACGGCTTGTATGGCGTGGCGATGGAAGAAAAGGGCGTATCGAGAATGCTCAGCGTAGAGCTGAAGGATGTCGGCGCGGACGCGATGGAGTGATACGGGCGCAGACCGCGGGCTTTGGCGGCAGCCGATGTTCCGGTCTGCCTTGCGAGAAAGAAGAGAACGGAGTAAATAAGGAGCAGAATATGGGATTTTTCGGATTTGGAAAGAAAAAGGATCAGGAAGAAAAGACGGAGAAAGGCGGTTTCTTCGGCTTCGGAAAGAAGAAGGTCAAGGAGCAGGAAGAAATCAAAACCGAAGAGGTTAAGCCGGTTGAAGTGAAGCAGCCCGTCGAGCAGCCTGCTCCGGTTGAAGAAGAAAACCTGACGGCGCAGACGACCGCGCAGGAACAGCCGATTGCCGAAGAAGCGGTTGCGGAAGAAGCGGTTGCGGAAGAAGCGGTTGCGGAAGAAGCGGTTGCGGAAGAAGCGGTTGCGGAAGAAGTGCCTGCCGCTCAAGCCGAACCTGTGGCTGAAATCGAGCCGACCATCGAGGAAAAGCCGATTGCTGCGGAAAAGGCTGAAGAAAAGGTCGAGGAAAAGAAGGAAGAGCCTGTTCCTCAGGAGGAAAAGAAGAAGGGTCTGTTCTCCCGCCTGTGGGAAGGTCTTTCCAAGACGCGTGGCAATTTCTCCGGACGCGTGGATGAGCTGATCGAGGCGACGGAAGAAATCGACGACGATTTTTATGAAGACCTTGTGGATATCCTGATCATGAGCGATATGGGCGTCCGTACCAGCGATAAGGTCATTCAGGAGCTGAAAAAGCGCGTTGAGGAACAGAAAATCACCGATGCCAGGAAGGCGCGTGAGATTCTCAAGGACATCCTCAAGGGCATCATGACGATGCCGCGCAAGCCGCTCAAGTGGCCGATGGTGATGCTGGTTGTCGGCGTCAACGGCGTGGGCAAGACGACGACCATCGGCAAGCTGGCGATGCGCTTCAAGGATGCGCGTCACAGCGTCGTTCTCGCGGCGGCGGATACGTTCCGTGCGGCGGCGGCTGATCAGCTTCAGATTTGGTCCGAACGTGCGCAGGTGCCGATCGTCCGCCATGCGGAAGGCGCGGATCCTGCCGCGGTGGTGTTTGACGGCATCAAGAAGGCGCGGGCTGCCGAGGCGGATCTGCTCATCGTCGATACCGCCGGACGTCTGCACAACAAGAAAAACCTGATGGACGAGCTGAACAAGATCTTCCGCGTCATCACCCGCGAATATGAGGAGGCTGAGGTGCGCACGCTGCTGGTCATCGACGCGACGACCGGACAGAATGGCTTGCAGCAGGCGAAGGAATTCTCCGAGGTGACGGACGTGACCGGCATCGTGCTGACCAAGCTGGACGGAACCGCCAAGGGCGGTATCGCCGTGGCGATTATGGACGAGCTGAAGCTGCCGGTGCTTTACATCGGCGTGGGCGAAGGCATCGAGGATTTGCAGGCGTTTGATGCCAACGCGTTTGTGGACGCCATTTTCTGATCGAAACAGGGTAAGGAGGTTCCGCCATGCGGATACTCAAACGACTGCTTGACTTTATCGCATCGCGGATGCTGCGCATCACGGTCATCTGTGCGCTGCTGGTCATCTCGTTTTATCTGGCGATGAACACGGCGAATATCTGGGTCCTGATTGACGACGGCTTGGATGCGCGTGCGGGCGTTGTGCTGATGGGCGGAAGCGAGAGCGAGCTGACCAGCTACTTTAAGGCTGAGTTCCTGGCACAGGATCCGGTTTTGCAGGTGGGTCTGAGTGATACGTCGCCGTATAAGGATTACGAGATACGCGGCTATGACCATCGCGTGAAGATGATTTCCGTCTGGTCGTGGCCGTGGGAGAACGTTGCGCGGGCAGAGGTTGTTGAGAGCATTCCCGCGATTGACGGAACGATCCGCTCTTCCAAGCGCGAAGCGGCGCTTGCCGAAGGCGGCGAGGCGCGGCTTTCTCCGCCGGAATGGACGACGACGCGCTACCGCGTAACGCTTGTGCGCACGGCGGGAAAATGGCTCATCTCCAACTTACAGGCTATCGCAAAGTAAGGGAACGCGAGGTTTAGGGCAAAGCTTTGACCGTTCCCCGCAGAGGAAATATGGATTTCGATTTTTTGCAACAGGGCGCGATGCTGGCGCCGATGGCAGGCGTAACGGATATGCCGTTTCGCGTCATCTGCCATGAAATGGGCTGTCCGATGGCGGTCAGCGAAATGGTGAGCGCAAAGGGCTATCTGCTTTCACCCAAGGGAAACCGGGCGGCGCAGGAACTGCTCAGCGTCGATGAATCCGAAAAGGGTGCGGTTGCTCTCCAACTCTTCGGGCATGAGCCGGATGTTATGGCGCGTGCGGCAGAGGAGCTGACCGCGGACGGACGCTATGCGCTGCTGGATATCAATATGGGATGCCCCGTGCCGAAAATCGTCGGAAACGGGGAAGGCAGTGCGCTGATGAAAGAGCCTGTCCGTGCGGCGGAGCTGATTGCAGCCGTCGCAAAGGCATCTCATGTGCCGGTAACGGTCAAGATGAGGCTGGGCTTTGAAGCGGGCAGCGAGGCATATCTGCTGCTCGGTCAGCTTGCGCAGGAGAGCGGTGCGCAGATGATCACCCTGCATGCCCGGACGCGCAGCCAGTTTTATGAAGGACATGCGGATTGGAGCGCGATTGCCCGGCTCAAGCAGCGGGTGAGCATTCCCGTTGTCGGCAATGGCGATATCCTCAGTTGGCAGGACGCGCTTCGCATGCGGGAAGAAACGGGCTGCGACGGCGTTGCGGTCGGGCGTGCGGCGCAGGGGAACCCGTGGATCTTTGCGCAGATTCGCGATGCGATGCAGGGAAAGCCGATCAGCGAGCCGGATAACCAAGAAAAGCTTGCCGTATGGGCGCGTCATCTGCATATGCTTGCCAAGCTCAAGGGCGAAGCCGTTGCCGTGCGTGAGATGCGGCGGCACATTGTCTGCTATGTCCGGGGCATGCGCGATGCGGCGCGGCTTCGGGTCAGGGTCAATGCGATTACCGATATGGAAGAATTGGAAAAAACCCTCGCAGCGTTCATGCTGGAGGGGCGTGTGAACTAAACAACAACAGGGTGCTTCCGATCAAAGGAAACACCCTGTTGTTGTTTGGAGAAAGGAGATAGAAATAATCAGGCAACTTGTCTGGCGGAAAGATGCTTCCGCAGGCTGCTTTCAACCGAAGCCATCAGGCAGAGAACCGTGACAACTTCAAACAGAACGACGACCAGCGTAAAGAGATACAGGCTGGCGATGGTTTCGATGGGCAGGGCGAAGAGAATCGCCAGCGCAGCAATCGCCATCACGATGCCGCCGAGCATATAACGCATGCTGCAAAGCTTCTGCGCATAATCCCAAGCCGTTTGGGAAGAACGCGCCAGCTCGGAGCGATAGCCTCGCGGCGCACCCAGCTGCGCACATTTGCGCGTACGCAGAACAGCGGCTTCCACCAGCAGGTAAGGCGCGATCAGAACGAAGAAAATGCAAAGAATCCAAGTAGCAAACATGTGAATCATTCTCCTTTACATGGACATTAACGCACAACATCGGTGCAAAACTGATGGATACATTATCCTTCATGGGGCATTCTGCGTCAAGAATGCACACCGTCAAGAAGCCATAAAAGAACATCAGACCATTGTTAACGCGTGTTTATAAAGGAGTTTTAACGCCCGGTCAGCAGGAAAAAATGGCAAAATCGCGTATATATACATCGGTTTCGTGAAAAAATAACCTTTTTGCGAAAGTCAAGCAGCAGAAAGAGAGGAATCAGACAATGTTTACAGATAAAATGGCGGAAGGTATTTTCAGGCTGAGCATGATGGATCGGGAACTCGATTGGTTTGAGGGGCAGTATCCCGTGCCGAACGGCATCAGTTACAACAGCTACCTGATTGAGGATGAAAAGCTGTGCCTGCTGGATACGGTTGATGCCAGGAAGCAGGATGAATGGCTTGACGGGCTTGATGAAAAGCTCGCGGGAAGGAAGCTTGACTATCTGGTGATCTCCCATTTGGAGCCGGATCATTCGGGGACGATTGGCGCACTTTGCCGTCGCCATCCGGAATTGACGCTGGTCAGCAATGCGAAAGCGTTCGCTTTCCTAGATCAGTTTACGGAGGAAGAGCCGATTTCTCTGCCGCGCAAGGTCGTTGCCGAGGGCGACACCCTGGAACTGGGCGAACATGCGCTGCATTTTGTGATGGCGCCGATGGTGCATTGGCCCGAGGTCATGGTTGAATACGAGGAGAAGGAAAGGGTGCTGTTCTCCGCGGACGGATTCGGCAACTTCGGCGGCTTGACGTATACGCCGGACTGGGCGGATGAAGCACGCCGCTATTACGCCAATATCGTCGGCAAATACGGCGTACAGGTGCAGGGACTTCTCAAAAAGGCGGCGGCACTTGAAATCGCATCCGTATGCCCGCTGCACGGGCCGCAGCTCAGCGGCGATGCGCTTGCCCGTGCGCTGGAACTGTACAGACATTGGGCGGCGTGGAAGCCGGAAGAGAAAGGCGTGCTGGTTGCGTTTGCCAGCTTCCATGGGCACACGGCTGAAGCGGCGAAGTATATGGCGAAATGCCTTGAAGAGCTGGGCGAAAAGGTCGAACTGATTGACCTGAACCGCATTCACAAGAGCTATGCGGTCAGCGCCACATTCCGCTTTGACCGGATGGTGCTTTGCGCGAATACCTATGACGGGGCGTATGCGCCGGCGATGGAAGCGTTCCTTTCCATTTTGAAGATCAAGGGCTTGCAGGGGCGCACGGTTGCGCTTATGGAAAACGGAACGTGGGCGCCGATGGCAGCCAAGCATATGCGCACGGCGATGGAAGGCATGAAGAATATGACGATTCTGGACACACAGGTGACAATTCGTTCCGCTATGAGTGAAAAGAACCGCACGGAAATCGAGCGGATGGCGAAAGAAATTCACGCATGATCAACTGGACGTGAAAAGAATAGATGCAGCAGGAATGTCGGCGGGTGTTGACGAATTGAAAACATTTATACCATGATTTTCCGAAAGCGGCAGAGATGCGCTTCGGCATAAACAAAAGGAGATGACACCCCATGATTCTGATTCAGGGCGGTTTGGTCAAGACGATCACCGGAGGCGATATCGAAAACGGACAGGTGCTGATTGACGGCGGAAAGATCGTCGCCGTCGGGCAGAACCTCGATGTTCCGGAGGGCACGCAGGTTTATGACGCGACCGGCTGCATGGTTACGCCGGGCTTCATTGATGCGCACTGCCATATCGGCGTAGACGAAGAGGCAAGCCGTTGGGAGGGCAACGATACGAACGAGTATTCAAGCCCTGTGACGCCGGAGATGCGTGCCATTGACGGCATCAATCCGCGTGACGAAGCCTTTGACAATGCGCTGGGCGGCGGCGTAACGACCGCGATCACGGGCCCCGGCTCGGCGAACGTGCTGGGCGGCAGCTTTGTCGCGATGAAGCTCTACGGCGATTGCGTGGACGACATGATCGTCAAGTACCCGGTCGCGATGAAGATCGCTTTCGGCGAAAACCCGAAGGGCTGCTATGGTCAGAATGGCAAGAAGGAGCCGGTTACGCGCATGGCAGTCGCCGCGCTTCTGCGTGAGCAGCTGTTTAAGGCGAAGCGCTACGCCGAGGAGATCGAAGAAGCGGAGAAAGATCCGAGCAAGAAGCGCCCGTTCGATATGCAGCTGGAAGCCCTTCTTCCGGTCATCCGCAAGGAGATTCCGCTCAAGGCGCATGCGCATCGTGCGGATGATATCCTGACCGCGATTCGCATTGCCAAGGAGTTTGATCTGGATATCACGCTGGATCACGTGACGGAAGGTCATCTGATCGTCGATCAGCTGGTCAAGGCGGGCAAACCCGTGCTGGTCGGACCGTCGCTCGGCTCAAAGTCCAAGCAGGAGCTGAAAGAGAAGAGCTTCGCGACGGCGGGCATCCTGGATAAGGCTGGGCTGGAGGTCTGCATCATCACGGATGCGCCGGTCATTCCGCTGTATTATCTGCCGCTGTGCGCGGGCTTGGCAGTCAAGGCGGGCATGAAGGAAGAATCCGCATGGCGTGCGATTACCATCAACCCGGCGCATGTCATCGGCATCAGCGACCGCGTCGGTTCGCTGGAAGCCGGCAAGGATGCTGATATCGCCATCTTTGACGGAAATCCGCTGAAGGATATCCAGTGCAGGACGAAGGCTGTCTTTGTGAATGGCGAAGAAGTGCTTTCGGGCATTCAGCAGAGAATTTAAGGCGAACGCTTTGCATACGCGGGCGATTTTGCGCAGTTTTCGATAAGCTAAATAACAAAATGCCGATGAACCTGAGCAGGTTTGTCGGCATTTTTAAACGTATAGGAAATTGAGCAAAATCGCCCGCGTGAGCAAAATTTTGACGCGTGACAGACTTCGGCGCTCAGCCCGCTTATCACGCACGATAGGCGGTCATGGCGCGGAAACGATTGCTCATCATCGTGAACAGCGTCTGCGCATAGGGAGTCAGCGGCATATCCTTGGGATGAGCCATATACAGCGGGGAATAGCTCGTGTCGCTCAGACGGTAGTGGGCGAGCTGCTGCATGGCGGGCGTATCGCTCAGCAGCGTGATAAACGGACAGAGCATCACCAGAGAACAGACGGCGCAGATGCGCTTTGCACACTGAGAGTCGTCCGTTCGGCAGACGATTCCGGGGGCAAGCCCGGCTTGAACAAGAAGGTTTTCATAGGTGCGGCTGAAGAACAGATTGCCGGTGGGCAAAACAAACCGTTCTCCGGCGCATTCATGCAGGCTGATGGTTGAGCCGGAGGGAATGCGCTGCGCAAGACCCGTCTTTTTGCTCGCCAGCAGAACGACTTCGTCCGAGGCGATGAGCTGATATTCCAGAAGCGTGTTTTCCGCTTCACCGGAAATCAGCGCCATGTTCAGCTCTCCGCCCAACAACATGCGTTCCAGTTCGGGATGAGGCGCCGTGATGGCTTCGATCCGGACGTTTGGATACAGGGCATAGAAATCCGCGAGTACCTGCGGCAGAAGTTCATCCGCACGCTGATCGGGCAGACCCAGATGGAGCACGCCTTCGTATGTGCCGTTCAGCGCACCGAGGGATTCGTTCATCTGCGTTTCAATCTGCAAAATGCGGCGTGCGGCCTGAACATAGACCTGCCCGGCGGGGGTAAGCTCGACGGAGGTCTTGCTGCGGATGAAAATGGGCGAACCGAGCTGCTCCTCAATCTGACGAATCTGGTGGGAGAGGGTCGGCTGGGTGATAAACATCGATTTTGCTGCGGCGGTGAAGCTTCCTTCGCGCACGACGGCGAGAACAAGCTGGGCGTGGCGTGTATTCATGATGCACCTCTAAAAAACGCGCCGTTTTGCGCATTTCCGATCTGTGAAAGAGAAGGACGGTCGGCGTTTTCTCAAGCCCTTAATCGTCTGCCGCGAGAAAAGGAAGCGGCGAAGGGACTGAGAAAGCTCGCTTTCCCTGCGTGGGCAGAATCCCAAGCATATCTGAATCTTATTTTACCGGATTCGCCGGCGGTTGTAAACTAAAAAACGAAAATGGGTCTTTTACAGCTGGCGCACCGGGTGTATAATATGACCGAACCAATTGAAACACGGAGGAATATGCCATGCAAATTCGAGATAGAATTGCCGCTTTCAGAGAGCGGATGAAGGCGGATTGTTTCGCGGTTGTCATCGTGCCGACGGCGGACAGCCATGCTTCGGAATATATTGCCGACCATTTCAAAACGCGCCAATGGCTTTCCGGCTTTACCGGTTCGGCGGGAACGATGGTTGTCGGGTTGGAAGAATCCGCGCTGTTCGTGGATGGGCGCTACTTCATTCAGGCGGAACATCAGCTTGAGGGAAGCGGCGTGACGCTCATGCGCATGGGCACGGCAGGCACGCCGACGCTTGAGGAATATGTCGCGTCGCTGCTGCACGAAAACGATGCGCTGGGCATGGACTTTGGCGTGGTCAGCGAACGCTTTGCCGAAAATATGCGCGAGAAGGCTGCCATGAAGGGTGCGCTGCTGCGCGATACGGGCGACTGGTTTGGCGACCTTTGGAAGGATCGTCCGGCTATGCCGCAGGACAAAGCTTTCATTCTGGATGAAAAATACGCGGGACGCAGTGTGCAGGAGAAGATTGCCGACATTCGTAAAGTGATGAGCGAGCGCGGCGCAAAGCTGCATGTGCTGAATGTGCTGGATGACATCGCGTGGATTTTGAATGTCCGCGGCGGCGATGTGCTCAATACGCCGGTTGTGATGAGCTATCTGGTCATCGGCGAGAAGCATGTGAACTGGTTTGTCGATGAAAACAAGGTGGATGACGCCATGCGTGCCGCACTCAAGGATGCGGGCGTGAACATTCGCGGTTACGACGAGATCATTCCCGCGCTGAAGGGGCTTGAGCCGGATGTGCCCGTGCTGGCGGATGCGACCAAGCTGACTGCCGCGCTGATGGCTGCGCTGGAACGCGCCGAAATCATTCGCGGTGAGAATCCGTCCACCTACATGAAATCCATCAAGAACGATGTGGAGCTTGAAAACCTGCGCCGCGTGCATGTCAAGGACGGCGTGGCGGTTACGCACCTGATGTACTGGCTCAAACAGAATGTCGGCAAGATCCCGATGACGGAGATCAGCGTCAGCGACAAGCTGCTGGATTTCCGCAAGGAGCAGGAGCATTTCATTTCTCCCAGCTTCAACACGATCTGCGCCTACCGCGCCAATGCCGCGATGATGCATTACAGCGCGACGCCGGAAAGCGACGCGAAGCTCGAGCCGCGTGACCTGCTGCTCATCGACTCCGGCGGACAGTATCTGGAAGGCACGACGGATATCACCCGCACCTTTGCGCTCGGCGAAGTGACCGAGGAGCAGAAGAAGCACTTCACCGCCGTTCTTTGCAGCGTGCTGAATCTGGCGAACGCGAAGTTCCTGCACGGCATGACGGGCATCGGTCTGGATATTCTGGCACGCGGCCCGATTTGGGATATGGGCATCGATTATCGCTGCGGCACGGGTCACGGCGTGGGCTATCTGCTCAGCGTGCATGAGGGCCCCAACGGCTTCCGCTGGTATAAGGCGGCAACACGCAGCGAAGACACGGTTCAGGAGCCGGGCATGGTGACGACCGACGAGCCGGGCGTATACATCGAAGGAAGCCACGGCATCCGCACGGAGAACGAGCTGGTCTGCCGCAAGCTGGAAGAGAACGAATACGGTCAGTTCCTCGGCTTTGAAACGCTGACCTGCGTGCCGATCGATCTGGACGCGGTTGTGCCGGAGCAGATGAGCCCGCGTCAGCGCGGATGGCTGAATGAATACCATGAGTTTGTGCGCGAAACGCTGCTTCCGCTGATGTCCGGCGAGGAAGAGCGCGAGTGGCTCAAACACGCGACGCGTGCGATTTAAGGAAAACGAGGGACTCAGTCTCCAATCGGACAGGGAACGAGGGTTTCCTGTCCCTTTTCTTTAACGCATAGGATATGAGTTTCCCGGGACAACGGAATAACGCGGCTCCATTCCCCAAACTGCGCCCAAATCGGGTCTAGCATTTTGGGTGATTTTCCTGTATAATAAACATAGAATGTAGTCTTTGCGTTGAATGGACGCGAGGTTGCACTTCCATCATCAGCATATGGAGGGATAGATTTATGAAACTTATCGTTGCAATCGTTCAGGACGAGGATGCGGGACGTCTGGTTTCCGCGCTTATGGATAAGGGATTCGGCGTGACCAAGCTCGCTACCACCGGCGGCTTCCTGCGTGCCGGCAATACCACGCTCATCAGCGGCGTGGAGGATGAAAAGCTTGACGATGCGCTTGCCGTGATTGAAAAAATCTGCAAGAGCCGCGAACAGATCACCGCTTCGACCACCCCGATGGGCGGCGCAGGCGGCGTGTATGTGCCGTATCCGATCCGCGTGACGGTTGGCGGCGCGACGGTGTTCGTGCTGGAGGTCAGCCAGTTCCTCAAGGTGTGATATGATCTCCTTTTCAGACCTGAAGGGGCAGTCTGCGCATATCGCAAGGCTGCAAAGCGATTTTGCACGGGGGAGCTATGTCCATGCCTATCTCTTCACGGGACCGGGCGGCACGGGCAAACGTTCCGCCGCGCAGCTTTGCGCCATGACAGCGCTTTGCCGCGGTGCGCATAAGCCTTGCGGCGAATGCGGTCCGTGCCGACGCGTCCTTTCCGGAACGCATCCCGATGTGCATACGGTGCTGCCTGAAAAGGGCAAGCAGTGGATTACGGTCGGCGTGATGCGCGACATGCTTGAAACGGTTTCCGTCAAGAGCTTTGAGGACGGCGCGAAGGTGATTCTCATTCCGAATGCGGAAAAGATGAACGCCGCCGCGCAGAACTGCCTGCTCAAGACGCTTGAAGAGCCGCCGGAGGCGACGGTCTTTTTCCTGATGACGGATCAGCCTGCCGCGCTGCTTCCGACCGTCATTTCCCGCTGCCGTGTGGTGCGGTTTCATCCGCTGAGCGTGGAGGATTGCGCCGCAAGGCTCGTTGCGCTTGGCGAACGGGCGGACGATGCCGCGAAAAAGGCGCGTATGGCGGAAGGATGTGTCGGACGCGCACTTGAGATTGACGAACAGCAACTATCCCTGCGCCAGCAGCTGACGCGGGATGTTTTTTCCGTTCACCATGCGGCGGATATCCTGCCGGTTGTGAACGCATATAAAGAGGACAAGGAACGCCAGAAACAGGCGATGGACACGCTGGAATGCGCCGTGCGCGATATCTTGGTTGCGCAGGCGGGCGGCATGTCCCTTGCGGACGCGGGTTATGACAGGCAGGCGCAGAGCTTTGCCGCCGCGGTGCCGCTTTCCGGTGGGCTTGCGCTGATGGAGAAAGTGACGCATGCACGCATGATGTTGCAGAGCAACGTTTCGTTTGCCTCAGCGTTGGAGTCCGTCCTGCTTCAAATATCGGAGGAATATGCCAAATGGCCATGGTAATCAGGGTGCGCTTTAAGCGTGCCGCCAAACTATATGATTTTGACCCGAATGGGCTTGACCTGCATAACGGCATGAGCGTCGTGACCGAAACGGCACGCGGCGTGGAGCTGGGTGAGTGCATGAGCGGGATCATGGATGTGCCGGATGAGCGGCTGGTTCTGCCGCTCAAGCCGATTATCCGCATTGCAACCGAACAGGATCTCGAAATCCAGCGCAGCAACGAGCAGGCGGAGAAGGAAGCGTTTAATATTGCGCTTGACCGCATCGCCGAGCATAAGCTTGAAATGAAGCTGGTCGATGTCGAATATGCGTTTGACCATTCGAAGATCATCTTCTATTTCACGGCAAACGGTCGTGTGGATTTCCGCATGCTGGTCAAGAGCTTGGCGAGCATCTTCAAAACCCGCATTGAGCTGCGCCAGATCGGCGTGCGCGATGAGGCAAAGATGCTCGGCGGCATCGGACCCTGCGGACGCCCCATCTGCTGCCGCACGTTCCTGAGCGATTTTACGCCGGTATCGATTAAGATGGCGAAGGAGCAGAACCTGTCGCTGAACCCGACGAAGATCTCCGGTCTGTGCGACAGGCTGATGTGCTGCCTGAAGTATGAACAGGATAACTACGAGCAGACCCGCAAGCGCATGCCGCGTGTGGGACGCGAGATCGTGACCCCGGATGGCGTGGGCGTGATCAATGCGATTAACGTGCTGGAAGAAACGGTGCGCGTGCGCATTGCCGTGGGCGATTCGTTTGAACTGCGCGAGTATCGCATTGACGATTGCCAGCGCATGGGTCAGGAAAACGCCAAGCCGCCGCGCCCGGAAGAGGATATGCCGGAGGAGGTCGCTCAGCAGCCCGCCGATACGGAAGAGAATGTGACGCAAAGCGCTGAAAAGGCGGAGAGCAGCGAAGCGCCACTCCCTGCCGCACAGGAAAATGCGCCGCGCCGTCAGGATGCACGTCCGCCGCGCCCGCCGCGTGGGGATCGACCGGAGCGTGGAGATCGCCCGGAACGCCAGCAGAGAGGCGACAGGGCAGAGCGCCCGCCGCGTCAGGAGCGAGGAGAACGTCCGCCGCGCCCGCCGAGAAAGCCGATGGACAGGCAGCGCCCGCAGCAGCCGCGCAGCAATGCGCCGGCGGAGAACGCGCAGCCGCCCAAGGAAAGCGTTCAGATTATCCACGAGGAAAAGGTTGTGGATGTGCTGGAGATTCGCGAAAATGATCAGAAGCAGGATCTTCTGTAAGATGAACTGAATACCGATCACAACGCTCTTTCTAGGCACAAACTACGAAAGAGCGTTGTTCAGATTGGAGACAAAAAGCGATTCGCCCCCGAAGGGGGAGAATAGCCCGTTCCGCAAATGAAAGAATAGCTGAATTTCTTAATTGTGCCATTCAAGTTAAGTTTGCTTATGTCAACAAGCTGTGCAACGCTCTTTCAAGGCATGAACTGCGAAAGAGCGTTGTTCAGGCTGGAGACAAAAAGCGATTCGCCCCCGAAGGGGGTGAATAGCCCATTCCGCAAATGAAGAATAGCTGAGTTTCTTAATTGTGCCATTCGAGTTAAGTCTGCTTATGTCAACAAGCTGCACAACGCTCTTTCTAGGCATGAACTGCGAAAGAGCGTTGTTTTCTATGTATCATATAGAAAAACTAGGAATTCAAGAAGGCGGAATCTAAGAAAGTTGATTGGAGAATTGCATGAAAAAAACTTGCATTTGCGGGTTGACCGTGATAGAATAGTTGCGGGAGTGATCCTGAATATATGGGGAGGTGAATACCACATGGCTTATCAGATTTCTGATGATTGCATCTCTTGCGGCGTTTGCGCCAGCAACTGCCCGGTAGGCGCGATCAGCGAGGGCGACGGCAAGTTCGTTATCGACGCTGATACCTGCATTGATTGCGGCGCTTGCGCGGAGAACTGCCCGGTTGGCGCTCCGACTCAGGCCTAATCATTGTAAGAGCGGACGCATTCGGTCATGCCGAGTGCGTCCTTTTTTCTGCATATCTATATATTGCACTTGATATTGTGATATACTGTTTAAAATAGAGTTTTGATACGGATTCCATTTGAAAGGAGGAACACCATGAAAAAGAAGCGGCGCGGCGGGCTGTCTGCGGGAACGATAGCCATGCTGGTGCTGACAGCCTGTGTTCTTGTGGCGATGGCGGCGTTCCTCTTTTTGATTGCGGGCGACGGTGTGTATGAGCGGACGCGTGCCGCGTTTGGCAGGTTTGCCGAGACGCCGAGCCCGACCGAGATTCCTTCGCCCGAGCCGACGATCGAGATGACGCATACCCCCATGACGACGGCAGCGCCAACGCCGACGATCGAGCCGACGCAGGCGCCGGAGCTGGCGACAGTGACCCTCGCGGCGGCTGGAACGGTTTATGCGCCTAAAGCCATTCGCGAAAGCGCACAGGAGAGCGGCGACCATTACAATTTTGCGTCCATATTTGACGGAATAGGCGATACGCTCAGCGCGGCGGATTTGGCAATCGTGACGCTGGAAACGACAACGGCGGGGCGCGAAAAGGGATATGGAAATTACAATACGTCGCCCCAGATTCTCGATGCGCTCCGCGCATGCGGCGTGGATTTGGTTGCGCTGGCGACAGAACGCGCACTGGATAAGGGATATGATGGGCTGGATCTGACCCTCAGCGAATTGACCAGCCGCGCATTGGCTTACGCAGGCGTGTATCCGGACAGCGGAAACGGCAGCGCGACGATGATGAATATTGACGGCGTGCAGGTCGCGGTGCTTGCGTATTCGTACGGCTTGAGCGACGAAGGCAGGGAACAGACGAAAAACGATGCAGCCGGCGTGCTTGCGCTGATGGATATCCAGAAAATGACGCAGGATATCACCCGCGCACGCGTAGACGGCGCCAACATCGTCATTGTGCTGCCGCATTGGGGAACGAAAAACCGCGCAGAAACGCCGGAAACCGTGCGGGCGATGGCGAAAATCTTGGCGCAGGCTGGGGCGGATGTCATCCTTGGCACACATCCGAACGTTGTGCAGGGCGTTGAGCGGATTCATACCGTTCGATCGGACGGCTTGACGTATGAAACGGTCGTGTGTTATTCGCTGGGCTGCCTGCTGACGGATGCCCGCAACAGCGAGAATACGGCGGGCATGGCAGTGAACCTCACACTTGTCTATGATTCAAACACCCGTCGTGCTTATCCTGGAGAGGTGAAGATCACGCCGCTGTATATTGCCTGCCAGCGCAAAGACGGAAAGAATGTCTATCGCGTGGTCGATGCGGAGGATGAGCAGGCGCTTTCAAAACTGACGATTGCAGAGCAGCAGGCGGCGGCGCAGGCGGTTCTGCGGGTCAGACAGACTGTAAAGGGAGAATGACGATGAACAAAAAGCGCATCGCCGATTATGGCATTCAAATCGGCTGCATGAAAAAGGGCAAACTCAACAAGATTACCGATGTGCCGGGCGTGCGCGTGGGGCATGCGACAATCCGCGACGAACGCCATCATACCGGTGTGACGGTTATTCTGCCGTGCGAAGAGAATATGTTCGCCCAAAAGCTGACGGCGGCAAGTTTCGTACTCAACGGATTCGGCAAAACGCAGGGCTTGGTTCAAGTTGATGAGCTGGGCACGCTGGAAACGCCTATCGCACTGACGAACACGCTCAATGTCGGTCTGGTTCATGATGCGCTGGTCAGCGTGATGGCAGAGAGATGCAAGGCGGATCATGTGCCGATGCATTCCATCAATCCGGTCGTTGGAGAATGCAACGACGCACAGCTCAACGACATTGTCGATCGCCCCGTCCACGAGGAACATGTGCGTGCGGCAATTGAAAATGCCTGCGCGGATTTTGACGAGGGGGATGTCGGCGCGGGCGCAGGCACCGTTTGCCACGGATTAAAGGGCGGAATCGGTTCGGCATCGCGCATCATCGAAATCGCGGGCAAGCCCTATACGCTGGGCGTGCTGGTGCAGAGCAACCACGGCTGTCTGGAGGAGCTGACGGTCAACGGGCGTCGGCTGGGCGAGGAGATCATCGCCAGACGAAATGCCGCGCCGGTTTCCGAACCGAATGACCGCGGCTCGATCATGATGGTTGTTGCGACGGATCTGCCGGTATCCGACAGACAGCTTCGCCGGATCATCAAGCGTTGCAGCGTCGGCTTGGCTCGCTGCGGTTCGTATTTCGGACACGGAAGCGGCGATGTGATGATCGGTTTCACGACGGCGAACCGCATGCCCGCGGGCGGCATGCACCGGGTCATCACGCAGCAGGTGCTGACGGAACACACGCTTGAGCTGGCTTTTAGAGCGATTGCGGAAGCGACGCAGGAAGCCGTGCTGAACTCGCTCAGCTGCGCGGATGATGTAAAGGCGGCAGACGGAAGAGTGTTTGAAGGAATCGGAAAGTATTTGTCAGAAGCGTAAGACGCGGGATTCGGGCGAAAAATGCCGATTGCCTGCTTTTGCAAATTTGCTCATAGACTAAAAATCGGACTACGGGTGTGGCGCGATGACGGTTTTCGCTTCACACGGGTAGTCCGATTTGATTTTATGTCGGGGTTTGATCGTCTTTTTCGGGAATATCCAGAAAATAGTATCCGCAGGCGTTGATGACGGTCGTATCGCCGTGGTGACGGACACGCTTGAAATCATAGCGGTAGCTCTGGTGAACGTGTCCGTGGCACATGTATTGCGGATGATACTTGTCCATCACATCAAGGAAGGTTGAAAATCCTCTGTGCGCCAGGTCTTTGTCATCACCCAGATTCAGTGCGGGGGAATGGGTCAGCAGGATATCGATGCCGCGGCTTCGCCAGAGCTTGAAGCGCAGGCGCTTCACCCGTGCATGCATCTGTTTTTCGGTATACTGGTTGACGCCGTTGTTATAGCGCATGGAACCGCCAAGTCCGAGGATGCGGATGCCTTTATAGGTGTAGATGGTATCTTCGATGCAGATGCAGCCCTCAGGCGGCGCGGTGGCATAGCGGTCATCGTGGTTGCCGTGAATATACAAAATCGGCGCGGGCGTAAAGCAGGTGAGAAAAGAAAGATAGGAGGCGGGCAAATCGCCGCAGGACAGCACCAGCTCGACGCCCTCCAGCTTTCGTCTGTCCAGATGCTCCCAGAGAATCGGCACTGCTTTATCGGCAATGAGCAGGATTTTCATCGGAATCATCCTTTCCTGACGTCTTTGGGTTCGGTAGCGGCGCGAATTCCCTGAAGGGACACCAGTCCCTTGGATACGTCGTTCATCTCGCTCAGCGAGGGAATGCGTCCCATGACGTTGGAGGCAAGGTAGTCTATGCTGATGATTTCCTGCGGGGTCAGGGCGACGTTGGCTTCCACGCGGATGACGCCGTTCTGGTCGGCAATCGGACCGACAAACGGCAGGAATGCGCCGGAACGAATGCGCTCATGCAGCAGATCGACAAGGCGCTGTGTCCGCGCAGGCAGACGCTGAGAACAGATGAGATCGATGGCGTCGGTGGACATGCCCATATAATATGCCATGGCGCGGTCGGCGTTATGTTCGCCTTCGTCGCCCCACGCGCCGGTCAGAATGCTGCGGACGATGCCCTGATAGAGCTTGCCCCAGTTCCAGACCGGCATGGCGAGGTTGGAAATGACGCCGTCCTGCTCATGATACAGACCGAATGCACGGGATTCCAGATGCGGCGCACTGATGTCGCGGCTGGAAATGATGTGTACGCCGCGTTCGGCGAGGGCGGCTTCCGGATTGTGACCGGGGAGGGTAGACCATTCAAGCACGATCTTTGCGCGGGGATTGACGAGCTGGGCGCCGAGCGCAAACGCGTTGATGGAAGCCGGCGTGCCGTAGATGGGGTAATCCGCGATATAGCCCACGTTGTCGCCCTCGGCGAGAGCGGCGGCGATGGCGCCGAGAATAAACTTGGCTTCGTAAATACGCAGATAGTAGCTGCGCACGTTGTGGTAGCTGGCGAGAACGGAACAGTTCAGGATTTTTGCGTTCGGGTGTGCGGCGCACTGGCGGATGCAGGCATCGAGAAAGACGGGCGATGCGGCAAAAATGACGTCGTATCCATCCGTAATAAACTGCTCGATGACCGATTCGGCATCCGCCTGCGAAACATTCTCATTGCAAACCGTTTCCACACGCGAGCCGAACGTATCCTCGAGCGCCTTTCGACCCAGCTCATGCCAATAGGACCAGCCGGAATCCTGCGGGGAACGATTGTAGAGGAATGCGCAGCGAACCTTCTGCGGCGGTCTGCGCCAGACGGACTGCAAAAGCCCCTGCTGCTTTTTTTCAGTCGGATGGGAGAGCAGCACGGCAGGCTTGTTTGCGCCCGCGACGACAAATTCAGACCAGATGCTTGCGATTTCCTGTTTAAATTCGTTGGGGCTTTTATCGACGCTGTCGTTGTAGCCGAAGACTTCCAGATAGGTCAGCAGCGCATCACAGGCGGGCATGGGCGGCTGCGAACCTGCCTGCTCCACATACGCCTGCTGGAAGCGATAGAAGCAGGACTGGAAGTCGAACAGGTCTTCCGGCGTCCATTTCACGCCCGGCGTTTTGCCCATCAGCTCATACAGCCGGGTAAAGCGCCCTTCGTGGGAGAAGTAGATGAAGTTGATCTTTGTATCGGCGTAGAAGCTCAAAAACTCCTGATAGATGCGATAGCGTTCGCTGTCCTCCGACGCGGGCATGATGCGGGTGACGTTCGCCTCGATATTCACGGCGTCGAGCCTGTGCATGACGCTCACGCGCTTGTTGCCCTCGACGATGTAGAATTGATTGTAGTATTCCAGCGCGACGATGGGTTGGCGCAGACCATCCGCGACGATGCCGTCGTAAAGAATCGCCCATTTGGCGGCGAATTCGGAATCCGGTTCAAGCAGGGGCAGAAAGCTGCGGGAGAACGCGGTTGTGCGCCCCTTTGTTGCCGTTCCGGCAATCTGATCCAGCGCAATCTGCACCAATCCCAGCGGCACCTGCGTCAACTGATTCAGCTTCGGCACAAGCTCGGCGAGTACGGGCAGGTAAGGGTCTTGACCACGCGATTCAAGCGCGTGCAATTCCTTGACGCCTTCTTTTCGAGCGGAAATATAATCCTCAAGCATGGCGATCGGTTCCTTTCTTCATTTCTTCTCATCTTTTCGGGAAAAATCGTATCGATTTGGCTGTGCGCCGCGAATCGCGGTGCGGCGCGGATGCAGCCGATTTCTTTTCCTTCATTATAGCATCATGGCAGAGCGTGCGCAACCGTCCCTTGATGAACAGGGAGCTGTGTGCTATAATAAACGCATAAGTCCCTCCGTCCGCCGGAAAGCGCCCGGGAGGGGATCAGGAGGAACAACATGAGTGAATTTAAAGTAAGACCGGATTGGATGGCGTTTTGCCTGCCGGATATTTCGGAAGCGGAGATTCAGGCGGATGCGGATGTCATTCGTTCCGGCTGGTGGGCGAAGGGCCCGCGAACCATCGAATTCCAGGAAAAGTTTGCGGAGTATGTCGGCGCGAAGCACTGCATCGCGGTCAATTCCTGCACGGCGGCGCTGCATCTGGCGCTGCTGGCGAAGGGCATCGGACCGGGCGATGAAGTGATTACCACGCCGCTGACATTTGCGTCCACGGCGAACACCATTCTGCACGTCGGCGCGACGCCCGTCTTTGCGGATATCGATCCGGATACCGGATTGATCGATCCCAAGGAAATCGAAAAGAAGATTACGGACAAAACCCGCGCCATTGTTCCGGTGCATTATTCCGGTCTGGCGGCGGATTTGGATGCGATCGGCAAAATCTGCGATGAGCATAACCTGTTCCTCAGCGAGGATGCTGCGCATGCCGTGGAAACACGCTATAACGGCGAATTGATTGGTCATCATCCGCGTGGAACGGTCAGCTATTCGTTCTATGCAACGAAGAACCTTGCTTGCGGCGAGGGCGGTGCGATGGTTACGGATGACGACGAGATTGCGGAAAAGGCGCGTGTGCTTTCCTGCCACGGCATGAGCGCGGGCGCGTGGAATCGTTACGGCAAGGAAGGCTCCTGGCGGTATGATATCGAGGAGCCGGGGTATAAGTACAACATGTTTGACATTCAGGCGGCTTTGGCGCTGACCCAGCTCTCCCGAATGGACGACATGCAGCGGCGTCGTTTTGAAGCGGTCAAGGTATACGAAGAAGCGTTTGCCGATGTGCCGGAACTGCTGCTGCAAAAAACGCCGGAATACTGTCATCACAGCCGCCATCTGTATGTGATGCGCGTCGTTCCGGAAAGGCTGAGCATCTCCCGCGATCAGTTCATTGAAGAATTGAAGGCGCGGAATGTTGGCGTCAGCGTGCATTTCATTGCGCTGCACACGATGAGCGCGTATCGCAAGCGCTTTGGCTATAAGCCCGAGGATTATCCGAAGGCATACGCCTTCTCCGAGAGCGAAATCAGCCTGCCGATGTATTCCACGCTGGGGGTCAAGAACGCGGAATATGTCGCGGATGCCGTGCTGGATATCGTAAAGAAATATAAACGATAATATAATATTTCACAAAGAGGGCTTGCCAAGGCGCATAGCCCTCTTTATATTTCGCGAATCAAGAGGTGAATGAGGGGAGAAAAGGCAAAGCGTTCGTTTGCGTAGAATCGGCATGAAAAAACGCAATTTCAAACTGTTTTTTTCTGAGCAGATTTGTGAAAAAATGCAGAATTAAAGCCAATTTCCTTCCGCAGAAAGATGGGAAAATCGGCGGTCAAATTCCAAATAAACGCAGAATTTGTCGGGATTCACAAAATGAATCTGATAACCTTGTTGAAACGGAAATCGTTTAAAGTTTGACAAACGCGCCTGAAACGCGTATAATGCACATCGTCAAGGAAATAACAAGGACAGCATCACCAACAATCCGATCTTTCAGGAGGATGAACAGTATGCAGGAATTCAGACCGATCGACTGCGTTGAGGCACTTCAGGAGCGTATGCGCATCATGCGTGCGGCACAGCGCGAATTCTCTCATTTCACGCAGGAGCAGGTGGATCATATTTTCTTTGAAGCGGCGATGGCGGCGAACAAGGCGCGTATTCCGCTGGCTAAAATGGCTGTGGAAGAAACCGGCATGGGCGTGATGGAAGACAAGGTCATCAAGAATCACTATGCCAGTGAGTATATTTACCACGCGTACCGCAACACGAAGACGGTCGGCGTCATCGAGAAGGACGACGCGTTCGGCATCAAGAAGATTGCCGAGCCGATCGGTCTGGTTGCGGCGGTCATTCCGACGACCAACCCGACGTCTACCGCCATCTTCAAGGCGCTGCTGTGCCTGAAGACCCGCAACGCCATCCTCATCAGCCCGCATCCCCGTGCCAAGAAATGCACCGCGGAAGCCGCTCGCATCGTTTACGAAGCGGCTGTCAAGGCGGGCGCTCCGGAAGGCATCATCGGCTGCATCGAATACCCGAGCCTTGAGCTGACGGGCGAATTGATGCATGAGGCGGATATCATTCTGGCGACGGGCGGACCCGGCATGGTGCATGCGGCGTATTCCTCCGGAAAGCCGGCGCTGGGCGTCGGCGCGGGCAACACGCCGGTCATCATCGACGAAACCGCCGATATCAAGCTGGCTGTCAGCTCTATCATCCATTCCAAGACGTTTGATAACGGCATGATCTGCGCATCCGAGCAGAGTGTGACCGTGCTGGACAGCATCTATAATGAGGTGCGCGATGAGTTTGAGCGCCGCGGATGCTATTTCCTCAAGGGCGACGAGCTGGATAAGGTGCGCCATACCATCCTCATCAACGGCGCACTGAACGCGAAGATCGTCGGACAGAGCGCCCATACGATTGCCAAACTGGCGGGCGTTGATGTTCCGGAAGAAACGAAGATCCTCATCGGCGAGGTTGAGAGCGTCGATATCTCTGAGGAATTCTCCCATGAAAAGCTCTCTCCGGTGCTGGCGATGTATCACGCCAAGGACTTTGACGAGGCGCTCGATAAGGCGGAAACGCTGGTCTGCGACGGCGGTCATGGTCATACGGCGTCGCTGTACATCCATCCGGCGCAGAAGGAGAAGGTCCTCAGGCATGCCGAGCGGATGGAAGCCTGCCGCATCGTCATCAATACGCCCTCGAGCTTCGGCGGCATCGGCGACCTGTACAACTTCAAGATGGCGCCGTCGCTCACGCTGGGCTGCGGCACTTGGGGCGGCAACTCCGTTTCCGAAAACGTCGGCGTGAAGCATCTGCTCAATGTCAAGACTGTTGCCGAGAGGAGAGAGAACATGCTCTGGTTCCGTGCGCCGCAGAAGGTGTATTTCAAGAAAGGCTGCATGCCGGTGGCGCTCGATGAGCTGGGCACGGTGATGGGCAAGAAGAAGTGCTTCATCGTCACCGACAGCTTCCTCTATAAGAATGGTTACGTTGCGCCGATCGAGGCGAAGCTCGATGAGCTGGGCATTCAGCACACCTGCTTCTACGATGTTGCGCCGGATCCGAATCTTTCTTCCGCGCTCAAGGGTGCGCAGGCGATGCGCCTGTTTGAGCCGGACTGCATCATCGCGCTGGGCGGCGGCTCCGCCATGGACGCCGGCAAGATCATGTGGGTGATGTATGAGCATCCGGAAGTGGACTTCCTGGATATGGCGATGCGCTTTATGGATATCCGCAAGCGCGTTTACACCTTCCCGAAGATGGGCGAAAAGGCGTATTTCGTCGCCATCCCGACCTCTTCCGGCACGGGCTCCGAGGTTACGCCGTTTGCCGTCATCACGGATGACCGCACGGGAACGAAGTATCCGCTGGCGGATTATGAGCTGCTGCCGAACATGGCGATTGTCGATGCGGACAACATGATGAACCAGCCGCGTGGCTTGACCTCCGCCTCCGGTGTTGACGTGCTGACCCATGCGCTGGAAGCGTATGCGTCCATGATGGCGACGGACTATACGGATGGTCTGGCGCTCAAGGCGATGAAGAATGTCTTTGAATATCTGCCGCGTGCCTATGAATACGGCGCTGCCGATCCGGAAGCCCGCCAGAAGATGGCGGATGCGTCCTGCATGGCGGGCATGGCGTTTGCCAACGCGTTCCTGGGCGTCTGCCACTCGATGGCGCACAAGCTCGGCGCCTATCATCATCTGCCGCACGGCGTCGC
>CAKUCW010000023.1 GCA_934643825.1 uncultured Clostridia bacterium | reverse complement strand
TGGCTGGGGAACTAGGATTCGAACCTAGACAATACGAGTCAGAGTCGTAGGTGCTGCCGTTACACAATTCCCCAATGAACTTGTCTCAACAGAAAGAATTATATCAGCTTTGAAGGCGGCTGTCAACTGTTTTTTGAAAATTTTTTCATTTTTTGACGCTTCTGACCCGTATTTCACCCAAACTTGCCTATCCGGACGAAACATGTTATAATATAGTCCAAATTTCCAGCGCGTGAAACCTCTTCGCGCTCCGAAAGGGAGTTTTTTGATGAAAATAAAAAGGGCTTTCGCCCTGCTGCTCGTCATGCTCGCTTTTCCCCTGTCCGTAAGCGCAGGTACATTAGGACCCGCCTTTACCTATAAAGAGCTGCTGACGCTTGTCAGTGAAGCTCGCGACGGCGACATTCTGCTGGTTTCCGGCGATGTAACCGCCACAGGGGATGTGCTGCAAACACCGTTTTTGATTCAAATCACCGGTAACGAAAACGCGGCGATCCGTCGGCTGCATGTCAGCGATTCTTCCATCATCTTTTCCAATCTTGATCTGCTCGATTCCTTCGTCATCGACGGCGTTTCCAACATTGAGCTGCGCAGCGGCGTCCGTGTGGAAGGCGCAGGCGGAAAAAGCGGATTGACCTTCACGGGCAGCGGCACGCTGCTTATCGACAGCGAATGCACCGTAACGGGCGGTTCCGGCGCTACCGGTCTCACCCTCACCCACCGCGGCGGCGATCTCTACGTCAGTATTGAAAGCATCGTTCGCGGCGGCAGCGGTCAAAACGGCGGCAGCGGCATGGAGGTCACGTCGCTGGGCGAATACGGCACGATGATGCTCTCCGGCTCGATTCGCGGCGGCGACGGCTTGATGCTCGGCGGCAGCGGGCTGAACCTGTTCGATCTGAGCGGCAACGCTTTTGTCACCGTCGCGGGAAGCATTCGCGGCGGCGGCGGTTCCATCGGCGGCGCCGGCATGCAGATCGTTTCGCTTGCCGACAACGTAAGCGTCGGCGTAAACAGCGATATCCGCGGCGGCAACGGCACGGAATACGGCGGCAGCGCACTGATTCTGATGGACGCCTTCGGCGCATCGAACGTCAATCTGAACGGTTCGCTCATCGGCGGCGACGCTTCCTCTCAGGTCGGCGAACCGGGGCAGTCGCTTCAGGTCGTCGGCAACAACGGTTTGTCGCATGCACATGTTTTGAACTGTCTGCTTCAGGATGGCGAAAACACATTCGCATACAACCGTGAGCCTGAGGTCACGCCGCTTCCGGAAATCACTTCTCCTATTGAAACGTTCGAACCGATTCACACACCGGATCCGACGCCCACGCCGAGCATCGCCACACCGGACGAAGTCGAGCGTGAGCCTGCGCAGGAATCGGCATAAAGCAGGCTGAGAACTTCCTCACCTACGCTTAGCTTTCAAGACAGAACAGAGCCGCTTCCTTTAAAATCGGAAGCGGCTCAAACTGTAAACAAAAAGCTATTCTCCCCCCGAAGGGGGAGAATAGCCCTTTCCGCAAATGAAAGAATAGCTGAATTTCTTAATTTTGCTATTCAAGTCAAGTTTGCTTATGCCAACAAACTGAGAGCCGCTTCCTTCAAATTCGGAAGCGGCTCTTATTTATTTATGCTTTATTTGAGCATCGCATAAAGCGCCGTTGCTCAGCGTTTCCCGGCTGATTACTCCGCTTTATGCGCTTCTTCAAGCTCGTCCACGTCATTGACCGGCGGCTTAAGTCCTTCAATCACCAGACCATTCTTCTGCGCATAATCCCACAGCGCGGCATGCACCGCCTGCTCAGCGAGCAGCGAGCAGTGGATCTTGACCGGCGGCAGACCGCCCAGCGCTTCCATAACCGCCTTGTTGGTGACTTCCAGCGCTTCCTGAACCGTCTTGCCGATGATCATTTCCGTCGCCATGGAGCTGGTCGCAATCGCCGCGCCGCAGCCGAACGTCTTAAACTTGGCATCGCGCACAACCTGATTCTCATCGATATCCAGGAAAATACGCATGATGTCGCCGCACTTGGCGTTGCCGACCGTGCCGACGCCGCTCGCGTTCTCGATTTCACCGACATTGCGCGGATGCATGAAATGATCCATTACTTTTTCAGTATACATAATGACAGAACTCCTTTAACGCTTTTCTCTTTTTCTGAACAGCTCGGTATAAAACCCGATTTAAATCCTAATCGCAGGCACCCGCCGGAATCGCGGAACCGTTATGCCGCTTTCCGGTCAGACGCATGCGCTGCTTACTTATTCTTCGCGGCAAAGTCCGCGTACAGCGGAGACATGCTGCGCAGGCGCGGGATGATCTCCTTGAGCTGATCGACCACAAAATCCGCATCCTGCATCGTCGTCTCCTCGCTGAGGGACAGGCGCAGGGAACCATGCGCAATCTCATGCGGCAAACCAATCGCCAGCAGAACATGCGACGGATCGAGCGAACCGCTCGTGCATGCCGAACCGCTGGACGCGCAGATGCCCGCCGCATCGAGCAGCATCAGCATGCTTTCGCCTTCGATAAACCGGAAGCAGAAATTCACATTGCCCGGCAGGCGGTTCGTCCTGTGTCCGTTGAGCTTCGCATACGGAATTTCCGCCTCAATGCGCTCAATCAGATGATCCCGGACGGCGCTCACCTTCGCCATGCTGCGCTCCATGTTTTCATGCGCCAGCCGCGCTGCTTCGCCCATTCCGACGATGCCCGGCACGTTGCTCGTGCCTGCGCGGTGGTTATGCTCCTGTGCGCCGCCATCCATATACGGAAGCAGCTTCACGCCCTTGCGGACATACAGGAAACCGACACCCTTCGGGCCGTGGAACTTGTGTGCGCTGACAGACAGCATGTCAATGTGCATCTTCTCCACATCCAGCGGGATGTGACCGAACGCCTGAACCGCGTCCGTATGGAAAATCACGCCGTGGCTATGGGCAATCTCACCGATTGCCTCCAGCGGCTCGATGGTTCCGATCTCGTTGTTCGCCGCCATGATGGAAACCAGCACGGTATCCGGGCGAATCGCCGCTTCAACGGATTCCGGCGCGACAACGCCATCCGCATCGACCGGCAGAACGGTCACCTCAAAGCCCTCGCGCTCCAGCGCCTTCGCGCTGTGCAAAATGGCGTGATGCTCGATCGCCGAGATAATCAGGTGACGCCCCTTCTTCTCGTTCGCCTTCATCGCGCCCTTGAGCGCCCAGTTGTCGCTCTCCGTGCCGCCGCTGGTAAAAAAGATTTCCGCGCTCTTCGCGCCAATCACAGCGGCAACCTGCGCACGGGCGTTCTCCATCGCTTCGTTGCTCTTGTTTGTGAAGCTATATGTTCCCGCAGGATTGGCATACTGTTCCATCATGAAAGGACGCATGGCTTCAAAAGCTTCGCTGCTGAGCCGCGTTGTCGCGGCATTATCCATATAAATCACAAAAAACTCTCCCTTGCTTTTTGATACGACAGCTTATAAACAACTTCCCGTATGTACAGGCTGGATACTCTCGCCTTCGGGAATCAAATCGCAAAGCGTAACACCGTCAATCACGTTGTTAATGGCGCTGTATACCTTTGTGAACACCGCATGCGACGGGCAGACGCCGCTGCGCATGCAAGCCTGACCTCCCTGCGCCACGCATTCGGCAGGCGCAAGATCGCCCTCCGTTGCGCGTAAGATCATCCCTACGGTGATCTCCTCCGGCTTTCTCGCCAGATGATAGCCACCCTGGGCACCGCGAATGCTGCGCAAAAGTCCGCCGCGAGTCAGCACGCTGATGATCTGCTCCATATATTTCCCGGAAATATCCTGCCTCTGCGCGATCTCCCGCACGCTGACCGGCATTTCGCCGTCATGCTGCGCAACATCGACCATAATACGCAGGGCATACCGTCCCTTTGTGGAAATCATCATGCGCACATTCCTCCGTTTCTTCACTCAGCGTTGCCAGTATAGCACTCATATCATACTTCGTCAATAGGATTTGAGGGATTTTTTGTTCTCCTCCGTTTTTTCGTACAAACGCACCATCTGCACAAGCAAAATTGAATGATTTTTCCGACTTCGGCGAATGTGCAAGCCCTGTGTTCTGCTCAAACACGCCATTGGGCGAATCCGCAAAACACAGGGCTTGCACGGGTTTTAAAGATCGATCTGATCCGCTTTCACGTCCACAGTCGCGCTTTCAGCCATTTCCAAAGTTAATCGCCACGACCTCTTCCCCTTCCACTTCCAGATTGATGAACGCATAATAATCCGAATAACCCGAACGGATCATCTCATCACTCGATATGAAAGAAAGCTGGTATTGGAGCGGGCGGGCCGCGGACGCATAGTAATAGCATTCAACGACGACTTTGCAGCGTTCCAGATTCTCGCGTGTAACCGTTTCCTCTTTTCCGTTGACCTGTGTGTCGTTTTCAATCAGGATGCGCACCGCTTCCTTCCACGCTTCCTCGTAGGAAAGCTCACTCTCCATCGGTTCGGTCAGGCAATAGTCCACCGGATCATTGCGCATCAGCCCTTCCCACTGTCCGCCGTCAACAAAGCCCGAAACCGTAACCAGCCCCTTGGCGTCCCTCCAGCGGACATGAAGCCAATCGTCGCTGTATCCCAGCGCGTTCGCCGACATCAAATCCATGCCGCTTCGAATGATTCTCGATTTCGTATTTCTCTCCGCATACAGAATCACCGCGTTCGGCGAGCTGTATTCAACGATTCTGCCCAATACCGCCCGAACGCCCTCTTCCCCGTATGCCAGGTTCTCCGCAGACATATACCCTTCCATGCATCCCGAACCCTCTTCGCCTATGCGGACGCGGACAAACGCATCGCCCGTTTCCAGCACCTCAACACGCACATTGGGATAATACGTCATCAACACTTCCGCATCCGACTTCGGTTCGGAATAGAGCTTCGTTTCCTGCCGCGTCGCCGCAAAACCGACCTCGGGTTTGGTGCATTGCGTCACATCGTACCGATATCCGGAGGGGTTATTTCCTTCTTGATTGAGCACCACAGCCGATGCGCCTTGCATCGCCATCGCCATACAAAGCAAAGCGGCAATGCCGCACAGTCTTTTTTTCATGTTCTTTCCCCCATTAGCCGTTTCCGAGCCACACATCGACGACCTGACCCTTTTCCACAATCAGAATGATATACGCATATATTTCAGGGATGCCCGCGGCTCGCATATCCTCCGTCGAAACGAAATCCACCGAATATAAAAGCCGTTCCGGTTTGGAATGAAGGGTATATGTGCAGTCAACGTAAGGCGTACACGCGTCCAGAAGCGCCTGCTCCACAAGATCACCCGTTCCATTGGTAAAAAAGTCACCGTTCACCAGCTGCTTTTTCGCTTCTTCGACAGCGTCTTCGATGCTCAATTCATCTTCCTTAGGCTGAACGCTGCTGGTTTCAGACACATCGTTCTGAATCAGCTTAAAATCCACCTGCCTTTTGACAAAGCCTGTCTTTGGCGGAAAATCTCCCGTGCGGATATGAAGCCACTCATCATTCACGCCCAACACATCCGACCAGCGCAAGTCGGCATCGCCTATCTGCGGCGCAAGATCGTCCATCTGTGCATAGACCGTCACATCTTCGGCGGCTTCAAGAATGAACCGCCGCTCGCCTGCCGCACGCGCAGCATCCTCGCCATATCCCAGCTCATTAGCTTTCATATAGCCGGTCAGGTTTCCCTCGTCCTCGTCCCCGACACGGACGTAGACATAGTCTCCGTGCAGCTCCAGCACTTCCACGCGGATGTTGCCTTCATACCGCATCAGTGTTTTCGCGTCATCTGCGGGCGCATCCGTCAGGCGGGTGCTAAAAAACGTGACCGCCGTCCCCAGCTCCGGTGTCGTATATGCTTCCGCCCATCTTGGCGCAGCGTCCGCATAAGCGCCGACCTTGCACAGGCATAAGCACAATGCCAGTAAAACAAACCCGATTCTCTTTTTCATACTCAATCCTCCCTGTACGATTGCCGGAAAAGAAAAGCCCTTCCCCGCTCTATCTATAAGACGAGCGCAGGAAGGGCAAAATTTCACATTTTTTTGCGTATAGGAAATTGCGCAAAATCGCCCGTGTGAACAAGACTCTGATGCACGGCGAACTTCGGCGGAGGTGAAGGCGGGCTCAGCCCGCTATTTTAGAGTCTGGCAAACACGTCGCCCAGCTTTTCATGCAGGGCAAGGTCAGCGATATCATCCCGCGGCGTTTCCGTTTTGTTGATGAGAACCATCCGATTTCCGGGATATTCATTCAGGAAGCTGGCGGCAGGATAAACCGTAAGCGATGTTCCGGCGACGATGAGCAGATCCGCACGGCGAATCGCATCCAGTGCGCCGCTGACCGTCAGCGGGTCAAGCCCCTCTTCATACAGCACGACATCCGGCTTCACCCGTCCGCCGCATTTGGGGCATACCGGCACATCGCCCAGCGTCAGCATCTCCTCCAGCGTATACCTTGCGCCGCACCGCTGGCAGGTATTGCGATGGACGCTTCCGTGAAGCTCATAAACATTCCTGCTCCCCGCCATCTGATGCAGACCGTCTATATTCTGCGTGACGACGGCGAGCAGCTTGCCCTCTTTCTCCCACTGAGCGAGCTTCATATGGACAATATTGGGCTTTGCGTTCGGATAGAGCATGCGATGGCGATAAAAGTCAAAGAACACATCGGGATGACGGAGATAAAACGAATGGGAAATGATGGTTTCGGGCGGATAGGCATAGCGCTGGCGATAAAGCCCGTCCTCGCCGCGAAAATCCGGAATGCCGCTTTCCGTTGACACACCCGCGCCGCCGAAAAAGACGATGCGCTTTGCCTCCTTCACCCATGTTTGAAGTTTCAGCATCTTCTGTTCATCCATAAGAGCGTCCTTTCTCAGGGCTTTATCCTAAGCCCCGTCAGAAAATCCGATTTCAAAACCAAGCGTGTAACCTTCAATCTTCCCTATGATAACATCTTTCCGGATCGGATCGGAACGCCAAGTCTGTCCTCCGCCATCATTCGCAGCGCGGCAAACAACCCGTCCGGGCAGCTTGCTTCCTCCTGAAGCGTATCCAGCCCGCGCCGCATGATTGCCTGCAAATACAGCACATCGCGCACAGTCAACCGAACGTGTCCGCCCGCGCCGCAATGCTCGCAAAGCACGCCGCCCGCCTCCGCGCCGAAATAAGCAATCGGCGTGTCCTCCGGCAAGCCCTCCCATGCGATGGTCTTTCCGCACTGTGCGCATCGACCGACCTGCGGTCGGAATCCAAGCAGAGAGGTCATGCCCATCAGAAAAACCGCCGTCACGCGCCGCGGCTCCACCTCGCTGTAACACAGATACGCCAGCGAACGCACCAGCAGCAGGAACAGCCGTTCATTCTCCTGCGCAGGCTGAATCGCCGCAGAACAAAGCTCCAGCGCATACATGCCATGCGCCAGACGCTCAAAATCCGACCGAAGCGGGTAATAGCTGTCCGTGATTTGGCAGGAAACGACCGTCGTTCTGTCCTTCGCCTGAAACAGCACATATTCTCCGGAGCAAAACAGCTCACTTGCCGCCATCAGCGGGCTTTTCTGCCGGCGGCATCCGCGGCAAAGCGCGTCGATCCTGCCCAGCGTCGGGGAGAACAGCGTGAGAATCCGGTCGTTTTCTCTGTAATCCACACGCCGAACGACCATGGCGTTTGTCGTAATCTGCGGCATAACGCGCTCCCCCTCCTTTAAATAAACGCCGAACAGTTATTTTTCGCCGTCCTCCCGCTTCACCCGCGGGATAAACTGCGCGGCAAAACCGCCTTCATCCTTTTCTTTGACATAGAAGTAACCGATGAACGAGAAGATGATCGCGCCGATGAAATTGACCAGCAGATCCTTCATCGTGTCGTGGATTCCGATATCCAGATAGCCGCCCAAGCCCAGTGCCTCCTGCGAGCCGTCGGAATGGACGATGATGACATCCGCAATGTCGTCGATGGTCACAACCTTGTTGCTTCGGGTCGTATCCAGTTCGACGGTATGGATGCTATTGACGATGGTGTCCTTCTGCATATCCCAGCCCATCACGCAGTCGCCGGTATACTCAAAGAACTCCCACAGCACGCCGACGGTCATCGAGAAGCAGAACGCCGCAACAGCCAGATAGGCAGGCGACAGCTTAAAAGAGAACCGCTCGCTTTCATTCAGCAAATCGACCAGCGCAAATCCGATAGCGGCGCATAGGAAACCGTTGATTGTGTGGAGCATCGTGTCCCAGTTCGGCACGCGGATGTAAAAGCTGTTCAGCTCGCCCAGTATTTCAGCCGCGAAAATAAACAGCAGAATGATGATTTCCAGCGTGCTGGGCAGTTCGACATTGAGCTTTCTGGCAAAAAAGCTCGGCAAAATCATCAGCACCAGCGTCATGCCGCAAAAAAACACGCTCTCAAAATCGCGGCGCAGAGCGGCACGCACCAATACAAAGATGACCAGCGCACGCAGAACCAGATAAACCGTCAGCGTCGCCTTGTTGGTATATGGCGGATCATTCTTCTTTTTTTCAATATAGTCCGATTTTTTCATCTCCGGTATCCCTCCTGTTCTGTCCATATTATAGCATAGTTTAAAGCGCATATGAATCTATTTTCGCGCTCAGTCAGCGCGTAAATTGAACAAACTCGCACGGGCAAGGCAACCCTTCACGCTTTTTCTCCTCATGATTACTTTATTGCTTTTTTTGCATAATTTTGCTATCATGATGGAGAAATAAGCTCATTCCCTTTCCCGAAAGGAGTTATTTAGATGTCCACTGTTTTCGGTATGATTCGCACGATGTCTGCCGTGCCTCGCGTTCACCTTGCGTCCCCCGTGGATAATGCGCGGGAAATTTCTCATATGCTGCAAGCCGCCGACGAACAGCACGCCGATCTCTGCGTTTTTCCGGAGCTTTGCCTGTGCGGCTATACCTGCGGCGATTTGCTGATTCATCCGCCGCTGCTTGACGGGTGCAGGCAGGCGCTTCATATGCTTCTTGCCACGCCTGTTCGTGCCACGTTTGTCGTCGGGCTTCCGCTTGAAATCGGCGGACGGCTGTATAACTGCGCCGTTGCCGTCTGCGGCGGACGCATTCTCGGCGTCGTTCCGAAGGAGCATCTGCCCAACAGCAGCGAATTCTATGAGCGCCGCTGGTTCGAGCCGGGTCATTCCGCGCCCGATACGGTCGTCCTCTGCGGACAGAGCGTCCCCGTCGGGCAGAACCTCGTATTTGACTGCGGTCGTTTCTCGTTCGGCATTGAAATCTGCGAGGATCTGTGGGTTCCCGCACCGCCGTCCGCGTCCCTCTGCATGGGCGGCGCACTGCTCATCGCCAACCCTTCCGCGTCCAACGAGCTGGTCACCAAGCATCGCTACCGCTGCGAGCTGATCAGCCAGCAGAGTGCACGCTGCCTGTGCGGCTATGTCTACGCAGGCGCAGGCTATGGCGAATCGACGACCGACCTCGTCTTTTCAGGCTACGCAGGCGTATACGAAAACGGGCGCATGCTTGCCGAAAACGAGCGCTTCAAGCGCGAAAACTCGTTCGCTGTCGCCGATCTCGATGTCGAGCGCCTGCGTTTCAAGCGCCGCCAGAGCCGCACCTTTGCCGACTGCGCCCCCGAATCCGTACATAACGTTCCGTTTGACCTGCCCGAAGCGCACGACGAGCGCCTTCTGCGCTTCGTCAGCCCGCTCCCCTTTGTTCCCGCCGGGGCGGAATGCGATGCGCGTACAGAAGAAATCTTGCTCATTCAGACGACATCCCTGTTGACCCGCATGGAGCGCGTCGGCACAAAACGCGCCGTTCTGGGCGTCAGCGGCGGCTTGGATTCGACATTGACGCTGCTTGCCGCGGCATATGCCTTCTCCCGTGCAGGCTATCCGATGGAGGGGCTTGTCGGCATCACCATGCCGGGCATGGGCACGGGAAGCCGCACGCTGCAAAACGCGCTCAAGCTGATGGAGCTGATCGGCTGCAAAACGCTGACCATCCCCATCGGACCCGCCGTCGCCCAGCATTTTTCCGATATCGGTCAGGATCCCGATGTACACGACATCACCTACGAGAACTCCCAGGCGCGTGAACGCACGCAGATCATCATGGATTATGCCAATAAAATCGGCGGTCTGGCGCTCGGCACGGGCGACCTGAGCGAGCTGGCGCTCGGCTGGTGTACCTATAACGGCGATCAGATGAGCATGTACAACATGAGCGCATCCGTTCCGAAAACGCTCATCCGGCACCTTGTCCGCTATGCAGGCGGCAAGCTCGGCGGAGAAATCATGCCGATTGTCGAGGATATTCTCGATACGCCCATTTCTCCCGAACTGATTCCTTCCAAAGAAGGCGAACTGACCCAGCGGACGGAAGACACGCTCGGCGCATATGCTCTGCACGATTTCTTCCTCTATCACATGATGGACAGCGGCGCTTCCCCGCTCAAGCTCTTCCCGCTGGCAAAGACCGCTTTTGACGGGCAATATAACGACGCGTCGATCCTTTCCGCTCTGCGCACATTCGTCCGCAGATTCTTCACCCAGCAATTCAAGCGTTCCGCCATGCCTGACGGTCCGAAGGTCGGTTCCGTCAGCCTTTCCCCTCGCGGCGATTGGCGCATGCCCTCGGACGCACAGATGACGCTCTGGCTGAGCGAAGTGGAGCAGCTCGAAAGAAACATGCCATAAACCTTGCCATTCCAAACCAACCGTGTTATACTTTGGATCAGTTTCGTATAAATCGATTGAAATTATCATCTGTAACAGGAGGTTTATAAAGATGCTTCTTCAGGGAAAAAAGGCAGTCGTGACCGGCGGCACACGCGGCATCGGCTTTGCCATTGTTAAAACGTTCCTCAGAAACGGCGCGTCCGTCGCGCTCTTTGGCTCTCGTCAGGAGACGGTGGACAAGGCGCTCGCCAAGCTCAAGGAAGAAAACCCGGATTGGGATGTCATCGGCATGGCGCCCGATCTGACGGATTACGCAGCGGTCGAAGCCGCTTTTGCCAAGGTGACGGAGACGTTCGGTCGCATTGACATTCTGGTCAACAACGCGGGCATTTCCGCACGCGATCCGCTGTACAGCTATGATCCGGAAGCGTTCAAGAGAATCATGGATCTGAACGTAACCGCCGTCTTCAACGGCTGCCGCGCAGTCGCGCCGCTGATGAAGGCGCAGGGGGGCGGCTCGATCATCAACACCAGTTCGATGGTCAGCCTGTATGGTCAGCCCGCCGGCGTCGGCTATCCGGCGAGCAAGTTTGCGGTCAACGGCATAACCAAGAGCCTCGCCCGCGAACTGGGTCGCGACAACATCCGCGTCAACGCGGTCGCACCGGGCGTCACGCGCACGGATATGGTCGCCAATCTGCCGGAAGATGTGGTCAAGCGCATCTGTGCGCCGATTCCGCTGGGACGCATGGGCGAACCGGAAGAAGTCGCCAATGCTTTCCTGTTCCTGGCAAGCGATCTGGCGAGCTACGTCACCGGCGAGGTACTGTCGGTTGACGGCGCGGCGCAGACCTGATTTCGCGCCATCGCTGAAGAATACTTTACGGACTGCCAAGCTTTCTTGGCGGTCTCAGTTTGTTGACATAAGAAAACTTGGCTTGAAGAACAAAATCAAGAAATTCAGCTATTCTTTCATTTGCGAAAAGGGCTATTCTCCCCCCTTCGGGGGGAGAATAGCTTTTTGTCTACAGTCTGGGACTGCCAAGCTTTCTTGGCGGTCTTTTTCCATTAAAAGGCGAAAGCGCTTTACACGCTCTCGCCCTTTCGTGTTTCTGCCCCGCATCGATGCGCAAGCCCATTTTCCGCTTCAAATCTTAATTGAAACTGTTATGCCGTTCTCTCCACGCTGAGCCGATCGGCGACCAGCGCGATAAACTCACCATTGGTCGGCTTATCATCCAGTGAACAGACATTCTTTCCGAACGCCTCATCCAGCGCGTCGATTCGTCCGCGATTCCATGCCACCTCGATGGCATGGCGGATAGCACGCTCCACCTTGCTGGATGTCGTGCCGAATTTGCGTGCAATCCCCGGATACAGCTCTTTGGTGATGCGGCTCATCATTTCCGGCGTTTCGATGACCATTCGCACCGCTTCCCGCAGATATTGATAGCCTTTGATGTGCGCCGGAATGCCCACCGTCAGGAAGAGATTTGCGATGCGTTCCTCCAGCGTTTCGCTGCTGGGTGTCGTCTGTTCGCGAATCATCTTCGCGCCCATCGCTTCAGCCCGCAGGCTCTCTCCCGCCGCCTCATATACGCGCTGCGCCAGCATCATAAAGTCAAACGGCTTGACCATGTAATAGTTGACGCCCAGATTGACCGCA
Source organism: uncultured Clostridia bacterium (assembly GCA_934643825.1). GTDB lineage: Bacteria > Bacillota > Clostridia > Christensenellales > Aristaeellaceae > Ventricola. The sequence continues at coordinate 29,358 of CAKUCW010000023.1, read as the reverse complement.
CGGGAAATAAAGTCGTCCCGTCCCAATGCAGTCAGCGCAATCACGCCGGGCTGCTTCGCCAGCTTCATGGCATGCAGCCGCTCCAGAACGCCGTAGCCATCCATCTGCGGCATAATGAGATCGCAAACCAGAACATCCGGCTCAAATTCCGTCACCAGGCGAAGCGCCTCTACGCCGTCGCTTGCCGCGCCCACGATTTCGATCCCGTTTTGTGCCTGAAGGTATTCGACAATCATATCTCTCAGCTGTACATTGTCATCCGCCACAACCACGCGTACCGTGTCCATATTTGCAACCTCCTGCTCTTGATTTGGTATATATCCTTTTAGATATGTTATATCTTTTTCAATTCCATCATATCACAAATTCCGTTTCCGGAAAAGCCCCAACGCCCTATCCGTTCCGACTTTTTCCTCTTACATTCGCATTTTATGCGCAGACGCGTGGAATATGACTTAAAATGCAAAAAGCGGGCTAAGCCCGCACAGATTATTGATATAAGCAAAAGCAAACTTGTTTAAATAGCAAAATCAGGAAATTCAGCTATTCTTTGCATTCTGCGGAAAGAGTTATTCTCCCCCCGAGGGGGAGAATAGCTTTCTGTCTACAGTCTGAGTGAGCTAAGCCCGCACTTTGTTTGCTTTTTGCCGATGACGAATTCACCCGCATTCAGATTGCTTCTTTGTTCACCCCTTCACCGGAAGGATATACGGTTCAAGCAGCGCCATGATTCTGTCCGCAGAGGCGGGCGCATAGCGCGGCGACTGTGCCATCGTCACAAAATCATACCCCGTTTCGCCAAACAGACGATAATCGTCAAAGACCTCAAAGGGGATGACCGGTTCACGCCCGTTGAGACCTTCCATCAGCGCGGAAATATCGCTTCTGAGATGAAGATTGCCCGCTTCATCCAGCAGCCGCGCCGGAATATCCTGATGGGACTTCGGATTGCGCACATAAACCAGCCTGCTCACCCATCGGAATGCCAGCGCGAAGAGCAGATAATTCGCCTCATCGAGCTTTTTTCCCTCCCGATACGCTTCCAGCGCTTCACGCGATTTCGGATTGCGGGTCAGCACGGCTTTCAGCACAAAATCCGTGCCGGGCGGTCCGAATGCGAGATCCGAATGGGTATCCACATGCACAACTTCAAACGGTGCGCTCAAGCTGCCCTCTTTCAGCCGTTCGCGCCAGAAATCCAGCGCCTGATCGTGCGTTTCAAAGATCAAGCCCAGAACGGGATGTTCGCGGCTCAATCCGCACTGTTCTTCTAAAAAAGCGATGACCTGTTCATCCGTATAGGGTCGTGCGCAGTCCTCGGGCGGTCTTTCCCCCAGCGGCGCAAGCGGACAGGCATTGTCCAGAAAAAAATCCATATCCAAATCGAGTACTTTCACGTTGTTCCTTCCTCCGTGCTTCTTTTTCCTTTCGATTATAGCGTCAGAAACATATAGGGTCAAGGCTACGGAACAAGATTCAGTTCATCCGAGTTTAAATTGTAGCCCACAAAGCTTTCCGGAACTTTTCCAACGATGATGGATTCCGCAACAAGCATGTTGGCGGTCACATTCGTCGTCTTCGCGCCCGTCGGAATCACGATGCGGATGCTTGCCGACAGCTGCAAAAACACCTTGTGCCGCGTCTGGTTGATGCCGCAGGCTTCAAACTCCGTTTCGAAATTCGTCTGCACCGAGCCGATTGGGACGATGGAAATCGGTATTCCCGGCCCGCTGCCCGCCAGCAGCGTCATGCCCAGCGCCGCGCCGAGCGGAACGCTCACCTGCTGATTGCTGACGGCTTCCAACTTGCGCAGCGCCGCATCTCCCGCACGATCCGCCAACAGGTTCATGCGCATGGTGTTGGCAGAAAGCAGGGCAACCTGCCCCTTTTCATCCATGCGGACATTCATCAGGTCTTCATAATTGATGCCGCCGTCCAGCGCCTCCGTCAGCGCACCGTTGAGCGCACGCGTCGCCATCGCCGCGCACCGCGCCTCCGCCAGAGAAAAAACGATCGGTCTGAAGTTTTGATCGATGAGCAGCAGCAGCGCCGTCAGCAACAGTGCCGCCAGCAGCATGCGCCGCATCCACTTTTTTCTGCGCACGCGTGCGGTATATTTTCGCAGTTTTGCCTGTTCCATCCCCATCTTTCCCCCTTTGCGCAAAGGGCGCTGACCATGGATATGAACGGGGCGGCGCGGCTATTCCTCATGAGTTTGCGCTTTGGGGGTGCGAATCAGACAAATCTGTGTTATAATAACCATTAGCCCCGCAACCGCGGGCGTCTTACCTTGCAGCAAGGAGGAACACCATGCCCAAACGCATCGGCGACGACCGCCGCAATTTTTCACAAAAGCCGAATGCTCCGCTTACGCCGATGGAGAGCGATACTCCGGACAGCGATGCGGATTCCATGGATAAAACACAGCTTCATATTCCCGTCCAGCGCGAAAAGCGCCCTTCCCGCATGCCCGAACCCACCCATAGCAAGGGCAGCGCGGAGAAGCCTCCGCACAAACGCGCCGTCCATCCGCGTGCCCATTCCATCTTTAAGCCGCGGACAAAAAAGCCGAATTTCGTGCTGAGCGTCGCGACGACGACCATCCGCCTGTCCGTTATTCTGGTGCTGTGCGCTTCGCTGGCGCTGCTGGGCGCCGTGGTCGGCATTGCCAAGGCTTTTGTCGATACCGCGCCGACGCTCGACCTCGCCGCGCTCGATGCGCAGGATAAGACCTCTTTCATTTACGACAGCAACGGCAACCTCATCACCGATTACAAGGGTACGGAAGACCGCATCATGGTTTCCATCGACGAGATTCCCGATATGCTGCAAAACGCTTTCATCGCCGTCGAGGACGCACGCTTTTACGAGCATAACGGCGTCGATGTCAAGCGCATCGTCGGCGCACTGGTCTCCAATTTCACCAGCGGTTCGACGCAGGGCGGCTCGACGATCACCCAGCAGCTCATCAAGCAGACCGTCCTCTCCAGCGAGCAATCCTACAAGCGCAAGCTTCAGGAGGCTTATCTGGCGATGGAGCTGGAGACGCGCTACAACAAGAAGCAGATTCTTGAAAGCTATCTGAATACCATTTTCCTCGGCGGCAGTTATTACGGCGTGCGCGTCGCGGCATATGGCTATTTCGGAAAAGAACTCGATCAGCTGACCCTGCGCGAATGCGCCATGCTCGCCGGACTGACCCGAAGCCCGAACTATTACAACCCGCGCAGCAATTTTTACACCCGCAACACGGCGGGGAGCAACACCCCCGACATCACCAACAACCGCACGGATTACGTTCTGCGGCAGATGCGCGAAAACGGGCTGATTACCGCCCAGCAGTATACCGCCGCACTCGACCGCTCGACCGCAAACGTATTGGAAAAATCCCCGGCGTCTACGGATATGTACGCCTATCCGCATTATGTCGAATACGCCATCAGCGACGTGGTCGATACCTTTCTTGACCTGAACGGTCTGGAAAACACGTCCGCCAACCGCTATGCGATGGAAAACAAGCTCCGCACCGGCGGTTACAGCGTCTATCTGTGCCTGGACACGGAAATTCAGGAAATCGTCGAAGATACGCTGGCAAACTGGAGCGACTATCCCCGCCTGCGCGACCCGTCCGACAAGGTCTATCAGTCCCGCAACGCGGACGGCACCTACACCGAGATTGAGCAGCCGCAGGCAGCCGCCTGCGTATTCGATTACCGCACCGGCGAACTGAAAGCCATCGTCGGCGGCCGCTATAAGCCGACCAGCCGCAAAACGCTCAACCGCGCCAGCGGCATGACCATGCCCGTCGGCTCCTCCATCAAACCGTTGACGGTTTATGCGCCCGCCATTGACTTGGGCGCTTCCCCTGCCTCGATCGCCTACAACATGCCGGTTCCGATTTCCGGCTGGAAGGATTCCAGCGGCAAGGATTCCTGGCCCAAGAACTACGGCGGCGGCGGATACAAGGGACCGCAGAGCTTCCGCAGCGCCCTGCGAAACAGCTACAATACCGCTGCGGCGCAGATTTTGATGACCTATGTCGGCGTTTCCCGCTCGGTCGAATACCTGCACCTGATGGGCATTCCCGATAAGAACATCAACGCCGACCCCTTCGGTCTGGCGCTCGGTTCTTCCGGCATCACGCCCGTGCAGATGGCTGTCGCCTTCGGAACCATCGCCAACAAGGGTGTCTATCAGCAGCCGCTGTCCTTCTCCCGTATTCTGGACAGCAACGGCAATGTCGTCGTGGATATGCACCAGCAGCAGGATCGCCATCAGGTCTTCAAGCCCTCGACCGCGTATCTCGTCGTGGATATGCTCAAGGAAGCCGTTCAGAGCGGCACCGGCACCAAGGCGAAGATCTCCTCGCAGGTCGTCGCGGGCAAGACCGGCACAAACTCAGACAGCAAGGGTGTGTTCTTTGCCGGCATGACGGGCTGGTATTCCGCTTCCGTCTGGATCGGTCACGACAACTACAAGGCTCTCTCCTCCAAGGCGACCGGCGGCAACTCTGCCGCCCCGCTGTGGCAATCCTTCATGTCGAAGATTCACAAGGCGAAAAACCTCGATTCACGCGAAATCATCGACGGTGCGCCTTCGGATTATAACCTCGTCCGCGTAACGACTTGCGGCGTCAGCGGTCAGCTGGCAACGGATGCCTGCTATAACGATGTCAACGGCTACAAGACCATCACGGATTATTGGGATGCAGAGAGTGTGCCGACCGCCTATTGCAGCATGCATAAATCGGTTTCCGTCTGCACGGAATCCGGTCTGCTGGCGACGGATTACTGCCCGTCTTATTCGGTCGAAACCCGCGGCATTGTGCTGATTCCGAAGGGACATCCGCTCTACGATTACATCGATACCTACGGCGATACCATTCGCAAATATCTGGGCGAATTCGCCACGCTGCAAAGCACGTCCGATATCGCGAACCACATCTGCCAGATTCACGATGCGTATACCGCAACGCAGGCGCCTTCCGAGCTGGAAAGCATCACGACAGAGGCGAGCAACTTGGTCTATCAGGCGTATCAGCTTGTCGGTTCGTCGCCGGATCTCTCCAATGAAACGCGCAGGCAGATCAACACCGCCATCAGCGCCGTACAGACGCTGCTCTCCCTCTCTCCGATCGACTACACGTCGCTTCAGGGCGCGGTCAGCAACCTGTACAGTCAGCTTCAGGCGGCGGGACTGATGTGATGTTTTCAAAATCATCTTGAATATAACCTGAAACAGGGCTGCCTTCCCACTCGGGAAGGACAGCCCTGTTTGTTGTATACTATTCTTTTTCTTCTTCAAACGCTTGCTCGTGCCGCTTGAAAAAGTCGTAATATGCCCTGACATTCGGCAGTTCCGTCCATGGCCTGACATCCACCGGATCGCTGTCCAAATCATAGATCTTTGCCCCGCGCATGCTCAGCACGAACGGCGAATGCGTCGATATGATAAACTGACAGCCGAAAAAACGCGCTGCATCCTCGATATACTGCGCAAGCTCCATCTGCCGCGCCGGTGACAGGCTGTTCTCCGGTTCGTCGAGCAGATACACCGCGTTTTCCTCGATTCGATCCGTAAACATCTTAAACGCATTTTCCCCATTGGAATAGGTGCGCACGTTCATGCCCAGCTCTTCCCGCGTATAGCGGGACTGCGTCTTATGCCGGGCGCTGTTGACACGGCGAAGCTGCTCATAGTCCGCCATCGAGGACAGCTGAAAATGGGATCGTTTGTTTTCCAGATACTCGTTGAAAATCTCCTCGCGCTTGTTGTCCATGCCGTCGTTCATCGCACGAATATCGAGCATCGTATCAAACACATCGTCGCTGGCAATCAGTCTGCTTCCTTTGGGAATCTCCCCGCAGACCTCCATGCGGCACAGACTCAGGTAATCCTCAAAAAAGCTCGTCTTGTTATACGCCGCGTCGCAGGGTATGCCTGCATAGGCGGCAATCACATGCAACGCAGTCGATTTTCCCGATCCGTTTCCGCCATAGAGGATCGTAATCGGTTCAAAATCGACCCGTTCAAACCGATGCCGGGACAGGATCTTAAACGGATAGAACGACGTATAGCATTTTCTCTTTTCATTCAGAATGAAATCAAACTCCTGCCCGTCATCCGGAAAGGAAAACGACTGCAAGTAGACCATTCCGCGCCTCCATATCTGTGCATATGCCGGCAGTATAAAGCCGTATAGAATGCTTCCCTTCGGGCATTACGCTGACGAACGGCACGATTCATCGTGAAGGGCATTTTGCCGCGAACGTGCGGGATTATCTGTAAGCATATTGGCGAACATCATCGCCTACGAAGCCGATAATCGTCATTCTTCCCTGATCGCAGAGTCTTGCGGCGATGCGGTCTTCATACTTTTCGTAGAGCTGCTGCACGGAGCAGTTCGTCGAGATCACCATCGGGCGCATAGCGTTATGGCGTTCGCTGACGACATGATAAATCGAGCCGACCGTCACACCGCGCATCATCGGTTCACTTCCCAAATCGTCAATCGCAAGCAGGTCGCATGTCAGAATATCCTGCACCTGTTCCGCGCCTTCGCCGTTGAACAGATACCGCCTGAGTACCTCCGTCAGCTTGTATGCGGATATCACGACGACCGAATAGCCGCGTTCCAACACACGCTGAGCCATACAGTTGAGCAAAAACGTCTTGCCCAGACCGGATGCGCCATAGAGCAGGACGCCTTTCCCCTCTGTGGGATCAAAGGTATCCGCATACTGTTCGCAAATCTGGCGAATCTTGCGGATATAGGCACGCTGGGTTCCCTTTTTGCCTTCCAGCGGAACATCCGGGAATATCTCTTCACGAAAGGTTTCAAAATTCTGCGTCTTCAGCCCCTGCAAGCCATCGTTGTCATACAGGCGATTGAGTACCGCACGCTTCAGGCATGTGCATTGCTCATGCACAGGCTCGCCGACATAACCCGTATCCTTGCACAGCGGGCAGCGGTAGACCGGCTGCAAATACTCCTCCGGAAATCCGCATTTTTTCAGCTCATTCCGCAGCTTTTCATTCATCTGCTCCATCTGCGTCTTCATGGACGCGGATATCTTTGCCGCGCTGGCTGGCGAAGCAAACGCCTGACGCATGCCGGAAAACAAGAGCCTCTGCCTCTGCGCAAGCAATTCGGCAATCACCGGGCTTTTTTTCTCGGCTTCTTCGCGCCTCCGCTTTTCTTCAGTCAGATTTTTTGCGCGTTGGTTTTCCATCTCGGAAAGCACTTCGCGGGTCACATTTTCACGGCTGAGCATCAGTTATCCTCCTCGTCCAGATCCACAACCATGCGGCTGTAATCTTCCTGCGTGTAATTGTGCTTGATAAAGGTACCCTGTCCGCTCGGCGCTGTGTTCGCCTGCATCGGTTTCGCTGCGCCGCGCAGATGCTCCTCATGCTCCTGCTTCGCGGCTTCCGGCGTGGCAATGCCCAAACGATGCCAGTTGCCCAGCACGGTGTTCATGAGCATCATCGGCGAACCTGCACCGCGTGCATATTCCGCCGCAAGCAGAATCAGCTCCTGACTCATGCCCAAATCACCAGCCCAGCGGCAAAGCAGCTCTCGATCCGACGCATTCGGGCGCTTATCCATGCCCGCTGCGGCGTAAATCTCCCGAAGCTGTCCGTTGAGCATCCGCATACGCGCCGATTCAGCCCGAACCGCATCCGGCGTATTCATGCCGCGCTGGCGCCAATTTTGCAGATACGCATCGACATCGTCCATGTTCCCGCCGCCCGCACGCCTGTGCGCCGCCGAAACCGCCATCATAATCAGCTCGTCGCTTGCGCCCTGTTCGCGCCATGCGCTGATTGCCGCAAGGTCTTCCTGCGACGGCGTGATGCCCGTGCGCCCCAGCCCTGCGTATACATCGCGTGCAAAGTCGCGGGCTTCCCTTTCCTTCTGCATACCGGCTTCCAGCGTCTGCACCTCGTGCCTACCCAGCTGGTGCTGGCGCAGCAGGATGCCGTTCAGATACGCCATCGTCGGCGTTCCCTTCGTCGTTTCGCGGCATGCTTCCTGAATGGCTTCCGGTGTAAAGCCCCAGTCATCAATCCAGAGCTTGTACATCGCCCGTTCGTCTTCGCTGGGAGCGCGTCTGTGTCCCAATCTGGCAAGCAGCCGGCGGAGCTGCTGTTCCCTCTCCTTGCCAAGAACGATGATTTTTTCGACATCCTCGACCGTGCGAACGCCGCTCTGCGCCCATTCCTTCGCACGCTGATCCGCAATCTTGATGGATACTCGCCCACGGCTGTTCTCCATCTCGATTTGAAGCAGCATCAGCACCACTTCTTCCGGAAGTTCAAACACCTGTATCCAGTCGTTGATCAGGTTGGTTTCTTCCGGAAGAAGCGTCCGCTTGAGAATACGCTCTGCTTCCTCTATAAACTTCTGATTATACAGCTTATCTCCGGGGTTCTCGGCTCTGGTCAGCGTCAGCTGCTTCAGATTATAAAGCGAATACGTCACCGGGTTGTCGCTCACCTGGCGCACCAGCCCATCCCGCGCCCAGTATTTGAATGCGCGGTCAACATCTTCCTCCGGCATGTCCAGATCCTTCGCCATGGAAGAGAGGGACATGCGCGGCGTCGGATGATAACACAGCATCAGCGCATAGAGATAGACCTTGACAAAATCACCCGGTGCGCGGAGCATATATTCGGTAATAAACATATTTTCCACGGGCGTGGAATCAAACAGCGCGGCGCTGTCATCAAACGAGCAAAACGCCATGCGTTCCTTCCCCCTTTTCTGCCGGCACGATGCCGGTTCGTTGCTTGGTTTTTCGTCCATTCATCCGTTATTGCGTGTATCACACCTTTTAACCTGCTTATTGTATCACAGCTGGCGGAAGGTTGGCAAGGCAGTCTGCACTTCCTCATCAGCTTCTTCCAGCTTCCGGCTCGGGTTTAGTTTCATCTGCCGAATCATAAAGAAAACGCCGATTTCGGCGTTTCTCCATGATATATCCATATGCTCCAAGCCCAGCCCGACAGCGCAGGGCACAACCCCGCGTTCTTCCCTCGTGCTGAAAACACGGCTCACTTCATCGCCCGATAAATCGCATCCAGATTCAGCGCATGCCGCACGCCGTCCGCCAGCAGGTCAAACTGTTTTTGCCGATAATCCTCCATCGACAGCAGGCTTGTCTGCTTCGGCTCGATTCCCTTGCGTGCGCAAAGAAATTCCGCCAGCTTCGCCGTCAGTTCGCCACTGTCAAACAGCCCGTGCAGATACGTTCCGAACACGCTTCCGCTGACGCATCCTTCCGGCGAACCATCCGAAAGGACACAAAACGGCTGTCCGTCCGCCTGTGTCTGCCCGTTATGAATCTCATACCCTGCAAGCGACGCGCCCGCAAACGGTTCAGCCTGTACGACGCCATCTACCTGCATACGCCGTTTCTGTCGGTTAAACACGGTCTGCGTCGGCAAAAGCCCCATGCCGGAAAGCGTCATGCTGCGTCCGCTCTCCATGCCGTCCGGATCGCTCAATGCCTGTCCAAGCATCTGATAGCCGCCGCATACGCCCAGCACGGGCATCCCCGCATGCGCCATCTTGAGCAGTGCCGCCTCCAGCCCGCTCTGACGCAGCCAAAGGAGATCCTCCATCGTGTTTTTTGTGCCCGGCAGAATCACCAGATCGGGCTGCCTGAGTTCCCGCGCATGCTGCACATAGCGCACGCCCAGCAGTTCATGCTGCTCAAGCGGCATGAAGTCCGTGAAATTGCTGATATGCGGCAGACGGATAATCGCCAGATCCAGCGGTTTAACGGCGCTTCTGACGCCCAGCCTGTCGGACAGCGAATCTTCGTCCTCCATCTCCACGTTCAGATACGGCACGACACCCCATACAGGCAGATGCGTCTTTTCCTCCAGCATGGCAAGCCCCGGCTTCAGGATATTCACATCTCCGCGGAATTTATTGATAATCAGCCCGGCGATCCGCGCACGCTCTGCCGGTTCAAGCAGTTCAACCGTGCCGTAGAGCTGAGCGAACACGCCGCCTCGGTCGATATCGCCTGCCAGCAGCACCGGCGCATCCACCAGCTTCGCCAGCCCCATGTTCACGATATCATCCGCTTTGAGGTTGATTTCCGCAGGGCTTCCCGCGCCTTCGATGACCACGATATCCACATCCGCACTCAGGCTGTCATACGCCGCGAGAATATCCGGAATGAGCTGCTTTTTCATCCGATAATAGTCTGCTGCGCTCATCTGACCGCGCACTTCTCCGTTTACGATCACCTGACTTCCGACATCGCTGCTCGGCTTGAGCAAAATCGGGTTCATGCGCACATCCGGCTCTATGCCCGCCGCCTGCGCCTGCACAACCTGCGCACGCCCCATCTCCAGCCCGTCACGCGTGACGAAACTGTTGAGCGCCATATTCTGACTCTTAAACGGCGCGACTCGATAGCCGTCCTGTGCAAAGATGCGGCAGAGCGCGGCGCACAGCAGGCTCTTGCCCGCGCCGCTCATCGTCCCCTGCACCATGATTTTTTTCGCACGGCTCATCCAAGCACCTCCTTCAGCGTTTGAAGCAGAATGTCGTTTTCTTCCCGCGTGCGCACAGCCGTTCGATACCATGTATCATCAAGCCCGGGGTAATTTCCGCATCCGCGCAGAACCACGCCTCGCTCTTCCATCTCTTCTCCCAGCGTCTTCGCCGCACGAAAGAGCAGGTAGTTGGCTCTTCCCGGGATGACGCGCAGACCGAGTGCCCGCAGCTCTCCCAACAGATACGGGCGTTCCTCCTCCACGAGCGCCCGCACGCGCTCCACATAATCGCCCTGCTCCAATGCCGCGATGCCTGCCGCCTGCGCAAGCGAAGAGACCGCCCACGGCTGACCCGCACTTCGCATCTGCGTCAGCAGCTTCCCGTCCGCGCAAAGCCCATAGCCCAGCCGAACGCCCGCCATGCCGTAAAGTTTGGTGAATGCCTTGAGGATAAACAGCTTTCTTCCGCCCGACAGCTCCTCTTTCATCGTAAACAGGTTTCCATCCGGCAGGAAATCCAGAAAGCACTCATCCACCGCCAGCCACGCGCCCACGGCTTGGCATTGATCCAGAATCTTCTGCATCAATGCCCGATTCGCGACCTGTCCGGTCGGGTTGTTCGGCTGGCAAAGGAAGACCATGTCCACATTCTCATCGATAGCGTTCGCAAACTCCGGCGTCAGCGCAAAGTCATTCCGTTCTGACAATTCATAGCGGCATACCTCGCATCCGACCGTTTCCAATGCCGCGGCGTATTCCGCAAACGTCGGCGCCAGAATCAGCGCACGCCGGGGACGCACGGACAGCGCAAGCCTGAAAATCAAATCCGCCGCGCCGTTTCCGCAAAGCACCCACTCCGCAGGAACGCTTTCCGCCCGCGCAATCGCCGCGCACAGCTCCCGGCAAAGCGGATCGGGATATCGGTCGGCATGATACGCCGCCTCGCCAATCGCCTGCGCAACAGCCGTCGGTATGCCCAGCGGGCTGACGTTTGCCGAAAAGTCCACCGCATCCCGCCCATATTTTTCCCGATAGCCGACGTAATCGCCGCCGTGAACCAATTTCATGCTCCCATCACCCCGCGCACCACAACCGCCGCTGCCAGCCCCAGCACGCTCGCCACGCGCATCATCCGATTCGCCCGCAGGATATCCTCCGGTTCGATGGGGCGCGTCGCGTCGCCCAGGGTCGGCTTGTCATAATATTTGCCGAAATACGTCGCAGGTCCCGCCAGCTGAACGCCCAATGCGCCCGCGCAGGCGCTTTCCGTCTGTGCGCTGTTGGGGCTGGCATGGTTGCGCCGATCGCGCTTCCAGATGCGCCATGCGCCCGCCGCGTCATTGCCCGTGAGTGCCGCCGCCGCAATCCACAACAGAGCCGCAATGCGGCTGGGCAGGTAATTCGCCCCGTCATCCAGCTTCGCCGCAGTGCGTCCGAAATGCAGATATTTTTCATTCTTATAGCCGACCATGCTGTCCATCGTATTGACGGCTTTATACGTCAGTGCCAGCGGTGCGCCGCCCAGCATCATATAAAACAGCGGCGCAATCACGCCGTCACTCGCATTCTCGGCGACTGTTTCCACCGCCGCCTTGGTCACGCCTTCGCTCGTCAGGGCTTGCGTATCGCGCCCGACAATGCGGCTGACCGCCTTTCTCGCTGCGGGCAGATCCCCCTTGACCAATTCACGATAGACATTTGTGCTTTCCTGCGCCAGCCCGGTCGCCGCCAGCGCCTGCATGCACCAGAGCAGTTCGACCGCAAAGCCCAGCGCCGGATGAACCGCCGACAGCACACGGCAGACTCCGCCTGTGAGCAGCAGCGTTCCCACCGGCAGCGCCATCGCCAGAAACAGCCCGCCCATCCGTTCGCCCTTAGGCGTATTCGGCAGGTGCTTCCGCAGAAACGCTTCCAGTGCGCTGATGGCTTTCCCCATAATGACAACGGGATGCACCAGCCACGCCGGATCGCCGAATATCCAATCCAGTATAAAACCGCCGAGCATCGCAGCGATGATTCTCATGCCTTTTCCTCCGCATAGCAAACCGTTTTAACCACCCGCAGAACCCGCCGCGCACGCCACTGCGATGCATCCAGCACAAAGCCGCCCGCGTTCGGCGCGTTCCATTCATAGTAATCCCGATGCGGCAGAACGAACCGGCTCAGTGCCGCCATCTGCGTCCCGCCGTGCGCAACGATGGTCAGCTTTTCTATTCCCCGCGCCGCCGCGTGATCGACGCATCTTTCAAACGCACGGCAGACCCGTTCGCAAAACGCCGCCTTGCTTTCTCCGTTCGGGCAGGCGGTTTCACAGTCCGAATCCAGCCATGCGCCGTATGCCGCGTCGTTCTTCATCTCGTCATACGTCCTGCCCTCGAAATCGCCGAAATCCATCTCCCGCAGGTCATCGCAGACAATCTGCTTTGCGTTCGGGAAGAGAATCGCGGCGGTCTGCTTTGTGCGGCAGAGCGGCGTCACGATGACCTCATCCGGCGCATTGTCGGCTACTCTGAGCTTCGCCCTGCCCCGTTCGGAAAGGGGGACATCCGATGCGCCCTGATAGCGATGCTGCTCGTTATACGCCGTTTCGCCGTGACGCAAAAGAACGATCAGCATGGCAATTTCCCCTTGAGCGCGGTCGGGATGCCGCAGAACATCTCAACGACGATGTCCGCACGCGCCGCCAGCAGACACGCCAGCCGCCCCGCCGCTTCCCGCGCCGCACGCTGTTCCGCCTCAATCGGGACGATGCCGCCGCCGATTTCCGTCGTTATGACGACGTCATACCGCGCCGCCAGCTCGTCCGCCAGCGCCGTCAAATCCTGCTCATCAGCCGCCAAATCCTGCACGTCGGCAATCTGCCGCCCGCCAAGCTTTTTCGCATACGTCCGCTTTCCGCTGTACAGCGCCCCCGTGATGAAAATCATGCGATCCACCTCCCGGAAAACGCCAGCGCGGCAAGCATGAACAGCTCTGCCCGCTGCAAAAACCAGCCTGCCAAATCGCCGGTGATGCCGCCGAACTGCTTGACCGACACGGCATGATACCGCCAGAACATCAGCAGCGCCGCCAAAGCAAGCAGTCCGCCGCCGAGCCAGACCATCCCCGCGCCGACGCAGACCGCCTCCACCGTGAGCATCACGCGCACGCGTCGCCGATCCGCCGCCGAAGCGAACGTATGCGCAAGCCCGGTATTCTTCGCCATCGGAAACGACGCAACCGCCAACCCTGAGAGCGCACGCTCAAACACAAGCGCCAGCGTCCAGACCGCGCCGACACGCAGCGTAAACCGTATGCAGGCGCAAAGCGCAAAGTAGGCGACAAAATAGCTGCACAGGCGAATGACCGCAAACGCGCCGCAGTGCGGATCCTTGAGAATATCGAGCTTTTTCTCCCTGTCGCCATAGCTGGACAGCGCATCGGATGTATCCGCATAGCCATCCAGATGGATGCCTCCCGTCACCGCGACGGGAATCAGGCAAAATCCCGCCGCCTTCGCCATTTCCGGCAGGGGCAGCAGCCCGCAGACACACCACAGTGCGCCGATAACCGCGCCGATCAACGGGAACGCCGCCATCGCATAGCGCATATTTCTTTCGTTCCACTCGATTTTCGGCACAGGCAGCGCGGAAAACATGGCAAACGCCACGCCGATCGTTTCAAGCGCGATCAAGCCCATTTCCCCCTTTCATAAACTTGGGAATACCGCAGACCACGCGGCAGACATTTTCCGCCTTTGCCGCAAGCGCATTGTTCACCTGCGCCAGCGCAAGCAGATAATCGTCCGTATCGCCCGCATAATCCGCGCCCCCGCGGAAGACCTCGTTGGATACAACAATGAGATGGCTTCCCTGCCGATGCAGGTTTTCGATGCCGCGCAAAATCGCCTGCGCCGCGTCCCGCCCCGCGCCCTCCGGGTCATACAGCTCGTTGGCGACGAGATTGCCCATGTCCTCCAGCAGGATCACGCCCCGCTCAGGGACAATCAGCTCATCCAGACGAAGCGGGCATTCCAGCGTTTCAAACCGCTTCTCCCTGCGCATCTCGCGGTGACGCGCCACGCGCTTTTCGCTCTCCGCGTCCCAAACGCGCATCGTCGCCACATAGTAACGCGGCAGACTGCTTTGCACGGCAAGCCGTTCGGCGAAACTGCTCTTTCCGCTCGCCGAACCGCCGATCACCAGCGTCAGCATTGCGGCTTATACGGCTCAATGCCGCCCTCCGCAAACGAATAGCAGCCTTGATAAACGGAAAGCGCCATATCCCACAGCGGAATCGACGCCACAGCGCCCGTTCCCTCGCCCAAGTGCATGCCCGCAGTCAGCAGCGGCTTTTTACCCAGCGCGTCCAGCACCAGATGCGCCGCCGGTTCGGAGGAAACATGGCTGGCAAAAACCGCTTTTTTCACGTTTTCGCAAAGGCGAACCGCGCAGAGCGCCGCCACGCCGCTGATAAAACCGTCCATGATGATCGGCACGCGATACAGCGCACCTCCGAGGAACACGCCGCAAAGCCCGGCGATATCCAGACCGCCGAGCTTGCTCAGCACATCCAGCGGATCATCCGCATTCGGCTGGTTGACGGCAATGCCGCGCTCAATGGCTCGAATCTTTCTTTGCAGCCCCTCATCGGACAGCCCCGCGCCGCGTCCGGTCATCCGTTCGACCTCCTGATGCAGCAAAACTGACGCAACCGCGCTGGATGTGGTCGTGTTGCCGATGCCCATTTCACCCGTCGCCAGCAGAGAAAAGCCCTTCTTCTTCCCGTCGCGGACGAGGTTCATGCCGATTTCAATCGCGGACAGCGTCTGTTCGCGTGTCATCGCCGCGCCCTGCGTGAAATCCGCCGTGCCGGATCGGATGCGCCTGTCCAGAACGCCTTCCACCTTTTCCCCTGCCATGCCGATATCCACCGGCACAACCTCGCAACGCGCTGCATCCGCCATGCGGCAGACGCTCGTTCGATGTGCCGCGAGATTTTCCGCCACGGCACGGGTGACGCTTTGGTCTGTCTGGCTGACGCCCTGCGCAACAATCCCGTTATCCGCGCAAAGCACCAGAACGGCACGCCTGCCGACGTCAATCTCTTCGCGCCCGGTCAATGCCGCCGCATCCTCAATCATCGTTTCCAGTGCGCCCAGCCCGCCGAGCGGCTTGGCAAGACGCGCCCAGTGCGCATGCGCCGCCGCTCTCATCTCCGCGTCTTCCTCTGGAATCGAGCGAAGAAGCCTGTTCCATTCCGTTTCTGTCATTCTATACCCCATGATCGGATGATCCGGCGTATTGCCGTTTACTGCCGTCCATATTCCTTGTCTTAATCCATCTCAAGCAAAAAAACTCAAGACTTTACGCATGTGTGAAAACAGCCGTTCTCCGCTTTCATGGGCGGCGAACAGCCTTTTTATTATAAGGTTTTCCCAACCTGCCGTCAACATTTGGGCTTGCGTATGCCGCGTTTTTTCCTTTCAAAGTATCAAAATTGCCCTGCATCCGTTACGATGCAGGGCTGCATGGTTTACGCTTTCAATTCCGCGACAATTTCATCCACGCTCTTGCCGCTCTCCTCAATCGCCGCAAGCAGGGCATTGAGCTTTTCGCGCTCCGCCTTCTTGACTTCACGAGCCTTTGCCAGCGACTCTCTGCGCTTAGCGGCTCGCTCCTCCGGGGTCAGCTTGACAGCAGGCTCCTTCTTCGGGCGATTCATGATGCTGACGATCTTCTCTTTCTTTGCCTGAGCCTTCAGCAGCATGTCCTCGCTGCGCTGAAGCGCAACCTTGCGCTCAGCCAGTTTTTCTTCAGTCTTTTTCACCAGCTCGACGCGCTCTTCATTCAGTTTGGTCAATCGCTCGATGTCTGCATCAGCAGCTGCCAAACGCTCTTCGTGCGTCGGATACGGTTTACGGGTCTTTGCGGTCTTTTCCACTTTTTTCGTCTTTGCGGAACCTTTTACACCACGAGGCATGTCCATCTCTCCTTTATCGAGTATGTGTGACCGATTCTGTCTAACTTTATTATACACAAAGATGAGCAAAATACAATACTTATCATCTTTTTTATTGTCATCCATTTATCGCATCTTGATATTCTCTATCATTCAGAATCTTTTTCCGCTTCATTGACCCATGTTATTTCGCATACCGGACGTACTTGTGCGGTATGATATGATAGATAGGAAAGAATTTGAACGGCGGGCAAACACGCTTTTCTGTATGAGGAGGTACTTTTTATGTGTACGGCAGCAACCCTTCACTCCGGAGATTTTTATTTCGGACGCAATCTGGATTATGAGTTTTCCTACGGGGATGAAGTCACCATCACCCCGCGCAATTACCCGTTTTCATTCAGGAAGATGGGTGAAATGCGCACACACTATGCCATCATCGGCATGGCATATGTTCAGAATGACTACCCGCTCTATTACGACGCCATCAATGAGAAGGGGCTCTGCGTCGCGGGACTGAATTTTGTCGGCAACGCCGTCTATCAACCTGCCGCACAGCAGCTTGATAACATCGCCCAGTTTGAACTGATTCCGTGGCTGCTGGGGCAATGTGAAACGCTTGCTCAGGCCCGCGCATTGCTTGAACGAATGAACCTGCTCAATGAACCCTTCCATCCTTCGCTCCCTCTCGCTCAGCTGCATTGGCTGATTGCCGACAAGACCGGCTGCATCACCGTGGAAGCCACACATGACGGTCTGCATATTTACGACAACCCCGTCGGCGTGCTGACCAACAACCCGCCTTTCCCGATGCAGCTGTTCAACCTCAACAACTATATGGCGCTCTCTGCCAAATCGCCGGAAAACACGTTCGCTCCCGGTGTCCCACTGGCAACATACAGCCGTGGCATGGGCGCGATGGGGCTGCCCGGCGACCTGTCCTCGCAGTCGCGCTTTGTCCGCGTGGCGTTCGTTCGTGCGCATTCGCTTTGCCAGCCGACAGAGGCAGGCAGCGTCAGCCAGTTCTTCCACATCCTTCATTCCGTCGAACAGCAGCGTGGCTGCTGTGAGCTGGATGGCGGCAAATACGAGATTACCCTCTACACCAGCTGCTGCAACGCGACACGCGGCATCTATTACTACACGACCTACGAAAACAGCCAGATCACCGCTGTGGATCTCCACAAGGAAAACCTCGATTCCGACGCGCTCATCCGCTATCCCGTGATCCAGGCGCCGAATATCTTCGAGCAGAACTGATTCCATTACGCACACGCAGCCCGACGATTTGATCCGTCGGGCTGCTTTTTATAGAGAAGCCTGCATAAAAATCGCCTGTGCGCAACGCTTTGGCTTTTCGCAAATTTCTGCGGAAGCGGAAGCGGGCTCAGCCCTCGTTTAACACTTTGGATGCTGCACAAAACTGCCCGCGTGCGCAATGCTTTGGCTTTTCGCAAATTTCGGTGGAAGTGAAAGCGGGCTCAGCCCTCGTTTAACACTTCGGATGCTGCACAAAACCGCCCGCGTGCGCAATGCTTTGACTCTTTGCCGACTTCGGCGGAAGTGGGTGCGGGCTCAGCCCGCCACATACCTTTTTACGGATTCTTTCTTGCCATGACGGTGTATCTGCTATATAATGCACCTATCATGGTTGGATTTCTATGTCCATTCAGGAAAGGAGACGCCTATGACTCTTCAAGATTTCTATGTCCGCATCGGCGGTAATTATGCCGACACCGTGCGCCGTCTTTGCAACGATGCGCTTGTTTCGCGCTTTGTCATGAAATACCCGGATAATCCTTCTTTTCGCGAACTGTGCTCTGCGCTCCACGCGTCGGATTGGGCTTCCGCCTTCCGTGCTGCACACACACTCAAGGGCGTGGCTCAAAATCTGGGCTTTGACCGACTGTATGCCGCCTGCGTCCCGCTAACCGAGGCACTCCGTGGCAATCGGCCTTTGGAGGATGATTCCCTATTAGAGCGTGTCGAAGCGGAACATCAGCGAATCCTCTCGGCGATTGATGCGCTGAATGGCTGATTCCGCTTCTATCCCGCCCTCACTGTTTTCTGTGCATCAAAAAGCGGGCTGAGCCCGCCTTCACCTCCGCTGAAGTCTGCCACGCATCAAAGTCTTGCTCACGCGGCGATTTTACGCAATTTCCTATACGTTCAAAAAGAACACCTGCCAAGCGCAAGGTGTTCTTTCTATATGTCGCCTGATGTCGCCTGATGATCGTCATTCCTGTACGATGCGCCTCGGTCCGGTGATGCACAGCCGCTTTGCGATTCGCTTGCCGAAACGGGCTTTCAGCTTTTTATAGCATGGTTTCAACATGCAGCGGCGGTTTTGGATATTATGCGCGTCCGAAGCCACGCAGTCAATCCAGCCCTTTTGAATGACGTAGTCCAGCCAAAGCCGTCTGAGCCATCCGTTCTTGCCGCAAACCGTCGCGGCATTGATCTGCATGCGAACACCGTAATCCCGGCGCAAATCGCGCACGCGCCATACCGCACGCAGGCATTTATAGCGCTCGATATGGGCAAACACCGGACGATAGCCGGCTCTTCTCAGCTTTTTTGCCGCCTGAACCAGAAGCTTATACGGTGCCTGCGGCGTAAACTCCACCAGCACATACTCCGTTTCGGCTAGCGTCGGAATGCGCCCCGCCCGAAGCATGGCGACCGTCTGAGGCGTATAAAGAATTTCAGCCCCGGACAGAATCTGAATCGGCAGCCCGGCTTTATTGCACCATGCGCGGATCTCGTCCAGCCGTTCCAGATAGACATCCAAGTCAAACGGTTTGTACCCGGGCTCGGCATGCGGCGTCGCAACGATGCAGTGAACGCTATTGCGATACGCCAGTTCGAGCATCTGAATCGTCTGCTCCATGCTCTGCGCCCCATCGTCCATGCCGTATACCAGATGATGGTGGAGATCCACGATGCCGTGGATTGAATTATTCATCGTCTGACTTTCCGTAGTAATCCGACTTATAATAGTGGTCGTAATAACCCTTGTTGTAATACTTCTTTGCGCTCAGGGTGTCAAACGTCACCTTGTTGATCACGCAGCCGAGGATCGGGCAGCCGGATTGTTCCATCTGGTTCTTCACTTCCAGCAGCTCGCGGCGGCGGGTCGTGTTGTAATTGACGACCAGCACGCAGCCGTCGCAGCGGCGTCCGATTTCCGCCGCATCGATCACCAGACCGACAGGCGGCGTATCGACCAGGATGAGGTCAAACTGCGTTGCCAGATGATCGAGCATTTCGCCGAAATACGGCGTATCAATCAGCGTCATGGGCGAAGTGATATCGCGTCCGGCAGGCATGATGCACGCGCCGTACAGATTGGTTTCATAGATGCAGTCATCCAGCTTGCAATGTCCTGCCAGATAATGCGCCAGACCGAGCATCTCGCCGTTAGTTTCCATGCGGAGGCGGGTAACGATGTTGGAGCGGCGCAAATCGGCATCGATCAGCAGAACGCGTTTGCCGCGCTTCGCCAGATTATAGAGAATATTGAGACAGACATACGTCTTGCCCGCACCGGTCATATAACTGGTGAACGCGATGCGTTTGCAATCTCTGCCGGAAAACGAAAGATTGGTGCAGATGGTATTGATTGCTTCCGTTCCGGTATAATCCGGCGCGGTAAAACGCTTGATGGTTGCCTTTCTCACTTCTGCTCCCCCTCTCTATTCCGTTTGTTGGATGCCGTGCGTGCTTTCGACGCCTTTTTGTTCTGCTTGGGCATCATGCCCAGCGTGGGCAGCTGCACATACTTTTCAATGTCATCGCTGCTGCGCAGGCGGTCATCCATCAGGAACTGCAAAATGATGATGCCGCAACTCACAACCATGCCCAGCAGGAAACCGAGCAGGACGTTTTTCGTCTTGTTCGGGGAGGAAGGCGCCGTCGGAAGAAGCGCCTCTTCAAAGATATTCGGCTGCTCGGTGTCCATCTTGACCGCGATGAATTCGCGTGCGACCTCCGCGTAGGTATCCGCAAGGTCTTTGGCTTCCTGCGGATCGGGAGAAACCGCCTTGATATACAGAATGCGCGTATCATTCGGGTTCGTGACCGTGATCATGTTAGAGAGCTGCTTGTAGCTGTAAGGAAGCCCCAGCCGCTCAAGCACCATTTCATGTACATGCCAGTTGGAAAACACTTCCATATAATCCGCGGCCAGATAGTTTCCGATTTGCAGGTCGGAAAGGTTGATCGCCGAATCCTTGGAATTGACCACATACAGCTTCGAAGTCGCCGTGTACTGCGGTGTGACCATGAACAGCGTATATGCGCAGGCAATGACTGCGCCAAGGATGCAGCTCAAAACGATAATCGCCCATTTTTCGAGCAGGCGGTACATCAGCTCAACCAGATCAATCTCCGCTTCGGGAGCGTTCTGTTGAGCGTCCATTCTCTTTTTATTCACAGTATTCTGCATCTCTGACTGACGCTGCTGCATTGCTCATTCTCCAATCTTCTTCTTCGTGAAATCAAGCCCGCGCACATATTTTGTGTGCAAGCCAAGCCTTTGATTGCATTTTTTCCTGCGAAAAACCAAAAAACGCAGAGCGCACCACTTACTGAGATGCACTCCGCAAAAACGATTACTCGCTGAGAACAGCCATGGACACCGCAGCCGCATCGTTCATCTGCGCCAGAACATCCAGCGGGAAGATCACGCTCAGGTCGCCCTCCTCCGTCGCCGCTGCGTCGAGAACCTTCCACTCAACGACGTACTGACCCTTTTCGTCGCGCTGACCGTTGTACAGACCCAGCACAACCGCGGTCTTCTTGTCCGCTTCGTACTTCGTGGTGAACGTGAAATCCGCCTTCACGTCATTGGCGATCTTCTCAAAGCCGACGAGCTGCAGCGTGACAAACTCGTTCATATTGAGGGTCTTCAGATCAAAATCTTCACCAAACAGCTCAGCCAGCGCTTCCTGAACCTCGATCGGGAAGTAGGAAATGACCGTGTTGCCATGCGTTACAACGTGCGGGTAAATCTTGGCGATTTCGCTGGTCACTTCGTCGGCGTCTTCAGTGATTTCCAGATCCCAGCCGTCGGCAGCTGCCGTCGTGCCGTCTTCCAGCACGGCTGCGACTTCCTTCACGCGGGTCACGTCCGTGGTCGTCTTGCTGGGCGTCGCCGCAAACGCGGTAGACATGCTCAGCGCCATCAGTACGGCTGCCAAAGCTAAAACCATCTTTTTCATACGATAATTCCTCCCTGATTGATCAATAAGTCGTGATATTCTGGCTCATCTCACTGTGCGGTCTGCGGCGTATAAAACGTACGCAGGACAAAATCCACAACAGATTGATGGTCAGCATGAAACTCCACAAATCCGTCATCGCCGACGGTATGTTCACCGCTCAGATATTGAACCGGCTCAACATCATAATGATAGGCTTTGTTGATCTCGTTGATCATCCGCCCCCGCGCCATATTGGTTGCCAAATAGGGCGCAAGCGAATCCAGCATTTCCGAAGCAAAGCTGCTGTTCTCCGCTATCTTTTCCCGAATCAACGGAACGGCGGCATCCATAAAGATGCGCTGGCGGGTCATTCGCGCCTCGTTCGTTCCATCCGCTATGGACATGCGGCTGCGAACCAGAATCTCCGCCTGCTGAGCGGTCAATGTCAGCGTCGTGCCTGCGGTCATCGTCGGATCGGATGACGTGAAATCATCCTGAAGCGTCACCGTCACGCCGCCGAGCAAATCGTTCAGCACACCGACGCCGTCCACGGGAATTTCAGCATACAGCTCAACGCTCTGCCCATCCAGCAGCGCCTGAACCGATGCCAGCGTGTTTTTGCAGCGTTCCTGCCTGTCAAGCCCGTAGCCGTGAGCAAGGCAGATCTGCATCTCCCGAGAACCTGCCGGGTTACCGAATATGCCCAGCACACTGACCGGAACGATGGTATCGCGGTCGATTTGAAGCTGTTTAATGGTCTTGGCATCGTGATCAACGACCGCCAGAAGCAGGAAATCCGCCTGACCGCCGTTGCGATACCCCTCCGACACGTCGTCGGATCGTTTATCTGTGCCCATCAGAAGAACCGTCGTCAGATTCAGCTTCTGCTGATAGGTCGTTCCATCCACCTCGATGGTCGGAATTTTCCCAAAGCCGCTGCTCATCTGACCGCGCTGCTCCTGATACTGACTCAGTTCCCATTTTCTGCCGAGTACATAGCCTGCCGTGAGCAGTGCTGCA
This sequence comes from uncultured Clostridia bacterium, assembly GCA_934643825.1. GTDB lineage: Bacteria > Bacillota > Clostridia > Christensenellales > Aristaeellaceae > Ventricola. Next base: position 6,679 of record CAKUCW010000023.1, on the reverse strand, counting down.
ATCAGCACACATACAAGCACAGCGCGTATGGTTAAATTCTTTCCGCGATGGCTGCCGCGTTTCATGCACTCACCCTCGGTTCTTCGGATGCCGCAATGCACCCGATTTTTACCATGTACCCCGTTATTTTATCCCGTTATTCCTTTTCTGTCAATAGATATACGGCTTTCTTTTCTGAATTCTATCGAAGTCCCATACATTTTATATAAGAAGAAGAAAGCTGGTGAAGGATTGTGCAAAAGCGGTCATTATGGGCAACTCGGCATGACGCTTCACGCATCATGCCGAGTTGTTATGTTCTCCGGTTTTTAATACTCAATGCCTTCCCTCGCGTCCAAGCCTTCCGTCTGGAACGGATGCTTGACCGCGCATATTTCGGAAACGTAGTCCGCCCGTTCAATGAGCCATTGCGGTGCATTGCGTCCCGTCGCCACGGTATCCCCGCATTGCAGCGCGGCATCCAGCAGGGCTTCCGCCCTTTCTCGGTCCAGCATGCCCGTCGAGAGCGCGACATTCAGCTCATCCAATACGATCAGTTCCGGACGGATCTGCTCGATGTGCGCCTTGAGCGCCTGCGCCTGTGCGCACTGTTCTTCCATCGTCAGCCGCTTTTCCTCTTCGCTCATCGCAAAAACGAAGCCCCGAACCGGCTTCATCGGGTAGATCTCCACGCCCGGCAGGTTCTTGAAAGCAGCCAGCTCGCCGCTCCTTCCATCCTTCAAAAACTGCGCGATCAATACGCGCCTGCCATGCCCCGCGCTGCGAACCGCCAACCCCATGGCGGCTGTCGTCTTGCCCTTGCCGTTTCCGGTATAGACATGCAGTTTATTGTTCATTCGCTTCACCTTCCCGTCACCTTGCCGTAAATCGCCACAAACGCATCCGGCGAAAGGCTCAGCAGGATACCCTGCGCCGCAACAACCCGATCGCCGCTGTGCAGCGCATAGCCCGCCAGCTCACGCCGATTCTTTTTCAGAATATCCATGGCTTCTTTGGCAATCGTCGGCGGCAGATGATAGCCCGGAATATTTTTCCCGACGCTGAGGGCAATCTGACCGATGCGCTTTTTCAGCGCACGCCGCGGTGCGCCATCCTCAAGCGTCTTTGCCAATACGTCAAGCCGCCTGCACACCTGCAAATAGCTCTCGCACCAGCCGCTGCTTCGGGCAAAGGACGCCATGATGCTGCCCTGCCGCTGACGGTATTCCAGAATGACCTCTTCAAACGCCCGGGCGCGTTTCGCCTTCAGCAGCGCCGGCGCCTGAAACAGCTCATCTTCAAACAAAAGCCCGTCCGCCATCTTCAGCCCGATTTCATCGAGAAACGCCCGCCGATAGACGCATTGCCAAACCATCGGCTCATACACACCCTCGGCGCACTGGGCGGCAAACAGCTCGCCTCCGGTCATGATCTCGGTCTGACGAATCGCCGCGCCCTCGGAAAGCTCGCCGCTCTCATCATCCAAATAGCAAAAACGCGCTTTTGCAATATCCAGCGTCTGCCTCTGCGCCTGTTTTGCCACATGCAAAAGCGCCTGCGCACGCGGAATATCGTCGCTGTCCAGAAAATATACATATTCGCCCTTTGCGGCGGAAAGCCCGGTATTGCGTGCGGCGGAAAGCCCGCCGTTTTTCTCCCGGCTGATGACGCGTGCAAAGGCATGCGCCGCACAGTATGCCTGCGCAAGATCGACGCTTCGATCCCCGCCGCAGTCATCCACCAGCAAAACTTCGCATTCTTCCAGCCCGTCAAGCGCAGCAAGACACGCCCCGATGTATTTTTCCACCCGATAGAAAGGTATGATTACGCTGAGCAGCAAAAGCATCTCCCTCATTTCCGGCTTGCCAATCGCCCGATTTTGTGCCATAATAGTTTCATCTGTATTATAGCATATTTACACCCGGGAGGAAAGAGCGTTGATTAGCGTCATCGTCATCGGCAAGAACGAAGGAGAGCGCCTCGTCGCCTGTTTAAACAGCATTCACACCGCGCTGAACCATCTTTCTCACGAAATTCTATATGTCGATTCCTGCTCAACCGACCAGAGCCTGCAAACCGCCCGTTCGCTCGGCGCCCGCTGCTATCTGCTCGCCGAGAAGGACACGACGGCGGGGCTGGGCCGCTTCGTCGGCGCCAAGGAAGCCCGAGGCGAGTATCTGCTCTTTCTGGACGGCGACATGCAGCTGCGTCCCGGTTTCGCTGAAAAAGCGCTGATGGCGATGGCGTCCCGCGGTTATGACGGTGTGTGCGGCATCCGCGAGGATCTGTATATGCGTGGCGGAGAAGTCGTCGGCCGCAACGAAAATTACTTCAACTGCACGCAGGAGCGCATCGCGCCCGAATTCGGCGGCGCACTGATGATCACTGCCGAAGCGCTTGCCGCGTGCGGCGGCTGGTCAACCGACACGGTCGCCTGCGAGGAATCCGAGCTTCATGCGCGTCTGCTTGCCATGGGCAGCCGCATCGTGGAAATTCCCGTGCCGATGATTACCCATACGGACGCCGTACGCGACAACCGCAGTCCCCTGCACACGGTCTTTTCCGCACGGCGTCTGGGCGAAGGTCAGGCGCTTGCGTGTGCGCTCGCGTCGCATCATGCGCACGATTACATGCGCCACGAGCGCGAAAAATTCACATTTTATGCGCTGGACTGGCTGGCGCTTTTCTTCCTTCTGTTTCTGCCTGGCTGGGGTCTTGCCGTCGCGATGATGCTCGAGTGCATGCAGCTCGGCTGGCTTCTGGCAAAAAAACGCCCGCGTGCGTTTATCTCTCAGAAGCTCTTTTTCTTCGGTTTACCCCTGGGGCTTTTAACTTATCGCAAGAGAAGCCGCGCATATGCGGCGGAGTGATCTATGATGACCAAAGTCAGCTTTATTGTTGTCGCATATAACGCCGAAAAATGCCTCGGAGCGCTTCTTGACGATCTTCTCGCGCAGACGATTGCGCCGCAGCAAATCGAAGCGCTGCTGGTTGACAGCGCCTCCACGGATCAGACGCGGCAGATCATGTGCGGCTTTTCCAGCCGTGCGCCCTTTTCCGTCAAGGTGCTGGACAATCCGAAGCGTTGGCTCGCCAGCGGCATCAACATTGCCCTGCGAGCGGCTACCGGCGACGCCATAATCCGTCTGGATGCGCACGCACGCATACCGAAGGATTTTCTTGAAAAGAACATCCGTGCGCTGGAAAACGGCGAGGATATCGTCGGCGGCAGCGTATGCGGCGCGGAACCGGAGAGCGACTGGGAAGCCGTGACCCGTGCGCTGGATACCTCCCGCTTCTGCGGCGGTGCAGCGCCCTTCCGCAACGGCGGCGAAGCGCGTTATGTGGATACGCTCGCCTATGCGCTTTACCGCCGCGAGGTCTATGACGCCGTCGGGTTATACGACGAGCGCCTTCGCCGCACCGAGGATAACGACATGCACTACCGCATGCGCAAGGCAGGCTATCGCTTTTACTTCTCCCCGGATATCCTCTCCTGGCATGCGGCACGCAAGACGCTCCGCGGTCAGCTCAATCAGAAATGGGGCAACGGCTACTGGATCGGGCGCACGATGCGCATTCAGCCGCATTGCTTTGCGCCCCGACACCTGATTCCTTCGCTGTTTGTGTTAGCGCTCGTCGTGCTGCTGGCGATTTTTCCGCTGTGGAAGCTTCCGCTCTGCGCCATGCTCCTGCTGTATGGCGTTCTGGATATCGCGTTCGCCGTCAAAGCCGCCGCGGAAGCGCCACGCGGCAAGCTGCTCGTTTTGATCTGTCTGCCCTTCCTCTTCCCGGTCGTCCATATCGTCTACGGCACGGGCACGATTTGCGGTCTTTTGACCGGAAAGGCATCCGAACATGCTTGAGTGGATCGAGGACATCACCCGCTTTATCTTCCTTGAGGACGAGCCGAAGCCTGCGGACATCCTGTTCATCCCCGGAAACGGTCACGCCGAGCCTTCCGAATGGGCTGCAAAGCTCTATCTGGACGGCTATACCCCGCTGATCCTCCCTTCCGGGCGCTATTCCATCACAACCGGAGCATTCTGCGGACAGAAAACGGGAACGCGTCCGTACGAAGGACGCTTTGAAACCGAATGGGCGTTCATGCGTGCCGTTCTGATGGAAAACGGCGTGCCGGACAGCGCCATTCTCCGCGAAGACGAGGCGACCTTCACCTATCAAAACGCCATCTACTCCCGCCGGCGCACCGACCGGGAGCAGCTGACCATCCGCCGCGCCATTCTGTGCTGCATGCCTGTCCACGCCAGACGCGCCAAGATGTATTATCAGACGCTCTACCCCGACAGCGAGCTGCTCCTCTGCCCCACTCCGTCTGCCGCCATCACGCGCAGCAACTGGACAGCCGAGCCAGAAGGCATCGACGCCGTGTTGGGCGAACTTGAGCGCTGCGGCAGCCAGTTTCACGATATTCTGCGCGAAATCACGCTGTAACGGGTTGTTTTTTCAAAACCCCTTGACAAATTTCATCGGCAAGGATATAATATCCTTCGTCGAGTTTGCGGGAATGGCGGAATTGGCAGACGCGCTAGATTCAGGTTCTAGTGAAAGCAATTTCATGCAGGTTCAAGTCCTGTTTCCCGCACCAAACCAGTATCATCCGAACCAGATTTTCCAAATCGGAAATGGGTTCGGATTTTTTCTTATTCTCCATGTCGCTCATTTTATAAACAGCAGGCGAAGAAGCGCTTCTCTCCGACGCCGAACGAGATCATCCGCCATCATGCAAAAATTCCGCCAGAGTCCGACCCGTGACTCAGGCGGAATTTTTTCTTATGCAGCCTTTAACGATTGTTTGCTCCATGTTTTTCCTTCCCTGCCGACGTTTTCAAGCTTCACGCTTCTATCGTCCATGTGATGCGTTCTGTTTTGATCGCTCAGTCAACGATGCTTCTGCCCATCATTTTCCAAATCAAAGAAAAAAGCCCCAATTTTCTAGCAATATCTAGAAAATTGAGACTTCTCTGCATGGTCGGAGTGGCGAGATTCGAACTCGCGGCCTCTTGAACCCCATTCAAGCACGCTACCAAACTGCGCTACACCCCGAATGAAAGCACACTGCCTTCAAGCACGGTCTATTATACCACACTCTCAGGATTTGTCAATAGCTATTTTTCTCCCAATTGTCCATCCGACTCATCCCGGATTAAAAAATGCCCGATCGACCGTTTTTGATCGGGGAAAGATTCAGCAAAACCCTTTTTACTCCCCCGCCTCAGTTTGAAAAAAACAGGAAAGCCTAGCGCGTGCGGGCGATTCTGCACGGTTTTCCATATACAAAAGCAGCTATGGCTCGAGGGTTTTCCTTCAAGCCATAGCTGTTTGTTTTCAAAATGTTCGGCTTCAGTTTAAGCGTGCCTTGGTCTTACGGCTTACTCAAACTCGACAACCTGCGTCCAGCGCGTCAGGAACTCCTTTTCCGCACCATGCTTCTTGGTCATCTGCGCGGCAGCAACGATCGGCAGCCACTTCTGGACATACTGCATCGCGATATCGTTCTTCTTGCAGAAGAGCTTGAGATACAGATCCGCCTTTTTCTGATCTTCCAGCGCGAAGAGCAGATAGGTCATCGCGGCATCAGCAGAAGCGTTGCCGATTGCGGCATGCGCCCAGTCCAGAATATAGACCTTGCCGTCATCGCCGATGAGAACGTTGGTCGGGTTGAAGTCGCCGTGCGTAATCTTCGTATGCGGCTTCATGTTTTCAAGGCGCACATGCAGCTCGTAGCGCGTCGTCGCATCCAGCTCATCGCGCAGGGACGAAATCTGGGCATTGAGCTTATCCTTCAGGCGTCCCATCTGCTTGCAGGTATACTTGTGGATATCGCTCTGAATATCGACGAACTGCTCCATCAGGCTGTCGATGTTTTCCGGCTGCTCCTGCATGAGCTGCGCCATGGTCTTGCCCGGAATATTCCGAATGACCAGCGCCCAGCCCTCGCCCGTGTCCTTGACCTCCAGCAGCTCCGGCACATTCAGCCCGACTTCTTCCGCCAGCGCATGGTTAAACGCTTCCTTGATGACCGCGCTCTTGGGATAGCCCGCCTTAAACTGCTTCACGATCGTGTCGCCGTCGCGGTATACCGTCTTGGTTCCGCGCTCTACGATGATTTCCTTGCTCATGTTGAATCCTCCTAAACAGTTTTACATGGCTTCTTCTGAAAAGAAACGGGAGGATGCACGTTCTCTCCACCCGGGAGAGAACGCCCTCATATCGTCTGCGCTTACGCCTTCTCGCCGTAATACGCCTTGAGATACATCGCCTTGATTTCCTTGAGCAGCGGATAGCGCGGATTCGCTCCGGTGCATTGGTCGTCGAACGCATCCTCAACCATCTGATCCAGCGTGCTCATGAAGGTTTCTTCGCTGATTCCGTATTCCGCGATGGATTTCTTGATGCCGACCTTCGCCTTGAGCTCCTCCACCTTGTCGATGAACAGGTTGAGGGTCTCCTCGTCATCCTTGCCGCAGACGCCGCAGAAGTGTGCGCACTCCGCGTAACGCGCCAGCGTATGCGGATGGTCATACTGCGGGAACGTACCCATCTTCGCCGGCACTTCCGCCGCGTTGTAGCGCAGGACGTGGGAAATCATCAGCGCGTTGGCGACGCCGTGCGGCAGATGATGATAGGCGCCGAGCTTGTGCGCCATCGAGTGGCAGACGCCCAGGAACGCGTTGGC
>CAKUCW010000022.1 GCA_934643825.1 uncultured Clostridia bacterium | reverse complement strand
GCCGGATTCGAACCGGCGACCTCATCCTTACCAAGGATGCGCTCTACCGACTGAGCTACATCAGCATCGGCAACGAATAGTATTTTAACAGATTTCGCGCAAAAATGCAAGCCTTTTCGGAAAGTTTTTTGAGATTTTTTTACATCCCGCATGATCGCGCCCTGATTCTCCGAAACAATTCCCGTATTGATTAAAAAACTTACACATGCGATATAAGCATAATGACAAACGTGCGCCCCTGCTCAGGGAGCGCACGTCCGTTCTTTTTGGATCATTGGCGTATTTTGCCGAACCTTCTGCTTCGTCGCTGTGATGGCTTTTCACCGCCGCGGCGTCATTTCTTCTTGCCTTTTTCCGCCTTTTTCAGCTTTGCCACGAAGAAACCTTCATACCGCTCATCCGGGCAGACACACAGCGTGCCTTCAATCGTTGTCGGCAGCTTTGGCATGCCCTCAAACGCCGTGTCATCAATGGGCACGATGCTCACGCCGCCTTTTTTCAGCGCAGACGCGATAACCTCTTCGTTCTCATCCCGGAACACGGAGCAGGTCGAATACACCAGCTCATGACCCGGCTTGAGCAGGCGAATGGCTTTATCCAGCAGGGTCTTCTGCATTTTCACCGTCCGATCAAGGTAATCCTTGGAGAACTGCCCGTGCGAACCTTCCGTCACCGTTCCGCTTCCGCTGCACGGCGCATCGAGCAGAATGCGGTCAAACGCGAACAGGTCATCCAGCTGACGCGCATCCATATTCATCACGGTCACACGCGGCGCACCCTGTCGTTCGATGTTGTAGCGCAAACGGTCGGCACGCATTTTGTTGCGCTCACAGGCGGTGATCATCGCCCGTCCGCCGGTCAGCGCCGCAATCTGCGTCGTCTTTCCGCCGGGCGCCGCCGCCATATCCAATACATTCTCATCCGGCTTTGCGCCCAGCACGATCGGCGGAATCATGGAAGAGAGGCTCTGCATGTAGATTTCGCCGTTTTCAAACATCGGCAGCGCAGAAACAGCGTCCTCCTTCGCGTTCAACAGAATGAGCGCATCCTCGCTCCATGCCGCTGTCTGCGTTTCAATGCCCGCGTCGGCAAGGGCGCGGCGCACCGAATCCGCATCCGTTTTAAGTCGATTGACGCGCAGGGTCGTCAGGCGCCGAGCCGAAAATCCCGCAAAAATGCGTGCGGCTTCATCGCCGTACTGCGCTGTCAGTTTTTCAGAGAGAAAAGCGGAAATCTCCATGGTTCCTCCTTATATTCGCGCATGACCGTCGCTCAACACGCGGTCGATGGTCCATTTATAGGTGATTGTCGAAGCAAGCGGTCCGAGGATGTCGCTGACCGGTTCGGCAAAGAATGCTGCTTTTGCACCGAAAAGCACGGGGAGCGCAAACAGCGCAGCAAAATACGCCGCCTTGCGGAAAAACGACAGCAGGAAGGATAGCTTGACCTGTCCAAGCGCCGTGAAACCATCCACAATCGCATACTGTGCGCCGAGCGGAATCGCCGCCAGCATGCAGACGCGAATCGCCCAGACAGAGAGCCTTGCGACCTCTTCATCCTGCGTGAACAGGCGAACAAACAGCCCGCCCGCCGCAAACGCCAGCACCATCATCACCGCCGTAAAGCCCATGCAGAGCCGACGGATATACCTCTGCGCCGTGCGGACGCGGTCGAACTGCCCTGCGCCATAGTTATAGGAGAGGATGGACTGCGTGCCTCCGGAGATACCTCCCAGCGGCATCGTCATCACCAGCATGAAGCTCTGCGCGATAACCGCGCAGGTCACGAGCCTGTCGCCCATCTCCGCGCCGCCGTACTTTTGCAGAATGGCATTCATCGCGATAAGCATCACGTTGTCAATGGCGATGATGGCAAAAGGCGTGAAACCCAGTGTCAGTACCTTTTTTGCCGCAGGCAGGCTGATGCTTCCGCACGTCAGGCGAACCGTCGCCCGCTTTCCATGCAGAAAGAGCAGCGCACCCGTTGCGCTTGCCATTTGGGATAGCACTGTCGCGACCGCCGCGCCGCGCACGCCCATTTTCAAAACAAAGATGAACACCGGATCGAGCGCGATGTTCATCGCCGCACCCAATACGACCAGTTTCATCGCCTGCGCCGCAAAGCCCTGCGCAATGATCAATTGGTTCAGCCCCGTCGCCAGCAGCGCAAACACCGTTCCGGCGAGATATGCCGTGAAATAAGCATCCGCATAGGGGTAGATGGTCTCGCTTGCGCCGAAAAAGCGGAGCATCGGCGCACGAAGCGGGATGACCAGCGCCATCATCGCCAGCGAGAAAACGAGCAGCATTGCAAAGCACGTCCGCAAAATGCGCTGCGCTTCCTCCTGTTTTCCCTCGCCCATTCGGATGCCCATCAGCGGCGAACCGCCCCACGAGATCCAGACTGCCGCCGATCCGACCATCGTCACCACCGGGCCGCAGACACCGACGCCCGCCAGCGCGATTTCGCCCACGTTCGCGATATGCCCGATGTACATTCTGTCCACGATGCTGTACAGCACGCTGACGAACTGCGCCAGCATGCTCGGCAGCGCTATTTTCAGCACCAGCGAACTGATTTTATCCCGTCCGAGGTCGTTTTCCTTCTTCATGGTACATCCCTCACGCTATAAATTCCCGAACTTTGATTATAGCTTTTTTAAGAACAAACATCAACCGGGTAAAATCGTTTTTCCCATTCTTCCGTATTTTTTGAACTGTTTTTCATCATTTGTATAATTTGCTTTCCTTAATTTTAACAAAACGCCGAGCGGTTGAAAAAAAAGGCGAACTTTTGCCGTTTTACCTCTTTTTTCATTCTTCAACCTGTGCTATACTGTATCCGTCAACTAAAGAACCGCGTGAAACATCAAGGAGGATTTAGCTATGAAAAAGCTCCTGACTCTTGCCCTTGCCGCGCTGATGTGCATTTTCGCCATCGCTGCAATGGCTGACACTGTTTCTATTGACCGTACCCTTGAGCTTCAGTTCGTTCCTTCCAAGGACGCTGACGTCATCATCACCGGCACCAAGAACCTGCCGGAGCTGCTCAAGGCTGCGCTGCTCGAACAGGGCTATGACGTGAAGGACATCAACATCACGGTCGGCACCAACTACGAAGCGACCGGCGAAGCGATGGCTGCCGGCACCGTCGATCTGGGCTGGCTGCCGGGCGGCACCTACGCGCTGTTCAGCGACGACGTGGATGTCATCCTGACCGCTACCCGTGCGGGTCTGTCCAACGACAGCGAAGACCCCAAGACCTGGAACGGCGACGCCAACAAGACCCTGAAGAACGGCCCGCAGGTCACCTTCTATCGCTCCCTCATCTACGCCACGCCTTCCGCTTACGGCAAGGAGCTTGCCGCGAAGGTCAACGCCGGCGAAGAGCTGACTTGGGACGACCTCTCCAAGGCGAACTGGGCTGTGCTGAAGAACTCTTCTTCCGCCGGTTACATCTACCCGACCCTCTGGCTGCAGGATCACTACGGCAAGAAGGTCACCGATCTGCCGAACGTCATCACGCTGGCCGGCTATGGCGATGCTTTCGCTCAGGCTGCCGCTGAAGCGGTTGACATCATCGTTTGCTACGCCGACGGCCGTAACGACTACGAAGCCGCTTGGACGCTCCCGACCGGTCAGAACGACGAAACCGGCAAGGCTGGCATGGGCCGCACCGATTCCATCTGGAATGAGCTGAACGTCATCGGCGTTACCCCGGGCATCTACAACGATACCGTTTCCATCACGAAGGCGAACGCGGACGTTTACAATCCGGAGTTCATCGCCGCGATGCAGCAGGCTCTGATCAACGTCATCAACACGCCGGAAGGTCAGGAGATCTTCAGCGTGTACAGCCACACCGGCTATGCCGTTGCGACCGACTCTGACTACGACGGTGCTCGTGCCGCGCTCAAGGTTGCGCAGTAATCACCGCACCCACAACGGGCGGCTTCCCTGTGGAAGCCGCCCGTTTTTCGTAAAAGGTTTCATTGGGGAGAACGCTTGAGGGCTCTGCCCTCAAACTCCCGCCAAGAACCTGAGGTTCTTGGATTTCCCCCTTCATTTATCGCTTTGCGATAAATGGATATATACGTCGATTCAAACCGCCGCGAAGCGAAGAAGGGAGTCCGAGGGACTTGTCCCTCGGCAGGGTTTGGGACAGCGTCCCAACCGTCCTCTCCTCCCTACCACCGCTATCATTGCAAAAAGGAAGTGTCCTCTTTTGATCGAGTTCAAGCATGTTTCCAAAACCTACCCCAACGGCGTCAAGGGTCTCAAGGACGTCAACCTGAAATTTGAGCAGGGCGAGTTCGTCGCCATCATCGGTCTTTCCGGCGCGGGCAAATCCACCCTCATCCGCACCATCAACCGCATGATCGACATCACCGAGGGCGAGCTGACCGTAGACGGAACGGACGTTTCCAAGCTCTCCGGCAAGTCTCTGCGCAAGTTCCGCCGCAAGATCGGCATGATCTTCCAGTCCTTCAACCTCGTCACCCGTGCCACCGCGCTCAAGAACGTTCTGACCTCCATGGTGCCGGATATGGGCTTCTTCCGCGTGCTGTTCGGTCTGTTCACGAAGGAGCAGAAGCTTTCCGCGCTCGCCGCGCTGGACAAGGTCGGCATTCTGGATAAGGCGTACATCCGCTGCGACCAGCTTTCCGGCGGTCAGCAGCAGCGCGTTGCGCTCGCCCGCACGCTGAACCAGAACCCCTCCATCATCCTCGCCGACGAACCTGTCGCCGCACTGGATCCTGTGACCGCCCATCAGGTCATGGCGGACTTCAAGCGCATCAACGAGGAAATGAACATCACCATCCTCATCAACATCCACCACGTCGATCTGGCGCTAGGCTATGCGCAGCGCGTCGTCGGCATCCGCGCAGGCGAAATCGTCTACGACGGACCCTCCAGCGAGGTCACGCAGGAGATTCTGGACAGCATCTACAACGGTTCCGCCGTTCCGCAGGCGGGCGGCAACTAAGGAGGGCGCTATGAAGAAAACCGACGCGCCCGGCGTCAAGACTCCGCTGTTTGACCGCATTTTCAAACCGGAGATTATCACGCTGGAAAACGGGCACACGGTCGCCCGTCCCCGTTCCCGCACACCGCTGATCGCGCTGCTGGTCATCGCGGCTCTGGCGATTTCCATCAAGGTGACAGGCTTCAACCTGTCCATCATCTTCCGCCGCGCCAATCAGCTCACCAAAATCCTCTCGCAGATTTTCCAGCCCGATCCGTCCTTCTTCAGCAAGGTCGTCACACCGCTGTTTGACACCATCAAGATGAGCGTTCTGGGCTCGGTCATCGGCTGCCTGCTGGCTCTGCCTTACGCAGTCGCCGCATCCGCCAACATCAACCGCAGCAAGCCTTCGCTGGCAATCCTGCGCTTCATCCTGAACATCATCCGCACCCTGCCGACGCTGGTCATCGCCAGCATCTGTGCGCTGGTCTTTGGTCTGGGCACGTTCGCCGGTACGATCGCGATTGTCGTCTTTACATTCGGCGTCGTCACCAAGATGCTCTACGAGTCCATCGAAACCATCAACATGGGCGCTTTTGAAGCGCTGGAATCCGCCGGCGCGGACAAATTCCGTGCGTTCTGGAGCGCCGTGTTCCCGCAGGTTCTGCCGACGTATCTCTCCCACTGCCTGTACAGCTTCGAGATGAACGTCCGCGCAGCTTCCATTCTGGGTTATGTCGGCGCGGGCGGTCTGGGCATCCTGATCGACGAGCGCATCGGCTGGCGCGATTATAACGGTCTGGGTACGGTGCTGCTGACGCTGTTCGTCGCCGTATTCATCATCGAAAATCTGAGCCAGTTCCTGCGCAGCAAGCTCAGCTAACGGAGGGATATCATGCAGTATTCAAATTCTATCCTTGAAAAATACGAATCCCGCCCGCGCAAGTGGTGGATGTACACGCTGGTCGTGTTCATCATGGCGCTGCTGCTGAGCTGGTCCGCTTCCAGCATCACATTCAAAGGGCTTGCCGTCAAGGGCACGGAGGTTGCCAAGGGCATCTTCTGGGGTCTGGTCAAGCCGGATCTGAACCTGCTGTTCTCTACCACGACGGACGGCGTGCCGTATCTGCTGATGGAAACGGTCTGTATCGCCATTCTGGGCACCGTCGTCGGCGGCATTCTCGCCCTGCCCATCAGCTTCCTGGCAAGCCGCAAGATCATGCCCAAGCCTGTGGCATTCGTCTTCGGTGCGCTGATTCTGCTCATCCGCACGCTGCCCTCCATCGTCTGGGCGCTCATCTGGATTCGCGTCACCGGACCGGGCGCGTTCTGCGGCGTCATCACGCAGAGTATCTGCTCCATCGGCATGATTTCCAAGATGTATATCACCGCCATCGACGATTTGGACACGAGCATCCTCGAATCGCTGGATGCCGCCGGATGCAGCGCGTTCCAGAAGGTGCGCTACGGCATCATTCCGCAGCTGACGCCGAACATCATCTCCACCGTGATCTACCGCTTTGATATCAACATCAAGGACGCGACCACGCTGGGTATCGTCGGCGCAGGCGGCATCGGCGCGGCGCTGATTCAGTGCATCAACTCCCGCCGCTGGACGATGGTCGGCTCGTTCATCCTCGCGATGATCATTCTGATGCTGTTTATCGAATTCGCTTCCACCAAGATTCGCGCCAAGCTGGCTCGCGGTCAATAAGCCCCCGAACCCCTCACGCGCAATCCCCATTCACGCAGTTTCTTATTGCATAAGCAATGGGCTGTCAAGTTCACAAACCGGATATTCCGAGAAAAGCTAAGTGTTATGCCGAAGGTTTTTAAAAGGCGATGGGACAAAGCCGCCTATTCTAAACCGCTGGAATGCTTAGATGGATTGCTTCTCTGAATATTCGGTTTCAACTTGACAGCCTTTTATAACAGGAGTGCATATGGATAAAACGCTTACCATTCGCTATACCTCGGATACCCACGGCTACCTCTACCCCACCAACTACGCCGACATGCAGGATCGCCCGATGGGACTGATGAAGCTCGCGTCGGAATATCCCCACGACGGCAATACGCTCATCATCGACGGCGGCGACACCATTCAGGGTTCTCCGCTGACCAATCTCTATCAGCGCCTTTCGCCTGAGGAGAAGGCGTCCTGCCTGACCGGCGACGCCTACGGCACACACCCCATCGCCGCCATGATGAATCTGGCGGGCTATCAGTTCGTGACGCTGGGCAATCACGATTTCAACTACGGCATTCCCGCCCTGCTCGATTACCTGACCAACCTCGACGCCATCTGCCTGTGCGCCAACATCCGCGACAAGGAAGGGCTTCTCCCCGTCGCGCCGTATGCCGTCCATCAGCTGGAAAACGGTCTGCGCATCGGTCTGGTCGGCGTCTGCACGCACTATGTCACCCGCTGGGAGAATCCGGAAACCGTGCGCCAGCTCATCATCGAAGAGCCTGTTCCCGCCGCCAAAGCCGCTCTGGAAGCCGTCAAGCCGCTCTGCGACGTGACCATTCTGATCTATCACGGCGGCTTTGAATGCGACCTCGAAACCGAAGAGCTGCTGACCGAAAGCGCGGAAAACCAGGCTTGCCGCCTCTGCAAAGAGCTGGATTTCGACCTCGTTCTGACCGGTCACCAGCATATGCGCGTGGACGGCGTCCGTTTCGGAAACAGCTATGCCGTTCAGCCGACCTACCGTGCGCCGCATTGCTGCGGCGTGACCGTGACCGTTCACGATGACGGAAGCAAGGATTTTGAAAGCCGCATCATTCCCGCCGACGGCGAGCCGCTGAAAACCGCCTACGACCTGCTGATGCCGCTTGAAAAGCGCGTGCAGACGTGGCTGGATACGCCCGCCGGTCATCTGGATCTGCCGCTCGTCTCGGACGACCACCTTCATGCCGCCCTGAATGGAAGCTATCTGGCGAACTTCATCAACACCGTCCAGCTCGAGGCCTCCGGAGCGCAGATTGCGTCCAGCGCCCTGCCCAATGAGTTCAAGGGATTGCCGACGGATGTGACCATCCGCGATGTCGTGTCCACCTACATCTACACCAACACGCTCGTCGTCTTGGAGATGACCGGCGCGTCTCTGCGCCAGTATATGGAGCGCAGCGCCGCCTATTTCGCCAAGGATGAGCAGGGCAGCATCTGTCTGTCCGATGAATTCCTGCGTCCGAAGGTTCAGCATTATAATTACGACTTCTTCTCCGGCATTGATTATGTGATCGACGTTTCCCGCCCCGTGGGAAGCCGCGTGACCTCCGTCAAGCTGAACGGGAAAGAGCTGGGCATGGATGAATCGGTGACGGTCTGCATCAACAGCTATCGCTTCTGCGGAACGGGCGGTTACGACATGCTGCCCAGGCAGAAGGTCGTGCGCGAGGTGCTGACCGACGTCGCCGACGCGATGATCGAATACATCACCACGCATCCCAATATCCACATCGACACGCACCGCTACTGCACGGTTGTGGGTTAATCGTTTCCGAAATATGCCTGTTTCCTCCTTCCGTGTCGGACACATCCTAACGATGACTCACCGACACGATGAAGGAGGAATTTTTGTATGGAAAAAACAGGAGCGTTCAATACGGCAGCGGCAAGATGACCAAATACATTCTGCGCTATCTGCACGAGCACGGCGTGCAAATCGTCGGCGTCATCGACGTCAACCCCGCCGGCGTCGGCATGGATGCGGGCGATTCGCGGAGCTGGGCGTGAAAACCGGCGTTCTCATCCGCAACGACGCGGACAGGGTGCTCGACGAATGTGACGCGGACGTCGCCATCGTCACGGTCAATACCATGCAGGGTATCACCATCGAGGAGGAAACCATCGGCAAGGTTTACGTTCCCGAGGACGGCGACCTGTGCGACTGGGTGATTTCCGGCAAGCCGGATACTGCGTTCCGCGTCATCAAGCCCACCACGATCGAACACACCTGTGCAACGGTCATCAACCGCCTGCCCAGCCTCATCAACGCCCCGGTCGGATCTGTCACCGCCGACCAACTCGAACCGGTTCAATATCTGACCTGCCCGATGGAGATGTATTGCTGAAACCTTTATTTAGCATTACAGGACGGGTAAATCCCTCGCCCTGTTTTTATAATCCGTCGTCATCTCCTCCCTGCATCAGCTCCAAATTATCCGGAACAGCATCAAGCCATACTGTTAATATTCTATCATTTAATCTCTGCATTTTTTTGACTTTACGCGACATTTTATAAATGTCCTTCTCAAAATATAACCCTTGTTTTTTCTTCAATTCTTCTGATTCCTTTGCTTCTTGTTTTATCATCAACACATTCTCTTTTTTCTCTTCAATCATCCTTTGATAATTACCATATAAGATTTGACATCTATCTTTTAATAACGCAGGAATACTTGGATATAGAATCTTATAACTCATATCATACGCAAAATACCCTGTTATTGTCCGATCGATTGGATTTACATAAACATGATTCCAAAAGTCTATATCAATGATACAACCATGAATACTTCCTCTGCCACCAATTTCTTTTATTTCATTTGCAATTCTCTTCTGATATATCGTATATTCATCCAGTGGCGCTTTTATTTTCTGAACGATTGCATCCATTTGATTATAGTAATATTCGATATCCTGTTGAATCAGTTTTTTCGGCATACCGCCGTTTAATATTGCCAACGTTCCACTATTTGACTTGATGATAAAACAATAATATCCTTTTCTCTTCAACATATAAAGAATATTTATAGTTCTTTTGAACGTCATGCGGATATTTTTTCCACGCATGAAATCCTGATATTCCTGCGATGTAATTTCATATATGCCATCTTCATAGTCAATAAAAAGATCATATCCGTAGTCAATCAGGAAGTTTTTTAGATGCATGCTTTCATTTCTATATCCGATTTGATTGTCCGAATATATTCTTTTTATTCCATCGTCGTAAAATTCATTTCTATGGTTATGGCCGCTAACATAAACAAATCCATCATGATACTCTCCGTCTATGCACCAGTCTTTTTTAGGCATATGCGTAAAAATAATTGTGTTCTTTTTTTCAAACAAACACATCATCTTATTATACAAATTCTCGAATCTTTTGCTCTCTTGTATCTCCATCTTTCTATCAATGGTATCCTTATATACTCCAGCATTTGCGTTAAATTCCTGATTATATCCCGAAAAACCGACACCTCCTAAAATAACAAATTTCGAATACTTTAATTTTTCCGAAAGTTGTTCTATGTTTGATTCAACTAACTCGCGATACGGGATTACTTCCATAAGACCGTAATCATCCCCGCAAAGTATTTCATTATTTAAAAAATACATCCCATATTTTCTCAATACACTTCTATATCTTTCCTCAATCTCATCAAGAGTACTTCCTGAAAAGTTCCATAGTTCATGATTTCCAAGGATAAATACGAATTTTGTTCTCTTATAGCTTTTTCGAATTGCTTTTGCAAGCAATTCCACAAACCATTCGAAAATTGAAAAATTCGAAGATACATCTCCTCCGATAAGGACTATCTCACCACTTTCTTTTGCAATGACATTTACAGTATTTTGCAAAAAGTATATTATATCCTCTTTCGATCTGCATTTTGCTTTTTTCATTCTGTGTATTAAGTGCAAATCGGAAATATAGAAAATTCTTTTTTCGCTTTCCTCCATTTTGTTTCCAATAGAAAGCATATCCTCCCGCGAAGATTCTAATACCAATTTCGTTTGACATTCATTATCTTCAGCCATCGGAAATTCATCAATGAGTTGATCATCAAATTCATATATATCATACGGAACCCCAATCTTTTCACATATTCTGCTCGTTAGCTTGGCATTGCTTAAATTGATTTCCGTAATATCAGAAATATTTTCCATCCCATTACAGAAAATTAAATCTGCATCCGACAAATCTCCTTTCAAAAAAGCTAAAAAATCAAAAAAATACGTGAATATATGCGGGGACTGTTTTACAACGTCGCCCTCTTCATCAATCCAAATTTGCTCAACCTTAAATGATCCTTCTTCATAAGATTTTTTCAGTACATATTTATTTTTGACAAGATTATTATTTTTTCTCGAAAATACATCATCTGAATAATCATCTATTGTTTCCGATATAAAGCACTTTCTCTCTTGTAATCTGTCTAAATCAAGATTGAGTGTTTTCGAAAAATCATCATCAAATAGATATTGGTAATAACAAGCATCCTCGTATATATCGCCATCCAAATAATCATAGTATTTCTCGAATGTATCAAATACTTTTTTTCTATTTCCTTTTAGTTTTTCTGCCCTATTAAATAGGCCTTCTTCTACGAAGAACTCTTGTTTTATAATATCGAATCCACGATGACCGCTTTTTCTTAATCCTAATGTTCTTTCGGCTTGCAGAATTTCCTTATTCGATGCAAATTCCTCAGGAACATCTAATACAGATAATCTTCCTCTCCTTAATTTATTTATAATACTATCAATTTTTGATTTTTCATCTATTTGAAGGCACTTTGTCATCAACCCTTCCCACCTTTTCCTTCCCTTTTAATTGTTCTCTTATTCCATTTATGCATGTTTTTCTTCAAATTTGTGTATAGTAAATGAGTGAATCTGAAAATTCATAGAAATCCATTTCAAATAAAAAGACATATTTGAAATCTCTCATCAGTTTTCTGATTCACCCATTCATCTGTATTAAACTATTTTTTAAAATTCCTCCGCCGCTTTCATGACCACAACGCCCTGCGGCACATGTTCCGGCGTCACGGTCAGCGCATCGACAGGCTGAGCGCCTTCCGCACCCATCAGTTTAAGGAAGGGCTCGACGCCCGCAATCGGATAAGCGCAGTGCGCCGTCTTGTAGTGCATCGGAATGACGCACTTCGGATGCACGCGGTCGAGAATGGCTTTTGCGCCCTGTGCATCGACAGTGTAAACCCCGCCGACGGGAATCATCATCACATCCGCATCGGCAATCATCTCCAGCACGTTTTCGCCCGGCATACAGCCCTGATCGCCCATATGCACGACCTTCAAGCCGTCGATGTTAAAGACGCGCACAACGCTGCTTCCGCGCAATGTGCCGTTCCGATCGTCGTGATAAGACGCCATCGCCTGCGTGCTGACATCTCCAACCTGCCCGGACTGCACCGCGTGGAAAATCTTGGGCGAGCCCTCCAGCATGTCCACATGGTTGTGGTCATGGTGTTCATGGCTGATGGTCGCCATATCGCAGGGAACCTTCATCATCCGAATGCCGACGCTCTCGTCATACGGATCCGTGACGACCTTCGTTCCGTTTGCCGACGTCATGCTGAAGCAGGCATGACCTATCCATTCCAGTTTCACACCGATGCCCTCCTTTTTTCCAAGTACCAATCCGCAATCAGCGCACCCGCCGTGCGCATGCCGCTTTTGTCCTGATGCCGAAGCTGAGCCGCCGCAAGCGCCCGAAGTCCGGACATCCCCATCAGAATATGTGCATCGTCCTGACTGAGCAGCCGCAGGGTTTCCAGCACAAGCCGACGCCCGTCCTCCGTCAGCGGCGCATCCTCCTTTTGCAGCAATCGCGTCGCAAATGCCACAGCGGACGCTTCCGCCTCGTCCCAGTCCTCGATCCGAACATCCTGCCTGCACGCGTCACGCAGCGCGTTTAAAGCGCCGTCTGTCGGCGTCAGAAAGATCAAGCCGTCCCTTTCCTCTGCCGCAAACCCAGCCGTCCGGCAGGCATCCAGAAGCGTCTGCGCGTCGGCGCATCGCCTTGCGGCATCGCTGACCAGCAACGCGCCCCCCGCAGGCAGAAAGCGCACAAATCCGCGTCCGCCTGCGGCGAATATCGCCTCCCGCGCTTTGGCGCGGATGTTCTGTGCGCTTACAGCCGCCATGAGATCGTCATTCGGGATGCGCCCGTGCGCTCTCCCCCGACAAACACATCGTAATCCAGCTTCATTTCGCCGCCGTTTTCCGTGCGGATGACTTCGGTTTCCCGCGTATAGACCGCGACGGGAATCTCGCCGTATATCGTGGAATAGACGCCGGGCGTGCGCTCGCCGGGCTGAAAGCGGAGTGAGCCGGTCATCTCGCCCATCCGCCGCATCAGGATGCAGCCCGCCTCCTGAGTCAGCCAAATCGTTGCGCGAACGCCTTCATCCACCTGCTCATATCTCAGCTCGACGCCGTTTTCGCTCTCCCGCAGGATGCCGCGATGCGCCGTTTTCGTTTCGCGCTTTTCTCCGTCCGCATCCGTCGTCACCGTGACGACGCGCAGGCGTATTTTCTGTTCATCCATGGATACGCTCCTCTTCTTTTCCCGCTCCAAACGGAATGATGCCCGCCGCCATCAGCAGCGCGGCGGCGCACAGCGCAAAGGCATACACCGGTTTCACGAGCGTTTCTCCCGTCACCGGATAGCAGCAGCCGCCCGCCGTCGCAAACAGCACGATGCACGCGGGCAGGCGAAGCTCCGGTTCCGTCAGAATCGCCGCCAGACACAGCATGCTGACCGGAAGCCACATGCCCACGCCCGCGCCGGGACAGCAGACCATCGCGCCAACCGAAAGAATCCATGCACGCTTCATCGCAGACATCTCTTTTTTGTTCCAAAGCCACGCGCACAAGCCGATATATGCCGCCAGCGCACCGAACGCCATGCCGTGCGAAAGCTCGGCAAAATGCGCCTGCGTGTAAAACTCCGACGCATTGGTCAGCGAATCCAGCATGGGAACCTGCCTGAGCATGAAATACTCCGGCATTTCCTCCATCGCGGCACGCGGGAACACGGACGCGAAATTCGGCACGCCCGCCGCGTACTCCGGCAGAGCAAACGGCGCATTCAGCAGGCTCGCGAACGCCTTCCCCGCAGGCATGCCGCCGATCATCGCCGGAACGCACGCCAGCAGCATGACCGCACAACCCTCCGCGATATGCACAGGCTTCACGCTGTCCTTTCCGCCCAGCCAGCATACCAGCGGAATCGCGTATAATGCCGCGCCGCTGACCGCAGCCGCCGCGCCGTAAAGCAGCATTGCGGCAAGCGGATGCTTCTTTTCGTCCAGAAGCGTCAGCGATATGCCCAGCAGCAGCGCGGACAGCACCTCAATCTGCGCCGCACAGCCCGCCGCGAGAAAGCCCTGCGGCAGAATCACGCACAGCGTCAGCAGAACCTCCGCACGCCAGCCCAGCTCATGGCGATCCGCCGCATAGGCAGCAAGCACAGCCAGCGCGAGGAAGCAGACGATGCACAGCAGCTTGAGCATATACAAATCATAAATCGGTCCCCGCGTTACGGCATACAGCACGGTCAGCGCAGGCGCGGAGAGGTTCAGCGACGATTCCGCCGCCAGCGCGACTTCGTCCATCTGCCGCACAAGCGGAAGCACCTGCTCGACGAACAGGCACGTTTTCTGATTGATTCCCAACAGCAGAATGACCAGTCCGGCGGTCAGCAGAATCTGCCGAATCGCCAGCCGGGCAAAGCTCTTTCTGTAAAGCGCGGTCTGCATCAGCAGTACCCCCGCGTGCGCCGCCGCCGTCATGACGATAAACAGCGCACGGTTGCTCCATCCTCCGATATCGTTGAGGTTGCTCAGCGGTCCGGAGGAAACGTTATACAAGGCCAGCGCACCCGCCAGCAGCGCGGCAAGCACCGCGCCCAGCAGCAGGCTGTGCCGATCGGCGAACGCCTGCACAGCCTTCACTTGCTTTTTCATGCCGCCTTTCCCCCTTCCGCTTTCAGTTCAGCGCGGCTTCGGCGCATCTTTCGGAGAAGATCCCGGGAGACCACGACCAGCGCGGCGAGCATCATCAG
Source organism: uncultured Clostridia bacterium (assembly GCA_934643825.1). Lineage (GTDB taxonomy): Bacteria > Bacillota > Clostridia > Christensenellales > Aristaeellaceae > Ventricola. Next base: position 27,732 of record CAKUCW010000022.1, on the reverse strand, counting down.
CCCCAATACGCGCTCATCGACCGGTCTTTGGCGGGTCAGATACGGCAGATAACTCATCAGCGACGCGCCCACGACCAGCAGCGGCATGAACCGGCGATTCCTGTATCTCGCCGCGTAGAGGATGGAGAGCATATCCGCAAGGAAGAAATAGCGTTCGTGAATTTTGGGCATGACAAACGGCAGGAAGATGGCAAAAAACAGCGCCAGATCCAGCGTCATATCCGGCGTGACTTCCTTCGCGTGCGTCAGCCAGTAAAATACGACCAGCAGCGTCAGCAGCACACAGGCATACAGCGCGGCGTTTTGCAGCGTCGGCATCAGGAACTCGGTTAGATACGGATTGAGCGCATCCTTGTCCACGCCCTCGATATAACGCATCCATGTGTATTCCTGACTGTTAGAGAAGCCGAGCATCGGGAAGAACGTATACAGGTTCGGCGCGTTATACGTCAGCCTGTCGTAATACTGCCCCATGGACTGATTGGCGTAGACGCTCAGCGCATCCATAAACGGTCTGCCCGCAAGCAGCGCCGGAATCATCGTCACCAGATACGCCGCCGCGAAAACCAGCGCATGCTTGGGCTTGTATTCCCCATGAATCAGCCCCAGCAGCACGATCGGGAAAAAGAAGATGGTCTGGAGCTTAAAGGCAAACGCAAGCGCGAGCATCGCTGCGGAGAGCTCGGGTCTTTTCGTCTTCACGAGATACAGGCTCAAAACAATGAAGCAGACATAGACCGTGTCGCACTGGCCCCAGCACGCGCCGTTGATCAGCACCGTCGGCAGCGCCGTCACGATCAGAAAAACCGGCGTCTTTGCCTTTTCCGACGCGAAATACCCCGCCGCCTGCATCATCGCCAGCGCCAGCGCGTAATCAAAGATGATTGTCAGCAGCTTGATGAGATACAAGTCATACAGCGGGATATTCGCGATCAGCAGCAGCGCATATTGATACAGCAGGTTATAATCGCCGACATTTTCGCCCAGCGTCGCAAAGCCGCCCTCGCGAAACATATCAACCCACGGCGCGAGGAACGAAACATAATCCGCCGTCACGAAATCCAGCATGCCGATCCTTGCAAGCATCGTCACCGCCATGAATACGCCGACAAAGGCGAATTCGCCGCGGCTCGGCTTTTTCAAATGCGCGAACAGCCCCAGCGTGCCGCCGAAGATGAGTGCAAACAGCGCGGAAATCGCCGCCGTCTGCCCCCATGAGCCGGCATATTCCAGATTCGCATGAATATACAGCATCTGAACCGCGAACAACACCATCGCCGCAGCGGTACAGATGGCGTATGCGCGTTTTGAACTGCTTTTTTCCATCATTATCCCCCTAAAAGCTCCTTTTTTCCTAATCATTATATCATACCGCGCAAAGCCGCACAACCGCGCAGAATGTGCTTCCTCCGTTAAACTGGCATGGTTAAAAACTCGTGAACTGGCTCTTTACGGCATGCCAGATTATGCTATAATGCACTCATACAAACGAGCTGAACCTGCCTGCATATCCGGCAAGGCTTGCGAATCTTTCAAATTCCGCTCACGCGGACAGTTCTGCTCAATTCCCCAGAAAATAAAAAAGCGGGCTGAGCCCGCCTTCACCTCCGCCGAAGTCTGCCACGCATCAAAGTCTTGCTCACGCGGGCGATTTTACGCAATTTCCTATACGTTAAAAAAAAGGAATCGCCAAGCTCAGCGATTCCAGCAAAGAGAGGTTTTTCTTATGAAGCGCGACCGTAAAACATTCTACATCTGCCTGACCGGTCTGATGGCGGCGCTTGCCTGCGTCTCCAACTACATCAGCATCGCCACGCCCGCTTCCCGCATTCACATCGGCAACGCGGTCTGCGTGCTGAGCGGTCTGCTGCTCGGGCCGCTGTATGGCTTCTTCGCCGCCGCCATCGGCAATGGTCTGTTTGACATCATCGGCGGCTACGGCATGGAGTTCATCATCACCTTTATCAACAAGGGCGCCATCGCGCTGATCACCGGTCTGGTTGCCTATAAAGCGGCTTCCAAGGAAACGCTTAACGGCAGGGATCACGCCCGCGTCATTCTGGGCAGCGTCCTCGGTGCGCTGACCTACACTGCGCTGTATCTGCTCAAATCCTATCTGACCCTGCGCTTCACGACCGGCGCCGTCGATCCGGTCGCGCTTCAGGCGACGATGCTCTCCAAGGCGGCTTCCAGCCTGTTCAACGCGGCGTTTGCCTTTATCGTCGCGCCGATCTTCTACAATGTGCTGCGCAAGCCGCTTCGCGGTCTGGGGCTGTACGCGTAATCACAGCCTTTCGCCCCATTTGATTTTCCTGACCCGCTTCCAAAGCGGGTCTTTTTTGGTTACGGTGAGCAGCTTCTCCCCCGCTTCCCCGCAGACCGGAACGGTAATGCGCCCCGGCGCAATCTGGGCGTGGCGCAGAACGCGCAGCCGGCAGGCATCATCCGGCTTTTGACGGGTCAGCACCAGATAGCTGAACTTCTCATCTTCAAACGGCGCGTCGCCGCCCTTGAGGGCTTTATGCAGTCTGGTTCGCTGCACGCGCACGGCAAAGTGACACCAGTTTTCCCCCGTCATCGGGCAATTGACGCTTCCCTGCGGGCAAGGCGCGGCGACATAAGCGCCCATCGCCGTCAGCCTTTCGTGCACGGCACGCAGATTGGCAAAGCCCTGCGGCGTTCCCGGCTCAATCAGCACGAGCATCTGCCCGCAAGCGTTCCAGAGCTTTTCGGCGACGCTCAGGCGCATGCCCGCTTCCAGTTCGCCGAGCATATAGCCCTCGCAGACCAGTTCCGCCTGCGGCAGAGCCGCGCCCCCTGTCAGGTCGCAGGCATCCCAGCGAGGCTGCACGCCGCACGCCTGATGCGTCAGCTTTTCGCCGACGGCACGCATGGCGGCTTCCCTTTCCAGGCAGGTTGCTTCCTTCAATTCAAGCAGCGAATCCGCCGCAAACGTGACCGCGCCCGTTCCCGCGCCGCAGTCGAGCATCGTTTCCGGATGCAGTCCGCTCGCCTCGATCGCTTCGGTAAGCGCGAAATGCGCCGCCGCATACGTCGCGGGCATACGCGCCGCCGCATATGCCGCCGCTTCGCCCTCAGCGGTCAGCAGGCGTTTGCCCTCGCCCGTGCGCAGGCGATAGGCTTCGCTGATGGCGCGTGCATCCTTTTCAAGCTTCTCCTTCGCGTAGCCGGAAACGAGCGTTTCCAGCGCTCCCTGCAATTGCATCGGCAAATCAGCCATGTTTTTTCCTCCGTCAGCAGCTTCATATTTTTGAAAAAAGCTGCCGCGCATCCCCTTCCCGTTGCCTCTCTCCTCTCCTTGAGAACGGATGCGAAGCACTCGGAAGGCTCTGTACAGCAGCTCCTTTGATTTTAACCCTTGACGCCGCCCATTGCAACGCCCTCTACAAACTGTTTTTGCAGGAAAACGTAGAGCAGGAACGGGAAAACGAAGGTCAGCGTCGCGCCTGCCATGACCATGCCATAGTTGGTGGTCTGGTTGCTGCTCAGTGTCGCCATCGTAATCGTCAAAACGTGCATGGAAGAACGGGTGTTGATAATCAGCGGCCAGAGGAAGTTATTCCACGCGCCGTTGAACGTGAAAATCGTCAGCGTAATCAGCGCAGGCTGCACCAGCGGCAGAACGATGGTTACAAACCGGCGAACCTCGCCGCAGCCGTCGATTTCCGCCGCCTCCAGCAGCTCGTTGGGCAGCCCCTCCATGAACTGACGCATCAGGAAAATGCCGAACGCGCCGACCATCGGCAGAATCAATGCCCGATATGTATTCGTCCAGCCCAATGCGTTGATCATCAGGAACATCGGGATGAGCGTCACCTGACCGGGAATCATCATCGTCGCCAGATAACCCTGAAAGAGCGTTTCCTTGCCGGGAATGGGCTTTTTGGCAAAGCCGTAACCCGCCATGCTCGCCACGATATCCACCAGCAGGCAGGAGCCGACGACCGTCACCACGCTGTTCCACAGCGCACGTCCGAAGTTTCTCTCAAAAATCGCGTAATAGTAATTGCTCAGGCTCGGATGGATATCGCTCAGTTTGATGTAGAGCGATTCGGAATCCGTAAACGATACGAGAATCATATAAATCAGCGGCGTCAGACACATCACGGCGAAGATCGTAACGAGAATGACACCCAGCACAGACCAGACTGTCCTCTTCTTATTCTTCTTCATGCCGTTTCTTTCTCCTTAAACAAAAGCGTTTGAACCGCATGGATGACGAGGATGATGACCAGCAGCACGATTGCCAGCGCACAGGCATAGCCGATTCGCTTATCCTGGAAAGCGTAGGTATAAATCATGTAAGCCACCGTATAGGTCGAGCGTCCGGGTCCGCCGCCCGTCATCTTGTAAACGAGGTCAAAAACCTGGAACGAGCCGATGATGCCCAGCGTCACAATCATATAGGTGATCGGCTTGAGAATCGGCATCGTGATATACCAGAAACGCTGCGCCGCGTTCGCGCCGTCTACAATAGCCGCCTCGCGAACCTCCGTCGACACGTTCATAATGCCCGCGTAATAGATGACCATGTAGTAGCCCGTATTTTTCCATACGGCGACCGCCGCAACGCTTGCCAGCGCGGTTTTCTTTCCGCCAAGGAAGTTGACCGGCGCAACGCCGAACAGCCCCAGCAGCTGGTTGATTAAACCGCCGTCCGTCTTATACATGATGCTCCAAACCGTCGCAGACGCGATGAGCGAAATGATGACCGGAATAAAGATTACGCTCCGCAGGAACGAGCCGTAGCGATTTTGCAGCCGATCGGCGATAAACGCGGCGACCAGCAGCGCAAGAATGGTCTGCACAGGCACGGTCATCAGCACATACCTGAGCGTATTGATCATCGCCTCGCGCAGAGCCTTGTTGGTAAACAGCTTCTGGAAGTTCTCAAGACCAATCCATGTCGGCGTGCCAACCATGTTGTATTTGCAGAAAGCCAGGAACAGCGATACAAAGATAGGAATCACGTTGAAAATCATCATCAGGATGAAGCTCGGCGCGATGTATGCCATTCCAATCAGCACCTGTCTTCGCTCTCTTTTGCCTGCCAGGATACTGCGTTTGTTCATTGCCTGAGCGCTCATAGGGAATTCCGTCACCTCCGCAGATGGAAAAAAGTAGATGTCTTATTTCAGATACGAGGCTGTCAGGTTTTAAACCGGATATTTCATCAGCAAACCCCAAGCATTCTCGGGATACGGAGCTTTTCCCCTTCTCCCTGCCCGCGGGCTTCCGGAGCGTTTGCGGCATTCGCCGCACCGCTCTTTGGAAGCCTTCGGGCACAGACTCAGTTTTTGTCTTGAAACATCAGGTTTACTCGCTTGACAGCCTCGTCTGATTTACCTGTTTTTCAAATTACTGCTTGATCTGATTCTCGTAGTAATCCATCGTCTCGGTCAGAACCTCTTCCGGCGTCAGGTCGCCCATGAACATGAGCTGGATGTTCGCCTGAACCTGATTTTCGAAGGAAGCCTTGCCCTCAAAGTCCGGAATGTTGCGGATGCCGTCGGAATACTGGAGATACAGCGCGTCAAGCTGCTCGTTGTACACGCGCTTGGCGTCACGGGTCGCATTCGGGAACGCATAGACCTTGTTGTGGAAATCGTCCTGAACCTCAGCGGAGTTCATCAGCAGCAGAGCCTTCACAGCCAGTTCCTCATTGCCGCGCTCAACCGCCTTGGCAGCAATCGCGTAGGAGTCGCCCGTACCGCGGGTCGCAATGCCGGCCGGTCCCTTCAGACCAATCTTCAGACCGTAGTTGATGCCGTTCTTGGTCGCGCTGTTGATGCCGGAGGTATCGCCCACGCAGTAGAACGCGACTTCGCCCGCGTTGAACTTGCCCGCCATGTCGGTTTCAGCGGTGATGGACTCGTCAAAGATGCCCGCATCGTACAGATCCTTGAGGAACTGAACGGTCTGAAGCGCCGCTTCGGTGTTGAAATCCACCTCGCCGTTCTCGTTGAGGATGCTGCCGCCGGCCTGATTGAAGAAGGGCCAGAAAGCGGTCAGCAGCGCGCTGGTGCCGGAGCTGGCGCCCCAGTTCTGAACGAAAGCCTTCTTGTCGGTCTTTTCAACGACGGTCTTACAGGCGTCGATGAACTCTTCCCAGGTCCAGGTGTCTTCCGGAATCTCAACACCCGCCTCGGCGAGAATGTCCTTGTTGTAGAACAGCAGAACCGGTCCGCCCGGGAAAGCGATGGAGTAGTGGTTTCCATCCTTGTCCTTCGCGCCGTCTTCCCACTTGAGGAAGTTGTCCTTCTGCTCCTGGGTCAGCTTATCGTCCAGCTTGAGCAGCAGACCGTTGGAAACAAGGTCATATGTGTCGGTCACATAGACCACGTCCGGTCCGTCGTTGTTGAGCAGTCCGGTGTAAATCGTCGTGTTATAGTCGCTCCACGGCAGAATTTCCACATTCACTTCGCAGTTGTTCTCCGCCTCAAAAGCATCGAACCAGCCATTCCAGAAATCCGCATCGGAAACAGCGTCTTCCGCCTTGCTGAACTGATACTGGGGAACCCAGACCGTCAGCGTTTTCTTCTCGTCGGCGACAGAGAGGCTGCAAATGGAAAGCAGCACCAAAGCCGTCAAAGCCAGAGCCAGGATCTTTTTCATGAATATTCCACCTTTCTTATTTTAGGCATGTTCCATGCCCGAATAACTTTTTTCGCCGCCGCTATCTTTTCTTCATCTGTACGGCGGTTATCTTGCTCTATTATACATCCAACGATTTATTTTGTAAAGAATTCCTCTGCGCGTTCGATTGAGCGTTTGGAATATTCCCAAGCCGTCAGCTTATACACGCCGTCTGAAAGTCTGTCCAGCTCAAACGGATTTCGGAACGTGACGCACGCCATCGGAACGCCCAGCTTTTCAAGTCCTTCCAGAATATCCATCTGTCCCTTGTAGACCGTCGCATTCAGCGTGCCGATCACGACTGAACTCGCGTCCTTCGCCGCCTCGATCGCTTCCGCTGCAGCTTGAGCGTCCGGCTTGAGCGGCAGCTCGACACAGCTCCCGCCGAAATGCTTCTGCATCTCTCTGGCAAAGCAGAGCGTTCCGCTCGCGTTGGACACCTGCGAAACCTGCGTCTGACACGGGCTGATGAAGCACGGGTTCCCGCCCAGATTAAACGGCTTTTCCGCATAGATTGTCTTTTCGAACAGATTTTCGGCAAGACTGCCGCAGGCACGGAAAACTTCCGCATCCATAATCGGCTCGGTCTGGGCATATTCTCTCTTGTAATGCAGGATACGCGCAACCGCCGCGTCGATCATCTCCATCGGCACACGCCCCTGCTCCACAGCCCGCTCCAGCGCATCCATCGCACTGCGCACCTTGTCGTGCTTATGCGAAATAAAAATCAGCTCAATGCCCGCCAAAACCGCACGGATAACGCCCTCTTCAATGCCATAGGTCGTGCTGATGGCGTTCATCTCCATGCAGTCCGAAATAATCAAGCCGTCAAAGCCCATCTCTGTACGCAGCAAATCGGTTACGATTTTCCGCGACATCGTTGCGGGCACATCGTCCAGCTGACTGTATACCACGTGCGCAATCGTTACCGCGGGAATATGCGCCCGAATCGCCTGCTCAAACGGCACAAGCTCTGTCTGCCTCAGCTCGTCCAGACTCTTTGCGCTGACCGGAAGCTCCAAATGGGAATCCGACGTCACATCGCCATGCCCGGGAAAATGCTTGCCCGAACACATCACACCCGCATCCAGATATCCGCGCATCGCCTGCGACGCATAGAACCAGGCATCCTGCGGATTTCTGCCGTAGCTGCGGATGCCGATTACCGGATTCGCCGCATTGCTGTTGACATCCAAAACAGGCGCGAGGTTAAAATTCATGCCCAGCGCACAAAGCTGCTTTCCGCTCATCCGCGCCGCCTGATAGATTTCATCCGGCTCATGCAGAGCGGACAACGCCATCGCAGAAGGCATCTTGCCCATCGACTCCGGCAGGCGGGAAACGACTCCGCCCTCCTCATCGACCGTAATCAGCGGATACTCTCCCGTTTCGCCGTAGATGAGCGCACGCATATCACGCGACAAACCGACAATCTGCTCCGCGCTCTTCAGATTATCCTTGAACAGAATGACATTGCCAACCTTTTTGTCTTTCACCAGCGCACGGAAGGATTCATCCATCTCTTCCGCCGGAAAGCCGGTCACAAACATCTGCCCCAGCTTTTCGCTCAGCGTCATTCCGCTTATACGCTGCGCTTCTTCTTTTTTAAGCTGCATACCGCGTCACCCTTCCTGCGCTTCTCTCATTTCAGAAATCTATCTGCTGTTTTCACGATTGATTTTCCCCCGCCTGTTGCCGCGAAGGGACTTTTTGTACCATGAGAATACCATATTCGTCCCACAAAATCAACAGAATATGAAATGAAATTTTGAAAAATAGTTCAATTTATGTGATTCCCAGAATCAATACGGTCTGAAATTTGTGCAATTCATCTATATTAATCTGTAATATTCATTCAAATCTGTGAGATATTTTTTCTTGTTCCCCCATTTCATTTTGATTTTTCGCGTGCTATACTCTTTTCATCAAATTCAAGCAAAGGGGCAGGGTCATGAACAACCGCGAAATCCTCCTTCAATACGCCCAAAAGCAGGCGCCCGTCTATCAGCAGCTTGCGCTGGACATCCACGCCCATCCGGAAGTCAGCAACTATGAGTTCTTCGCCTGCGAGCATCTGTCTGGGCAGCTCGCCGCGGAAGGATTTGACGTCAAGGTTGATGTTGCCGGACATCGTACCGGCTTCACCGCCTGTTACAGGGCGCAGAAGGCAGGCCCCGTGCTCGTCTTTTTAGCCGAATATGATGCGCTTCAGGGGCTGGGGCATGGCTGCGGACACAACCTGTTCGGCGCCATGTCCTCCCTTGCCGCCGCGTCGCTCAAGCAGGTCGTCGATACCGTCGGCGGCGAAATCCGCGTTTACGGCACACCCGGCGAAGAAGGCGGCGAAAACGGCAGCGCCAAGGGCAGTTTCGTCCGCGAAGGCTTCCTGAGGGACGTGGACGCCGCGCTCTGCGTGCATCCCACCGGCGGAAAGAGTTTGACCACTTCGCCGTCGCTCGGCTGTGCCCCGGTCGATATCGAGTTCTGGGGAAAATCCGCGCATGCCGCCGCCAATCCGGAAGCGGGCATCAACGCGCTTGACGCGCTGATTTTGACCTACAATGGCATCAACGCCCTCCGCCAGCACGTCACGCCGGACGTCCGCATTCACGGCATCATCGTCAACGGCGGAAGCGCACCGAATTCCGTGCCCGACTACGCCAAAGCCAAGTTCTACCTCCGTGCAGCGACCTCGCCCCGGCTGGAAAAGCTGTATCAGCGCGTGGACGCCATCGTGCAGGGTGCGGCGCAGATGACCGGCGCACGCGGACGCATGCAGCCCTATCAGAACCGCGTGGAGAACACCGTGCTGACGCCGTCGTTTGACGCGCTGTACCGCAAAAATTTTGAGTCGCTCGGTTTTGTGATGGGCGATGCGGAAGAAAAGGGCGGCATCGGCTCCAGCGACGTCGGCAACATTTCGCAGGTCGTGCCAACCATCCAGCCGAGCATCAGCATTTCCGACGAGCGCATTCCCGGTCACAGCGAAGCGTTCAAAGCGGCAGCCTGCTCGCAGAAGGGGCTGGACGCCATCGTCATCGGTGCGCAGGCGATGGCGCTGACCGCGCTGGATCTCATCGAGCATCCGGAACTGCTCGCCGCCATTCAGAAAGAGCATCGCCAAAACGTTGCCGCGCAGGAAGCGTAAGGGCGCATATCAAAACTGCCCTCCATTCTGCTTCACGGCGGCGGGAAAACTTTTCATAAACACACATCGCCCGCAGACGGCTTTTACACCGACTGCGGGCGATGATTTTTATTCACTTATCCATTCAGCCTTGCGCGGCTTTTAAAAAGCCGGATGGGGCTTAAAATCACTCGACTTCGATCAGGTTGATCATCACGACCGGGCGGCGCTTGGTGCGCTCATACAGGAACGAACGGAGCTGACCCTGCATCTGTCCGGAGGAAACGGCTTCCTGAACCTTCTTGCCGCTGGCAACGATGCGCGAAACCGCGTTCGCCACATGCTGACGGCAAGCCGCTTCAATCTTGAGATGCTCGCTGTCATAGAGGAAGCCCATCGCGCTGACCACCGGCTGCGCCATGATCTCGCCGGTCTTTTTGCTCACAGCCAGCGAAATGGCGACCACGCCGTCATCGGAGAGCAGCTTGCGCTCACGCAGAACGCTGTTGTCCACCTCGCCGACGGAAGCGCCGTCAATCAGCACCGCATCGCCGTTGGTAAAGCCGGTCACGCGGGCAGAGCCCTTGGAAATCTCGAAGATATCACCGTTGGCAAGAATGAAGATATTCTCAAACGGCACGCCCAGCTTGTGCGCCAGCTCCGCGTGCTGATAGAGCATGCGGGTCTCGCCGTGCGCGGGGATGAAGAACTTCGGGCGAACGAGCGCATGCACCAGCTTGATCTCCTCCTGAGAGGCGTGACCGGAAACATGGACATCCGCCAGCGCGGAATAGTAAACCTTCGCGCCGCGGCGGTAAAGCTCGTTGATGACCTTATAGATGGGCTTTTCGTTGCCCGGAATCGGCGTTGCGGAGATGATGACCGTATCGCCCGGCTGAATCTCGATTTCGCGGTGGTTGGAGAACGCGATGCGCGTCAGGGCGCTCATCGGCTCGCCCTGAGAGCCGGTGGAGATGATGACGACCTGCTCGGGCGGATAGTTGTCCACCTGAGAAATCTCAATCAGCGTATCCGGCTTTTTCTGGATGTAGCCCAGATTGTTGGCGGCGTTGAACACGTTGAGCATGCTGCGCCCGACGAGCGCAACCTTGCGCCCGTGGCGCTCGGCAGCGGTAAAGATCTGCTGCAAACGGGAAACGTTCGAGGAGAACGTCGCCACGAAAATGCGTCCCTTGGCGTCCTTGAACATATCCGCCATCGACTCGCCGACATGCCGCTCAGACTTGGAGAAGCCCGGCACCTCGATGTTGGTCGATTCGCAGACGAAGAGCAGCACGCCTTCGCGTCCAATCTGCGCGATGCGCTGCAAATCCATGATGGCGCCGTTGATCGGCGTATAGTCGATCTTGAAGTCGCCGGAGTGCATGATGATGCCGATCGGCGTGCGAATCGCGAACATGAACGCATCCGCGATGGAGTGGTTCACATGGATGAACTCCACGGAGAAGCAGCCGCAGCGGACGGTTTCGCCCGCCTCGACCACATGCAGTTCACAGCTCTTGGTCAGACCCGGAACGCGGTCATCGAGCTTATACTTGAGCAGCTCGATGGTCATGCGTCCGCCGTAAATCGGCGCACGGAATTCGCGCATCAGATACGGCAGACCGCCGATGTGATCCTCGTGTCCGTGAGTGATAAAAATGCCACGCACGCGGTCGCGGTTTTGAAGCACATAGGTGAAATCCGGAATGACGGCGTCAACGCCCGGCATGGTTTCATCCGGGAAAATCTGACCGCAGTCCACGATGATGATGTCGTTGCCGTATTCATACGCGGTCATGTTTTTGCCGATTTCGCACATGCCGCCCAGCGGAATCATGCGCAGGGTGGCGCGGCTGGGATGCTCGCTGGCGCGGGAGCGCATCGTCGGCGGCTTCTTGCCGACCCATTGCAGCGTCTGCGAAATGCAGGGCTTTTCCTCCTGCATGATCGGCGACACGATGCGGCGGCGTCCGCCCTGACGCGGGCGCATGGCTTCCGCCGGACGATTGGCTGCCGCCTTCTGCGTGCGCGGCGCGGCGTTATTGGGGCGGGGCGCACCGGTGCGCATGCGCGGCGGATTGCGGCGCGGCTGAGCCGGATTCTGCGCGGTCGCCGTCTGCTGCTCCGCGGGCGCGGCGGCTGCCGGCTGCTGATTCTGCGCCGCCGGCTTGACCGAACGGCTGGCGTTCTGGTTTCTTGCGGGACGCGGACGGTTATTGCTGCGCGGTGCACGGGGATTCGCATTTTCCGTCGCCGCGGCGGTTTCGGGGGCAGCGGAAGCCGCCGGTTTGCGCGGCATACGCGGGCGGCGCGGCTTTTCCTGCGCAGGAGCCTGAGCGCCTTCCTGCACGGGCTGCTGCGTCGTCTGGCGCGGCTTTCTGGGCGTGCGCGGCGCCGAATTCTGCGCGGCATGCTCGCCCTCGGCGTTGGCGCGGGGACGGCGCTGCATCGGACGGCGGCGCGGTGCGCCCTCCTGCGTGCGGTTCTGAGGCTGATTCTGGTTTTTCTGACCGGAAGCAGGCTGTTGGTTCAACTCTTTATTTTCGTTATCTGCCACAAAAATTTCCTTTCTGTAATGGCGCAGGCATTTCTCTGCGCATCTTCAAACAGACGCTCCCTTTCGGGGCGTCGATCTCGCTTCATCTTGCTTTGCTTTGCGCTTTCGGAGGTCATCCCGGTGCGCATCTATCTTGAACGAAGCCGCAGGCGGCATCGTGCAAAAATCCATAACATTTTTATTATACACGAAAACAGACTCGGTTACAACTCCCCATGACGGCAAACATGGCAAATTCGTTACATTTTCTTAATGTGCTTGATTTTCATCACTATTTATGTTATGTTGTCTTTTAGATTTTTGATACCTGTTTTGGCAGAATATTTGGAAACAATTTCCCAAATATTCGAAAAATACCCCTCCATAAATCATCAGAAAGTCAGGACATATGCAGAATAAATTATCCGACATCCGTTCATTTTTCTCTCGCCACAAGGCGGCGCGTGCGCTGCTCATTCTCTTCGCCGTGCTGCTGGCGCTGGTCATCGTGCTGCATCCCCACGGAACGAAAACTTTCCTGATTCTGGGCATAGATAATTATGGTTCGCTCAATGATAACGGGCGAAGCGACGTGATGATGCTCGTTCAGGTCGGTTTCGACTCGGGAAAAATCCACGCGGTGACCTTTGCGCGTGACATCGTCATCCCGGACGAACACAATCGCGGCACGAAGCTCAACACCATCGTCCGCTCGCAGGACGAAAGCACGCTGGTTTCCGCGTTGGAAAATGCGTTCGATCTGAAAATCGACGGCTGGTTCCGCGTCAATTTTTCCTCCGTCATCACGATCATCGACGCCATGGGCGGCGTGGATCTCGAGCTGACCGAGGCGGAAGCACGCTACATCGATAAAAAAGAAGGCACCTATCCCACCCATCCGCTCACGGAAGGGCTTTGCCATGTGAACGGTGCGCAGGCTCTGTGCTATGCCCGCTGCCGCAAGCTGGATAACGACCTCGGGCGCGGCGATCGGCAGACCAAGCTCTTCTCCGCTCTGGTCGCACAGACCCATCACATGACCGCCGCACGCGTGGTCGCCGTCGTCCGCGAAATGGGGCACGCATGGCGCTCTTCCCTGAGCGGCGCAGAGCAGATGAAGCTCGTCTATCAATCGCTCTGGATGCGCGGCGCACGGGTTGTGCGCGTCGGCGTTCCCTACGAGGGTTATTGGCGTTACGGCGAAAGCAGCGTGATCCTCAACAAGCTCGAGGACAACGTCCGCCTGCTCCATCAGGATCTCGGTCTGCCCGTCCCGAAAATCAAGACGGAAGAATAATCAAATTCGAAAAGGAATGATGATATGGCTGATACCCCGCAAAATTCCCCTCTTATTCAAAACGGCGAACGCAGGCGCACCTATCTGCGTCTGATTACGGAAATCGGCATTGCCATCGTCAGCGTGGTTGCGCTGGGGCTGCTGGGCGGTCCTGTGCTGGGCATCCTGATGCCCTTCATTCTGGCGTTCATTATGGCGTGGATGTTCAACCCGATCATCGCATGGCTTCAGCGCCGCCTGCGGCTGACGCGCAAGCTGTTTTCTTATATCCTCGTTCTGGTCTTTTATGCGCTGCTGTTCGGCATCTGCCTGTTCTTCGCCGGTCAGCTCGTTTCTCAGGCGATTGACCTGGCACGCAACGTGCCGACCTTTATCGCCCAGTTACAGGATCTGTATAACCAACTTGTCACATGGCTGGAAGAAATTCTGACCAAACTCCCTGCCGAATATGCGGGCGTCGGCGACGAGCTGTTCTCCCTGCTGGCAAGCGCGTGGGAATGGTTGAAGACCCTGCTCTCCGGTGCGCTGAGCTATGCGATGAGCATGACCCGCAACATCGCGCTGGAAGTGCCGAGCTTCGTCATCTTCCTGACCGTGCTGGTTCTGGCGAGCTGCATCATCACGGCAGATTTTCCCAACCTGCGCGAGAACATTTACGGCTACCTCGGCGCACGCGGCAAAAACTCCGTCCGCCTGATGGGACACAGCTTCCGAACTGCGGTATTCGGTTTTTTCCGTTCTCAGCTGATTTTCGCGCTGCTGGATATGGCGATTATCCTCGTCGCGTTCTTTATCATCGGCGTGCCGTATCCGCTGCCGATCGCGCTGGTTCTCGCCTTTCTGGATTTCATTCCGTTCTTTGGCGCGGGAACGGTGCTGGTTCCGTGGGGCATAATCTGCATGGTGCTGGGTCTGTTTGAAATGGGTGCGCAGCTTCTGCTGCTCTACGGCATCCTCTACATCATCCGCCGCATCTTTGAGCCCCGAATTCTCGGCGGCGCAACCGGATTCTCTTCGCTGCAAATGCTGTTCTCCATGTATGCCGGCATGCGCATCGCGGGCGTAACGGGACTGATCGTCGCCCCGATCATCTGGATCACCGTCATGAACTTTATCAGGACCGGCATTCTCGACGGCGTGTTCGACGACATCCGCTTCGTCGCGGACGATATCCGCAAGACGGTTTCCCGCCCCATTCCGACGAAGACGCAGGAGCCGCCTTCCCGCAAGCCAGCCAAGGCGGACGAGAAAAAACGCCGCTTCGCCTTCGGCAAAAAGAAGGAAACCGAAAAATAATCCGCATCGACTTCCGATGTTCACCGCCTTCCGGATTTACCGTCCGGTCGGCGGTTTTTCTTTCGCACACAGGTGACAATCCGCCCTCAATTTGATATAATGAATGCTGATATCGACTTACTTATTGAACGCGGGATACGCTTCCCCGGAGGTTGTCAGAAGAAAATGAAAAACGCAAAGAAACTGCGCCGCAAACTCGATTATCTGCCCAAATGGGCGTGGTATGCTCTTTCTCTCTCCATTGCCGGACCCGTCGGTCCTTTAGCCGTTTATCTGCTGTTTTACGCGCTGGATAAGGCCGTCAAGGATGAAAACGAATCCGAGCGGAACGGCACCGACTGGAATGTGGATATCGACCGCAACGGCGTTCATGTCCGCGGGCGCAGCCGTAATCGCAGCAACGCATACGCCGACGCGGACTGCACCGTGACCGACGACGACGACACCCAGCGCCGCTGGGCGCAGACGGAAGCCTCCGCCTCCCGCGCACGCCGCGAGGACACACAGACCGAAACCGCACAAACCGCCTCCGGCGTCGGCGACACAGACGACGTTGCTGTGGTCATCCGTGAAGGGCGCGATGCCATGCGCCGCATTCGCCACGCCAACGACCTGATTCCCGATCCTGAACTGTCCGCGCAGATTGATTCCATTGAAAACAGCTGCGGACAGATTCTCTCCATTTTGGAACAGCGTCCCCAGCTGCTCAGCCAGCTGCGCACGTTTCTGCGCTATTATCTGCCCACGACCCTGCGTCTTCTGGAAGCACGCGCCAAACTGGAGAACAACGCTGACACGCCGAAAGCCCGCGAGGTTCGCAGCCGCATTTCCGTCGCTGTCGGCGAAATCGACAAGGCTTTCCGCAAGCAGGTCGAAGCGCTGGACGAATATCGTTTCATCGACCTGGAAAGCGAGATGGACGTCCTGCGCGACATGCTCAAATCTGACGGACTGATCGATGAAAACGAAACCGCGGAAGACGATCCGTTCGCCGATGTTCTCAAAAACCGAAACGGGCAGAATAAGCCGATGGCGTCGCACTGAGTGCCTTTCGGCTTCACGGCATGAGCCCGCCAGTCTGTTGTCCACAAGGCATCGAGGCGTGGCTCATGCGGACGATTTTGCGCAAGTTTCCATATGTCCAAAAAAGCAAGAGCGAATGCGCCAAATTCCGGCTGATATGTACCCGGTTTTCTGGACACCTGCTTAGAATTGAATAATTAGGTCATCGCCATGGATGCTTCTCTGAATGTAGAGGGAAGCATCCATTTCGTTTTTACTTGGATTCTCCTGTTATTGTAATAATCAATGTATTCAGTAATAGCTTTTGCAAAAATTTCGAATGAAGTATGTGTTTTCTCAAGCCCATAAAACATTTCTGTTTTCAGACGACCGAAGAATATTTCCATAATACAGTTATCATAGCAGTTTCTCTTTCTGATATGTACCCCCAATGCTGGACACCCAGTATTGGGGGTACATATCACAATACTCAATAAGTTCAGATTTCATAAGGAATGTATTAGGTTTGACATCAAAAATGCCTTCTGCAATCGCTTCCCACAGCCCCGATTTTGGGGAAATGAGATCGGTATATTCTTCCGTCCGAAGCGGTCAAGCATTCCGAATTTATGCTTTTTATACCATTTTCAAGACGCAAAAAGTCCCTTCCATACCGGTGATCCGATATGGAAGGGATCCAGTTTTTTTAAGGAAGAATCGCGGCTTGACGCCTTCGCTTGGCTCAGCAGCTCTTCAGCTTCTCCGGGTGCGCTTTCAGATACTCCGCCATGTTCAAACCGCAGCATAGCTGGATGTAAACCAGCTTGCGGATCGGCACGACTTCGTAGTCGATTTCCTTTTCCAGATAGTCCGAAAGCTTCTTATGTTCTTCTTCCGCAGCCGCGGCGGCAGCGGTCAGCGCGGCTTCTTTCTCCGGGTTCGCCTCGCCGTTTTTCTTCATGCGCTCCAACTCCAGCTCGTTGGCGCGGATGAGCATGCCGTATTGCAGCAGCTTATAGAACTTCTTGATGAGCAGGTTGTCAAATTTCTCGGCAACCGTCGCCGTCTTGGCAAAATCCGGATTGCTCTTGATCATGTTGCGGGTTGCTTCGGCGGATTTGTTCTCCGTGAAAGCCTCCAGCGCCAGCTTGAAGGGGTTCTCCTTGTCCATATACCGAAGGGTTTTATTCAGCTCGCCGCAGAGGAATTCGTTCGCCTTCTCAACCCAGTCCAGTCCCTCCAGCGCAGCTTCGGCACGCGTGATATCCGCATCGGAAAGGTCGTTGATGCGGCGGTCAAAGAAGTACGGCTCTTCGGTCAACATCGTGAACGAACCCCAGCGCTTGTTGGCGTAATCCGCCGAGCAGGAGCCGACCTTGATGATCTCGCCGATGTTCTTCGCGCCATATTTCTCAAGGTAATCGTATTCGTCCGTGATGCTCAGCTCTTTGTAGATCGCCGGGGCAAGCAGCTTGCAGTACGGCGCTTCCGGTTCGCCGAGGTTCATCGGCACATCCTGCGAGAGCGGCGCGGCATGCAGATCGTCGTAGATTTCCGGGGTCGCATCGGTTTCATACCAGTAAACGCCGCCGAAGCCCGCATTGTGCAGCGAATAAATGAACTCCGGACGGATCTCATCGATGAGCTTCATCATCGCCTGCGTTTCAGGAATCGGCTCATGGAAATGCAGATCCTTATAGTCAATCGGGAATGTCCAGTCCACCTGCTTGAAGCCGGCAGGACGGAAGAAATTGCGCGAATAGTTGTAGAGCGTATACGGACCCTTGAGCCACTTCTCATTAAGCATCAGTCCGTCATAGTCCCACGCTTTGACGATATACCAGGTATAATCCAGCTCATCGCGCAGGGCTTTGTTCTCCGCCAGCGCCCGGGTGAAGTATTCCAGCATCATCGTGCCGATCGGCTCGTTGGGGTGCGGGCAGCCGAACATCAGCGCGACATGCTTGCCGCCGGAAATCTTCATGCACTGAAGGGTGCGCCCTTCCTTGGTCTCGCCGAAGGGGAACACGGACACGATGTCCGGATATTCCTTCGCCAGCGCGAACGAGCTTTCGTCCAGCTCCTGCGCAGTCAGGAATTCCTTGTAATCAGGAATCTTGCGCAGCAGCTCCTCATAGATCGCTTTCATGCCTATTTTCCTTTCTGAATCCCTAAATCAGCGAATATAAGACAAAGGAGAGGTTTAAAGCCGCTCCCCAGCTTGTTGACATAAGCAAACTTGGCTTGAATAGCAAAATTAGGAAATTCAGCTACTCTTTCATTTGCGGAAAGGGCTATTCTCCCCCCTTCGGAGGGAGAATAGCTTTTGTCTACAGTCTGATGAGAGGTTTAAAACCGCTCCCTTGTTGGTTGTGATCGAAAAGATCAGTTGACGAAGCGGGTGTAGGTGTACTCGTTCCAGCCCCACTTGCCAGCGCCGTCGATCGGCAGATTCTCCACGTTGGAGCCGTGCGCGTCATAGCTGGTGTAAGCCAGAATGTTGACATACGGCAGTTCCTCAGCGAGGATCTTCTGCGCTTCCTTATAGTATTCCGCACGCTTCTCCGTGTCGCCGGTCTCAATCGCCTTCTGGAGCAGTTCGTCTACTTCCGGATTGCTGTAATTGCTGTAATTGCTGCCCTGGTTCGTGCCGACGCGGGTGCCAAGAGCCGCCGGATCCGGACCCATGAAGCCGCCCTGAAACTCGATCTGATAGTTGCGCTCGGTGCCGACCTTCTGCGCCCACGCGTTGTACTCCATGACATTGACGGTCACTTCGATGCCCGCCTTCTGGCAGTTCGCCGCGACGAGCTTCGCCGCATCCACATAAACACCACCGGTGCTGAACGCGTCAATGGTCAGCCCACGGACATAGTAGCCGTCAGCATCCTTGGTGTAGCCCGCGTCCTCGAGAACCTTCTGCGCGTTCTCGATGCTGAACGCCGGCGCGGTGTCTTCGGTGTTGGAAGCCCATGCAATCAGGGACGGATACATCGCGTATTCCGGCGCCATGATGCCGCCGCTCGCCTTCACGGAGATATCCTCACGGTTGATGCACATGGAGATCGCGGTGCGCAGCGCCTGGCTGCTCATGGTTTCATCCGTGCAGTTGAAGACCATGCGAACCGGGGACGGATATTCGTTCTTGGTCATGACGATGCTGTCATCCGCCAGCAGCTGATCCACATAAGAGGTCGGGATGCTGGTCAGCTCGTCGATCTCTCCGCCCAGCAGCGCCTGAACGGCAGTCTCGGAATCGGCAATGATGGAGAATACAACCTGATCCACCTGCGGGCAGCCCTCGTAGTAATTCGGGTTCGCCGCCACCGTGATGGATTCGCCCTGCTTGTACTCAACGAAGGTGAACGGACCGGAGGTTACGGTCGGCGTCGTAGAAGCGGGGTTTTCTTCCCAAGTCTGACCGTTGTTGAAGACATGCTCCGGCAGGATGAACGTGCCATACCAGCCAAGGCTGGCGATGATGGAAACATCCGGCGTGGTCATATGGAAGACCGCGGTGTACGGATCGACCGCCTCAATGGAAGAGACGTTCGCCAGCTTCGCAGAGAAGAAGCAGGTGCTGTGTTCCTTGATATAGGTGAAGGTGTACGCCACGTCCTCAGCGGTCAGCTGTTCGCCGTCCGTCCAGTACATGTTCTGGCGCAGATGGAAGGTGATGTCCAGACCGTCATCGCTGACTTCCCAGGACTCGGCAGCATCCGGAATGATCTGCTTGGACGCATCCAGCTTGACCAACCGGTTGTAAAGGTTCTGCGCGGGCTTGTAGAGATTGTCGTCCGAAGTGAGGGACGGGTTGAACGAGATCGGGTCGCCGTTGATGGCGACGACGAGCGTTCCGCCGCTGCGGGCTTCCTCGGCAAAAGCGGGAAGCACCATGGCTGCCAACATCACAGCCAGGCACAGAACAAAGGAAATGACCTTTTTCATGGCGGGTATCCTCCTTAAATTATGGTTGTATCCCGAACAGGCGCCTGCCTGTCGATACCGTTTTTAATCTTCCTGCGTGCAGGAACAGTAGGCGTAGTGCCCATTTCCCAGCTCCACGCGTCCGGGGTAGGCGTTTTTGCAGCCGGGGCAGGCTTTGAAGCAGCGCGGCTCAAAGTAGCAGCCCGGTCCGGGGTTGATCGGCGTCGGCGGCTCGCCCTCAATCGGCAAACCGGAACGCACCTGATCCGGATCGACATCTGCGCAATGGGAGATCAATACGCGGGTGTATGGATGGAACGGATGCGCGATGACGTCGTCCGTTTCGCCGTACTCCACCACGCGCCCCAGATACATGACGGCGATATGATCAGAGATGTAACGGGTCAGTGCGATATCATGGCTGATAAAGATGACCGCGGTGTTGTTCTTTTTCGCCAGATCGAGCAGCATGTTGATGATATCCGCACGAACGGAAACATCCAGCATGGAAACCGGCTCATCCGCGATGATCAGGTCGGGCTTAAAGAACATGCTCCGGATGATGGAGATTCGCTGAAGCTGTCCGCCGGAAAGCTCGTGCGGATAACGCTTGAGGATCTCCTCCGCCGGATGCAGACCGCCGGATTCCAGCGCGTCGCGGCACATCTTCAGGCGCTCTTCGTCATCAGCTCCGATGTTGTAGTTTTTCAGCGGGCGCATCAGAATCTTTTCAATCGTGTCCCGCGGGGTGAACGTATCAAACGGGTTTTGGAAAACGATCTGCACGCGCTTGCGGAAAGCCTTGTTGTTCTCCCTGAGCATCTGCGCGGTCGATTTGCCATCCAGCAGCACGTCGCCGGAAGTCGGGTTTTCCAGCCGGACAAGCATGCGCCCCAGCGTACTCTTGCCGCAGCCCGATTCGCCGATGATTCCCAGCACCTCGCCGCGGTTCATCGTCAGGAAAACATCGTCCACGGCTTTGACCCAGCTGCGTTTCTCCCTGCTCTGGAAAAGGTGAATCTTTCCATCCTTATGCGGATACCACTTGGTGATATGGTCAATGGTCAAAAACGGCGTATTGCTCATGCTTCATTCCCTCCCACCAGATGACAGGCGACCCTGCGTCCGTCGGGCATATCCCGCAGCGTGGGCTTCTGCGCTATGCACTGCGCTGTGCAGTGCGGGCAGCGGGAAGCAAATGCGCATCCCTTCGGCGGATCGGAGAGATCCGGAAGGAAGCCCGGGATGGCACGCAGCTGCTTCTTCTCGCCCGTCAGCGACGGGAACGAACTCATCAAGCCCTGCGTGTAGGGATGCAGCGGGTTTTTCAGCACATCACGCACCAGACCGATCTCCACCAGTTCGCCGGCGTACATGACCGCAACCTTCTTACAGGAAGAGGCGACAACGGACATATCGTGCGTAATCATGATGCGGGTCATCTCGATGGTCTTCTCCATCTGGACGACCTCTTCGAGGATCTGTCCCTGCGTAACGACGTCCAAAGCGGTCGTCGCCTCGTCAAAGACAAGCAGCTTCGGATTGTGGAGCAGGCTGATGACGATGGCGACGCGCTGGAGCATGCCGCCGGACATCTCATGCGGATAGAGCTTGTAGACGCGTTCCGGCATGTTGACCAGCTTGAGCAGCTCCATCGTCCTGTCGTGAATCTCTTTTTTGGTCGCCTTCGGCTCATGAACGTGGTAAATATCCTCGATCTGCGTGCCGATGCGATGCACCGGAGAAAGGGAATTCATCGCTTTTTGAAAAACGACGGCAATCTCCTTCCAGCGAAGCTTGTTCATCTCCTCATCGGAAATCGTGACGAGGTCTTTGCCCATAAACAGGGCGGAACCGGTCATCTGGATCGATTCCTGCGGCAGGATGCGCAGCATGCCCATCGCCAGCGTCGATTTGCCCGAGCCGGATTCGCCGACCAAACCGAGCGAATCGCCCTTGTCGATGGTGAAATTCACATGGCGCACAGCCTGCACATTGCGGGATTTGTTGAGATAGGTGATGCTCAGATCACGAACGTCAAGCAGATGTTCCATCACTTTTTCCCTCCCGAAACGTGCTTGGGATTGAGCGCATGGTTCAAGCCGTCACCCAGCATGTAAAAGATGATCACAGTGAAGATGATGGCAAGGCCGGCGAACGTTGCAATCCACCATGCGGAGGTGATGTAACTCTTGCCGTCGTAGATCATCTGTCCCCAAGAGATGACGTTGACATCGCCCAGGCCCAGGAAGGACAGGCTCGCCTCCGTCAGAATCGCGCCGGACATGCCCATCGTCGTGTTGGCAATGACCGGGAAGATGCCGTTGGGGATGATGTAGTTGAACAGAATCTGCGGCTGGCTCTCGCCCATGACGACCGCGCTTTTGACGAAGGTGCGCTCTCTGAGGGAAAGCGCCTGCGCACGCATCAGCTTCGCGTTGGATGCCCACGAGGTCAGACCGATGACAATCATGACATTGACGATGCTGTTGCCGAACAGCGCGATGATCATCAATTCAAGAAAGAACGTCGGGATCATCATGAATACGTTGATCAGCTCCGAAAGAACCAGATCCACTTTGCCGCCGAGGAATCCCGCCGCGCCGCCGATCAGGATGCCGATGATGGCGGAGATCATGGAGGAAATCAGCGCGACCTTGAGCGATGTGCTTACGCCCGCGATCAGCATGCTGAAAATGTCCTGACCGAGTTTGTTCGTGCCTAGAAGATGACCGTTGACCCCCAACCCCACGAGGGAATCCGAACCGTATTCATACGGGTCATGCGTTTCCAGCACGCCCTGAAAGAGGATGACCAGCAGCAGGATCATCAAGCCGAGGCATCCGAAGAGGAGCTGCCTGTCACCGGCAATGGTGCGAAACACTTTCTTAAGCTTTGTCATGCGTGATTCTCCTTAGTCGTAACGGATGCGCGGGTCGAAGATCGCGTAGATGATATCTACCAGAATCATGACCACGGCGATGGATACGGACATGACCAGATAAATGCCCTGAAGCGTCGGATAGTCGCGCTGATTGATGGCAGTCAGCACCAGACGCCCCATGCCCGGCCAAGAGAACACGACCTCAATCAGCGAAACGCCCGTAATCAGGTACGCCATCGTGATGCCAAAGATGGTGATGGTCGGCAGGATCGCATTGCGGAAAACGTATTTGTAAAAGATCTTCTTTTCGTCCATGCCCGTCGCACGCAGGGTCGTGATGAAATCCTCATTCATGACCTGAAGGACGGCGGATTTCGCCGTGCGGAAATACTGCGGAATGGTGACCAGCGTCAGCGTCATCACCGGCAGCACCATATGGCGCATCACGTCTGCGACGTAAGCCCAGCCCTCAAAGTTCTTGCGTGCGGTGGTCATGCCGTAGGAAGGCAGCCAGCCCAGCTTGGTGGAAAAGAGAATGATGAGCATCAAGCCCAGCCAGAAGGACGGAACGGAGTTCATCGTGTAGGTCGCGCCCGACGTGACCAAGTCGTAGGCTGAGCCTTCATGCCGTGCGGCGATAATGCCCATCGCCGTGCCGATGATCAACGCCAGAATTGCGGAGGTGAGCCCCAGCAGGACAGTCGCGCCGACTTTTTCGCCGATCATATCGTTGACCGAGCGCTCGTAAATGATGGACGTACCCAGGTCACCCTGAACCGCGTTGGACAGGTATGCAAGGTATTGTTCCGGGAGGCTCTTGTTCAGCCCCCATTTTTCTTCCAAGGCAGCCTGAAGGACGGGATCATCGTTGTCCTGTCCCAGAAGCGTCCGGATGGGGTCGCCCGGCGCTGACTTGATCAAGATGAACGTCAGCGTGAAGACGATGAAAATGGTCAGGATGCCGCTCAGAATGCGGCGAATGACGTATTTTTTCATAGCCTGTTTCCTTTCCTCCATCATTGGGGTGAATGACGTATGCGCTTAGCGATACGAATTGCGAACATGATAACACGATCCGGCGCAAAATGCAATAATGAATTTTAAAATATTCAGATTTCATGTAAATCGCCACACGCTATCGCATAAAGTGATTCTGCATTTCGGTTTAAACGCCATATATTCGTTTTTTCAATGAGCCCTATTTCAAGCGGGCTGAGCCCGCCTTCACTTCCGCCACGCATCCAAGTCTTGCTCACGCGGGCGGTTTTGTTCAATTTTCTATACGTTTACGTTAAAATAAACGACCTTCTCCAAACTGAAGAAGGTCGTGCAGACTGTAGACAAAAAGCTATTCTCCCCTCGAAGGGGGGGAGAATAGCCCTTTCCGAAAATGAAAGAATAGCTGAATTTCTTGATTTTGCTATTCAAGCCAAGTTTGCTTATGTCAACAAGCTGAACGACCTTCTCCAAACTGAAGAAGGTCGTGTTTTAATAAGGATAGCCGGGCTTTACTTCGTCGGAACGACAGCGCCCTTGTAGGTTTCGTTGATGAAGTTCACGATTTCATCGCCCTGAAGCACTTCAACCAGCGTCTTGAGTTCTTCGCGGTCATCGCCCTCACGGATGGCAATGATGTTCGGATAAGCGACCTCGGTGCTTTCATAGGCGATCGGCGTGCCGACAACGTCCACGCCCGCCTGAAGCGCATAGTTGGAGTTGATGACACCCAGATCGACGTCCGCCAGCGTACGCGGCACCTGCGCAGCCTCGACCTCAACGAAATCAAACTTATGCGGATTCTCGGCGATGTTCAAAATGGTCGCCTTCTGATCCTTGGTGTCTTCCAGCTTGAGCAGACCGTTGAACTCCAGCAGACCCAGCGCACGGGCTTCGTTGGTCGGGTCGTTCGGGATAGCGATAGTCGCACCGTCCGGAATGGAATCCAGAGCAATCTCCTTCGCCGGGTTCACATACAGACCCATCGGCTCATAGTGAACCGCGCCCGCGCTCACCAGATGCGTGCCGTTGTCGTTGTTGAAATTCTCCAGATAAGGAAGATGCTGGAAGTAGTTCGCATCCAGATCGCCCGCTTCGAGCTGAAGGTTCGGCTGAACATAATCGTCAAAGACGACGATTTCAAGGTCGATGCCTTTTTCGGCAAGGAGCGGCTTAGCCGCTTCAAGAATTTCGGCATGCGGGGTGGCAGATGCGCCGACAACCAACTTCGTGTTGGCGCTGGCGACGCCGACCACAGCGGTCAGCGCCAGGGAAAGAGCGAGCGTAAGCAGCTTCTTCATAGTAGGGTTCCTCCTTAAAATTCTTTTTGATCGAAAATATCAGCTAAAGCCTTTCAGCTTGCCTGCAGTTGGAAAGCGCAAGGGTCTCGTGTCCCCGCCGGGAATGGTTTTCCCTGCAATATGCCCTTAATTGCGCACACGTTTATCCGTCTTGCGGGAAATCTTCATACCGACGATCTGGATGACCTGCATCAGCACGATCAGCAGAGCAACAGTGACGAAAAGCACATCCGTCTGATAGCGGTTATAGCCGTAGCTGATGGCAATCTGCCCCAGACCGCCGCCGCCAATCGCGCCGGACATTGCGCTGTAACCGAGAATCGTGCCGCAAGAAATTGTCGCGCCGACGATCAGCGACGTTTTGGCTTCCGGAATGAGTACCTTGAAGATGATCGTCGGGATGCTTGCGCCCATCGACTGCGCTGCCTCAATGACGCCGGAATCGACCTCCAGCAAAGAGGATTCGATCATACGGGCGACATACGGCGCGGCTGCAATGACCAGCGGAACGATCGTCGCCGTGGAGCCATATGCCTTGCCCGCAATCGCACGGGTCACGGGGATGACCAGAATCATCAGAATCAGAAACGGGATGGAACGGAAGATGTTGACCACCGCATCGAGCAGGCGATAGACCAGTTTCTGCGGCTTGAGACCGCTCGGCGCGGTCAGCACCAGCAAAATTGCGAGCGGCAGACCCAGCAGATACGCAAACAGGGTGGAAACGGTCGTCATGTACAGCGTATCCTTGATGCCGTTCAGCATCAGCGGAATCATCTTAGCCATGGGCATAACCGTTCACCTCCTCCACGCGCAGTCCCTTGTTTTGCAGGAAATAAATCGCCTTTTCCTGCTGCAAATGATCCTCCGGAAGCTGCAGGATCATCTGACCGAACAGCTTGCCGCTGACCTCGCGGGTGTCGGCATAGCGAATGTTGACAGCCACATGGCACTGCATCGCCAAGTCGGAAATCGTCGGTTCATCAGCCGAGCTGCCCTCGAACACGATGCGGATCATCCGTTCGCCCATCGCGCCGCTGTCCGCGCCGGCGGTGCGGAAAATCAGCTTTTTTGCCGCCGCGGATTTCGGCTGGCTGAACACCGATTCAACCGTGCCGCACTCTGCCAGCTGACCGTCGTCGATGATGGCGACATGGGTGCAGGTGCTTTCCACGACGCTCATTTCGTGGGTGATGATGACGATGGTAATGCCCATCTTGCGGTTAATTTCGCGCAGAAGATTGAGAATCGAGGTCGTCGTCGTCGGGTCGAGCGCACTGGTCGCTTCGTCGCAAAGGATAATCTTCGGGTTGGTCGCCAAAGCGCGGGCGATGGCAACGCGCTGCTGCTGACCGCCGGAAAGCTGGCTGGGATAATTATGCTGTCTGTCCGTCAGACCGACGATTTCGAGCAGTTCATCGATGCGCTTTTCAATCTGCGGGCGCTTCATCCCGGCGATTTCCATCGCGAAAGAGATGTTGCCGCGCACATCCCGCTGAGAGAGCAGGTTAAAATGTTGGAAAATCATCGAAACCTGCTGGCGAAGCTGGCGCAGTTCCTTCGAGCTGAGCGAGGCGAGATCCTTACCGTCGATGACGACGTTGCCCGATGTCGGCTGTTCCAGAAAGTTAATGCAGCGCACGAGCGTCGATTTGCCCGCGCCGGACATGCCGATGATTCCGAAAATGTCGCCCTGCTCGATGTGCAGGTTGATGTCTTTCAAGGCGTCTACCGTTTGGGTTTTACCCTTGAAGGTTTTTGTCAGGTGGTTTAGCTCAATGAGCGCCAAGATGGAAGCACTCCCTTCAACATGCGTATGGAATTCAGTCACGTCGTTGTGACAAGGTGTATTATATACGAAACTCGTCATATAGACAAACATGTATATTATATGATTAACCATAGGTTAAGGCTATGAAACGGTGGGGGATAGCAAAAAACGGAAGTTCGGCGAAAAACACAGCAGGGTGAACAGGCATGCAGTGTGGCGTTTGCCGCGATGCGCTGAGGTTGTCCGGAAAAGGGTTGTTTGCATGCCTGAAGTCATTTTCTCTTACCGTTTTGCGAACCTTGGCTCATTATCAACGCAAGTAATCCTCCCATATCTCCTTCACTTTCTCGATAATGCTGCCATCCTTCCTAACCTTGAGCTATACATTCCGCTTCCATTTGTAATAAACATTGCCGTAGACTTTTGCGCATAGCAACCGGATTTTTTGCGTTTTTTCGGCTGCTTCATCTTCTCCTTCACTTCATCAGGCACGTCAATCAAGCCGAAGCGGTAGAACATTCCATATACATTTCTCAATGATCTGCGGCAGTTTTTTTCTTTGGCATGGGTAGTCTCTCCTTTCTTGATTTTGGGTAATAAATAACCCGCAGACTTTCACACATACGGCATAGTCAGCGGGCAGAATGTAAGTTATTCTGTTCAATAATTAAACCTACAAAACAGATTTCATCGTAATGTTTGTGCCTGTTTCAACGCATAAATCATAGAATCGATACCTAATAGTGTCGTATAGCTACTGTTGGTTTTTCTGAAAGCGGGCGTGTAATAAACATTGTTTTCAGCATCAAAACAGAATTTTTCAGCAGTTAGTTCTTTCATCTCACGCGCCAATAGATTACTTCCATAGAAACGGCGGAGGAAGTCGATTCCCGCACACATGGCAGCGACAGGTTTCTTTTCGCTAATAAAATGTG
>CAKUCW010000021.1 GCA_934643825.1 uncultured Clostridia bacterium | reverse complement strand
GAGCTGGCGCACTATTCCAAGGCGACGACGGACTTCGAGTACCTCTTCCCGTTCGGCTGGGGCGAACTCTGGGGCGTTGCCGACCGTACGGACTTCGACCTGAAGGCGCACCAGACGACCTCCGGCAAGAGCATGGAGTATCTGAACCCGACCACGGGCGAGAAGATCATTCCGTACGTCATCGAGCCGTCCCTCGGCGCGGATCGTGCGGCGCTGGCGTTCCTCTGCGAAGCCTACGAGGAGCAGGAGCTTGAGGGCGGCGACACGCGTGTCGTCATGCACTTCCATCCGGCGCTTGCGCCGTATAAGTGCGCCGTGCTGCCCCTGCAGAAGAACAAGTGCGGCGAAAAGGCGGGCGAGGTCTACGACATGCTCGCCAAGCACTTCATGGTGGACTACGACGAGACGGGTTCCATCGGCAAGCGCTATCGCCGTCAGGACGAAATCGGCACGCCGATGTGCATCACGGTCGATTTCGACACGCTGGAGACCGGCGTGGTGACGGTTCGTGACCGCGACACGATGGAGCAGGAGCATGTCCATGTGGATGATCTGGTTGCCTACATCCAGAAGAAAATCGAATACTAATCGCAAAAAACGGTTGGACGCGGGAAGAAAAACACGCTTTCCCGCGTCTTTTTTTATGCGGAGAAAATGACGTAAAACCGCCGGAGTGAGAGAGGTTTCTGTGTTTTTTTGGGAAACTGCGGCGGAAGTGAAGGTGGGATCAGCCACATTTTGCGTATGGAAAACTGCACGAAATCGCCCGCGTGCGCAGAGCTTTCATGCTTTGGAAAACTGCGGCGGAAGTGAAGGTGGGCTCAGCCTGCTTTAGCGTATGGAAAACTGCACGAAATCGCCCGCGTGTGCAGAGCTTTCATGCTTTGGAAAACTGCGGCGGAAGTGAAGGTGGGCTCAGCCCACACGATTTCGGAAAAGGAGAGAGTGTGCTTTGTTTGAATCGATTCTCTATGAAATGACGATGATCGCAGCTCAGATTCACGAGTCCATTCTGCATTTGAACGATAATTTTGAATTGGCGCTCGGCGATAAGGAGCTGCATTTTCTGGTGATGTTCGCGCTGGGCATGATGCTGTTTTTTGCCGTGCATTTTGTCTTTAAGCGGCTGGCGAAATGGAGCATCACCGCTATTTCGTTTATCTATGTCTTTACGGTGATGACCGTGCTGGGGTTTGCCATTGAAATTGGTCAGAAAATCACGGGAACGGGCGAGATGGATTTTCGCGATATCGTCGCGGGGCTGTACGGCGTGCTGCTGTTCTTCGCGATTTATACGGCCTATCGGGTGGCGGTGATGCTGATTCGGCGGATCGCCGGCAGGATCCGCGTCCGGCATGCGCTTCTCGTAAAGACGACGGAAAAAACGGAACGAAACGGGAACTGATGTTCTTGTATTTTGGACAGAATATGTTATAATAAAACCGTCCGTTTTTTGCGGACGGCTTTTTCTTGTATTTGATGCGTGGGCATGATAAAATGATGCTGTATGACTATAACAGAGTCCACGCGGGAAGCCGCGTCGGTTAAAGGAGAACAAAAACTTGGCAACAACAGTAGGGCTGATCTCTCTGGGATGCAGCAAAAACCGCGTCGATTCCGAGCAGATGCTCGCCGTGCTCAAAGAGCATGGCTATAAGATTGTTTCCGATCCGTCCCGGGCGGAAATCATCATCGTCAATACCTGCGGATTCATCCAGTCCGCGAAGGAAGAAGCCATTTCGACGCTGTTTGAAATGGCGGGCTACAAGCAGACCGGCTGCTGCCGCCTGCTGGTGGCGACGGGCTGCTTTGCGCAGCGTTATCCGGAAGCCATCCGCGAGGAAATGCCGGAGGTTGACGTCATCATGGGCGTCAACGATTATCAGAAGCTCGAACAGGCGCTTCAGGAAGCCGGAAAGGGCGGCCGCCCGGTGTATACCGACGACGACGGGCAGTTCCACGAGTTTGGGCGCGTGCTGACGACGCCGAAATACAGCGCGTATATCCGCATCGGCGAGGGATGCGACAACTGGTGCGCGTATTGCGCGATTCCGATGATTCGCGGCGGCTATCGCAGCCGTCCGAAGGCGGATATTCTGGCGGAGGTCAGAACGCTGGCGGCGCAGGGCGTTCGCGAGTTCACGCTGATTGCGCAGGACACGACCCGCTACGGCACGGACGGCGGCGAGGAGAGCCAGCTGCCCCAGCTGATCGAGGAAGTTGCCGCCATCGAAGGCGTGGAATGGCTGCGTGCGCTGTACTGCTATCCGGAGCGCGTGGACGAGCGTCTGCTGGATACGATGAAGCGCCTGCCGAATGTCTGCGATTATCTTGACCTGCCGATGCAGCATATCAGTCAGCATATTCTGACCGATATGAACCGCACGGACACCAGCACGCACATCCGCAATGTCTGCCGGATGTTCAAGGAGCGCGGCATGATGCTGCGCACGACGCTGATGGTCGGCTTTCCGGGCGAAACGGATGAGGATTTTGAAGAACTGATGGATTTCGTTGCGGAAACGAAGTTCGACCGCATGGGCGCCTTCATGTTCTGTCCGGAAGACGGCACGCGTGCGGCAGAGATGCCGAATCAGGTTCCCGAAGAGGTTAAGCAGGAGCGCTATGACAGGCTGATGACGCTTCAGCATGGCATTTCTCTGGCACAGAACAAGGCGCGTGTGGGCACGACCTGCCGCGTTCTGGTTGAAAAGAAGCGCGGAAGCCGCTATGTGGGGCGCAGCGAGTTTGAAGCTCCAGAAACGGACGGAAACATCTTCTTCAGCTCGGAGGAGCCGTGTGAGATCGGCACGTTTGTGAATGTGAAAATCACGGGCGCAAAAGCCTATGACCTGACGGGAGAGCGCGTATGAAAAAGTTTTTGAGTGCGCTGAAACAGGCGGGGCAGGCGCTGAAAGAGCTGAATCTGCCCAACAAGCTGACGCTGATGCGCATTGTGATGGTGCCGCTGTACTTGATTCTGCTCTGGTGCTTCGGCGGCGACAAGACGCTGTGCGTCTTCCCGCTGCTGGTGTTTGTGCTGGCGTCGCTGACGGATCTGCTGGACGGCTATCTGGCGCGGTCGCGCAACCTGATTACCAACTTTGGCAAATTCATGGACCCGATTGCCGACAAGCTGCTGACGCATACGGCGTTCATCATGCTGACGGCGATGGGACGGCTGAACGTCGTCGCCTGCATCATCTTCATCGCACGCGAGTTTGTGGTGTCCGGTCTGCGGCTGTGCGCCGTGGAGCAGGGACACGTCATTGCGGCGGGCATGAGCGGCAAGATCAAGACGGTGCTTCAGATGCTGCTGGCGCTGGTGCTGACGATCACGGGCGAGGGCATCCTGCCCGCCGTGCTGACCGTTGCCGCGGCGGTGATGACGCTGTACTCGATGTGTGAATACGTTTGGCAGAACCGTTCGGTTCTGGGTGGAGCAAAATGATTGCAGAAATCGTTGCCATCGGCACGGAGCTGCTGATGGGGCAGATCGCCAACAGCGATGCGCAGACGCTCTCGCGTGAATTGCAGAGCCTGGGCATCGACGTCTATCATCATCAGGTGGTCGGCGACAACCCGCAGAGGATGCGCGAGGCGCTTGCGCTGGCGCTTTCCCGAAGCGATTTGGTCATCACGACCGGCGGGCTGGGACCGACGCAGGATGACTTGAGCAAGGAAATCGCCGCCGAACTGCTCGGGCTGGAGATGGAATTTGATCAGGCGAGCTGGGACGCGATTCAGGCGTATTTTGTCAAGGTTGGGCGCGTATGCCCGATGAACAACCGCAAGCAGGCGATGTTCGCCAAGGGCTGCATCATCCTGCCCAACGACTGCGGAACGGCACCCGGCTGCATGATCGAGAAGGACGGGAAGATCGTCGTTCAATTGCCGGGCCCGCCGCACGAGATGGCGGATATGTTTGCCAAGCAGGTTTACGGCAGGCTGGCGCAGAAGACGGGCGGCTGCATCGCGTCGCGGTTCATCCGGATTTACGGCATGGGCGAATCGCAGGTTGCGCAGCTTTGCGCAAAGTGGATTGAAAACGGCGAGGGCGTGACGGCTGCGCCGTATTGCTCGCTGGGCGAATGCCAGCTCCGCGTGACCGCACGGGGCAGGGACGAGCAGGAAGCCCTTGCACAGGTTGAGCCGGTCGTGGACAGCATTTGCGCGGTGCTGGGCGACTGCGTATATGACGTGACCCCGACGAGCGAAGGCTCTATGCAGGAGGCGGCGGGGCGTGTGCTGGTGGAGCGGCACTTGACCGTTGCGACGGCGGAAAGCTGCACCGGCGGCATGGTTGCCGCGAGTTTTGTGGATTATCCGGGAATTTCCGCGGCGCTGAACGAGGCGCATGTGACCTATGCGAACGAAGCGAAGGTCAAGTATTGCGGCGTGAAGCCCGAAACGCTGGAGGCATACGGCGCGGTCAGCGAGCAGACTGCGCGGGAAATGGCTTGCGGGCTGAGGGAAAAGAGCGGCGCGGATATCGCCGTGGCGACGACCGGCATCGCAGGCCCGGGCGGCGGAACGAAGGAGAAGCCCGTTGGGCTGGTCTACGTCGCCTGCGCGGATAAATTCGGCGTGCAGGTTGAAAAGCTGAATCTGGGCGGCGGACGCGGACGGGTTCGCAGATTGGCGACGCTCAAGGCGCTGGACATGGTGCGCCGGGCGGCGCTCAGGGAATAAGAGGAGGAGCATATGGCAACCGATAAGAGCAAGAAAGCGGCTAAGAACGCGCCTGTCGCGTCGGACGACGGCAACGAGAAGAAGCGTGCATTGGATATTGCGCTGGCGGGCATCGAAAAGCAGTTCGGCAAGGGCGCAATCATTCGCATGGGCGAACGCGCTGTCCGCGATATCGAGGTGATCCCGACCGGCTGTCTGGATCTGGATATGGCGCTGGGCGTCGGCGGTCTGCCGCGTGGACGCGTGATCGAGATCTATGGCCCGGAATCCTCCGGTAAGACGACGGTTGCGCTGCATGTCGTCGCGGAAGCGCAGAAGATGGGCGGCGTTGCGGCGTTTATCGACGCGGAACACGCGCTCGATCCGGTTTATGCCCGCAAGCTGGGCGTGGATGTGGATCAGCTCTATGTCTCTCAGCCGGATACCGGCGAGCAGGCGCTGGAAATCTGCGAAGCGCTCGTGCGCTCCGGCGCGATTGACATTGTCGTCATCGACTCGGTTGCGGCACTCGTGCCGAAGGCGGAAATCGACGGCGAGATGGGCGATTCCTTTGTCGGACTTCAGGCGCGTCTGATGAGCCAGGCGCTGCGCAAGCTGACCGGCATTGTCAACAAGACCAACTCGACCTGCATTTTCATCAACCAGCTGCGCGAGAAGGTCGGCGTGATGTACGGCAATCCGGAAACGACGCCGGGCGGACGCGCTCTGAAATTCTATGCGTCCGTGCGCATCGATATCCGCCGCGGCGAGCAGCTCAAGGACGGCTCGACCGTCGTGGGCAACCGCACGAAGGCGAAGATCGTCAAGAACAAGGTCGCGCCGCCTTTCCGCACGGCGGAGTTCGATATTCTCTACGGCGAGGGCATCAGCAAGGAAGGCAGCCTGCTTGACAATGCGGTTGCGCTGGATATCATCCATAAATCCGGCGCGTGGTTCTCTTACGGGGATCAGCGCATCGGACAGGGTCGCGAGAACACGCGCAAATACCTCAAGGAAAATCCGGAAATCGCGGCGGAGATCGACAAGCTCGTCCGTGCGGAGCTGATGGGCAAAAACGCGCCTGCCGTAACGGAAGAAAACGATGAGGACAATGCGCCCGACGAGGAGAACATGGACGACCTGCCGCTGCTCGGCGGAGAGGACGAAGAATAAGAGGGCTGACGCCTCAAACATTCCCCTGCATTGCATTTACCCGCCTTGAAATCAGGGCGGGTTTTATGGTATACTGAATACGATTTTTGACAGATTCCCATGACATGAAGAACAGGAAGGATAACATGAAACAGGGCAAGCTGGAGGACCGATTACAGATGCGCAGGCTCACGGTGGACGACACCGCGCAGTATAATGCGCTGCTTCGCTATGCGTTCCAGGTGACGGACAATGAGCTGGCGTCGCTGGGATGGAACCAGAAGGAAATGGAGCGCAGCAAAAAGCCCGTATTGAAGAAAACAGAGTCGTTTGGCTGGTTTGACGGGGATAAGCTCGCCTCGCAGATCAGCGTTTACCCGATGCAGGTCAACCTTTTTGGAACGATGTACAGCATGGGCGGCGTGACCGGCGTGGCAACCTATCCGGAATATATGAATCACGGACTGATGTCGAGCCTGATGAAGAAGGCACTTCTCAACATGCAGGAGAACCATCAGTGCGTGTCGATGCTCTATCCGTATCTGATTCCGTATTACCGCAAAAAGGGCTGGGAAATCGTATCGGACAAGATGACCTATACCATCAAGGATACGCAGCTGCCCAAGCACTACAAGGTCGGCGGTATGGTTGAGCGCGTGGATATCGACAGCGAGGACGTCCACCGCGTACACGATGCGTTTACCGCCATGCGCCACGGCGCACTCAAGCGCAATGAGCTGGAGTGGGAAGAATACTGGCGCTGGGAAGCGGACGACGTGCTGGTCGCGGTCTATTACGATGCCAATGAAAAGCCGACCGGCTATCTGGTTTACTACATCGCCAATGATGTTTTCAAAATCAAAGAGCTGGTTTACATCAATCAGGAAGCGCGGCACGGACTTTGGAACTACATCTCGGCGCATTTCTCGATGATCGACAAGGTGGTCGGCAACAACTATACGAACGAGCCGATGGCGTTCCTGCTGGAGGACAGCGAGATTCAGGAGGAAATCGAGCCGTACATGATGGCGCGAATCGTCGATTTCGAAGAATTCATCATGCAGTATCCGTTTGACATCATCTCGATTCACGACGACCTGCATTTTATCATCGACGACCCGATCATGGAGTGCAACTGCGGCGATTTCTCCCTGCGCTGGGATGCAAAGGGCAACACCATTTTGGAGCGCGGCGGCACGCGAGGCGAAACGGTGCGATGCAACATCCAGACGCTGACGGCGATGTTCTACGGCTACAAGCGTCCGACCTATTTGAAGCGCGTGGAGCGGCTGGCGGCAAACGACACCGCCGTGCGCATTTTGGAGGATATCATCCCCATCGAGCAGCCGTATTTCTCGGATTATTTCTAAGAGAAAAGCCGGAGTTTGGAGCTATTCCCGCGGAGCAAGGAGATTTTTGGCGTTTCGATTCGCGGCGGTCAAAAAAGAGCAAGGGATTGTCAAGCTAATAAGACTGATATTTCAAGAAAAAACTGAGTATTTGTGCCCGAAGGTTTCCAAAGGGCGATGCGCCAAACGGGCGCCGTAAACGCTCGGAAAGCCCTTTGGTGGGGCGATGGGGCAAAGCCCCATATCCAAAAATACTTGGATATTCGTTCCTTGGAATGCTCGGTTTAATCTTGACAGTCACGGAAAAGGATGCGGGGAGCGAGATTCCCTGCCGGGGACTTGGGGCGGACAGCCCTGACGTTCCCCAAAAGGAGCCTAACATGCAAAATGAAGCCGTATCGCTTCTTCGCTGCCCGATCTGTTCGGGCAGTTTTCGTCATCAGGGCAACAGCCTGATCTGCGAAAAAGGACATTGCTACGATATCGCAAGGCAGGGGCATGTCAACTTTGTTCCGAACGCCAAAAGCTCGTTTTACCGAAAGGAGCTTTTTGAAAGCCGTGCCGTTGCGTTTGAAGCGGGCGTGTTCAGACCTGTGATCGACGCTGTTTCAGATACGCTCAGGCGATATGCTTTGCAGGAATGCCCGGTGATTGCGGACGCGGGATGCGGGGAAGGATACTATCTCAGAAGCATTTGCCCGGAAAAAAACATGACCCGCATCGGGTTTGATTTGGCGAAGGAAGCCATCCTGCTGGCGGCAAAGAGCGATAAAAAGGCGACCTATTTCGTCGCCGACCTCGCCGCGATTCCGATGGCGGACGGATGCTGCGACGCCGTTTTGGACGTTTTCACGCCGGCGAATTATGCGCAGTTCGGGCGCATCCTGAAAAAGGACGGCGTGTTGATCAAGCTTGCGCCGCGCCCCGGCTACCTGCGTGAGCTGCGCGAGGCGGCGGGCAGTCAGCTCCGCCATACGAGTTACGATGCCGCGCCGGTGGAAAGCTATGCGCAGGCGCACATCAACGTATTGGAACAGCGGGAGATCACCTATACCGTGCCGGTCGATGAAGCGCTGGCGGTGCATATCGCACGGATGACGCCGATGCTGGCGGATGTAGACAGGGACAAGCTCGACCTGAGCGGAATTCGCAGCATCACCATCGACGAAAACATGATTGTCGGCACACTGAAAGAATCGGAGGAATGAAAAAATGAAAGCCTTTTTCAGAAACGATTACGGCGAGGGCGCACATCCGCTGGTGATGCAGCGGCTGCTTGAAACCAATATGGAGCATACCTGCGGCTATGGTCTGGATGAATACAGCCTGCGTGCCGCTGAACTGATTCGGGAAAAATGCGGTCAGCCGCAGGCACAGGTGCATATGATGACGGGCGGAACGTCCGCAAACATCATTGCGCTGGCTGCGTTCCTGCGCCCGTATGAAGCGGCAATCTGTGCGCCGACGGGGCATATCCATGTGCATGAAACCGGTGCGCTGGAAGCGACGGGGCATAAGATCGTGACCTGCGAGGCGAAAGAGGGAAAGGTCATTCCGCAGGGCGTGGCGGAGGTCTGCGCACGCCATACGGATGAGCATATGGTGTTCCCGCGGTTGCTTTATATCAGCCAGCCGACGGAAATCGGCACGGTATACAGCCTGAGCGAGCTGAAAGCCCTGCGTCAGGTCTGCGACGAGAACGGGCTGCTGCTGTTTGTGGATGGCGCAAGGCTGGGCAGTGCGCTGACGAGTGCGGAATGCGACATGACGCTCAAGGACTTGGCGGCGCTGGCGGACTGCTTCTATATCGGCGGAACGAAGAACGGACTGCTTTTCGGCGAAGCGCTGGTGATTGTCAATCCGGCTTTGCAGGCGAATTTCCGCTATATGATCAAGCACAACGGCGGCATGATGGCGAAGGGCAGGCTCTGCGGCGTCATGTTCCTAGCGGCAATGGAAAACGACGATTATTTCGCTTGGGCACGTCATGCCAACGCGATGGCGGACATCGTGCGGACAGGCATGGAAAAGGGCGGCGTGCCGCTCTATCAAAGGACGACGACCAATCAGATTTTTGCTGTCCTGACTCAGGAACAGAACGAAACGCTTGAAAAGGATTTTTCCTATGAAATATGGGAAAAGCTGGACGGCGGAAAGGTCGCCGTGCGCTTTGTGACCAGCTGGGCGACGAGCGAAGAGGACGCGCACAAGCTCGCTGACGCTTTGGAGGCGTTTGCCTGATGGCACGCGAGGGGGAGAAACGCTCCCATATTCGCAAACGAAAGAAAGGCTGTCTGACGGGCTGCCTGACCAATATCCTGCTCGTGCTGGGCGTGGCGGCGGCGATTTTCGTCGGCGCACATGTGCTGGGCTTTGTCAAGACGGATTCGACAACCGGCGCACCGATCATCTCCTTTGGCCATATCGGTCTGGAGAATCTGCCGGAAATCAAGCTGGACGGCATCAAACTGCCGGATCTCAGCGGCTGGACGAAGCAGCTGCCCCAATGGGCATATCATGTCGAGCCAAGCGGGCTGACGGTGAAGACCCTTCGCGCAGGGGATGGCGAAGCCGTGCTGGTCTGCGCGGACGGCTACACCCTGCTGCTCGGCGCGGGAAGCGGAAGCGGCGTGACGCTGTGCTCGCAGATTCTGCTCAGCGGCGTGAATCGGCTCAGCGCGGCGGTTGCGATGAGCGCGGAGGATGCGCAGCTCGGCGGGATGAGCATGGCGATGACCCTGTTCAAGCCGGAATACCTGTTCATTCAAAACACGCAGACAAAGGGCAAGGCATACGCACGCATGATTGATACGGCGGAGAAGCAGGGCGTGAAGCTGGTTACCGCCGATCAGGGCTTGGCGTTCACACTGGGGCGGGCGACCGTGACCCTGATCGGCCCGGCGAGAAAACAGCACACGGACAGCCGCGACGACGGCTTGTCGCTCAGAATCGACTACGGCGGAACGAGTGTCGTCGTGATGGGCGGCATAACGGCGGCGGGGGAGAAGGAAATCGTATCTTCCGGGGCGAATGTGAAGTGCAGCGCACTGATTGCGGCGCGGGGTGGAAGCGACGCGGCGACGTGCTTGGAGCTGGTTTCCGCCGCACAGCCCGAAACGGCGTTTGTGACGGGCAAAGAACCTGCGAACAGCGTGCGCATCCGGCTGCAAAAGGCGGGCGTGCAGGTTTATGCGGCGAAGGAAAACGGCGTGATGACCCTGTATTCGGACGGAAAAACAATCACGGTTACGCCGTGACGGATGCTGTCGCGAACAACGTTGGAAAGGACAAAAGAAAACGATGATGTACGATTATTTGATCGTTGGCGCGGGACTGTATGGTGCGGTTTTTGCGCACGAGATGAAGGCACGCGGGAAAAAGGTGCTTGTGATCGACCGACGCGCAAATATCGCGGGCAACGTATACACCGAGAATGTGGAAGGAATCCATGTTCATAAATACGGTGCGCACATCTTCCATACGAACAACAAGAAGGTATGGGATTATATCACGCAGTTTGCGCAGTTTAACCGATTCACGAACAGCCCGGTCGCCAACTACAAGGGGAAGCTCTATTCTCTGCCGTTCAATATGTACACATTCAACCAGATGTGGGGCGTTGTCACGCCGGAAGAGGCGAAGGCGGAAATCGAGAGGCAGCGCAAGGAGATCGTCGGCGAGCCGAAAAACCTGGAGGAGCAGGCGATTTCGCTGGTGGGGCGCGATATTTACGAAAAGCTCATCAAGGGCTATACCGAGAAGCAGTGGGGGCGCGACTGCCGGGAACTGCCGGCGTTCATCATCCGCAGACTTCCCGTGCGGCTGACGTTTGACAACAACTACTTCAATGCGCTGTATCAGGGCATACCGATCGGCGGATACACCAAGATGGTGGCGAATCTGCTGGAGGGCATCGAGGTTCGGCTGAACACCGATTATCTGGCAAACAAAGATGAGCTGGACGCGATGGCGGAGAAGGTGGTGTACACCGGCGCGATCGACGCCTACTTTGGCTATCGGCTGGGTCATCTGGAATATCGCTCCGTCCGGTTTGAAACGGAGTTGCTCGATCAGCCGAATTTTCAGGGAAATGCCGCGGTCAATTACACAGACAGGGAAACGCCGTGGACGCGCATCATCGAGCATAAGTGGTTTGAGTTCGGCAGGGACGACGCGGGCAACGAACTGCCCAAGACCATCATCAGCCGGGAATACTCCTCCGAATGGAAGCCGGGAGACGAGCCGTATTACCCCGTCAACGACGAGAAGAACGGGGCGCTCTATGCGCGTTACAGGGAGATGGCGCAGGGCGAAACGAAGGTCATCTTCGGCGGGCGGCTTGGCGAGTACAAATATTATGACATGGATGCCGTGATCGGCGCGGCGCTGGAACGGGCGGAAAACGAAAAATAAAGCGATGGAACTGCGAAGAGCGGTTCCATTTTTGTATTCAAAAACCCTTTTGGCGATCATGCAGAAGAAGAAACTCCTTTTGCTGTATAATCAGGAAGCGGTCTGGCAACTGCAACGAGGGACAACAAAAGGAGGTCATTCGAATGAACTGTGCTGCATGCGGTGCCCGGAAAACGGCTTGTACGTTTCGAATGTGTTCGTGATGGATATGGTAACGGGAGAAAATATTGTTATCACAACCGACTGGTTCAACATCACGGGACATGGAGAAAAGCGCTGAATGCGCACGAGGGCTGAAGGAATGGAGCAAGCTGAAACCGGCTTGATCGATTCATAGAAACCGCGGGGAAAAGCCATCTGAGTTTCTGAATAAGAAACAAAATAGGATGGCTTTTTCTATTGTTTGCAACTTAATCGGGTATGAATACATATCGAATCTATGGGCGGGTCAGACAGCGGCTGTGTTGACATGAATGTTGTTTAAATGTATAATGAAATAAGTATGGTAATCTGTCAAAACAGGAAATCATCGACAGAAAACAAGTGTATCATGAACGGGGTGGACATGGATAAAATCGAAGTCCTGATGGCGACGTACAACGGAAAAAACTATATCCGCGAACAGATCGATTCCATTCTGAATCAGAGTTATAAAAACTGGCATTTGACGATTTCGGATGACGGATCGACCGACGGAACGGATTTGATCGCGGACGAATATGCGGCGAAATATCCCGAGAAAATCACGCGGGTGAATGCCGGCGTGAGATTCGGCAATGCCAGAGACCATTTTTTCTGGCTGAGCGAAAACTGCGCAGGTTCATATATGCTTTATTCGGATCAGGACGATGTTTTTGATCCGGAAAAGATGCGCAAGTTGATGGACGCGATGATGAAGGCGGAGAAACAATGGGGCGGCGATATGCCGATTTTGGTCTTTTCGGATCAGAAGGTCGTCGATGAAAAGCTGAATGTCATGGCTCCGTCGCTGATGCGCTATCAGAAGCAGGCGTTTGACCACTTCGATTATCGGGCAATTCTGATGCAGAATGTGGTGACCGGCGGCGCGATGATGATCAACCGCTCACTGTGCA
Organism: uncultured Clostridia bacterium; assembly: GCA_934643825.1. Classification (GTDB taxonomy): domain Bacteria; phylum Bacillota; class Clostridia; order Christensenellales; family Aristaeellaceae; genus Ventricola. The sequence goes on along the minus strand of CAKUCW010000021.1, from coordinate 34,038 downwards.
GCATGGCGACGCAGTGCCAAAACGGAAACCGGGTCATCATGCATGACTGGTGGATGGCGGCGGTGGCGGCGAGGTTTGGAAAAATCATCTATCTGGATGAGCCGCTGAGTCTGTATCGTCAGCATGGCGGCAACAGCGTCGGCGCAAAGCGCGTCGGCAGCATTCGATATATCGGCAAGCGAATCGCCCATTGGCGAGAGGTTCGCGGCGTGATCGAGCGCAAAAAAACGCAGGCGGACGAATTTGAAGCAACCTACGGCTCCCTGCTCACGGCAGAGGACAGACAGTTCCTCGATAAAATGAAACAGAGCAGAAGCGGGATTCGGTTCTACCTGAAAAACCGGGCGTACATCCATGGCTTTTTCAGACTGATGGGCTTGATCGTACTTGGTTAAAATGAGGTGCAAGTGTGGATAATAAAAAATCAAAGCGCTTTTTGCTGACGCTGGCGGCGCTGTATTGGGCGCTGGTCCTGATCGTGTATTTTGCGGCGGGTCAGCAGTTTCACAGAACGATTGTCACCGGCGATTCGCTGTCGCCGCAGTCGGTCATCGGGGAAATTGTGGATGGATGGCAGGTCACCCAGAAGATCAAAGCACCGGCAGAACAGATCGTCGGCGTGAGCGTGATGGGAACGAATTTCGGACGCACGACCAACAGCGGCGTTTTGAATATGAGCCTGCGAAATGAACAGGGGGAAGAAGTTGCCCATGGAAGCGCATCCGTCGATGTATTTGAAAACAGCAAGTATGTGACGCTTCCGCTTGAACAGATCGGGCAGATTCGTCAGGGCGAAGACCTGACGCTGAACCTGACCACGCAGGGCTGCGTGCCGGGCAGCAGCATATCCATCTACTTTGGCAACACGATCACGACGGGGCGCTTTGATATCGCGCAGCAGATTTCCACGGATAAGCTGTATACGGTCAACGATGCGCCCGGCGCAGGCATGCTTTGCGCGAAGCTGACAGGCGTTCGGGAGCTCCATTTTTACAAGACATACTGGGTTATTGTCGCGAGTGTGTTTATATTTGCAACGTTATATGCAATATGGGGCTATCAGGCTGGAAAAAAGGGAAGAAATAACCTCGTTGTTGCGTTATGTATGTTGTACAGCAAATACGGCTTTCTTCTCAAGCAGTTGGTTTCAAGGGACTTTAAAACAAAATACAAGCGTTCGGTCTTGGGTGTGGCATGGAGCTTTCTGAATCCGCTGATTACGATGGCGGTTCAGTATGTCGTGTTCTCCACGATCTTCAAGGCGGATATTCCCAATTATCCGGTGTATCTGCTGACGGGTGTTGTCTTCTTCAATTTCTTCACGGAGGCAACGTGCATGGGCATGACCGCCATCACGAGCAATGCTTCCCTGATCAAGAAGGTTTACATGCCGAAGTATATCTATCCGATTTCGAGGCTGTGTTCTTCGCTGATCAACTTCGCAATGGCGCTGCTGCCGCTGCTGCTCGTCATGCTGTTCACGGGCACGGCGTTCGGCCCGTCCCTGCTGCTCCTCATTTTTGATATCCTGTGCATGCTCGGCTTTGTGCTGGGCATGATGCTGCTGCTTTCCGCGGCGATGACCTTCTTTCAGGATACGCAGTTCCTCTGGGGCGTTGTCAGCATGATGTGGATGTACCTGACGCCCGTATTCTATTCGGACAGCATCATTCCGAAGAACCTGCTGCTGTATTATCACATGAACCCGATGTATCAGTATATTACCTTTGCCCGAATCTGCATCATTGACGGAATTTCGCCCGAACCCATGGCGTATCTCTGGTGCATCCTGTCTTCGCTCGTCGTGCTGATGCTGGGTGTTTTTGTATTCAAGAAGAGTCAGGACGAATTTGTAATGCATCTATAATCTGCAAAGGAACACAAGCATGAATAGCATGATTGAGGTCAAGAGTGTGTCCGTGCGCTTTCGCATGGCAAACGACAGAATCAACAGTTTCAAGGAATATATGATCCGAAAACTGCGGAGGCAGCTGAAATACAACGAGTTTGAGGCGCTCAGGCAAGTGAGCTTCGAGGTTGAACGGGGCGAGGTTGTCGGGCTTGTCGGGCATAACGGCGCGGGAAAAAGCACGCTGCTCAAGGTGATATCCGGCATCTTAAAACCGTCGGAGGGCAGCGTGGTCGTCCGCGGAAATATCGCGCCCATGCTGGAATTGGGAAGCGGCTTCGACATGGATATGACGGGGCGGGAGAACATCTTTCTGAATGGCGCGATTTTGGGCTATTCGGAGGAATTCCTCAAGCAGAAAAGCGAAGAGATCATCGCGTTTTCGGAGATCGAGCCGTTTATCGACATGCCGCTGCGCAACTATTCATCCGGCATGATCGCGAGGCTGGCGTTTTCAATCGCAACGGTTGTCGAGCCGGAGATCCTGATCGTGGACGAGGTTTTGTCGGTCGGCGATGCGGATTTTCAGGAGAAGAGCCGAAAGCGCATGATGGACATGATGCACGGAGGAACGACGGTGCTGCTGGTCAGCCATAACATCGGGCAAGTCAGGGAAATGTGCAGCCGGGTCGTTTGGATTGAGCATGGGCAGGTTCAGATGGTGGGGGACGCAAAGACCGTCTGCGATGCTTACGAAAAAGGATAAGCCGGGAGAAATGTGAACATGAAAAGGCATATCATGCTGATCTATCGGCAGATGATCCCGTCCATTCAGCTCTGCGGTCACAGCCAGCTTGAATATTTGGCGCAGGCGGGCGAAGTGGAGTACAGAGCCTGCCGAACGATGGAGCTTGACGACGAAAAGCTGAACTGGGCGGATATCGTGCTGCTGGGAAGGCTGGATGACGGGTACGAAAGGCAGCTGACGGAAAAGCTGCATCGCGCCGGCAAATATCTGATTTACATTTTGGATGACGATCTGCTGAACATTCCGCAGACGATCAGCAGCGCGGCGTATTACGGGCGGAAGGATATCCGGCAGAACATTCAGGCGATCATTCAAATGAGCGACGCGCTGATTTCGCCTTCGCCGATCATTTTAAAAAAGTACTTACAGCCGGGACAGAAGCCGATTCGCGTGGAAGAGCCTGCGCTCGGAATCAGCGACTGGAAAGCCCATGATGCGGATGAACCGGTCAAGCTGGGGTTTGCCGGATCCATCGATCGAACGGCAGATGTCGAGCTGCTGCTTCAAAAGGTACTCAAACGCATTCACAGGGAGTATGGCGAAAAGGTCAGCATCCAGTTTTTTGGCGCACATCCGTCGTTCGCAGAGGAAATCCATGCGCAATGCATACCGTTCTGCGCACGCTACGAGGATTATCTGGACAGCTTTCAGAAGCTGCAATGGGATATCGGGCTGGCGCCGATGCCGGATGCGGGCTTTCACGCATGCAAGCACTATATCAAGCTGATCGAATACGGAGCGGCAGGAACGGCTTTCGTCTATTCAAACGTCGCGCCGTACAGCAGGTTCTACGAGCGATTCGGCATGGAGGCTGCCTGCGCGAATACGGAAGAGGAATGGTATCGAAACATCAAAAACCTGATTGACAACCGGGATGAGCGCGAAGCGCTGCGAAAGAAGGCAAACGCCTGCATTTGTGAGCATTTCACCGTACAAAAAACGGCGGAAGCGCTTTATAGCCAGCTTTCCGAGATTCCCTGTTCGGCGGAGCGGGAGCCCGTTCGGTATCATCTTGAACGAATTAAACTGCTGGGAAAAATACGGCGCTGTGTGTCGGCGGCGAAGACGTACGGATGGAAGCTGCCGGTGGTTGCGGTGAAGAAACTCAGAAACAGGAAATAAGGAGATACGGGAATGAAGTTAAGCGGAATCAAAAACATCAAGCGTCTGGTCATTTACTTCTTCTATGACAAGGACGGCATTGTTGATCGGTATGTGCCGTATATGCTGGAGGATATGAAGAAGAATTGCAGCGAGTTGTTTGTGGTCTGCAATGGAAAGCTGACAACGGAGGGAAGGACTATACTGGAAGCCATTACGCCCAATGTCTTTGTAAGGGAAAACAAGGGCTTTGACGTATGGGCGTACAAAGCGGCGATGGAACAGTATGGATGGAAGAAGCTGGGCAAATTCGATGAAGTTGTCCTGATGAACTTTACCTTCTACGGTCCGCTGTATCCGTTCTCGGAAGTTTTTGAGGAGATGAATGGGCGCGATGTGGACTTCTGGGGGCTGACGAAGCACTATAAGATTGATTTTGATCCGTTTGGAACGACGGGGCTTGGCTATGTCCCCGAGCATATCCAGTCCAGCTTTATCTGCATCCGAAACAAGATGCTCAACAGCAGAGAATTCCATGATTATTGGGATCACATGGGTGAAATCCGCAATTATTGGGACGCGATAGGCAAGCATGAAGCGATCTTCACCAAAAAATTCAATGACTGCGGATATGTCAGCGATGTCTATGTTCAGACGGATGATTTGGAAGATGTCAATAGATATCCGCTGATGCTTGAAGCCAAGGAGCTGATTCAGAACAGAAAATGCCCAATCTTCAAGAGAAAGATGTTCACCAATATATACAATGAGTATATTGATGTCAGCACGGGCGAGGCGGCAATCGAAGCCTATCGATATATCTGCGAGAACTTTGACTATGACATGGATATGGTCTGGGAAAATTTGCTGAGAACCAGCAACATGGCGGATATCAAGGACAGAATGCACCTGAATTATTCGCTCAGCATGACGGATTGCTGCGACCGGGAGGCATATAAAACGACGAAGACGGCGTTGTTTATGCACCTGTATTTTGATGATAAAATCGAAGAGAGCATCCATTATGCGGATTCCATGCCGCTGAACGCCGATATCTATTTCACGGTCTGCAACGACAAGATGGAGAAGCTGGTGACGGAGGCGGCGAAAAAGCTGGCGCCGAGAAAGGTTGAAATTATTCGGATTGAAAACCGGGGCAGAGATGTCAGCGCTCTTCTGGTCGGCGCGGCGCCGTATGTGGATCGGTATGAGTTGGCGTGTTTTGCGCACGACAAGAAAACGACGCAAGTCAAGCCGTATTCCTCCGGTCAGTCCTTTGCATATCGCTGCTTGGAAAATGTGCTGGGCAGCAAAGCCTATGTCCGCAATGTTATCGCAAAATTTAAGTCTGAACCGCGGATGGGCATGCTGATGCCGCCGCCGCCGTACCATGGCTTGTTTTATGATATAGTTGGCAATGAATGGACGACAAACTACGATAACGTCGTTCAGCTTGCGGAAGAGCTGAAGATTGAGGTGGATTTGAACCGCGAAAAAGAGCCGATTTCTCCATTGGGAACGATGTTCTGGTTTAGACCCAAAGCGCTGAAGCCGCTTTTTGATAAAAAATGGAAGTATGAAGATTTTCCGCAAGAGCCGAATGCGTGTGACGGCACGCTCCTTCACGCGATTGAGCGAATCTATGGACCGTGTGCGCAGAGCCAGGGCTATTATGAGGCGTGGGGAATGACGGATCAGTATACGTCGATTGAGCTGACCAATTATCGCTTTATGGCGCGTGAAACGCTGAAGGCGTTGCATGGCACAATCGGATCTCATGATGGACTTTCGGGTATGAACCAGTATATTTGGCAGCATGGCTTGACGCAGAATACTCCGTCAGCAAGAATTATTGTAAAACGTGCCATTAAGCGGCGGATTCCCAAGCCGATTTGGGCGGTAAGCAGAAAGATTTACCGTTTCTTTGGCGGCAAAAAATGGATTGGCTGAGCCGGAAAATCAAAAGGAGAACTACATCATGGCAACAGGACGAAAGAGAATCGTCGCATTTGATTTGATATGCCTGTTTTCCTGCCTGTGTGTATCGATCGTTCATTTTAACGCCGCGGTTTGCGGATACAACGGTACGTTTCTGTATCCACAGAATAGCCTGATTCCCAGCTTCTATATCGGTGGCCGCGTGTATTTGGGCGGTATCGGCGTCAGCTTGTTCTTCATGCTGTCCGGAGCGAGATTGATGTACACCTATAAGGATGCAAAAACATTCTTTATCCATCGCTTCAAAAACATATACCCGATGTTCTGGATTGCGCATGCTGTTGCAACAGGGTTTGATTTTCTGTATTATAAGGGCATGAGCACAGAAAAACCGTGGCTGAGGATATTCAGCGTATTGGGAATGGACGGATACTTGTGCAGTCTTGGATTCATTCCGTTTCATTATTATAAATTGGGCGAGTGGTTTCTGGGCTGTATCATCCTGATTTATCTGCTGTTCCCGCTGCTGCATGCCGCCGCCGAGCGCCATATGATTGCGACGGCTGTTTGCGCCGGGGCGATTTATATCGCGTTTAAAGGAAAAGTGTCAGATCAAAGCTTCTTTCTCCGCATTCCGGAGATTCTGTTTGGCATGGCATTTGTAAAATATGATTTCAATGAAAAGCCGCTTCCGCTTTTAGCCGGATGCGCAGGGGTATTTGCTCTGGCATATCTGTTCAGAAATCAGATTTACGGTTTGACGCTGTGCATTGCTTTTTGCGTCTTCCTGTTCGCTCTGATGGTGTGGATTGCACGATCTATTCAAAGTGATTCGGTGAAGTCCTTTATGGCAGTCGGCGCAAAGCTGACCTACCCTGTTTTTCTCGTTCATCACTGGTTGATTTCACATTTGATGGACGGCTTTTCTCCTGAGTGGATGGGCAGACAGTATGTATGGATGCTGTTTGTGATCTATACGGTATTGACCTTGGCTTTGGCATATGCGCTTGATACTTGCGGCAATAGGGTTTTAAAGCGATTCAGTAAAAAATGAAAAAGGAAGATGTGAACATGAGAGTACTGGTCACTGGCGCAGCCGGGTACATAGGAAGGCACGTTGTCAAGCAGCTGCTTGACATGGGGCATGAAGTGATTGCATCGGATTTTCGATTCGATGACGTGGATCCGAGAGCCGAGCAGAGCAAGGTTTCCCTGTTCAGCGGCGACAAGGATATTTATGAACAGTTTGGCAAGCCGGACGTGTGCATTCACCTGGCTTGGCGGGATGGATTCGTACACAATTCTCCGGCGCATATGAGTGATCTGTCCAAGCATATCGAGTTCTGCGGCAACATGATGAGCGGCGGTCTGCCGATCCTTTCCGTGATGGGCTCGATGCACGAGGTTGGCTATTGGGAGGGCGCGATTGACGAGCATACGCCCTGCAACCCGCAATCCCAATACGGCATTGCAAAAAACGCCATGCGTCAGAGCCTGATGCTGACGGCGAAGGACAGCCCGTGCAGCCTGCGCTGGCTTCGCGCCTACTACATTACGGGCGACGATTTGAGAGGCAACAGCATCTTCTCGAAGATTGCCCGCGCAGCGGCGGAGGGCAAACGGGAATTCCCCTTCACGAGCGGCAAGAACCTGTATGATTTCGTGGATGTGGATGAGCTTGCGAAGATGATCGCGGCTGCCAGCGTCCAAAGCGAGATCGACGGCATCATCAACGTTTGCACGGGCGAGCCGATGACGCTTGCTCAGCGCGTTGAGCAATACATTGCGGAACACCATTACGACATCAAGCTGCAGTATGGCGCGTATCCGGATCGGGCGTATGACAGCCCCGGCGAGTGGGGCGACGCGGCAAAGATTCGGACAATCATGCAAAATGCGGGTTTGAAGTGAAAAGGAGTTGTTCGATATGAAGGGAATTATTCTCGCGGGCGGCGCCGGCACGCGGCTGTATCCGCTGACGATGGTTACAAGCAAGCAGCTTCTGCCGGTTTATGACAAGCCGATGATCTATTATCCGCTTTCGACGCTGATGCTGGCAGGCATCCGCGATATCCTCATCATTTCTACGCCGGAGGATACGCCGCGATTTGAGCATCTGCTTGGAAACGGCAGCCAGTTCGGCGTCAACCTCTCGTATAAAGTCCAGCCCAGTCCGGACGGATTGGCGCAGGCGTTCCTGCTCGGTGAGGAATTCATCGGCGATGACGCATGCGCCATGGTTCTGGGCGACAACATCTTTTATGGCAACGGTTTTGGCAAGATCCTGCGCGATTCGGTTCAGAACGCCGAAAAGAACGAGCGGGCGACGGTGTTCGGATACTATGTCAACGATCCGGAACGCTTCGGCGTGGTGGAATTCGATGCAGATGGACGCGTCATTTCCATCGAAGAAAAGCCCAGGGAGCCCAAGAGCAATTATGCGGTTACGGGGCTGTATTTCTACCCGAAGGGCGTATCCGAGATGGCGAAGGCGGTCAAGCCGTCTGCCCGCGGTGAGCTGGAAATCACCACGCTGAACGATATGTATCTCAAGCGGGGCGTGCTGGATGTTCAGCTGCTTGGCAGAGGCTTTGCGTGGCTGGATACGGGCACGATGGACAGCCTTGTGGATGCGGCGGATTTCGTACGCATGATCGAAACGCGTCAGAGCATCAAGATCAGCGCACCGGAAGAAATCGCTTACCGGAACGAGTGGATTTCCAAAGAAAAGCTGCTGGAATCCGCCGAGCGCTATGGAAAGAGCCCCTATGGTCATCATTTGAAGGCGGTTGCGGAAGGAAAGGTGCGTTACTGATATGATGAAGAGAATCGATACGAAGCTCCCGGGCGTATATATCGTTGAGCCGCAGGTTTTTGGCGACCAGCGCGGATATTTCATGGAGACCTACAATAAAAAGGCGTTTGAGGAAATCGGAATCACGGCGGAGTTTGTGCAGGATAATCAGTCTTATTCCGCGCAGAAGGGCATTCTCCGCGGCATTCATTTTCAGAATGCGCCGTATGCGCAGGCGAAGCTGGTTCGCGTGACCCGCGGCGCGGTGATGGACGTTGCCGTTGACCTGCGCAAAGGCAGCCCGACCTATAAGCAGTGGGTTGCGGTGGAGCTGAGCGCGGAGAACAAGCGGATGCTCTTTATTCCGCGGGGCTTTGGACATGGTTTCAAGACGCTGACGGACGATGTCGAGTTCTGCTATAAGGTCGATCACCTGTACAGCAAGGAATGCGACCGCGGAATTCGCTTTAATGACCCGGAAATCGGCGTAGAGTGGGGCGAGGTTACGGAACATCTGCTTTCTCAGAAGGATACGACGTCCCCCATGCTGAAGGACAGCGACTGCAATTTTGTCTACGGGGAGATTTAAGGAGGATATATGACGATCATCGTAACGGGCGGCGCCGGTTTTATCGGCTCGAACTTCATTTTTCATATGCTGAAGAAGTATCCGGATTACCGTATCATCTGTTTGGATAAACTGACCTATGCGGGCAATCTTTCCACGCTTGAGCCGGTGATGGGCAATCCGAATTTCCGTTTTGTGAAGGCGGATATCTGCGACCGCGAGGCGGTCAACAAGCTCTTTGAGGAGGAGCATCCGGATATTGTCGTCAACTTTGCCGCGGAAAGCCATGTGGATCGCTCGATCGAGGATCCGGGCATTTTCCTTCAGACGAACATCATTGGCACCGCGACATTGATGGACGCCTGCCGCAAGTACGGCATCAAGCGCTATCATCAGGTGTCTACGGACGAGGTGTATGGCGATTTGCCGCTTGACCGCCCCGATCTGTTCTTCACGGAGGAAACGCCGATTCATACCTCCAGCCCGTATTCCTCTTCCAAGGCGGGCGCGGATCTGCTCGTTCTGGCATATCATCGCACATACGGTCTGCCGGTGACGATTTCCCGCTGCTCCAATAACTATGGCCCGTATCACTTCCCGGAGAAGCTGATCCCGCTGATGATCGCCAATGCGCTGGCGGATAAGCCCCTGCCGGTATACGGCACGGGCGAGAACGTCCGCGACTGGCTGTATGTCGAGGATCACTGCCGCGCAATCGATCTCATCATCCACAATGGACGCGTGGGCGAGGTCTACAATGTCGGCGGCCATAACGAAATGAAGAACATCGACATCGTGAAGATCATCTGCAAAGAGCTGGGCAAGCCGGAAAGCCTGATCACCTATGTCGGCGACCGCAAGGGGCACGACCTGCGCTATGCCATCGATCCGACGAAGATCCACAACGAGCTGGGCTGGCTGCCGGAAACGAAGTTCGCGGACGGCATCAAGAAGACCATCCGGTGGTATCTGGACAATCAGGATTGGTGGAAGACCATCATCTCCGGCGAATATCAGAACTATTACGAAAAAATGTATGGAAATAGGTGAGCGTGTGAAAGTATTTGTAACCGGTGTCGGGGGGCAGCTTGGACACGATGTGATGAATGAGCTGGCTGCACGGGGGATTTCTGGCATTGGGAGCGATATTGCGCCGATATACAGCGGAATTCACGACGGGAGCCCGGTGTGCAGCATGCCGTATATCCCTATGGATATCACGAATCATGCCGAGGTGGCTCGCGTCCTGAATGAGATACAACCGGATGTCGTCGTTCATTGCGCGGCGTGGACAGATGTTGACGCTGCGGAAGAGGCGGAGAATGTATCCAAGGTTCGCGCAATCAATGCGGAAGGAACCCGATCCATTGCGTGTGCTTGCAAAGCGCTGGACGCAAAGATGGTCTATATCAGCACGGATTATGTGTTCGGCGGGCGCGGCGAAAAGCCATGGCAGCCGGACTGCAAGGAATATCAGCCGCTGAACGTCTATGGTCAGACGAAGCTGGAAGGCGAGCAGGCGGTGGCGGAAACGCTTGAAAAGTACTTTATTGTCCGCATTGCGTGGGGATTTGGGCTGAATGGCAGAAACTTTATCCGAACCATCCTGAATGCGGGGAAAAAGCACGACACGCTGTCGGTGGTCTGCGACCAGATCGGCACGCCGACCTATATGCTTGACCTTGCGCGGCTGCTGGCGGATATGATCGGAACCGAAAAATACGGCTATTATCACGCAACCAATGAGGGCGGATACATCAGCTGGTATGAGTTTGCCTGCGAAATCTTCCGTCAGGCGGGCATGGATGTGACGGTCGTTCCGGTGACGACGGCGGAGTATGGCATGTCGAGGGCGGCGCGTCCCTTCAACAGCCGACTGGATAAGAGCAAACTGGTTCAAAATGGATTTAAGCCTCTTCCGGATTGGAAGGATGCGCTGAGCAGATATTTGCAGGCGCTGAAAAATGACTGACGCGAATCGCATTTTCCATGCGTGTCACATGAAGGCTTCAAAGACGCCCCTTGCGGCAAAGCGTCCGAAAGCAGATCAAAAAAGAGTGAACCCAAACATCCCTTCGGATGACGGGTTCACTCTTTTTCTTTGGGTTTATGGAAAAAAGGACACGGCAGGCTTTATGGCGCCATCACCGGCACGATCAACTCAGAATAGTGGCGCATTTGCCCGTCGGGATCGACGAACCACGCGTATTGACGCGTGTATCCCTCGCAGACGGGCGTGAGGCGATGGGTCTGCATGAATTCGCGTGCCAAATCGATGACGGGATACAGGGAGGTTGTCTCCGGCGGGCGCAGATCGAAAATCACTTTGACGGTTTGCGGCGCGGCACACATGCGCATCTGAGAAAAATCCGCATGGATGGCATGCGTAAATTCCACCGGGGCGACAATGCCGATGCGCGTGGCGGCGCTTTCGCCGTTCAGCAGCGGGAGAGGGATGGTGGTGCAGTAGTTGGTCAGCGGGAGCGCGTCGATCAAGTCCTTGAGAAAAGGCATTTTGGGAACGGCTGCCCATAGCGCGGAAACGGAGTCAAAATCAATCAGATAGGAGGCACAGCCCGCGCACAAACGCGGCTGCATGATCAGACGCGGGCAGTCGCGCAGAAGATCGGTACCGATGGTCATGCGCTCGTAAACGGCGTTTTGCTGCGCAATCTGTTCGCGCAGTACGGAACGCTTTTCGTCCATCATCACAATCAGGTCGTCAAGGGAACATCCGGTCAGAATCCGCTTGACTTCATCCAGCGAGAAGCCCTGACGCTGAAGGCTCTTGATGATGCCCAGCCGCTGCACGTCCGCGATGGAGAAACGCCGAAAGCCGCTGGAGGCGGTTCGATCCGGCGAAAGCAGACCCTTTTCCTCGTAATAGCGCAGGGCTTCCGTGGTAAGTCCGTAGGCGATGGAAAGCGAGCTGATGGATATTTTCATGAGATATGCTCCTGACGTAAACCGGATCGGCTGATGGATCATTAAAAAACGAAAGATTGTCAATAAAATTACAAGAAGGGCTTGACTCTCAAGCCCCTTGAGATTGTACAATGAAATAGAAATAGGAATGACACTGTATACAGTTTACAGGAAACAGACGGAAAAAGCAATCCTCTGATTCTGTTTGGTCATTCCAAAAGAGGACGAAGGGAAAACTGAAAGGAGAAACACCATGAAGAAGAAAATTGTCGCAATTCTGGCATGTGCCATGATGCTGCTCTCCGCCGGTGCTTCCGCCGAGATGACGGCTGGAACGTACACCGGTGAGGGTCAGGGCGTTGGCGGCGCGGTGAAGGTTGCCGTGACCGTGGAGAACAACGCGATCACCGCTGTCGAGGTTGTCGAGCATTCGGAGACCGCTGGCATCAGCGATCCGGCGATTGAAAGAGTTCCGGCCGCGATTGTTGCCAACCAGAGCCTTGCGGTGGATACCGTGACGGGCGCGACCATGACCAGCAAGGCGATTCTCGCCGCCGCTGAGCAGGCGCTGACCGAGGCGGGCGCGGACATTGAGGCGCTCAAGACTGCCGCTCCGAAGACTGAGCAGGCTGAGGGCGAAACGATTGAAATGACGACGGATGTCGTGGTTGTCGGCGCGGGCGGCGCGGGCGTTGCCGCTGCGGTTGAGGCTTACGACAACGGCGCGAAGGTTGTGCTGCTCGAGAAGCTGCTGCAGCTCGGCGGAACGACCGCGACCAGCCAGGGCATGGTCGGCGGCTATGAGACCAAGTACACCAAGGCACTGGATGTGCATTACACCTTTGATCAGATGTATGCCAACCTGATGAGCAACGCGTCTTACCGCCTCGATCCGGTGCTGACGACGATCACCGTCGAGCGCTCCGGCGAGACGATCGACTGGATGGGCGAGCGTCTGGGTATGCCCTTCAGCGATAACGTGATCGTCGGCTACGGCCCGCTCCAGATGATGCATCTGGTGGATGGCGCCGGCCCCGCGATGCGCACCGCGATGGAAGAGACGCTGGCAGGCACCGACATCGAGCTGCTGCTCGAAACCGAAGGCGTCGAAATCCTGATGAACGAAGATGGCTCCGTGAAGGGCGTTAAGGCTGTTCGCGGCGCGGATACCCTGCTGATCTACGCGGACAGCGTGGTCATCACGACCGGCGGCTATGCCTACAACCCGGAACTGACCGTACGCCTCGATCCGGAGAAGGCGGGCACGATGGGCATCGGCTTCCCCGGCTCCACGGGCGAGGGCATCATCATGGCGAGCAACGTCGGCGCGGCGCTGACCCACACCGGTGACATGATGTGCGTGCTCAAGGATTACGAAATCATGGCGGAGCATGAAGGCACGTCTGCCACGGCGAACGTTTCCAGCTTCATCAGCCGTGACAACACGGTTCTCATCAACGCCAGCGGTAAGCGCTTCGTCGATGAAAAGGATAGCGGCTACATGACGCAGAAGCTCAACAGCCCGGTGTTCGATCAGATGCACAGGGATGGTCTGGGCTATGTCTGGGCGATCAGCGATCAGGCTTCTCTGGAAGAGAAGGGCGTGAAGCGCGGTCTGGATATGGAGTTTGTCACCGCCGATACCTTCGAAGAGCTGGCTGAGAAGATGGGTCTCGACGCTGCGACCCTGAATGAGACCCTGACCAACTACAATGCCTACTGCGACGCGGGTCACGATCCGGAGTTTGGCCGCCTCAAGCTGGCAAAGCTCAACGCCCCGTACTGCGCGGTTCGCGTTACCCCGTGCGAAATCATCACCTACGGCGGCATTGCCCGCAACGAGAACGCCGAAGTCATTCGTGCGGACGGCGTGGCGATCCCGGGTCTGTACACGGCTGGCGAAGCTGCGGCGAACAGCGCCTACATGGGCTTCACCATCTCTAACGCGTTCACTTGGGGACGCATCGCCGGTTCCGGCGCGGCTGCTTTCGCGCTGGCGAAGTAAGCTATTCCATCAAGGTGTTGCTGTCGATGCGGATCGGCAGCAGCACCTTTTTTGATGGGGGGTCTCCGAATTTCACAAGGGTGGATGGAGTCTGCGGCTTAGAATTGCCGCGAGGCGTAACCCATCGCTAAAGAACGAAAAGCATAAGAATAAGCCCTCGGTTTTCGCATCTTTTTGCGGAAAACCGAGGGCTTGCAGCTCGTGCAGGCTGATTCATTTTGGGCTTGCTTACTTGACTGGAAAAGCATCGATATCGCAGAAAAATCCTTCAGGCGGTGTCCCTTCTGGGACTTAATCGCCGTGCGCCTGAATCTGCGCGTTCAGCAGGTTGATGTTGCCGCAGCTCATGGTGATGACCAGATCGCCCGGCTGCCAGTGCGCACGGAGATACGCTTCCGCGTCGTCGAAGGTCGGCGTATAATGCGCCGGAACGCCTTCCTTTTGCATGGCGTCAACCAGCATCGTCGCGTGAATGTCGCCGGGATCCTTTTCGCGTGCGGCGAAAATATCGGTCACCAGAATCTCGTCGGCGAGGTCGCAGCAGTGGATATAATCCTTGAACAGCGTTTTTACGCGGGAATAGGTGTGCGGCTGCATGACGGCAAAGAGGCGCTTGTGCGGCTGGTGGACCGCATTTTCCAGGGCGCTGTGCATCTCTGCCGGGTTGTGACCGTAATCTGTGTACAGCTTGACGCCGCAGACCGTGCCCGTATATTCAAACCGGCGATGCGGCGCGGTGAAGCGGGCGAGGGATTCGCTGACGGCTTCCGGAAGAGCACCCGCCTCGACACATGCCGCCATGGCAGAAAGCGCATGCAGAACGTTGAATTCGCCCGGAACGCGCAGATGGATATGCGCCACGGGCTTGCCTTCAAAGCCGAAGTCAAATTCCGCGCAGCCGGTTTCGTCATAAACGAGGTTCAGCGGACGCCACTGGTTCACGTCGCCCATGCCGTAGGACACCGTGCGGCAATGCTGCTTTTTCAAAAGCTCTGCGACGCGGGGATCGTCGCCGTTGCCGATGCAGACGCCGTTTTCCGGCAGAAGCGCCGTGAAACGGGCGAAGGCGTTCGCGATGTCGTCAATGTCCTTGTAGAAGTCGAGGTGATCCTCTTCGATGTTGGTCACAACGGCAATCGTCGGGTGGAACTGAAGGAAACTCGCGTTGAATTCGCACGCTTCCACAACGAATGTGTCATGTCCGCCGACGCGGGTGCTTCCACCGATATAATCGAGCTGTCCGCCGATGTGAACGGTCGGGTCAAAGCCTGTGTCGAGCAGCACTTCGGCAATCATGGACGTCGTTGTCGTCTTGCCGTGCGTGCCGCAGATGTTGATGGCATGGCGATAGCCCTCCATCAGCTGACCCAGCAGTGTTGCGCGTTCCATTTGGGGAATGCCCAGCTCGGCGGCGCGGGCGCGTTCGGGGTTATCCGGCGCGATGGCGGCGGAATAGATGACAATGTCCGCGCCGTCCACATTCTCGGCACGCTGACCGATGTAAACATGAATGCCCGCCTTCTCCAGCGCGTCGGTCATATAGGAACGGGCGGAATCCGAACCGGTCACGCGAACACCGAGCTTGACGAGCATGCCGGCAAGCCCGCTCATGGAGCTGCCGCCGATGCCGATCATGTGTGCGCGTTTGCCCGTATAATCTTTGATATGCGGCATAGTGCGCCTCCTTTGCGATAGGGAAAATGGTTACCCTTATTATACGACAGAGGGCGCGGCGCAATCAACCGCAAACGCAAAAAAAGCGCCGCGGGGACAAAAAAGACGAATATTCTGCTCTGAACGCCATAAAAAACTGAAAAAAGTTCGCCTGAGGGGTTTATTTATTTGAAAACCTGAATTATAATAGAGCAAAATCACTTTATCATTCGTCATTCAGGAGGGATTGACATGGATCGCATCCGCCGCAACGAGCGACTTGCTGCCATGACACGGATTCTGGTGGAATCCCCGAATAAAATCTTCACGCTTGGTACATTCTGCGAAATGTTCGGCGCGGCAAAGTCCACGCTCAGCGAAGATATCGACATCCTGCGCGGCGTTTTCGCGCAGTTTCATCTCGGTCAGCTCGATACGGTGACGGGCGCCGCGGGCGGCGTGCGTTATCGCGCCGTGCTTTCACCGGAAGACGCCTATCGCAGCGTCAAGGATCTGGCACAGATGCTGGCGGCGCCGGGGCGCGTTCTGCCGGGCGGCTTCATCTATATGGCAGACATCATGGCGATGCCCGATATCGTAGAGCGCATGGGCACGATCATCGCCTCTCAGTTCTATCGTGCGGAACCGGATTTTGTTTTGACGATGGAAACCAAGGGCATTCCGATCGCCATGATGGCGGCGCGTGCGCTGGGCGTCCCGATGGTCATCGTCCGCAGGGACAGCAAGGTCTATGAAGGCCCGGCGGTGAATATCAATTATCTGTCGGGCTCGGGCAACCGGGTGGAAACGATGAGCCTCTCCCGCCGTGCGGTCAAGGAAGGTCAGCGTGCGCTGATCGTGGATGACTTCATGCGTGCGGGCGGAACGGCGCGGGGCATGGTGGATATGATGCGCGAGTTCGCGGTGACGGTTGTCGGCGTGTGTGTGCTGGTTTCCACGCAGGAGCCGGTGAAGAAGCGTCTGGACGGCGTGAAATCCCTGCTCGTCATGGAAGGCACGGACGAAAGCAACGGAACGGCGAATATCCATCCGGCAAGCTGGCTGGTTCAGGCTGTCGAGAAGGGCAAGGCGTAACATCCATGCAGCGGCGGCTTTTCCTTTGGAGAAAAGCACGGCGGGGAATCCGAGAACATCGGGCTTAAACCGATGACAGAACGGAATTCCAGATTAACCAAAAACACGAACAATCAGCAGAATTCAGCGGGAATGCCCTTTGTCGGCATTCCCGCATAGGCTGTTTTGGGAAACGGAGGCATATATGCTTATCGTAGTCGGACTCGGAAATCCGGGTAAGGAATACGCAAGAACAAGGCACAATGTCGGTTTTGATGTCATTGACGTGCTGAGCGAAAAGCACGGCATTGCGCTGACCAAAAACGCCATGCACGGGCTGATCGGCGAGGGCTTTGTCGGCGGAGAAAAGCTCGTGCTGGTCAAGCCGCAGACGTTTATGAACCTCTCCGGTCAATGCGTCACGGAACTGGTTTCGTGGTATAAGCCGGAGATGGATCGGCTGCTGCTCGTCTATGACGATATCGACCTGCCGCTGGGCAAGCTGCGCATGCGCGAAAAGGGCAGTGCGGGCACGCATAACGGCATGCGCTCGGTCATCGGGCTTTTGGGCAGGCAGGACTTCCCGCGCCTGCGCGTCGGCGTGGGCAAAAAGCCGGAGGGCTGGGAGCTTGCCGACTGGGTGCTGAGCCATTACCAGACCGAAGAGGACAGAAAGACGCAGTTTGAAGCCTTCCTCCGCGCCGCGGATGTCGTGGAGGACATGATGAAGAACGGGCTGGCAAGCGCGATGCGCATGGCGAACGCGCCGGTGTGAAACGGGTAAAGGAGCAATCATGCAAACGCATTTTCTCTTTGATGTGCTTGAAGGCTATCAGCCGTTTGAGCAAATAGCGGAGGAAAGCCGCCGGGATGGCGCGGTCATCGCGGCTTCCGGGCTGGCGGGGGCGCAAAAGGCGCATCTGGCGTGCGCATTGGCGGCGAAGACGGGCAGACCGCTTGTCTTCCTCTGCGACAGCGAACGGAGTGCCGCGCAGACGATGGAGGATGTTTCCGCGCTGATGGGCGGCGGCGTCAGCCTGTTTCCTGCCAGAGAGATCACGTTCTATCAGGACGTGGCGGCAAGCCGCGATGTCGCTTATCGCCGCATTGAAGCAATGCGCAAACTCGTCAGCGGCGAGGTTCGCGCCATCGTTGCGCCTGTGGATGCGATGCTGCATCGCGTGATGCCGCGTGCGGTGTTCAGCGCCAATACGATCTCCCTGCGCGTGGGCGATGTGCTGCCGACGGATCAGCTCATCGAGCGGCTGCTTGCGGCGGGCTATACGCGTGAATACATGGTTGAGGGCAAGGGACAGTTCTCCGTGCGCGGCGGCATTGTGGATATCTATCCGGCTGACGCGCTCAGCGCGGTGCGCATTGAGTTTTTTGACGACGAGCTGGATTCCATTCGAGCGATTGACGTCATGAGCCAGCGCAGTCAGGGCAATATGCAGGAGGTGGTCATCCCGCCTGCGAGCGAAGCGCCTGTTCCGCAGGAAGGCGCGGAAGCGCTCGGAAAAATGCTGCTGGAAGCGCTTGCCCGTCAGGAAGCCGTCGTGATTCGCGGACAGGAAAAGAAGGACGACGACGCGACGCTTGCCGATCTTCCGATGGAGGAGGGCGAGGTGGCGGTTTCGTCGGCGTTCACCCGCGAAAACCGCACGATGGAGCGCTTCGGCGAAAAGCTGCGTGCTGCCGTTGCACAGATGGAGAACGGCGTCAGCAACCGTGCGTTTGAAAAATATATGAATCTGCTCTATGGGCAGACGGAAACCATTTTGGATTACATGGTTCGTCCGATCGTCGTGATGGATGAGCCGGAAGCGCTCTTTGCGCGTATGGACAGCCGAAGCGGCGAGTTCGATCAGGCATTTTCCGCGGCGCTTGAGCGCGGCGAGGCTCTTCCGGAGCAGCGCGACCTGATGCTGACGCAGGAGCAGATGCTGAGTGCCGTGAGCGAAACGACCCTGCTGGCGATGACGACTATCCTGCGCCCGGTTGCCAAGCTCAAGCCGACCCTGCTGGCGCAGATGGGCGGCATGGGCGCGGGCAATTACGGCGGGCGCACGCATGATATGTGCGCGGATTTCACGCGCTGGATGCAGGATGGATGGCGCATCATCGTCCTTTCCGGCGGCGCGGCACGCGGCGAACGCATGAGCCAGTCGTTTGAGGACGAGGGCGTCAAGGCGGCGTTTGATGAGTTGGGCGCACAGGCGCCGAAGGTGGGCGAATGCCGCATCTATCCGCTGACGCTTTCCGGCGGCTTCCAATATCCGGAAATCAAGCTCGCGGTCATCGCCAGCGGCGATGTATACGGCGCGAAGGGCGCCAAGGGAAAGCCCAAGAAGCAGCAGGGCAGCAAGATTGCGTCCTTTACCGATTTGAATGTCGGCGATTATGTCGTTCATGAAACGCACGGCATCGGCATTTATCAGGGAACCAAGCGGCTGACCAGCGAGGGCGCGAGCCGGGATTATCTGGTTGTGCAGTATCTGGGCAGCGACAAGCTGTATATTCCGGTCGATCATCTGGATCGCATCCAGAAGTATATCGGCGGCGGCGAAGGCGCCGCGCCCAAGCTCTCCAGGCTGGATGGCAAGGACTGGGAAAAGCAGAAGAGCAAGGTTCGCGACAGCTTAAAGGAGCTGGCGTTTGACCTTGTGAAGCTCTATGCCGAGCGGCAGAAGAACACGGGCTATGCGTATGGACCGGACACGCCGTGGCAGCAGGAGTTTGAGGAAAACTTCCCCTATGATGAAACGGCGGATCAGCTTCAGGCGACGGAGGAGATCAAGCGCGATATGGAACGCGCTCAGCCGATGGATCGCCTGCTCTGCGGCGACGTCGGATACGGCAAGACGGAGGTTGCGCTGCGTGCGGCGTTTAAAGCGGTGATGGACGGCAAGCAGGTCGCCATCCTCGCGCCGACGACCATTCTCGCGCAGCAGCACTACAACACGCTGATGCGCCGCGTCGAGGGCTTCCCCGTGCATGCGGATGTGTTGTCCCGCTTCCGTTCCGCCAAGGAGCAGAAGGAAACCCTGCGCAGGCTCAAGGACGGCGAGATCGATATCATCGTCGGCACGCACCGCCTGCTTGCCAAGGACGTGAAGTTCAAAAATCTGGGGCTGCTGATCGTCGATGAAGAGCAGCGCTTCGGCGTGGGGCATAAGGAAACCATCAAGAACATGAAAAAGTCGGTGGATGTGCTGACCATGTCCGCCACACCGATTCCGCGCACGCTGCATATGTCCATGGTCGGCATTCGCGATATGAGCCTGCTGGAAACGCCGCCGCAGGCGCGTTATCCCGTTCAGACCTATGTGATGGAGTATCAGGACAGCGTCATTCGCGATGCCATCCTGCGTGAGCTGGGGCGCGGCGGTCAGGTGTTCTTCCTCTATAACCGCGTCGGCTCGATCGAACAGTGCTACCGCCAGCTCTCCAAGCTCGTGCCGGAAGCGCGAATCGCCATCGCACACGGGCAGATGCGCGAGCATGCGCTGGAAGACGTCATGCTTGATTTCAGTCAGCAGAAGTTTGATGTCCTGCTGTGCACGACGATCATCGAGTCGGGACTGGATATCCCGATGGCGAACACGCTGATTATTTACGACGCGGATCACTTCGGCCTGGGACAGCTGTATCAGATGCGCGGACGCGTCGGACGTTCCAACCGTCTGGCGTATGCGTATTTCACGGTGCGCCCGGGCAAGGTGCTTTCCGAAACGGCGCAGAAGCGGCTGGATGCCATTCGCGAGTTCACGGAGTTCGGTTCCGGCTTCCGCATCGCCATGCGCGATTTGGAGCTGCGCGGCGCGGGCAACCTGCTCGGTCCTCAGCAGAGCGGACATCTTGCCAACATCGGCTATGACCTGTACTGCAAGATGCTGGAGGAAGCCGTGCTGGAGGCGCAGGGAGAAGCGCCCAAACTCAACCGCGATATCGAAACCCGCATGGATGTGCATGTCAACGCATATCTGCCGAATGGATATGTCACCGGCGACAAGCAGCGGCTGGAGGTCTACAAGCGCATTGCGTCCATCACGACAGCGGCGCAGCGCGACGACGTGGAGGAGGAGCTGGTTGATCGCTTCGGCGACGAGCCGCTCTGCGTGGCGAACCTCGTGGCGGTTGCGTACCTCAAGGCGATGTGCAGCAAGCTGGGCATCGACCGCGCCGCACAGGTGGATGGCAGAATCGATATGCGCTTTGCGGCAAACGCGCAGGTGGACGGGCAGAAGCTGTTTAAGGCGCTGACGGGCTTTGATAAGCGGCTGACGCTCAACGCCGCGCTGCCGGTTACGCTGACGCTCAAAGACCCGACGCTCAACCGCGAGGATCTGCTGATGCTCTGCGTCAAGGTGATGGAGCGGCTGCTTGACAGGATGGATCTGTCGGCGGCGTAAGAAATGCATAGGAAAGAGAGCCGATTCTTTGATTGGAAGGAGTCGGCTCTTTTTTGATGGATGAAAAACTGCGCGGCATTGCGAGGGCAAAGCCGGGGACTGAATGCGAAAGTCCGATAGAGGGAAATGAACGATCGAAACGCCTGCGGAAAAAATGCAGCTTTTCATTCGAAAAAAACATCCTGCAAAGGGGATGCGGCGTGGATCGAAATGAGAAGCCTTCATTCAGGCAGAAAAAACGCCTTCAAAACAAATAGAGTGGACAAGTTTGTAGGATAAATTGGCGTTTCATTGATTCTTTGTGTTTTCTTGCTAAGAATTGACCGATGTGTATTGACAATGCTGTAAAAATGCCCTATAATCTAGGCATAAGTTCTCGGATGACGACGATAACGTGCAAAAAACTCACAAAATGTGTCTGAATTGTTGAAAAAGTGCGAGGCGAAAATCATCCCGAAGCGGGTCGGAACGAGGTTGTTCGGGACTTCTGTTTGGACAAAGGCAAAAAATCACGACAATGAGTAGCGAAAGAAACACCGACTTGATTGAATTGTGGGATAAACTGGGCACGATGAGAAAATGAGGGCACAGAAGCAAAAAACGGTTGAGGAAGAACGGAAAAAATGACGCGTAGGCACCGGGGTACGGCGCACGGGTACGCGGCAGGAATGACCCACGAAGCGAGGAGGATACCACATGCAAGAAGTTCACAATACCCATCTGCGGCAGACAAAGCGAGAGCATTTTCTGACGCAGCTCAAGCGGCACCTGCCTTTTTATTTAATGCTCATTCTGCCGCTGATTCAGGTGATCGTATTTAACTATCTGCCGATTTACGGTATCCAGATCGCCTTTAAAGACTTCAAAATGAAGCGCGGCATCGTGGGCAGCGCCTGGGTGGGCTTGAAGCATTTCGAGAAGATGTTCAATGACCCGACGTTTTACAGGGTGCTGCAAAACACGCTGCGCCTGAGCTTCCTGAATCTTCTGTTCATCTTCCCACTGACGGTTATCTTCGCGCTGCTGATGAACGAAGTGCGAAATGACAAGTTTAAGCGCATCACGCAGACGATCACCTACCTGCCGCACTTCCTCTCCTGGGTTGTTGTGGGCGGATTTGTGTATCAGCTGCTCTCTCCCAGCCACGGCATCGTCAATGCGATTCTGCTTCAGCTGGGCATTCTGGATAAGCCGATTTACTTCATGATTCAGAGCGACATGTTCGATCCCATTTACCTGATTGCTTCGGCATGGAAGGAACTGGGCTGGGGCATTGTCATCTATCTGGCTGCCATCGCGGGCATCGATCCCTCACTGTATGAATCCGCCGTCATCGACGGCGCGGGCAGATTCCAGAAGATCGTGCATATCACGTTCCCGTGCATTCTGCCGACGGTTACGACGATGCTGATCCTGCGATTGGGCAGCATTGTCAGCGTAGGCTTTGACCCGATTTTCAACCTGTACAATGAAGGCACCTATGAAGTGGCAGACGTCATTTCCACCTATGTGTATCGCCGCGGCATGCTCGATACCAAGTACGATTATACGACTGCCGTCGGTTTGTTCCAGAATGTCGTTGGCTTCGCTCTGGTCATGACGGGTAACTGGCTTGCCAAGAAGGCTGACCCGGACTACCGGATCATGTAAGGAGGCGAAAGAAAAATGCAGTTGACGAAAAAACGCCATCATCACATTCACGAATCTTTCGGAAGCCACCTGTTTGATGTCATCAACTATCTGTTCATCCTGCTGTTCTGCGTTACGATCATTTTCCCGGTGTGGGATATGGTGGTTACGTCCTTCTCCCTGCCGGCGGATGTTTCCGTCATCAACACGAACCTGTGGCCCAAGACCTGGTGCTTTGATGCATATGCGTATTGCTTCAAGAACAAGCTGCTGGGCGTGGCGCTGATCAACACCATCCTGCGCACCGTGGTCGGCACGGTCTATCATCTGGTGATCTGCTGCCTGACGGCGTTTGCGCTGATGCGCAAGGAAATGCCTTTCCGCAAGCCGTTGACGCTGATCTTCCTGTTTACGATGTTCTTCTCCGGCGGTCTGATCCCGACGTTCCTGAATATCAAGAAACTGGGTCTGCTGGATAATTTCTGGGTGTATGTGCTGCCGGGCGGCTTCAGCATGTACAATACCATCGTGATTCGCAACTACTTCCTGTCCATCGACCGTTCGCTGGAAGAATCCGCTACGCTCGACGGCGCAAGCATGCTGCAGGTCATGTACAAGATCATTCTGCCGCTGTCCATGCCGGTTCTGGCTACGGTCGGCCTGTGGCAGATGGTTTCTCACTGGAACTCCTGGTTTGACAACATGGTCTACTGTCGCTCCGAGAGCCTGATTACCCTGCAGTACTTCCTGCGCCGCCTGTCCTCCAACGCCGCGGCTTTGCAGGATGAGGCAGAAATCGCGATGCGCGGTATGGCGGATCAGACGGCGAACAACTTTACGCCGGATACGATCATCGCCGCGACGACCGTGCTGGTTATTGCTCCTATCATTTGTGTCTATCCGTTCCTGCAGCGCTACTTCGTGAAGGGTATCATGCTGGGCGCTGTGAAGGGATAAGGAATATGTGAACGAAACGCAATGAAAAAGAAAAAAGAAGGGAGGTTCTGTCGGCGCGTAGTGCGACTGTTTTAGGCTGTACCCACGAAGATTGGAAAAAGAAAGGAAGAAATCCAAACATGAAACGTCTTATTGCTGCATTGCTGACCTTTGTGTGCCTCTTCTCCTTCGCCTCCGTCGGCGCAATGGCAGAAGACCGCCCCACTGTTTCTTACTATGCTTATTGGTGCGGCTCCCTGGAGCCCGGCAGCTATGTTGAAACCTATGTGGAAGACATGCTGAACATGAACGTCGAAGTTCGCAAGGTCAACCATACCGATAAGGAAGCTGTCAACCTGATGCTGGCGACCGGCGATATGCCGGATTGCGGCTGGTTCGAGCATACCTATGCTCAGATGAGCGATGAGGAACTGATTCGCTCCATCCCGGTGGATATGATGAAGGAATACGTGCCCGGCTACATCGAGCTGTGCGACCAGTATCCCATTCTGTACGAACTGGCGCTGGATCCCGACGATCCCACGCAGTTCCGCTATCTGCCGGACTTCTACGCCGGCGCGGTCAACATCCACAACAACTGCATGTACCTGCGTTATGACTGGATCCAGAAGCTTGGCATCGACCTGGGCGTGAATGTCGAGCAGCTCAGCGACCAGCTGTTCATCGCGGACAACGGCATCAGCCGTGACGTGTTCGAGAAGGTTCTGGATGGCTTCGTCAACGGCGATCCGGACGGCAACGGCAAGAAGGACACCTTCGGTCTGCTGAAGGACTGGGCAGTGTCTCTGGTTCCGTCTCAGGGCATCCTGTATGGCGCGAACATGGAAGTAGACGGCAAGCCGGTCGATTGGTATGCGAACCCCGAAACCAAGGAACTGCTGCTGTACGTCCAGAAGCTGTATAGCGAAGGTCTGGTCTATCCGGAAATCTTCACCGTGCAGTGGGGCGAGGACTGGGAGCTTGTCAACCAGGGTAAGGCCGGCGTGCTGTCCGGTAACGCTGTTGCGACCGTGTGGCTCCAGGCTTGGGCAAACAACCGCCCGCCGCGTTCTCTGTTTGCGGCTGATCCGAACGCGCAGATGCTGATGATCCCCGGCGTTGCCGGCCCGGATGGCGAAGTGCATCACGTGAGATCCTACAAGCCGACCCGTTGGGAAAACTTCTATGTGAATGCCGACGTGACGGACGAGCATCTGGTGGACGTTCTGAAGTTCTTCAACGGCGTCAACTTCCCGGCGGACAAGGACGCTGAGGTGACCATGGATCTGGGCGAAAAGGGCGTTGACTGGGAGTGGAACGAGGATGGTTCCGTCAACCAGATCAACATTCTGGAGAACGGCGAGAAGGGCACCAAGGTCTTCAACCGCAATATCGACAAGGCTGACCGCTTTAAGGTCCTGGATCCGTACTACTCTCTGGGCGTGAAGTACTACGAAGAGAGCGAAGGCGGCATCTGGAATCCGATGCTGCGCTACACCTGGAAGGTTGACCTGAACAACTCCACGCAGGCGAGCGACATCGAGCGCGAGTACAGCAAGGACTGGGCGTCTACCTACAACGCATACTTCATGGATGTCATCATGGGCAAGAAGAACGTCGATTCCGATTGGGATGCGTACATGAAGAAGATGAACGATCTGAAGTACGGCGAGTATGTGGATGAGCTGAACAAGGCTCCGACGCTGGAAGAGATCTTCGAGCGCTATAAGGACTAAACTCTAAGATTGTTACACAGGGGGAGGAGGGACGCCTGTCCCTCCTCCCTGTTCTTTTGTGCGGCTGAGCGCAGCAGCCTTTCTGCGCAATATGGAAGCGGAGCGTTTAAAAGATGAAACGAGAGAAACAATTTGAATTTCGCCCGTTGTTTGAATCCGGCGGACCGTCCAACTATCGCATTCCCAGCTTGGTCGTTACGGCTCGCGGAACGATCATAGCCTTCTGCAACGACCGACGCAATGATATCGACGACCGTTCGCCGGAACATTGGCTGGTGTGCCGCCGGTGCGAGGTTGACGGTGAGTTTGAGGAAACACAGGTTGTCTATGGCCGCAAGGATTGGAGCTGCATGATCGGCGCCGCGTTCTATGATGCGGAAAAGGATAAGGTGATGTGCCTGTTCGGGCGCTATCCCAAGACCGATGAGGCGCGGGCGGAGAACGACGCGCTGCCGGAGGATGAGCGCACGCCGGTGGGCTTCTCCATCGCTGAAAGCGACGACGACGGAAAGACCTTTACCGTTCGTGCGGTCGAGGTTCGACCGAATCGGGATGGCTATCAGGGACATGCCCATGGTGCGGCGGCAGGCATTCAGCTCAAGCATGGACCGCACGCGGGACGACTGATCTCCGCGGCACGATATCATGCGGATCCGCCGAAGGCGGACATGGACGTGGAAACACTGAGCCATCTGCAAACCGGACATTGGAACTGTTCGATCTATTCGGATGACCATGGTCAGACGTGGCAGACGGGCGGACACGTGCAGACGGGCACCGGCGAAGGCACCTTGATGGAGCTGAACGACGGCCGTGTGGTGCTGAATTCCCGCGCATATTTCTATGATGGATACCGCCGTGTGGCGTGGAGTGACGACAGCGGAGAAACCTTTGGCAGGTTCCAGCTGGCGAACGACCTGACGGAAATCGTCGGCGGCGTAAATGCCTCCATGATTACCGCGACGCTGCCGGATGAAAGCGAAATCTGCGTATATACCTCGGTAAACAACCGCGCACAGCAGCTTGTGACCGGGGATTACACATGGCAGGGACCACGCCGGAACGTCAGCGCGTGGATCAGCTTTGACGGCGCAATTACATGGCCGAAGGTGCGCACGATTTACGCAGGACCGTCGGCATATAACTCGCTGGCGTATGATGCGCCGCGGGATCGCTTCGTGATGCTGCTGGAATACGGTCACGAAGGCGAAACCTGCTATGAACGAGGCATCGGTCTGGCGACGTTCAATATGGCGTGGCTGCTGGATGATGCAGAATGAGTGTATACCGCCGGCAGCGGTGACGCCCCGGCACGGAGAGGAAGGAACAGCATGACGGATCTGGTCATGATCGGCGCAACGGGTCACCTGCAAAGCGTGATGGACTGCGCGTTGGCGATGGATTGTTATCGCATCACGCATATTGTGGATGACTACACGGTGGGTCGTGAGTACTTTGGACAATATGTGCAGGGGACGACGGAGCTTCTGCCGGAAATCTATGCGCAGGGCGTGCGGCATGCCTTTGTGTCGGCGGGCACGATCGGCGGCTATGGCAACCGGGAGAAGTGGTATCGGCTGGCGAAAGAGATCGGTTTTGAAATCGTGAATATCATCGATCCCACGGCGGCGGTCTCGCCCCATGCCAAACTGGGCGAGGGCATATTCATCGCTAAGAATGCTGTCGTGAACGCCTATACGCAGATCGGCAATATGGCGATTGTGAACACGGGCGCCATTGTGGAACACGCCGATGTTCTGGAAGACTTTGTGCATATTGCGCCCGGCTGTACGCTTTGCGGCGGCGTGAAGGTCTGCCGGGGAGCGCATGTGGGCGCCGGCTCGGTGGTGCGGCAGGATGTTGTCGTTGGCGCGGAAAGCCTGATCGGCGTGGGCAGTGTGGTGGTCAAATCCATCGCCCCGCGAATGGTTGCTTACGGAAATCCGTGCAAGGAGCAGCATCCGGTGGAGTTTTAATCGGCACGATCTCTGCGATGAAGGGGCTTTTGGAATCAGGTAAACAAGAAAGCCCTGCATGAAGCGTTGTTCGTGCAGGACTTTCTGAGCTTTTTTGAATGCGGATGGGAACGGCGGCGTGCGAGGCAATCAATATTCTTCGAATGTCAGCTCGCTGTCCTTGACGCCTACGGCGTATTTGCCGGAGGAGAAATGAACCATCATGGCGGCTTCGAAGGCTTCCTGGTTGCGCTGCTCCAATGCCAGTACGATGTTTTCATGCTTGGTAATCGTCTTTGACTGTCCTAAGTACTGCATCTTCTTGGTGATTTGGAAATTCTCGTCCAAATCCCAAATGCAGGAGAAGATGGCGTGCAGCGCGTCGTTGTGTACGCGGGAGAACAGCGCCATGTGGAATTCTCGGTCGTCGGCGTGGAAATAGATGTTCTGCTTCCATTCGTTCTTGATGCGCTCCAAAATGGTGCGGATATGCTGGATATCCGACGGTGTGAGCGTCTGATAGGCTTCACGCATGTATGCCAGTTCCAGCTTTTTGCGCACATCCAGCAGATGAGCGACGATCTCCGTGTTATCCCGGGCGGTGCAGAAAAGTACGTTGCTCATCAGGTCTTCCACGGAGAACGGCTGAACGACGTTGCCGCGTCCGGGCTGCCCTTTGATGACGCCCATGACCGCCAAGCCCTTCAGCGCTTCTCGCAGAACGTTGCGGCTTACGCCGTACATTTCGCAAAGCTCCTGCTCTGTAGGCAGTACGTCGCCGGGCTGGAGATTGTGCTCAAGAATGTATAGGCGCAGCTGCTTGTAAACGGTTGTATAGCGTTTTTCCTTTTGATCGATGGACATGTGTTTTAGCAACCCCTCTCATCATCGCGGATTGGTCTCTGTGTTAATCATAAAGGAAAAAAGGAGATTTGTCCACCCCACAAAATGTGCGAAATGAGAGATTGTAGGATATTTTTTAGATGAATTTATCCTACAAAGTTAAAAAGCGATGCTTTTGCTGTCGGAGCCTATGCGGTGTCAGATGACTGGAAGGACTGCAAAATACAGAACGCAAATATATAAAAATGAAGTTTCAAATGCCCTTGAAAGACTTCTTGACAAGCACTTTTGAAAGTAGTATAAACGAATTGACTGAAGCATGTGCCTGATATGCTTATCACACAAGATGCGGCGGTGACGCCTCTTGCGGGACTGCGCGGCTTTTGTGCTTCAAAAGTGCCTGACCGAGGGCGTGAGGGCTGGCTCTGCCAAGAGCCGACCGAAAGGAGTTGCTGGATGATGAAGCTTGAGCGTCTTGCGGATTTTCCGCCTATTCCGGGAAATCCCCGCAACAGCGAAGGCTCGTTTCTTCCCTTGAAGGATGGCAGGACGCTGTTTGTGTACAGTCATTTTACGCAGGGCGCGGATGACGATGCGGCGGCGGCTCTCTGGGCGCTGACACTGGACGCTCAGGGTGTACCCGGACAGCCGCATGAAATCATTCCCTCCGGCGAAGACGGAGCCATGAACCTGATGTCCCTGACGCTGATGCGCATGCAGGACGGGGACGTCGGCATGTTCTATCTGCGCCGGATCGGGCAGACTTTGCTGGAGATGGTGCTGCGGCGTTCGAAGGATGAAGGGCAGAGCTGGTCTGCGCCCACCCCCGTGACCACGCGGCCGGGCTTTTTCGTGGTGAACAATGACCGGGTGATCCGTCTGCGCAACGGAAACATCCTCGTGCCTGCTGCGGAGCATAAGAAGATGCAGCGGGCAGATGGCAGCGTGTACTTTGACACGCGAGCCGAAGCGGTGTTCTTCCTCTCTGAGGATGATGGACACACCTTTACGGAGATGCCCGGCAAGGGCGTGCATCCCTATCCCAACAAATGCGCAAGCGGGATGCAGGAGCCGGGCGTGATGGAAATGCAGGATGGGCGTCTGTGGGCTTGGGCGCGTACCGATCTGGGCGCACAATGGGAGATGTTCTCCTTTGACGGCGGCAGACGATGGACGCCGCCGGAACCTTCCCGGTTCACATCGCCGCTTTCTCCGCTGAGCGTGCTGCGCCTGCAGGATGGGAGACTGCTGGCGGTCTACAATCCCATTCCGCTGTACAACGGACGAAACATTGAGGTTCGCGGCGGCTGGAACGGAGGCAGAACACCTCTTTCCGTGCGCCTGAGCGCGGACGATGGCTTGACATGGACGGCGCCGGAGGCGATCGAGGACGAAGGCGACCATGGCTATTGCTATACTGCGCTGATGGAGGAAGACGCAGGAACCATCCTGCTGGCATATTGCGCGGGCGGCGCGGAGGACGGCAGCTGCCTGTCCAGGCTGCGCCTGTCGCGCCTGACACTTGCGTAACCAAGGGTCGATCAGACCTTTTCACAGCAAATCTGCTGAACAATAACGATATTGAAGTGAGGAGCAAAAGAAAATGAGCAGTCAGTTTTCGGGAATCAATCCGGCATTCTATGCCTGCTATGATGCAGACGGCAACGTAAGCGCGGAGCGCACCGAGGCGCTCGCTCTGCATTTGCTGAATGAAGGCGTGCAGGGTCTGTATATCGGCGGTTCCTCCGGTGAGTGCATTTATCTGGATGTGGATGAGCGCATCAAGACCCTTGAGGCGGTCATGCACGCGGTCGGCGGCAAGATGAAGATCATCTGCCATGTCGCATGCAACAACACTCGGGACAGCCAGAAGTTGGCGGCTCACGCGGAGAGCATGGGCGTGGACGCGATTGCTGCCATTCCGCCGATTTACTTCCATCTGCCGGATGACGCGATTGCGGCTTACTGGAACGACATTTCTGCCGCCGCGCCCAAAACGCCCTTTATTATTTACAACATTCCCCAGCTGGCGGGCGTGGCGCTGACCCTGCCGCTGCTGAAGAAGATGCTGAACAACCCCAACGTGGTGGGCGTGAAGAACTCTTCCATGCCGACGCAGGATATCCAGATTTTCAAGGCGGCGGGCGGCAAGGATTTCACCGTGTTCAACGGCCCGGACGAGCAGTACGTCGGCGGACGCATCATGGGCGCGGACGCGGGCATCGGCGGAACGTATGCGTCCATGCCGCGCCTGTTCCTCAAGGCGGAGCAGCTGCTGCAAAAGGGCGACTTTGCGGGCGCTCAGCGCGTGCAGTATCAGATCAACGAGATCATCACCGCGCTCTGCTCCGGCAAGGGGAATATGTATGCGGTCATCAAGGGCGTGCTGGCTGCCCGCTGCGGCGTGGAATGCGGCGGCGTGCGCAAGCCGCTGATGAACCTCACGGAAGCGGATGCGCCGGTTGTGGCACACTGCTGCGAGCTGATTGACGCGGCTTATGCCCGGGAGGGGCTGGCTGACGGCAAGGCAATCTGAAGGGTGGAAGAAGCATGACGAAGGAAGAGCTTTTTGCCCTGATGAAGGGAACGATCATCGTTTCCTGTCAGGCGACGCCCGGAGAGCCGCTTTATGACAAAGAGCGCTCGATCATGCCGCTGATGGCGCGGGCAGCCAAGCTGTCCGGCGCGAAAATGATTCGCACCAGCTCGGCGCGGGACATTGTCGGCATCAAGGAAGAAACGGGTCTGCCGGTGATCGGTCTGATCAAGCGGGAATATCCCGGCTATACGGGCCGCATTACGATGACCATGCGGGAAGTCGATGAATGCATGGAAGCCCTGGCGGACATCGTGTCGATCGACTGCACCGACTGCACACGCGGCGACGGGCTGCCCCCCGGCGAGTTTTTGAAGCGGGTCAAGGAAAAATATCCGAATATCATCATCATGGCGGACTGCGCCACCTATGAAGAAGCCGTTGCGGCATACGAGGCGGGCGCGGATCTGGTCGGCACCACCATGAATGGCTATACCCCGCAAACCTCCGATCAGAAGGGGGATCCCAATTTTGAACTGGTGGAGCGGCTGGTCAAGGCGCTGCCCTGTCCGGTGATTGCCGAAGGCAGGGTTCACACGCCGGAACAGGCGCGGAAGATGCTGGAGCTGGGCGCGTGGGCTGTGGTGGTCGGCGGCGCAATCACCCGTCCGCTGGAGATTGCGCAGCGATTCATGGCGGCGGTTGCGGATCTGCACTGATGCTATCGAAAAGAACTGCCGCGTAGAAAGGAGGCAACGCCATGATCCTCGGTGTGGATATTGGCGGAACGTCGGTCAAGCTGGGGCTTGTGGATCGGGATGGACGCGTCCATGCCCGAACGGAGGTCAGCGTTTGCTTTGACGGCTATGAAACGCCGATTCTGACCACGGTCATCCGTGCGGCGAAAGCGTTTTTGCGCACGGAGAATGCCACGGTGGAAGGCGTTGGAATTTCCGCTACCGGGCAGATTGACGACGTCAATGGCGTTGTCATCGGCACAAACGGAAAGGTTGCGCATTATGAGGGCGCACAGCTCAAGGCGGATACGGAACAGGCGCTGCATGTGCCCGTGTGGGCGCTGAATGACGCCAATGCGGCGGCGCTGGGCGAGCTTTTTGTCGGCGGCGCCCGGGGCTATCGTCAGGTTGTGATGCTGACGCTGGGCACCGGCGTGGGCGGCGGACTGATTCTCAACGGCAGGCTGTACAGCGGCGCACGCGGCATTGCGGGCGAACTGGGGCATTTCACCCTATATCAGAACGGCGTTCCCTGCCCGTGCGGCAAGCGGGGCTGTCTGGAGGAATATGCTTCGACCACGGCGCTGATTGCCCGGGCAAAGAGGATGACGGGGCGATCCGGGCTGGATGGACGCATGATCTTTGAGGGTGCGGCGCAGGGCGATGAGCTGCTTCGTCAGGCGCTGGATGAATGGCTTGACGACGTTGCCGCGGGCATAACCGGTTTGGTGCATATCTTCAATCCGGAGCTGGTGCTGATTGGCGGGGGCGTGAGCGCACAGGAAAAGCTGCTGCTGGAGCCGCTGCGTGCGCGGGTGCTGTCGGGCGTGATGCCGCGCTTTGCCGAACAGCTGCACATCAGCCGCGCCACCCTCGGCAATGAAGCGGGCATGATCGGCGCAGCGAAATACTTTATGGATTGCGAAAAAGAAAAACCGATACGAGGCTGAAAGAGAGGAATAAGACCATGAAACAGATTACCGTTGCCATTGCGGGTTTGGGTTCCCGCGGCATGGATGCATATGCGCGGTATGCGGACGCCGCGCCGGAGGAAATGAAGATCGTAGCCGTGGCGGATATTCTTCCCGACCGCGTAGAGCGTGCGGCGAAGAAGTATAACGTGCCTGCCGAGCGCTGCTTCTCCAGCGCCGAGGAAATGTTTGAGCAGGAGAAGCTTGCGGATGCGGCGTTCATCTGCACCATGGATCAGGATCACTACCGCGAGGCAAAAGCGGCGATGCTCAAGGGCTATGATCTGCTGCTGGAAAAGCCGGTTTCCCCGAACATGGACGAATGCAGAGAGCTGGCAGAGCTGGCGGAAAAGCTGGGGCGCAAGGTGATCGTGGGTCACGTTCTGCGCTATACGCCCTTCTATCGCCGCCTGAAGAGCATTCTGGATGAAGGAACCATTGGCGACGTGGTCTCCGTGCGTGCGGTTGAAAAGGTCTGCTATTGGCATCAGGCGCACAGCTTTGTGCGCGGAAACTGGCGCAACAGCGATACGTCCAGCCCGATGATCCTGCAAAAGTGCTGCCATGATATGGATATCCTGCTGTGGCTGACGGGCAAGCGCTGCAAGGCGGTTTCCTCCTTTGGCAGCCTGACGTGGTTTAAGCCGGAGAATGCGCCGGAGGGCGCTGCGGAGCGGTGCGTGGATTGTCCGCATAAGGATGACTGCCTGTACAGTGCGCCGAAGTTCTATCTGGAACGCTATGATGCCGGAGAGCGGGATTGGCCGCTGAACGTGCTGTGTCAGGAGCCGACCCGCGAGGGCATCGAGGAAGCCCTGCTCACGGGTCCGTATGGCCGCTGCGTGTATCATTGCGATAACAACGTCGTGGATCATCAGGTAGTCAATATGCTGCTGGAGGATAACTCGACGATTTCCTTTACGATGTGCGCATTCACCGCGGAGGGCGGACGCGAGATTCACCTGATGGGCACGAAGGGCGATATCTACGGCGATTTGTCGCGCCGCACCATCGAAATTCATCCATTCGGCGGAAAGGTTGAAACCATTGACCTACGCAATGCGCCCGGAGATTCCTTCGGTCACGGCGGCGGCGATGAGGGCATTGTGCATGACCTGCTCTCCCTCCTGCGCGGTGAGGAAGGCGATTCTGCCCGCATGACGACGCTGACCCGCTCTGTGGAAAGCCACCTTGTCTGCGACGCGGCTGAAAAGTCCCGTCTGCATCAGGGCGAAATGATCGAAGTCAAATAAGCATATCGTTCGTATAAAAAATCCCCTGTCCGGTTCGGACGGGGGATTTCGTTTAATTGGTGCGACAGATGAAACCAAATCCGAACCAGAAGCGCCTGCTTCCGTGACTTGTCCTTCGATGGATTTTACACGCTGGTCATCGGAAAAATAGCCGGTATACCTGCCATGTCCATATTATGGGCGAGTACAACAAACTGGAAGTTTTGCATACGTTATTCTTCTAATATTTTTGTAGGGCTCGCATCCGTTACAAATATCATACTATCATAAAGCACCGCAGGAGGTTGAAACATTCGATAACTTGGAGGAAGAAGT
>CAKUCW010000020.1 GCA_934643825.1 uncultured Clostridia bacterium | reverse complement strand
CCGCAACCCCATACCAGAGGCGGCCCGATTCGTCAAACACATAGCTGTTGACGAAAAGCACATCGCCCGGATTCAGGACACCCTTGGTGTCCCATTCATTCGCATCAAAGAAGAGCATCGTCTCCGGCTGGTTGACCGTCGCATACAGCGGCATTTCAACCGTCGGCTCTGCCGTGGGTTCTTCCGTCGGAATCGGCGTTTCCTCGATAATCGGCTCTTCCGTAGGAATTGGCGTCTCGATGATCGGCTCTTCCGTAGGGACAGGGGTTTCCTCCGGTTCAGCGGTTTCGGCATCAATCTTCGCCATCAGAATCTGAGCGGCGGCTTCATCAATGCCCGTCACCTGTTCGGCAATGACCCATCCCTCTTCCATCGAGCGATAGTCCGCAACCCCATACCAGAGGCGGCCCGATTCGTCAAACACATAGCTGTTGACGAAAAGCACATCGCCCGGATTCAGGCTGCCCTTGGCATCCCATTCGTTCGCATCAAAGAAGAGCATCGTTTCCGGCTGATTGACCGTCGCATACAGCGGCATCTCAACCGTCGGCTCTGCCGTGGGTTCTTCCGTCGGAATCGGCGTCTCGATAATCGGCTCTTCCGTGGGAATCGGCGTCTCCTCGATGATCGGCTCTTCTGTAGGAATCGGCGTCTCTTCGATGATCGGCTCTTCCGTCGGAATCGGCGTCTCCTCGATAATCGGCTCTTCCGTAGGAATCGGCGTTTCTTCAATAATCGGCTCTTCCGTCGGAGCAGGCGTTTCAAAGCCGAACTGGCTCAGCACGGCGTCGGCTTCCTCCTCGGTCATCGGCGCGGCATAGCCGGCACGCATGAGCGTCAGTCCGGAAGTCGGATCGAGCGGATTAGCCACCGATATCGGGTAATCCAGCGTGTTCTCCAGTCCCGTTCCGACAAGGGGCATTTCGCTGTAAATTTCGCCCGTATCCGTCACCAGCCTGAGCTGTGCGTTCGCAAGCGCGGCACGCTCTGCGTCGCTGAGCATACTGTCGTCAATCCAGTAGACCGTGCTGCCCAGCGTCGTCGTTACAGGGGTCACATCCAGACTGAACTGGCTGCCATCCTCCAGCGTAACGACGACCTCAACCGACAGCCATGCGCCTTCGGGCGTCGTCAGCTCCTGAGCCTGCGCCATCGGCGCGGTCAGCAGCATGGCGCTGAGCGCGAAAGCCGTCATCCTGCGGATGAATCGCTTCATCATGATTGTATCCTCCTTTTCAGGTGAACCAAGGGCTTGCTCATCCTGTCCGGTATGCACGCCCATGAATCTCTTTTCCTGCTCCTCATTGTAAAGCGGGAAACGCCGCCTGTCAACTCCGCCGCCTGTTTTGGCAGAGATTCGCAGCGTCCTTCTGCGTATAAGACGAATCAAAGGCAGGGATTTATCCCATGCAAAGAGAAATTATCCGTATTCACTCGCATGGATGAAAGGAGTCTTTTTCTTGAATATGAAACAGCCTATGGATGACAGCGCTCTGCGCGAAGTTCCCGTCAGCAAAGAAAGCATTTACGAGGGACATATTCTGCACGTTGAAAAATGGACGGTCACCTGCCCGAACGGGCGGCAGGCGTTTCGCGAGCTTGTTCTGCACAAGGGCGCGGCGGCGGTCATTCCCGTTTTCCCCAACGGAGACACGCTGCTGGTTCGCCAGTATCGCGTCGCCGCCGACCGCATGACGCTGGAAATCCCCGCAGGCAAGCTCGACAGCGCCGACGAAGACCCGCTTGACTGCGCCGTTCGCGAACTGAAAGAGGAAACCGGGCTTTCCGCCGAGCATATGACCCACCTGACCACGATTTTGACCACGCCGGGCTTCTGCACGGAAAAAATCGCCATCTATCTGGCGCAGGGGCTTTCTCAGGGCGAAACGCATCCGGATGAAGACGAGTTCCTCGGGCTTTGCCGCCTGCCGCTGGAAGAAGCGTTTGAGATGATCATGCGCGGCGAAATTCACGACAGCAAGACCATCTGCGGGTTGATGATGGCGCGTGAAGCCATCCTTCGCCAAAAGGAAGAGAAGCCGTGCGACCGCTGAACACCGGCTGGCGCATTTTCGCCGACGACCTGCCCGCCCGCCTGACAGAAAGCGAACCCGACACGGCGTTTCATCTGCCCGGCGCGGACGCGCTGGCGGATTTCAGCGACCTGCTGGGCGAAAGCGCCTGTCCCGATTCATCGGAAGCCGCGCCGACCGATGCGCCGTTTCCCCTGCCCGCCGCCCTTCCGGAGGATGTGCGCGGCGCGGCAGAACTGCGGCTCGAGCTGGATTTCGGCAAACTGCATGCGCAGGACGCCGAGCTGGTCTTTGAGCTGATCCGCGGCAGGGGGCGCGTGTTCATCGACGATACGCCCGCCGCCTCCTTCCAAAATCCGAAGGACGGCATGCTCCGCGTTCCGCTGTTCCGTGCGCTCCACCTCGGGCGCAGGCAGACCGTCCGCCTTTGCTTTGACGCATCCCGCCCCGCCGGCGTGCTGGGCGGCGTCTGTCTGCATGCGGTTTCCCATGCCCGCCTGCGGGATACGGTTCTGATTCCGGATGCCCAGACGCAGACCGTCCGCCTACAAACAACGGTCTGCGCGATGAATACAGGCGATTATCTGCTCCGCGTGCAGACCGCCTGTGCGGAGAATGAACCGCCCGTTTACGACGATGCGCTTTTCCTCTCTTCCGGAGAACAGCAGTCCGTCACCAAAACGTTTTCCTTCCCCGCGCCGCGCTTTCTGCCCGGCTCGCCGTATGCGGGCTGCGCCGTCCGCCTGACGCTCTTCAAGCGCAGGCTGCATCGCGGCACGTTCTTCCCCGGTTCACGCTGTGACGAACAGACGGTTTCCTGCGGCTATTCCGGCAGACCGGCGGATTACGACCTTCCGCTCCTGCCCGAGGAATGCGCCGCCCCCGATGCGCTGCTGGCGCGGCTTTCGCCGATGTGCCTGCCCGGGCTTCGGCTGGATACACCCGCGCCGGATCTCTTCTATCGAAGGATGACGCTTTCCGGCATCGGCGTCTTTCATCCCGTCGTCACGGACGCCCTGCGCGAACGGCTCTCCCGCCACGCCTGTGTGTCCTTCGGCAATGCCCCAATGCCGCGCATGCGCAGTCTGCCCCTTCTGGACGCATGGCAGCTCTGCGGCTTGACCGCCTGTCTGCGGACGCCGCCCGCGGATATGTCTCCCGCCGAATTGCTCTTGGAAGCCGCGGGCAAACCGCTCGATCCGCAGAGTCCGGATGTCGCCGCCGTTTTGCTGTGGCTTCGCGCTGTCCGCGTTCGGCTCAGCGCGGAGGCGGCGCGGCAGGGGCGTTTTTCGGGTTCGCTCTGTGCGCCCGGCGTCTGGCAGGATGAAGACGTTTATGCCGCTTTGCAGACCGCGCTCGCGCCGACGCATATCAGCGCACTTCCGCTTCGCGGCGCGTGGTTTGCCGGTTCCCGTTTCAGCGCGTCGATTCGCGCCTTCGTCGAACCTGAAAAAAGCGCAGACGATTTAATCGTCCGCGCCTACCTGGAGGATGAAAACGGAAAAAAGCTGGCGACGCTCAAGCGTCCCTGTCCGCCCGACGGCGGGGAAATCGGTCTGCTGGAATGTACGCTTCCTCGCAGTGTCTGCGTGCTGACGCTCTTCGCCAGCCTTTCACGCGGAAATCAGGTCATCGAGCAGAATCAGATTCCTGTTTATGTCGGCGAGAAGGGCATGCTGGAAGCCGCGTTTTGACACATAGCCCCAGCTTGCGCACCGTCTGCCCGATGAGCAGCGGAAGCGTCACGCCGCAGAGCAGATACAGCACGCCCCACTCCGCATGATTGCCCGATACATAGAGATAGTTGGCATCCGTTCGGAAGCTATGCACGCTGAAATCCGCCGCGCCAAGCCCCAGCATATGCACAACAAGGAAGAAGCCGTTCAGCGCGAAAAAGCCCATGTAATGGTGCATCATCAAATCAAAGGTATTGCGGCTGATTGCCAGTGCAAGGCGGCTTTTGCCGATATACGGCGCAAGCAGGCGGGAAATGCGCAGATAAAACGCGATCGCCAGCGCCGCGCCCGCGTAAACGCCGAACGCATCGCAGACAAAGTACGAGCAATCCGAAAGCAGGTACGCCAGATTCTCATACCGCGCACACAGCAGCGCACGCAGGATGACGATGCCGATGAGATACGGCACGGTGGGCAGATGGTCGCGCCGCTCCAACACGCGGCGATAGAGTATGCCGCCTGCAAACCCCGGCAGAAGAATCATCGGGCGCAGCATCCAGAGCGGCAGCGCATCCTGCCTGCCCGTATAGCAGAGCTGAACCGCCACGCATCCGGGAATCAGGCAGAGCAGAAAGGTCATGACCTCGTTTTCATGCCAAAGGCGCGACAGCCTGTGAATCAGGGCATAGAACACCTGCACGCAGAAGAGCGGAAAGATGAACCACGAACCGAGATTCCAGACGAAATGCTCTCCGTCCGCCAGCGGCGCAAGCAGCAGGGTGTACGCCGAAAGGGGTTCGCCCAGCTCAAACCCGCCGAACCTGCGCAGAGCCGCCGCGCCGACGCCGTATACCAGATTCCAGAAATACAGCGGGAGCAGCAGCTTTTTCGCCCTGTGCAGCACATCGTTCACGAGCTTGCCGTACAGCTTAAAGAAGTAGCCCGAACCGAAGGCAAACATCATCAAATGAAAGGAATAGTATCGAAAAAGACCGTTCATTTCAAACATGTGTCCCTTCTGTATATGCCCATCGACGACAAAGACGATGGCAAGCAGATAGAAGACGCGCATGGTGTAGTTTTCGGCTTTATCGGACACGGACGGTTCCCCCCTGTTTCGTTTGAATCTTTTTATGGGCTTCTGTCTGCATTATATCATGTTTTCACATTCGGTCAACGTGTCGGCGGTTTAATCCGGCGCAAAGCAAAGTAAAGAAGAGGCTGTCAAGCTAGTAACACCGATATTTCAAGAATAAAACGAAGTATTTGCGCCCGAAGGTTTCCAAAGGGCGATGCGCCAAACGGGCGCCGTAAACGCTCGAAAAGCCCTTTGGTGGGGCGATGGGGCAAAGCCCCATATCCCAAAATGCTTAGAGATTTGCTTCTTGAAACATTCGGTTTAATCTTGACAGCCCTTCTTTTTTACACACAGGGGATTGCCCGCTTTATATTCTTGCAGTTTCTCGATCTTTCATCAATTCTTCTGCGTCATCCGGATGGTATGCGTGTCATACCGCGTCTTTTCCCATGCGCTGTACGCCCGCAGGGTATAGCTCTGCGCCCATTCGCTCAGCGCAAGCGTTCCCTCCTGCTGCCATGTGACCGCCGTGTCCAAATCGCCACCGTCGGTCGGTCCGCTTGAGCCTGCGCCGGACGGACCATCCTTGAGCCGCTGTTCCCAATATTCCGCCGCGCCGCTGTTCGGGTCGATGATTTCAAAATCCAGCCCGCCGTCCAGTGCAGCAAATTTTTCCCTGTTCGTCACCGTATAGTCGATTGTATAGTAGATTTCCAGCGGCTTAATCATCATCGTCACTTTGTCGATGCGCACGCCGACCTCCGCGTAATCGACCGGCTCCGTGCTGACCCATGTGTCCTCCGACGCATCCTCCTGCGCCGAGGAGACAACCGCGAACGAGAGCTTCATCTCCGCGCACGGTTCGCTCTCCCGCCGCATGGTTCCGTCTTCCTCACGATACCGCGTCGCACGGATATTCAGCTCGACCGTCCGCTTCGGCTCATCCGTATCATAGGTCTGCTCGATATAGCAGGTCAATGTGCCGTCCTCGCCCAGCACTATGTCATAGCCGCTTCTGCTGACGCCCATGCCGCCCTGATCTTCCTTCGTATACACGCTCATGTTATACATTGCTTCATAGCCGTCCTGTCGGTAGACATCCAGAATGGAGCGCGTATCCGTTTCGTCTTCCTCATCGCCCGCCATATGAATCAGGCTCTGCCATCTGTCCGTCGGCATGTAATCCAGACCGAGCAGAATCGCTTTCTGGTTTTCCATCGCAACATCGACCGTCAGCCGCAATGTCCTGCCGTCATAGAATTCTTCCCTGACATGCGCGGACAGCCCCGCGGTCTTTCCCGCCGCATCCGCCGGATGCACATAATCGGCGGCGTTATCCGGCAGTTCGGCGTTGGGATATCTCCCGATGAAATCGAGCATACCCGCCCGATTCGCCGCCGCCAGAGCCACAGCCGTCAGCATCACGCACACCAGCGCCGCCGCCAAAACAAACGATGCCTTTTTCTTCGCCCTTCCGGTTTTGGGTTTCCCGCTCTCGCGCATGGCACGCAGCGTCCTTGCACGCAGCATAGGCGAAACCCGCACATCTTCCTCCGCCGTCTTTAAGCCCTGTCTGATTTCCTGCCCTTTCATGCGTCGTTTCCCCCTTCCACTTCATTCCTGAGCAGCGCTTTCGCACGCCGCAGTCTGCTCGATACGGAATTCAGCGGCATATGCAGCGCCTCGGCGATTTCCCGAATGCGCATGCCCTGTTCATAATACAGCACCATGACCTCGCGGTATTTTCCCGGCAGGCTCAGCACGGCGGCGGCAATCTCCCGCGCATGCTCGTCCTCCTGCTGCTCCAATTCCGGCATGACATCCAGCGGCACGCTCTTTTTCCGCATCCTGAACCATCCGCTTCGGAGCATATCCCGACAGGTATTGACGGCAATATGAAACAGCCATGTTTTCATCCCGCTCTCGCCCCTGAAATTTTCCAGGGCACGCCACGCCTTGACCATCGTCTCCTGAAAAGCGTCCTCGGCAAGCTGTCTGTCTCCCATATAAAACAGGCACAGCCGGAGCAGCTCGTCGCCGTATTCGTCGATCAGCCTTTCCGCCGTCCAGCCCTGCAAGGTGTCTGTCAAAGAAATCACTCCTCCTCCTGCCATTAGGCGCGTCCGCCCGTCGGCAAATCAACCTGCTTTCGTATTTCACCTATATAGACGGGCGCAGGAGGTGATTTTTGTTCGCGGGACATCGACTTTTTACAATTCGATTTCCCTCTCTTCTCCCAAAAGCACGCTTCCGCCCATGGCGATGCGAACCGCCCTGCCCATGCGCATCGTCACCCGCGCCTCAAGCCTTCCGCCCGGCTCGTCAAACGCAAAGCCATGTTCCCCGTCCGCCAGCTTTCGGGCGAGATACCACGCCAGCGCAACCGTTCCGGAACCGCAGCTGCTTTCCCATACCCGCGTGCCCGTCGCGGCGACGTACACCAGCGGTGTCATGGTCGTGTTTTGTATAAACATGACGCCCTGCGCATCCTGAGCGGGCATGGCTTTCCATACCGCCTGCGCCAGCTCCTGCGACGGCGCACAGTCCGGCATCAGTGCATGGTCAATGCCTTCCATATGGACGACCGGCACGGTGCGCCCCATGACCCGAATCTCTTCCAGCCCGATGGGAATCGGCATCTGCGCATACGCCTTGCCGTGCGCCGCGTCAAGCTCGACGGCGACCGGCTGACACGCGCCGCTGATGGAGATGTTCAGCGAGCTTTCCCCGCCGCCCCTCTGCCGATCCACCCAGCAGGCAAACGCCCGCGCCGCGTTTCCGCAGAATTCTCCGCCCATCATATCCAGCCTCGGAAGCGCCGCCTTTGCCGCATTCTCCCCGATAAAGCCGACCTGCTCGAACCCCTCCGGACAATGCGCCATCATCTGCGCGGCGACAGCAGCGCGTTCTTCGGGTCTGACCTGCGTCAGCGTCAACGCCGTCAGATTGCCGGCAGGGTCAGCGGGAATATAGCGGATTCGCATGGGAAAGCCCTTCTTTCATCACTTTAATGTTGTAAAGCATTATAGCGCACATGCGGATCAAGCGCAAGAACGGATCTGCCCGCCGCTTTCGTCTTTCAATCTGCTGAAAGGGCTATTCTCCCCCTTCGGGGGAGAATAGCTTTTTGTCTACAGCCTGAGCGGGCTGAGCCCGCCTTCACCTCCGCCGAAGTCTGCCACGCATCAAAGTCTTGCTCACGCAGGCGGTTTTATGCAATTTCCTATACGTTGAAAAAATCTGAAAAAAACAGTTGACAACCACCCCGTCTTCGTGGTATGCTTTATCACGTTAAAGCGATAGCACATTAAAGCGAACCATCCGGACTCCGTTCCGGAGCTACGAAGAAAGGAGCAACCCCCCTATGAAAAAGTTTCTTGCCGCTCTGCTTGCCTCTGTGATGACGCTCTGCTGCGCCGCCGCCCTTGCTGAAGATACCGGTCTTGCCGATGTGCAGGCAAAGGGAACTTTCGTGATGGGCTTTGATGAGGAGTATCCGCCGATGGGCTTCGTCGATGAAAAGGGCGATTACGTCGGCTTCGACATCGACCTGGCGAAGGAAGTGACCTCGCGTCTGGGTGTGGAGCTTGTCCTCCAGCCGATCGCGTGGGACTCCAAGGAGCTTGAGCTTTCGGGCAAAAACATCGACTGCATCTGGTCCGGTCTGACGATGACCACCGAACGCATGGAGCAGATGACCTTCTCCATTCCGTATCTCGCCAACGAGCAGATTCTCGTCGTCCGCACGGATTCCGGCATCACATCCAAGGATGAGCTGGCGGGCAAGGTGCTGGGCACGCAGGCGGGCTCCAGCTCGGTAGACGTGCTGAACGCCAACCCTGACCTCAAGGACTCCGTCGCGGAAGTCGCGCTGTATGATGATTTCGTCGCCGCGCTGATGGATCTCAAGCTGGGCGGCATCGACGTTCTGCTGATTGACTCCGTTGTCGGCAACTACTACATCGCTCAGCAGGATGACCCGACGCTCTTCACCGTTCTGCCGGAGGTCATGGACGCCGAGGAATACGGCATCGCCTTCCGCAAGGGCGAGGATACGCTCGCGAACGCCGTCAGCGAAACGCTCATCGCCATGGCTGAGGACGGCACGCTCGACGCCATCCGCGCCAACTGGTTCGCAAACGACATCACGCTGGTTTCCAAGTACGCCGCAGATTACAAGAAATAAAACAAGGGAAAACGATTGGGCTGCCGCAAGGCGCCCTTTTCTCGCGATTTCCCTCCTACCCCAAAATTCCTGAACCCCGGAGGCTTTCATGAGGTATTTCAACAATTTCGACGCGCTGATGAAGCTGATTCTCTCCATGATGGGCGGTTTTGGCAACACGCTGCTCATCTTCTGTTTCACGCTGATTTTCTCCCTGCCGCTCGGTCTTGCCCTTGCGCTTCTGCGCATGAGCAAAAGGAAGATCATCAGCGCACCGATCTCGCTGTATATCCTCGTGATGCGCGGCACGCCGCTGATGCTCCAGATTTTCGCCATCTATTTCGCCATCCCGACATTGACCGGCGTGAATCTGGATCGCATGAACGCCACCATCCTGTCCTTCTCGCTGAACTATGCGGCATATTTTGCCGAGATCTTCCGCGGCGGCATCCAATCCATTCCGGTCGGGCAGCACGAAGCCAGTCAGGTTCTCGGCTTGACGAAGGCGCAGACGTTTTTCCATATCGTCCTGCCTCAGGTGGCGAAGCGCGTCCTTCTGCCGGTCAGCAACGAGGTCATCACGCTGGTCAAGGATACCTCGCTGGCAAATGTCATCGCCGTTTCCGAATTGTTCCGGGCGGCGAAGAACGAAGCGAGCCGCACGGCGTCGATTGAGCCGCTGTTCGTCGCGGGTTTGTTCTATCTGCTGATGAACGGCGTGGTTTCGCTCATCTTCAACCGCCTTAACCGCCGCATGGCGTATTACAAAGACTGACCCAAAGGAGACCTATCATGCTTCAGGCGATCGACATTCAGAAAAAATTCGGGGATAACGAGGTGCTGAAGGGCGTGACCGTCCGCGTCGCACGCGGCGAAGTCGTCGCCATCATCGGCAGAAGCGGTTCGGGCAAAAGCACGCTCCTGCGCTGCCTGAACCACTTGGAAACCATCGACAGCGGCGAAATCCGCATCGACGGTCAGCCGATGGTCACGACCGGCGCGGACAACACGGCACATTATCAAAAGGAAAAAGACCTGCGCGGTCTATGCCTGAAAATGGGTCTGGTCTTTCAGGATTATCACCTCTTCCCGCATTACACCGTTCTGCGCAACCTCACCGCGCCCCAGCAGCTCGTTCTGCATCGCAGCCGTCAGGAAGCCGAGCAGAAAGCCATGCTCCTGCTGGAAAAGGTCGGTCTGGCGGACAAGGCAGGCGCTTACCCCTGCAACCTCTCCGGCGGACAGTGCCAGCGCGTCGCCATCGCCCGCGCACTCGCCATGGATCCGGAAATCCTCTGCTTCGACGAGCCGACCAGCGCACTGGATCCTCAGCTCACGCAGGAGGTGCTGGGCGTCATCCGTCAGCTTGCCGACGAAAAGCGCACGATGATCGTCGTTACCCATGAAATGAATTTCGCCCGCGACGTCGCGGACCGCGTCATCTATATGGCAGACGGGCGCGTCGTTGAGGACGGACCCGCACAGCAGGTTCTGGGCGACAACCGCAGCGAGGCGATCCGTGCATTCGCCGGAGAAAGCAATTATTGAATTTCAAGAGGCTGTCGGGCTGAGAAGCCGATGATTCCCCAAAAAACAAGGCGTATGCTGCTTTTTCGGGGACTCGGTTCCGGTCTGACAGCCTGTTTTCATGTGAAGCCGCGCTCCGTGTCCCATGCTTTCCGCTTCGTTTTATATGCCTGT
This sequence comes from uncultured Clostridia bacterium, assembly GCA_934643825.1. Taxonomy (GTDB): domain Bacteria; phylum Bacillota; class Clostridia; order Christensenellales; family Aristaeellaceae; genus Ventricola. The sequence continues at coordinate 40,078 of CAKUCW010000020.1, read as the reverse complement.
GTTTAGCAGGATTAAACCCGCACAATTTTCATGCTGAACTTTCATATTGACACAGCGGCTTTCATAGCATATAATCATGCTGTTTTTATCGGTTGAACCCTAGAAATACAAAGCATGATTTCAGGGAGGATAACATGCAGGATACCCTTCTTTCTTTACAGCATATTTCCAAGGATTTCGGCGAGGGAGACGTCCTTCGCGATATCTCCCTTGACGTTGCCCGCGGCGAATTCGTCACGCTGCTCGGCGCGTCGGGCTGCGGCAAGACGACAACCCTGCGCATCATCTCCGGTTTGGAAACGCCTGATGAAGGCAGCGTCATTCTGAACGGAAAAGATGTCACCGACCTGCCTCCGGAAAAGCGTCCCGTCAATACGGTTTTCCAGAGCTACGCACTTTTTCCGCATATGAACGTGGCAAAAAACGTCGGCTACGGTCTGCGCGTTCACGGCATGGATAAAAAAGCCGCGGCGGCGCGTGTTGAGGAGATGCTCGATCTGGTTCAGATGAGCGAATACGCCAATCGCATGCCCGCCCAGCTTTCCGGCGGACAGCGTCAGCGCATCGCCATCGCCCGCGCACTCGCGCCGGAACCGGCGCTGCTGCTGCTGGATGAGCCGCTCGGTGCGCTCGACCTCCAGCTTCGCCGCCAGATGCAGCTGGAGCTCAAGCGGCTGCAAAAGAAGCTCGGCATCACCTTCGTCTACATCACCCACGATCAGGAAGAAGCCATCAACATGTCCGACCGCATCGCCGTCATGCGCGGCGGACGCTTTGAGCAGGTCGGTACGCCGGAAGAAATCTACGACGAGCCGAAGACGAATTATGTCGCTCAGTTCATCGGACGCTCGACGCTGCTGAGCGGCAGGGTCGAATCCGTCGGCAGGGACACGGCTGTCATCCGCGGCACATGCGGCGGCTTTACGGTGGACGCGTCGTGTGCAAAGCTGACCGTCGGGGAGACCTGCGAGCTGTGCGTGCGGACGGAGCGCATGCGTGCCTCCGGCACGCCGGTCGAGGGCTTTGATCTTCCGGCAACGGTTCGCGAATCGCGTTACGCCGGCGGAAACGTGCTGACCTATCTCACGATGGCGGACGGAAGCGAAGCTGTCGCAACCAGCGACGGCAAGCTGGCAGACGCTCTCCAGCCCGGCAGCACCGCCTATCTGTACTGGAATCCCGCGCAGGCAGCGGTCATCGGAGGTTCGTCCTATGGCGCGTAAAAACGGGCTTAAAGCGCATGAGCAGCGCATCGGTGCGCTGATGATCGCGCCCATGGCGTGCTTCGGCGTGCTGCTGGTCGCCCTGCCGCTGATCTATGTGCTGTGCACCTCGCTGGTCGTGGGCGGTAAGTTTGAGTGGGGCATGGCGCTGACGCTTTCCAACTATAAAGCGCTGTTTCGTGCGGACTACCTCAAGGTATTCGCCAACAGCTTACAGCTGGCTTTCTTCACAACGCTCATCTCCTTCATCATCGGCTATCCCTTCGGCTACTGCATGGCGCGGGCTTCCAAAAAATGGAAGGCGCTGCTGATGATGCTGGTCATCATTCCGTTCTGGACGAGTGCGCTGGTGCGTATCTACGGCTGGAAAATTCTGCTTCAGGCAAACGGCCCCATCAACGGCGCACTGCGCGCGCTGGGGCTGATTGACAAAAATATCAAGTTCCTCGGCTCCTACGGCTCGGTTCTGCTGGCGATGGTCTACTGCCTGATCTCCTTCATGATTCTGCCGTGTCACAACGCGGTGGATAAGATGGATTTTACGCTGGTGGAAGCGGCGCGTGATCTGGGTTCCCCGCCCTGGCGTGCATTCCTAACGGTGACCCTGCCGCTGACCGCGCCGGGCATTCTGGCGGGCTGCGTGCTGGTCTTTGTGCCGAGCGTCGGTCTGTTCTATCTGTCCGATATCATGGGCGGCGGTCTGGTGCTGATCGGCAACCTCATCCGCGACCAGCTGCTCAAGGTGCGCGACTGGAATGTCGGTTCGGCGATGAGCATGATCCTCATCGCGCTCTCAGCGGGCATCTATCTCCTTTACCGCAAGGTCGGCGGCGACGATTTGGGGGTGATGTGATGGCAGCGGCAAAGCGGCGCAAAAAGCGCAAGATCTTTTCCCCCGTCTACCTGACGCTGATTCTCATCATTCTGTATCTGCCGATTCTGATGGTCGTCATTTACTCGTTCAATTCCGGACGCACCATCGGCAGCTGGCAGGGCTTCACGACCAGCTGGTACAGCCGCCTGTTCTCCAACGCGCTGATGGCGGATGCGCTCAAGAATTCGCTGATTCTGGCTGCCATATCCAGCCTGCTCGCCGGCGGAATCGGCACGCTGGGCGCCATCGGGCTGTCCCGAAGCCACCTGAAACTGGGCGGCGCCATCGAATCGCTGGCAACCCTGCCGATGATGATTCCCGAGCTGGTTTTGGGCATGGCGTATCTGTCCGTGTTCACGGCGGTCGGCGTCAAGCTGGGCATGGGTGCGCTGATTCTGACGCACACGACATTCTGTATTCCCTATGTGCTGATCAACGTCAAATCCCGCCTGATCGGCATGGATCCGTCGCTGTCGGAAGCGGCACGCGATTTGGGCGCCAGCCCGATGCGGGTGCTGAAGGACATCACGCTGCCGCTGGTTTTCCCTGCCGTGCTGTCGGGCATGATGCTCTCCGCCGCCATGAGCCTTGACGACGTGGTCATCTCGTTTTTCGTCACCAGCGCGGAAACGACGACCCTTCCTCTGAAGGTTTACACCGGTCTGCGCTCGGGCGGCACGCCGGAAATCAACGCGCTCTCCACGCTGATGCTCGGCGTCATCTTCATCTGCGTCGCGTTCAGCCAGCTTTTGACCGCACGCAGCAACGCGAAGCTGAACTAAGCCTCAAACGCACTTCCGCGTTTGAATATATTGACTATTCCTTGATAAGGAGGAACAGGACTATGAAGAAGATTCTCTGTGTACTGTTGGCGATGCTTTCCCTGAGCGCGTGTGCGCTGGCGGAAACGACGAACGCGACGGACGAAGCCGTTCTCAACATCTTCACTTGGGAAGGCTACATCGACTACGAAACCGTCATCAAGCCCTTCGAGCAGGAAACGGGCATCAAGGTCAACTACGCGACCTTCTCCAGCAACGAAGAGATGTACGAGAAGCTCTCCGCGGTGGGCGGCGGCGACTACGACATCGTTCTGGCGAGCGACTATATGCTCAACACCACGCGTGAAGCGGGTCTGATGCAGCCGTTCGACACGTCCATCGTCGATAACTATGCCAACCTGAACGAGGGCTTCACCCATCAGTTCTTTGATCCGGACAATCAGTATGTCGTTCCCTATGTTAGCGGTATCCCGCTGATTGTCTACGATCCGTCCGTTGTGGATATCGACATCAAGGGCTTCAACGACCTCTGGGATCCGTCCCTGGAGGACAGCCTGGGTCTGATCGACGACGCACGCGTCACCCTCGGCATGGTGCTTCTCTCCATGCATCAGAGCATGAACACCACGGATGACGCGGTGCTTGCAGAAGCCGCCGAAAAGCTCGACGCACTGCGCCCCAACATCCATGTTCTGGAATATGAAAACCTGCACAACTATCTGGTTTCCGGCGATATTTCCGTCGCCTATACCTTCACTCCGTTCGTCGCGCTCGCGCTGGACGCCAATCCGGATCTGAAGGTGGTCTGGCCGGAAGAGGGTCTGGGCTTCGGCATCGACGGCTGCTTCATTCCGGTGAACGCGCCGCACGCCAAGAACGCGAACATCTTCCTGCAGTATATGCTCCGTCCGGAAGTCGCCGCGACTTGTGCCGAGTGGCAGTACTACTGCTGCCCGAACGAAGCTGCCAAGGCGTATCTGTCCGAAGCGTACCTGAACAATCCGGTCTTCAACGGCATCTTTGACCGTCTGGACGATGCGGAATATGTCCGTAACCTGTCCAGCGAAGACGAGCAGAAGTTCCAGGACATCTGGACGAAATTCAAGCTGAGCATGCAGTAAACAGGCTCAGCCCGCGCCCGCTTCCGCCGCAGGATATGGAGGAATACAGCTCCTAAGGCGGAAAACCCAAGAGCTTCATGTTCTTGATAATCTTGGGGATAAAACCCCAGGCGTTTTTCGGCGGGGCGGCGAAAGCTGCCCCGTCTTGAAAAATCCGTCCGGTTTCGGGCGGGTTTTTCAAGACGGATTCACCGCCATATATTCGATTTCATAGGATAAGGATGGGGGATTCATCATGTCAAAACTCTTCATTTCCGGCGGCACGGTCATCGACCCCGAAACGCTCCGCCGTTTCCGCGCAGACGTCCTCTGCGACGGCGAAAAAATCGAAGCCATCTTCCCGGGCGGCTGTGATGCGCCCTGCGGCGTGCAGACGCTCGACGCGGCGGGCTGTTTCGTCTGCCCCGGTTTCATCGACCCGCACGGGCATATCGACGGCTGCAAGCACACCGGCACGCTCTCCCTGCTGCAAGGCATTACGACAAGCGTCGGCGGCAACTGCGGCTTTTCTCCGCTCAATACAGCGTCTTTTTTGCGTGCCCAAACCCAGTTCCCCATCCATCAGGCGGAGCTGGTCGGTCTGTGCGCCCTGCGTGAAGCGGCAGGCGTCACAAACCCCTTTGAGCCCGCCACACGCGCACAGGCGCATGTGATGGGCGACCTTTGCGACAAAGCGCTGTGCGGCGGCGCGGCAGGCGTTTCCCTCGGCCCCGGCTACGCGCCCGGCACGACGCTTGAGGAGATGGAAACCCTCTGTTCCTGCGCCCGTGCGCATGGCAGACCCGTCTCCATCGACACGCGCATGTACTCCATGACCGATCTCCACTCCCTGCAGGAAGCCATCGAGCTGGCGGAGGTCACCGGATGCCGAATGATTGTTTCGCACTTCGTCTATCAATACGGCGTGGGCGTAGAATATGAAGCGCTGGAAATGCTGGAGCTTGCGCGTGACCGCGGCGTGGATATGCGGCTGGACAGCGGCATGTACAAGGATTGGTGTTCCTATATCGGTTCCGCGCTCTTTGAGCCTGTGACCATGCGCGATAACAGCATCGAGCTGCGCCACCTGCGCGTCATCACCGGCGAACACATCGGCAAGGTTCCCGATCAGGCGCTCTATGAGCATCTGCGAACCGAGCATCCCAACGACGCCGTGGTCGTCAACACGGGCGACGAAAACGCCATCTATACCATTCAGCGTTATCCGCTGACGATGGTTTCAACAGACACGGGCAGCTATGCGCCGGGCGAGGGGCATCCGCAAATCGCGGGCAGCTTCCCGCGCTACCTGCACGAAATGGTCATCGAGCGGGGCGAACTCAGCTGGGAACAGGCGATTTACCATACCACGCTCCTGCCCGCGGAAACCTTCGGTTTTTCGCAGAAGGGACGCATCCGCAGCGGCATGGACGCCGACCTTCTCGTCTTCAATCCCGAAACCATTCGGGACTGCGCAGACTTCCCCGGTCTGGGATATCCGGACGCCGCGCCGGAGGGCATCCGCTTCGTCATCGTCGGCGGAGAAATCGCCGCCCGCGACGGAAAAGCAACCGATGTCATGGCAGGTAAGCCCATCGAGCAGTTTGATAACATCTGCTCCACGCACGCCAAGCAAGCAAATTAAATCATCGGCAAACAGCGCGAAGCGAAGAAGGGAGTCTGAGGGATGAAATCCCTCAGGCGGGTTTGGGATTGGAGTCACGCGCCCGCTGTGCGGGATTCAGCGTGACGGAAATCGGAAATCGCAAGGAGCGCTTGCGCGTTCGCGAAGCGGGCGCGTCTGCCGCAGGCAGAGGACAGCGCCCCTATGCGAGTTTCCCGGATCGGCAGCCCAACGTTCCCCAAATAAAATTAAAATTCTCCAGTTTCAGAGCAGAATGCAAAGCATTCTACGATTGAAACGGGTTTCCGCTGAAAAGCATGTTTTTAGATGCAAACCAGCCTAAATCATCGTCAAACAGCGCGAAGCAGAGAAGGACGTCCGGCGTAAATCGGCAGCCCGCCATTCTCCTTCATGAAACACAAAAAACCGGCTCTCCATTTCTGGAGAGCCGGTTTTCTATGTCTGTTCAGACCGGATTACTTCGCGATGTAAGCCGCCGCGTTCTGCGCCGCGATGCGACCGAAGACCACGATATCGGCAACCGCGTTGCCGCCCAGACGGTTCGCGCCATGCACGCCGCCGGTGACTTCACCAGCCGCATACAGACCCGGGATCGCCTCGCCTGCTTCGGTCAGCACTTCAGCGTTCGTGTTGATCTTCAGACCGCCCATCGTGTGATGGATGCCCGGAGAAACCTTGATGGCGTAGTACGGAGCGGTATCCAGCGCGGACGCGAAGGACAGGCGGCCAAACTCGTCATCCTTCTGGTCGGCAACCGCCTTGTTCCAGGTTTCCATCGTCGCGGTGAGGGTCGCCGGATCGATGCCGAGCTTTTCAGCCAGTTCCTCGTAGCTGTCCGCCTGCACAGCGTATCCCTTGGTGAAGTAGCCGTTGTAGGTGGAAGAAGCGTCCATCATCTTCTGGTCGAGGATGGTGTAGGCGTAGCCGCCCTCCTGAGCCAGCTCAGCCGCGGAAACGTTGTCGCGGGTTTCCAGCTCGTTGACGAAGCGCTTGCCTTCCTGGTTGACCAGAATCGCGCCGTCGCCGCGGATGCCTTCGGTAATCAGAGCCGTGGTGGTTTCGGTGTAAACGGACGGATGGATCTGAATCTGGTTCATATCCACGGTCGCCGCGCCGACAGCCGTCGCCATGTCGATGCCGTCGCCGGTGATGGTCGGGGCATTGGTGGTTACGAAGCCCGCAAGCTCCGGCTTCAATTCCGCAACGCGGTCAAGGTCAGCGCCGAAGCCGCCGCTGGCAAGGATAACCGCCTTGGCACGAATGGTGTATTCGCCGTTCTCGTTCTTCACCTTCACGCCGACAGCCTTGCCGTTTTCCATGACCAGCTCGGTCGCAGCGGTGTTCACGCGCAGGTCGATCTTGCTTTCCGCATCCACGTCAGCGGTCAGCACCTTGACCAGATACGCGCCTACCGGCGTGGTCTTGCCATCCTCGGTGGTGGCACGATGGATACGCTTGACGCTCGCGCCGCCGAAGGAACCGACGTTGGTCAGGTTCGCGTTCTTGGTCGCCAGCCAGTCAATCGCCTCGGCGGAGTTGCCCGTCAGGGTCATGACCAGATCCAGATTGTTCAGGCACTTGCCGCCGACCATGGTGTCCAGCGCGAACAGCTCGACGGAATCAAAGTAACCGGTCGGGTTTGCCTTGTATGCCTCAAACTGCGCCTCGACGGTCGCAATCAAATCGCCGATCTGGTCGCCGTATTTTTCCTTCGCGGTCGCAAGGGTCTTTTCAACCGCCTGCGTCGTCGCGTCGGACCACTCGTTCTTATCCTGATAGACGGTCTTCGCAGCGTTCATGCCGCCGGTTGCACGGCTGGTGTTGCCGCCGGTAGAACCCGCCTTCTCCACGACGATGACGCTGTTCACGCCCGCATCGACAGCCTGAAGCGCAGCGGTCATGCCCGCTCCGCCTGCGCCGACGATTACCACGTCGCACTCGGCGTCAGAAACGGTGGTATCCTCCGCCTCCGCCAGACCCGCGGCGACCATCGCCTTCTTCGCCGCTTCCTTGACGGCATTCGTCGTCACGGTCGCGCCGGAAATGTTGTCAATATCCGCGCCCTGCGCTTCGACGATCGCCGCCGCGTAGGTGCCCTCAGCGCACGGCTCATAGCCGATGCCCTTCGTCTCGTTCTCGCCCACGACCTCCGCCGCGGTAATCTTGCCGTCCTCAACAGTCAGGGTGACGGAAACGTCGCCGCCCATGCCCTGCGCGGTACCGGTGTAGGTTTCAGCCGACGCGCCGGCAGCCAAACCGGTCGCCAGCATCATGGACAGAAGAATCGATGCAAATTTCTTCATGAAGCATAACCTCCATTTCTTTTTCGCAGGCGTATTGTATCATCTGTCGTCCTCTTTGTCAATTCCTTGACATGGTTTTCGTTTTTTCGAATGATTTTGGGCGGATTTTTCGTTTCTTTTTTCTCTGTTTGTTCTTCTATATCTCGATTTTTCCTTTTCAGTGCAACAAAAAAGCGGCAGGAGAGGGGGCATCTCCGCCGCTTTGACTGAAAAAAGATGTTTGACAAATCGTATCGTTTTTTGGATTTTATGCGCTGTTATCCGCTGAGCGCATAGTCGCTATGCTTAATCCATATGGCACGGTTTATTTTTTGGAACCCGTGCCGACTCTGTCGCGCTGCGCCTGCGGCTCGACCGCGCCGTCGATCGCCTGATCCGCCACGACAACAACCGGCTGCTCGTTGTCCACGATCTGGATAAACGTCTTGCCGACCTTCATGGGCAGCTCCTCGCCGTTTTCATCGAAGAACGCCATGCGGCTGTTCAGCTTCTTGGTTGCCGAGCAGTTGCGTGCCCATGTGCCACGGATGTATTTGCCATTCTGGAAGATTTCAGCGACACCCTGACCGTTCAGCCGGATGACCGGACGGGACGGATTGCCGCTTGACCACGAAACGTCCGTGCGGATGACGATAACGTTGGCATAGGCGCATACCTCTCCGTTGTTTCCGTCGATATACGGTGCGCCATTGCGATAGCGCTCAAACAAACCGGTGGAAGCGTTATATTCGTAAGCCGTGCGATATGCGTCGTTGGTCACCTTGTAGTTGATGACGATGCCGTTTACGTCCTCGCCGCGCTCAAGCCCGGTTTCGGAAAACACGAACGGATGCGGCGTCGGGCTTTCTCTGTAATCCGCCTCCACCTCGCTCATATTCAGGCGAACGTTATGCGGCCCGACATGACCGCCGTCGCTCGTGCGCTGGAACCAGCCGGTGTTCTTGCTGATGCCGTTTAGGTAGGGATACTTGAGCTTTTTAACGCTGCTGTTCGCCTCGATCCAGTCCTTCATGTTATTCTTGTCCCGCCCGCCCTGATAGCCGTAGAAGCAGAACACACCGCCCCACATCTCGCGGAGCGAACACATCGGCACGCGTGCGGAGCGAACAGGGCCTGCGCCTTCCGCCGGATAATCGCCCATGAACAGCGCCAGCTGACGCGTAGAGCCGTCCGCCTGAATCGGCATTTCATAGGTCAAATCTGCCGAGCTGACGCCCCAGTTCGGCAAGGCCGCGGGATGCGTGTCGATCGTGACCAGCGTCGGGCGGTAATCGCCGCTGAACGCCTCGCCGGTGATCGGATTCACGCCGTCCTGAACGCCGTTCTCCTTGGGCATCTTGACGGACAGCTTTTCCGAGCCGTAAGATTTCGGCGCACCGAGCTGCTGGGCATAACCGCTTGCCGCAATGCCTGCGTCATCCAGCGTAAACTCCCTCGCTGCGCCCGCGGCTGTCGGAATCGCCATCAACGCACAAAGCGCCACAGCGGACGTCAGCTTCAAAAAGTGATTCATCTACTTTTCCTCCCTTACATGAAGTGATTTCAGACCGCATGTTGTCCTGTGTAACGTCGCGCCGATGCGGTTTTGAGGGGATCAACCGTCGGCAAAGTTCTTCATCAGAACCTTTCTGTATGATTAGACGAAAAAAAATCGGTATCTGTTACACTTCGTTCATAAAATTGTCGCTTTTTGTAATTTTTACAAATCGCATACACATCGGTAAAAAAAACGCCTCTTTTTGCGTCTAATAAAATAGATTAAGGTTTTGAAAGCGGGCTGAGCCCGCCTTCACTTCCGCCGAAGTCTGCCACGCATCAAAGTCTTGCTCACGCGGGCGATTTTACGCGATTTCCCATACATTAAGCGGGCTGAGCCCGCCTTCACTTCCGCCAAAGTCCGCCACGCATCAAAGTCTTGCTCACGCGGGCGATTTTACGCAATTTCCTATACATTTAAAACGCTTCAATGCATTCAAAAAAGGAGGGAACACGATGCTTTCGCTTCCAGCGCTCAGCATAAACCGCATCTTCGACACGGTACAAAAAAAGTCCCGGAAAACTCCCCGAGAGATTCCCGGCAATCGAACGGCGACTCTGCGTGCGCTGTCCGATTTGGGCGAAAGCGTCGCGTCCAGCGTTCACGCGATTTATTCGCCGATTCGGCTGTATCTCTGTGTGGCGATGGAGCCTAAGCCGGACGCCTTGAGCCGCCAGCGCGAGGCAGACCGCAAAACCGCCGCGGGGCATTTCGAGGTGGACGCAAACTGGAGCGCCGCGGAGGTCAACGCCCGGTGGGCGCGGCATGCCGTTTTGACAGACGCCGGCGGACAGGTTTTGGAGAGCGCCATTCGCGGCGCACGCGGCATGACGGACGCCGGCGCACGAGAAGTCTTCTTCGAGTTTAACGCGCTGGATACCTATCCCGAGCCGATGTATCTCGCCGCGGGCGATGCGCGGATTCGGATCAAATAACCCCAGCCAAAAGAGTTTTTCGATCCGCTTCAAGCCTTGAACCGCTCACGCGGTCAATCGGAGTTCCTTTTCCTTCTTATACCAAACAAGCCGTGCATCGCTGCACGGCTTGTTTGACATATTACGAGAGAGAGGGGGGGATAACGGAGGATTAGAGATTTATATAAAAGGGTCAAACCCTGTTTGGCTGTTTATGAGGATTACATCGCAGTCTTGTTCAGCCCGATGACCTCGGAAATCATGTTCATCGCGGTTTCAAGCGTCATATCGCCCTTACGCGCCATCATCAGGATGCCATAGAGCGCAACGCCCGTCAGCCGCTTGGCGTCGGCCTCGTCGCGTCCTCTTTCACGAAGCGCCTGAGCGACCATCTTTTCCAGCGCCGGACCCATATGCGCATACACCCGGTCGCACATATCCGTGTACAGCGCGGCATGCTGCGGCAGGCACAGATCCGCCGTCAACGGCGTGGTGAAGCACTCGTGCCACACTTCCGGATGCATCAGCCGCGCAAATTTTTCCTGCGCCGTGCCCTCGCCGTCGGCAATCTGTCCGGCAAGCGTGCCCAGATAGCTGCAATAGCCTTCCACGACCGCCTTAACCATGTCATCCTTGGTCGTGAAATAATAATAGAAAAGCCCTTTCGCTACGTCAACCGCCGAGACGATTTCCGCCACGGAGGTTCTGACGAAGCCCTGCTCGGCAAAAAGCTTTGCCGCGGCTGCCACCATTTCCGCCTTACGTTCTTCCGGTTTTTTGACAACTCGCATCGCGTATTCCTCCTTGTCAGTGCGGCGAATCTTTCGCTCGACTGTTTTTTTATATCTGTTCTTCTGTCCGGCATCATGCCGTTTGCTTTTGATGGCGTTATTCTATCAGTCCCGCCGCCGATGCACAATACAAAATCGCTCAATGATACGCGCATGGGTTTCAAATGTCAATTTCCGGGTTTTATCTTACACCGTGAGATAATTTATCGTTCCGGAAAATCAGCTGCTCAGGCTCTCCAGATATCCCTCCAGCGCCTGCACCTCGTCAAACATCCGCCCATCGCGCAGGTCGTTCTGTTCGCCCTCCGGCGCCGCCGTCACAGGGATATCCGTCTGCCGAACGACGTTCAATGTTTCCCCGTCCTGATTCTGCAAAACGCAGAGCATACCGTCCTCCCCGCCTTGCAAAACCCAGTGCAGCGGGCAGGGAATCTGCTTATGCCGGGTCACATCCACTTCTTCGGCGGAAAAACCCGTAACGGTCGCGCCGGGCAGCACATGGTCGATCTCGCTTTCCAGCGCGGCGCGTGTCAGCCCGACGAGTTTTGTCGGCAGCTTTTCCCGCCGCTGAACGCTATGACCGCAGGGCGCATAATACAATGTCTGATGCAGAAACGCATTTTTCCGCGTTCTGTCCGACAGATCGGCGCCGGCAGGCTCTCCATGCGGAGCATCGGTCTGCTGTGCCATTCGATCAGAGGGCTGTTCCGGCGGATCGGGCACATCCGCGCCGCGGGCAGGCATCAGGCACAGCAGCGCAGCCACCACGACGATAATCAGCAGATATCGATAGGAAACATGCAACGAAATCATCTCCTTTTTGCGCTCATTGTGCGCAGGAGAGATGGACGGCATGATGGAAATAAATAGTTTTCTTTTTTCAAAAATCCGAACAAACGGGTATGCCGCATCGTCTATAAGGATAGGAGATGATGCTTAAATGACGGCAATCCCAAATGAGAGCCCGCAGCAGCGGCTTGGCCGACTGGTCGAGCAATACCAGACCGACCTGCTTCGCATGTGCTATATTCAGCTTCACGACACAGCGCTGGCGGAAGATGCGGTGCAGGAAACCTTCATCAAAGCCTACAAGGCAATGCCCGCTTTTCGCGGGGATTGCAGCGAAAAAACGTGGCTGATGCGAATTGCGGTCAATACCTGCCGCGATCTGCTCCACTCCGCATGGTTTCGGCATCTGGATCGCCGGATAACGCCCGAACATCTGCCGGAGCCCCTCGTACAGCCGGATGAAGACGCAATCAATCTGACGTTCGAGGTCATGCGGCTTTCGCAAAAGGATCGTGAGGTCATTCTTTTGTATTATTACGAAGCGATGACGACCGAGGAAATCGCGCAGACGCTTGGCGTTGCAAAATCCACCGTCTCTACGCGTCTGGAGCAGGGCCGTCAAAAACTTCGTCAGGCTTTGGAAAGGAGGCGTTCGCATGGATGAATTTCGCGAAAACAACCGTCTGCGCGGCGCGCTGGATACGACACTCTCCGGTTTAAGCGGCGACCCGTATCTCACCCGGCGCATTCTTCGCAACGAAGAAGCCAAGCTCAAAGCGGCAAAAAAACTGTCCGCCGGTTTCGTGTTTGCCCTCGTCATTCTGCTGGCCGCAATGAGTGTCGTCGTGGCGGCGGCTCTCAATCTTTTTGAAACATTCGGCCAGACCGAGCGCCGATTTGCGGAAATCGCGCCTCAGACCGTGATCCAAACCGAAAGCGCCGCCATTCAATCCTCAAAAGCGGGCACAGTCGCCGCATCGATTACCAATGCTTATTACGACGGCGAATCGCTGCTCATCGGTTACACGATTCAGGGCGATATCTCGTTTGAGCCTTTTTCTCCGACAGACGAACAGCTAGCCCAGATGAACCCGACGGACGACATTCCCCCGTGGCTGAACGAAAAGACCGGCGATTCCTCCCTGACTCAAGCATGGAAAGCCGCCAAACAGGCAGGAACGCCCTGGGGCGTGATCCGTTATCGCGCCGCCGTATCTGACCACGCCTGCACAGACGAAGGGCTTGACCTCGGTCCATGGTTGGAAACGGAAGAAACATCCGCGCCGAATTCGCTTTCTGCCATTCGCGATTTTGATTCTCTGCCGGAAGCCGCGCAAAAGCGGGATTCGCTTTCCATCCGCATCGACGTGTATCAGTCTGCCGTATGGTTTTATTTTGATGGACAGTCTACGTATACGACGAGCGAACGCGTGAATTTGTTCCCGATGACGGCGACGGTTGACCGAATCCACCGCGATTCGGCACAATTCATGGGCTTTGAAACGATAAACGGTTCAAAAATCAGGCTCACGATTCAGGCTTCCGAAATCCGCCTGACCGCATCCGTGACCGCTGCAAACGGCACGCTCCCGTCGATTTCGGATGATTCGTGGTTCGACCTGCTGCTGACGGATGAAACGGGCTATGCCTTTAGCCCCGAATCTTTCGTCATGCCGGATGAACAGACGCTGCTTTTCACCTTTGAGGGAAGCGGTCAAATGCCCCTGTCCCTTCATGCGGAGCTGCTGATTGTCTGCCCTTCGGGCGAAACGGAGTCTTTCCCGATTTCGGTGGATATCAACGGTTAAGCACGCCGAATCCGCAAAATTTGAGAAACAACAAAACATGCCCACGAACCCATCCGTTTCGGTTCATGAGCATGTTGTTTTACTGATCCATCCGAACCCTTGCGCGTCCGGCATGCTTCGCCTCATAGAGCAGCAAATCCGCCTTTTTCCTCAATTCCTGCTCATCCTTCGCGCCGATACAGCAGCCCGATCAGCAGACCATACAGCATCCGCGTGCCGACGCTCAAAAGCAGACTCCTTCCGTCATCATTGGCCCAGCGGTTTTTTATTCGGCGTGCCCGCCTTGCGCGGATACGCCTTCGGGGTTGTGCCCGTCTTATCCGTCAGCAGCAGCACATGCGCCCAGTCCTCCCTGCGCGGGATCGGCGCATCCACCGTTCCGCGAATCGTTCCGCCCAGCAGGAACGCCGCACGCTTCGCGGCGGTCATTTCATCTGCCACACCCGGACCTTTCCACGCAATCGAAATGCCGCCCTTTTTGACGAACGGAAGCGTCAGCTCCTGAAGCGTCGCGGCATTGGCAACCGCACGGGAAACCGCCGCGTCATATTGCTCGCGATGCGCCGCCATCCTCGCGGCATCTTCCGCACGGGCGTGCAGCGTCGTCGCCTTCAGTCCCAGCCGGGCGAGCGCATCTTCCAAAAACGATATGCGCTTTTGGAGTGCATCCAGAAAGGTCATTTCCAGATCCGGACGCAGAATAAGCAGCGGCATGCCCGGGAAGCCAGCGCCCGTGCCGACGTCGATCACCTTAGCGCCATCCGCAAGCAGCCCATGCGCCAGCGGCGCGGCGCTGTCCAGATCATGGCGATCCACACGCTCATCTTCATCCAGCACAGCGGTCAAATCCATGCGTGCGTTATATTCATCCAGAATGGCATGGAACGCTTCAAATCGTTCCAGCGCCGTTTCATCCGCGGCAATGCCCATTTGGTCAAGACCGGTCTTCAGTCGTTCTCTGTTCATCCTCGCATGCTCTCCCAAATAAATTTCACCCAGCTCAGTCCCTCGCGCAGGTGGTTTTTGATAAAGTATTCCGGCTTGGAAGGGCTTCCCTTGCCCGTCGCCGTAATGCCGACCTCTTTGCAGAGCGCCAGCGCACGGGCGACATGATAGTCGCTGGTCACCACAAGCGCCTGCGTCAGCCCCTGATCGTCCATGACAGACTGCGCGTAACCCAGATTCTGCCGGGTATTGAAGGAGCCTGTTTCGGCGATAACCTCGTTTTCGTTTACGCCGCGCTCCACAAGCCAGTCGCGCATGACGTCGCCTTCCGCACGCGGTTCATCGCTTCCCTGTGCGCCGCAGACGATCATCAAGCTCGGTTTCCTGCGATATTCCTCCAAAGCCGCCGTCAGCCTGCGCTCCAGCGCGACGGAAGGCGTGCCATCCGCCTTGACCTGTGCGCCAAGCACAATGATGGTGTCAAAGTCGCCGACCGGCGGCAGATGCGTCTCTTGGTAATAGACAAAACCAATCAGGCTCGCCGCAGCCACCGCTCCGGCAACCAGAAGCGCCAGTATCACCATCAGCAGCCTCCTCAGGAATTTTTTCATATCCGCATGCTCCTTCTATGTTCCGCGCCGCAAATACTGCGGCGAAAGGATTGATTTATTCATCCATATTCAACGCGGCAAGCTCTTCTTCCTGCTCTTCCTTGAGTGTTCCGCGCCTGCCGGGAACACTTCGGCTTCGGATCAAATAGCTGAGTTCTTCTTCACTCTGCTGTCCGCCAAACTGGCTGTTTTTCGTCATGGAATAGACGACCGATCCCGCAAAAATCAGGTGATCGATGACGCGCACGCCGATGACATTTAACGCACGGATGACCGCACGGGTCGCTTCATAGTCGTCCTGCGACGGCTCTGCCATTCCGCTGGGATGGTTATGCGCAAGCAATACGGCATGGGCATGATAGCGCAGCGCGGTTTCAACCACTTCACGCGGATAAATCTGCACCTGATCGATGGTTCCCTTATGCAGCAGCGCCGGGCAAAGCACGCGGCCGCTCTGGTCAAGACAGATCATATACACGCGCTCTTCATGCACGCCGAAGAACAGCGCCCCGGCATAGCGTCTCGCGCTGGACAGATTGGTGATGGAAGGTTTTTCGCCCATGGCGCTATGCTGATAGTAGCCCATCAGCTGCGGCATCAGCGAGAGCAGCGCGGCAGCGTTCTGCCCCACGCCGGTCACGCGCATCAACTCAGCGGGCGACGCTTCCAGCACATCGCTGAGCGAACCGAATCGCCCAATGAGCGCATGCGCCAGCGGGTTGACATCCTTCTGCGGAATAGCAAACATGAGCAGCAATTCCAGCACCTCATGCTCGGAGAATCCGGAAAGACCCTCTTTCAGGAATCGCTCACGCAGTCTGGCTCGATGCCCCGCGTGAACCGTCTTTTCGCTCATGTTGACCTCCTTGGGGGAAACGATTGGGGCTTTGCCCCAAACTCCACAGGGAACCTTGTTCCCTTGACCCTGACTACGCTATCGCTTCAGCTTGTTGACATAAGCAAACTTGGCTTGAATAGCAAAATCAAGAAATTCAGCTATTTTTTCACTTGCGGAAAGGGCTATTCTCCCCCTCGGGGGAGAATAGCTTTTTGTCTACAGTCTGCGCTGTCGCTTCGCGATAACTGAAGAAATGGCATTTTGACTGTCTGCCCCGCAGCCCCTAAGCTCAGCAAGGCGCACGCTTCACGCTCAATATCCCTTCAAAATCTCTTCCAGCTCGCCAAAATCACGGGCTACCGGCAGCCCGGAAGACTGAAGCCGCTTCAGGTCATTGTGTCCCCACGAAACCAGAATGCAGTCCGCACCCAAATCCTCTGCCAAATGCGCATCCGTCAGCATATCGCCGATCAGCACGACATCCCTGCCCTCAAGCCCCAGCTCTCGCAGCTGACGCCTGCCGATCTCCGTCTTTTTCGACGCGCTTTCGTCTTCCAAGCCGCTGATGTCCGTCATATACGGCGTCAGTCCCAGCGCTTCGCACTGTTTTCTGAGCGACGGCTCATAGGACGCGGACAACACAGACTGGCTTCTTCCCTGACCGTGAAAAAAACGAATCGCATCCAGCGCACCGGAAACCAGCCCGACCCCGACAGCCTTCTGATTGAATTGATCCAGCCAAAGCCGCGCTATGTTTTCATAGCTGTGAACGCTGTAATCCACACCGACAGCGGGATAGAAGTCGCGCACGGGCATGGTCATGTTGTTTCTGTAATCCTCGATCGTGATGCAGGGAATGCCCAGCTGCTTGAAGACGTCGTTGTCCACATCCAAAGAAAGCTGGGTATCGTTGAGCAGCGTACCGTTAAAATCCCAAATGATGTGCTTCATATTGCCCTTTCAGTCCCTTCGGGGCGCGGAGCAAAGCCCCAACCGTCTTATTCGTTAATCAAACAGCGCACGGATATCCTCCGGCGTCAGCTGCGTCGGCATTGCTTCGCCAGCCGTAATCATCTGATCGAACATCGCACGCTTGCGTTCGCCGAGCTTGACAACCTGCTCTTCGATACTGCCGCGGGTAATCATGCGGATGACCGTAACCGTGTTCTTCTGTCCGATACGGTGTACGCGGTCCGTCGCCTGATCCTCCGCCGCCGGGTTCCACCACGGGTCGAAGTGAATGACCGTATCCGCGCCGACGAGGTTCAGACCGGAACCGCCCGCCTTCAACGAGATCAGGAAGACCTGTCCCTCGCCCGCGTTGAACTGCTGAACCATCTCTACGCGGCGCTTAGGCGGCGTTTCGCCGTCCAGATACATGCAGGAAATGCCGACCGCCTCCAGCCTGCGCTGCAAGATCTTCAGCATGCGCGTAAACTGGGAGAAGACGAGTGCGCGATGTCCCGCTTCCAGCGAGCCGGGCAGCACGTCCAGCAGCATATCCAGCTTGCCGCTCGACGCCGCATAACTCGGCAGAACCAGCGACGGATGACCGCAGATCTGGCGCAGCTCCGTAATCGCCGCAAGCATCTCGATGCGGTTGTTGCCGCCAATCATGCCCTCGACCTGCGGACGCAGGCGCAGCAGGCTCGCCTGATAGACGCGGCGCTGCTCCTCGGTCATATCCGCCGTCAGCGTGATCTCCACCTTCTCCGGCAGCTCACGCAGCACGTCGCCCTTCAGGCGGCGCAGCAGGAACGGACGGATGCGGCGGCGCAGAATATCGGCTTCCTCGCCCGTGCCAAAGCGGTGCATGAACTGCGCAAAGGAATTGAGGTAGCCCGGCAGAACAAAGTCGAAGATCGACCACAGTTCGCCCGGGTGATTCTCCATCGGCGTACCGGTCAGCGCAAAGCGCGTCTGCGCCTTGAGCTGCTTGACCGCGCCCGCGCCGACGCTCATCGCGTTCTTGATATACTGCGCCTCGTCCAGAATCGCGAAACGGAAAGGCACTTTGGAAAGCAGACCGATATCGCGGCGGATCAGCGGATAGCTGGTCAGATAGACGTCGATATCCCTGTCCGGACCGGACAGGCGTGCAATCGTCTGCGCACGCTGAGCCTGGCTGCCCTCGCCCGCCGCACAGCGCAGCTCGGGCGCAAACTTCGCAATCTCAGCCATCCAGTTGTAAACCAGAGAGGTCGGCGCAATGACGATGGACGCGCTGTCCTGATCCCCGCGGCGCTTTGCCCAGAGCAGCAGGGTGATGACCTGCAGGGTTTTGCCCAAGCCCATGTCGTCGGCAAGAATGCCGCCCATATGCAGCCGATCGAGCGCCTGCATCCACATAAAGCCGCGCATCTGATACGGACGCAGCATGGAATTCAGCGGTTCGGGGCAATCCTCGCCGTCGTCTTCCAGACTGCCGACCATTTCCTTGACGCTCTGATCTGCCTTGATCGGCACGCTGCCGCCCTCCAGCAGATTCATCATATACGCCGCACGGAAGGACGCGACCTCGACCACGCCGCGGACATTCTTCTCGTCCTCGGTTTCCTCGCCATTGTCCGCGCCGATCGCGGCTTCCGCCATCTCGCGCCATTCATCCATTTCGGACAGGTCGAGGAACGAGCCGTCTTTCAGGCGGAAATATTTCTTGTGGTCACGCAGCGCACGCAGAATCGCCACGATTTCCGGCGCGGGCTCACCGTTTTCGGTCATCTCCAGCCGCAGCGAGCCATCCTGCATGCGCAGGGTTCCGGTGAAATGCGGCTTGCGCGGGGTCATCTTCCGGAATTCGTCCGAGCAGTAGACCTCTGCGCTCTCCTGCATCCGATAGATGCCCTCGGTCAGGAAGCGATAGATCGGCTCCTGACCGCCGAGGATGACGCGTCCCTTCTGCATGCGGAAACCGAACGCCGCCAGCAGGTCAAGCGCACGCCTTTCCGCCGCCGCATCGCGCAGAAGCAGAATGCGTTCTTCGTCCTCGCTCTGAGGCGCCTGCGCCGCAAACGGATCGATCTCTTCATCGCCATACAGGAATGCGATCTTACAGAGAACGAGGTTGTTGTCGCGGTCAAAATACGCACGCACCTTGAGCGGACGGCGGATGATGCGCTCAGCCAGCGCACCGTCGAGCGTCACAGTTCCGGCGCGTTCCAGCGCAGGCAGCAGGTCGGAAATGACCCGCGGACCCTGCTGCGCGTCAAAGCGGAAGGCGACCGGCATGCCCGCGCCCGTCTGCGCCGACAGCAGCACGCGCACAATGCCCTTCTGCACCTCCGACAGCCGCAGAACGTCGCCCTCGCAATAGACATAGGTGCATTCCGTGTCGAGCATACGCAGGGTTTTGGGCATCTGCGCACGCACTTCCAGTTCGCGTCCGCTGGCGAACACGCCGAAGAGCAGCTCGACCTGTCCGTCGAACACGCTGGGAACGGTCACAATCTCCTCGCCAAAGGAAATCTTGAACGGCTTCGCCATCAGCAACTGCATCAGACGCGGAACAAACCGATCCGCAACGGTCAGGAATTTGGCGTCAAGACCCGTTTGAACGAGTTTGCCCTCCAGCTGGCAGACATACGCGGCATCCTGAAGAAGCTTGATGATTTTGGCATCCACGCCGGTGAAACCCATCCATTCCGGCTCAAGCACAAAGCCCTTGCCGAAGGCAATCGCCGTCTTTTCCTGCAAACCGCGAAGAAACTGCGCCATGGATTTGACGACATACATTCTCTCCTGACCGACGCGCAGGGACACGCGCACCGGTTCGCGCTCGCCCAGCAGGCGCAGCGTGATCTCCATTTCAAGCGGCGTTTCCATCGGCAGGGCGCTTTGCAGTGTGCCCATCAGCGCCCCGGCGTTCTCCCTTGCGCGGCGGCGGCGCATCTCTTCAATCGCACCGGTCGAAATCGCCTGCATCATCGCGGCGGCGAGGTGACGGCACGGTTTATGCACGTTTCCAAAAAAGTCGCATGAGCAGCGTCCGCTCAATTTATTTGTCGCGCCGACGCGAACGATGCGCCGCGGGTCGCCATCGACGGCGTAGCGCAAAAAACCGTTTTCCTCTTCGAGCGGGTGTACGCCACCCTGGCGGAAAATGGTCAAGCCTGCATTGTATTCCTCTTCCGGCGTAATGCGCCGGATCACATCCATTCCTTCAGCCACAATATCTCTCCGCTTTCCAAAAACGTCCAAAAACATGAAAAAGTGTAACCTATTTTGAATTCTGCGCCGGGTCGAAAACTCCTGCCTTTCTTTTGAGAATCTTATGCGTTCCTTTCATGTTTTAGCGGTTTGAACGAAAATCGATTCCCCATACACGATGCTTTTATCTCCGTCCGATTCTGTCGATTTCCGTATTCGGGGATATTTTTTCTTTTTGGGCATCCCTTTTATCCCCCTTTTCCACACGTTCTCCACAGTTATCCCCATGTTGTCCACAGCCTTGTCCACAAAATTGTCCACAACGTCAGACGTTTCTTTTAAAAAACGCGTCGTTCAAGCGGGCATAACGTGCGTCTTTTGATCGAAATCCGTCGCATTGAGGTTTCTTTTGGGATTGCCGGTTTTTTACGGTTATGCACAAGCCCACAGCAGTTATCCACAGTTATCCACAGAAGTCTCCACAGGTTTTCGACATTTCCTCCCGGAAGCGAAAAAAAGCGGGCTGAGCCCGCCTTCACTTCCGCTAAAGCTTTACAAAGCACAAAGACCTTGCTCACGCGGGCGGCTTTGCGCAATTTTCCATGCGTTAAAAAGCGCGGAGAGGTTCAACCTCCCCGCGCTCTTTTCATGGTCTTTCGATGGATTTTTTATACTTCCTTTGCCTGAGCAAGCTCTTCTTCCGTCAGGCGGATCATCTGCCACTGACCCTTTTCATCCAGATGGAATCCGAAGTAGACAGACCGCTTCTGACCATCGGTTTTCAGATTGACTTCCATGATGTAGAAGCGATAGCTCACGCCATCAATCTTCATTTCGCGAGCCGCAAACGTTTCTGCCATCTTCTTTTCCACTTCTTCGGCTGTTCCCGGAAGCGTCGTCGGCTCCATGCGGGTGCGCATCTGCGTGACAAGCTCATCCGCCTTTTCAGAAAGCGCGATATTCATCACCTGAACGAGGGACTGCATGACATCTTCACAGCCCACGGACGAGAGCGTAACCAGAATCTGCTCCTGCACCGAAAGCTCCTGAAGCTTCACATATTCCGTTTCTTCCATCGCCTCTTTGGCGCCCACAACTTCAACGATCGTCGTCGTATCGGTTTCCGTCGTCTTCACCACTTCTTCCATTTCCGCCATCGCTTCAAACGCCTTGATCGTATCCTTGGCGGCTTCGGGATTCGGAACCGGGGTAGCCGTCGGCGCGATAGTCGGGGTCGCGGTCGGTGCAATCGTCGCTGTCGGCGCAGGCGTCGCCGTCGGCGCAGGCGTTGCCGTCGGTCGGGCTGTCGGCTTTGCCGTAGGCTTCGGGGTAGGCTTTGCCGTAGGCTTCGGCGTCGGCTCCTCCGTAGGCTTCGGCGTCGGCTCTTCCGTAGGCTTCGGCGTCGGTTCTTCCGTAGGCTTCGGTGTCGGCTCTTCCGTAGGCTTCGGCGTAGGTTCTTCCGTAGGCTTCGGGGTAGGCTCTTCCGTAGGCTTCGGTGTCGGTTCCTCTGTCGGCTTCGGCGTCGGTTCTTCCGTCGGCTTCGGTGTCGGTTCTTCCGTCGGCTTCGGTGTCGGTTCTTCCGTAGGCTTCGGCGTCGGTTCTTCCGTAGGCTTCGGCGTCGGTTCTTCCGTAGGCTTCGGCGTAGGTTCTTCCGTAGGCTTCGGCGTAGGTTCTTCCGTCGGCTTCGGTGTCGGTTCTTCCGTAGGCTTCGGCGTCGGTTCTTCCGTAGGCTTCGGTGTCGGCTCTTCCGTCGGCTTCGGCGTAGGTTCTTCCGTAGGCTTCGGGGTAGGCTCTTCCGTCGGCTTCGGTGTCGGTTCTTCCGTCGGCTTCGGCGTCGGCTCTTCCGTAGGCTTCGGCGTCGGCTCTTCCGTCGGCTTCGGTGTCGGTTCTTCCGTAGGCTTCGGTGTCGGCTCTTCCGTCGGCTTCGGCGTCGGTTCTTCCGTAGGCTTCGGGGTAGGTTCCTCGGTCGGCTTCGGCGTAGACTTCTTCGCACCGCATTCTACGCAAACATCATTTTCATCGTATTGGTGTTCTTCCAAAATGGACGTCAGCTCACGATCGTAAACCTCGCCCAAGTCAGCGCCGCAGTCTAAGCATTCCGTGAAAATGCCTTCAAATCCCTTAAAGGAATGATACTCCTCATCGACATACTGAGCTTCCGAGGTAATGATTCTGGCAATCGGATTTTCCTTCCGGTTTTCATGCTTACAGCTCGTCTTGTATCCGCAAACGCTGCATGTTCCGTCGATCTTAAAGGTATGCGGTTCCGTCTGGAGTTCTTCCCTCGGGTTGAGGTCGGACAAATACATATTGCAGTCGTCACAGCCGTATTCATCCAGCGCCAGCACACGCATCGTATGCCCATTCTCATCCGTACTCTTGATTCCCAGCGTTCTATACACGACGTCGATGCACACATGTTCATGCGGGCACGCAGTCACTTCCGGATTCTGAATATAGCCGCAATCCATGCACTCGCCCATGGCGAACTCATGCTCTGCCGTCTCGGTCGTGCTGCTGATCCAATCCTTTTTGATCATCGCGCCGCAATCCAGGCAGACCGTTTCTTCGCTTACGTTCAGTTCGCAGGTGTGGTTTTTCTCGTGCGCAATCCATTCACCGTAATCGATGGTATTGCGAACCATCACGTGCTCATGCGCACAGCCGAGCCGATTCGGATCGACATAGCCGCACTTTTTGCAGACGCCCTTATCGCTGTATTGATGAGCTTCATCGAGAGTCAGTTCCCCGATGGGTGTTCCATTCAAAGACGCACCGCAGTCGTCGCACTTATGCAGCTCCATCAGCGCAGCGTCTCTGACATGTGTCTTTCCGTCGTCAGAAGGTCTCCAGCTGCCTCTATAAAGGACAAAGTTATCTTCCACGGACTGATGCTCATGAGTACAGTCTTCTTTCTCATAGCCGCAGCCATAGCAGCGATTGTTAGAGATCGTATGCGGTCTTCTCTGAACAACGGTTTCTCTGCTTTCTTCCTTGCTGTATCCGCACGTCTTACAGGTCAGGATACGAAGGACTTCCACTTCGCAGGAATGCGTTGTGCCGTCTCCGCAATCCGTCCATCTATACTGACCTTGATCTCCATACTGATATTCAATATGTTCTTCCCATTCTTCATGCGGACAGGAGACGGTCGCTCCGCAGTCTTCACATACACCGTCCGCATTGAACACATGGGCACATTGATCGATCTCATTTTCATTCAGCAGATTTCTGCCACTCACACCGCAATCCGAGCAAGTCCAGCTCCTGAACAGCTTGCCCGTAACGGTGTGGGTTAAACCGTTGCCGTCGTCCTGATACGAAACGGGTTCAAAACTATCAGACTGACCGACCAGATGCTCATGCTTGCATTCGTTCTTGGCGCCGCAGGAGCATGTTCCGCTTTCATCGAACTGATGGAGAACGGTTTCCGTTTCTTCCTTTTTCTCCACATTGCTCTCGCCGCAGTCCGTGCAAGTCCGGCTTGTATAGCGGTTGATCTTGCGGGTATGGGTTCTTCCGTTTCCATCATCGATCCAATCTTCGCCCGCAATCGTTTCCGTCCATGTGCTTACCCTTGTGTTTTCGTGCTGACAGGTATTCTTCGCATGACAGCTCGAACATTCGCCATGGGTAAAGGTATGCGGTTCGGTCTGCGTTGTTTTTTCGGACTCATAGCCGCTTTCTCCGCATTCCTGGCAATACCACGACGTAATCTGATTGGCAAGTCGGGTATGTGTTCCGTCGCCGTTGTCCTTCCACGCTTCGCCTTCAATCGGCTCATACCACACATTCGGCGTCACGCCCGCATGATCGCAGCTATTCTTCGCATGACAGGTCATGCATTCGCCTTGATTAAATTGATGCGCTTCGGTTCTCATGGCGGACGGCGTTATAATCGTTTCTTTATACAGATCGCAGTCCGGGCATCGCAGGATTTCCAGCTCCTGAACCTCTGTCGAGTGTGTCTTGCCATCCGGATTAGGCTGCCAACCCGCGCCCAGCGTACGATACGAACTGGTTGTGGTGGCATTCGGATGGGTGCATTCGTTTTTATAGCCGCATTGCTCGCATACATTCTCGCTGTTATAGCCATGCGGCGCATTCCGTTTATAGCTATCTACATAGGTTTGCCACAGTTCTCCGCAGTCGTTGCACTGCCGCACCAAATACCTGTTTTCCGTAACACTGTGCGTTTTTCCATCATCGTTTGCAACAGCGTCATTGTCCTGCGTGAACCCTTCATGCTCTTCAACATGCTCATGCGGACAGGTATTTTCCAAACCGCAATTCAGGCATTTTCCATCGCGGAAAATATGCTCCGCACACGGTACTGCTGTCGGTTCCGGCGTCGGCTCTTCCGTCGGCTCCGCTGTCGGTTCCGGCGTCGGGTCTGTGTCCGGCTCCTTATCCGCCTCGCCGCTCGTGCTGTATGCAACAACTTCCTCCGCAACCGCATAGGTCTGCGTCAAGGGCGTTACATGGCTCATCAGCAAAGCCACGCACATCAGCACACTAGCCCATTTTTGAAAGCGTTTCCATCGTCCCATGTTTTCAATCCTCCCCGATATGATTGAGATTGGTATATGTTGCTTATATTATACAATAACGCTGTTGTATAGCATATATTATAATTCCCAAGTTTTATAGGAATCCTACAATCAATATTCTGAATAACCACACAAATCGTTCATAAAGACGGATTCAGCCTTTCGTCTCCACCGCAGTTTGCAAAACACGAAAGCCTTACTCACGCGGGCGGCTTTGCGCGATTCCCTGTAAAATAAAAAAAGCGGGCTGAGCCCGCCTCAGCTTGTTGACATAAGCAAACTTGGCTTGAAGAACAAAATTAAGAAATTCAGCTATTCTTTCATTTGCGGAAAGGGCTATTCTCCCTCCCGGGGGAGAATAGCTTTTTGTCTACAGTCTGAAGCGAGCGGATCCCGCCTTCACCTCCGCCGCAATCCGCCACACATCAAAGTCTTGCTCACACGGGTGATTTTGTGCAATTTCCTATACGTCAAAAAAGGCATGTGCCTGCAAAAGACACATGCCTTAAAATCCAATGAACAATCAGTAGTTGGTTCCGTAGAGCTTATTCTGGGTATTCTTGCCCGCGATGCCATCCACAGAGAGTCCATGATCCTTCTGGAAAGCTCTGACCGCGTCATATGTCCACTGACCATAGATGCCGTCTGCGGTGCGAGCCTGCTTATAGCCCGCATTCAGCAGCGCCTGCTGAAGCCGCTTGACCGCGTCGCCCTTGCAGCCCCAGTAAAGCAGGCGGTAACCCGTCGTCGTGCTTCCGGAGGAAGAAGACGAACCGGAAGCCGGCTTCGCAGAGGAAGAATAGAGAATCTGCTGCGTATAGGGGTCTGCCGTGCCGGTTACGGTAATGCCGTTGCGGCTCTGGAAGTTGCGAACGGCGCGGTAGGTATTGCTGCCGTAGTAGCCGTCGATCGAGCCGGTCTGGTAACCCAGCGCCTTCAGGCGGCGCTGAAGCGGCACCACCGCCGCACGATAGCGGTTGGAGCGGGACAGCGTGACATAGTCATTCGGTGCCGCGCTTCCGGCAGGTTTGGCGGAGGAAGAATAGAGCAGCTGCTGCGTCGCGTGATCCGCCTTGCCGGTTACGCTCAGTCCGTTGACCTCTTGGAACAAGCGTACGCCGCGCTGCGTTGCGCTGCCATAGATGCCGTCCACGCGAATGGTATAGTAGCCCAAATCCTTCAAACGCTGCTGAAGCGTGTAAATCAGCGCCATGCCGCGGTCGCCGCGAACCAGCGTCGGATAGGTGCTGCCCTCGTTATAGCTGATTGCGCCGACGGAGAAGAGTGCCGCCTGCGTCAGTTTACCCGCCATGCCGTCGGAAGAAAGCCCGTTGGCAGCCTGGAACAGGCGGACAGCCGCCACAACGCTGTCGTTATAGTTGCGGGTCGCAGAAGTCGGATATCCCAGCTCTGCAAGACGCGCCGTCAGGTTATACACGGCCTCGCCCCTGCTGCCGCGCTTGAGCAGACCATAATATGGCGTATTGCCCACGATGACCTGACGGGTAAAGCTGTTGACGTTGCCCGTGCCATAATAGACGGTGAGGGTCATGGCGGTGTCCCGTGCATAGGTATGCGGCAGGGTGAAGCGGACGATGCCGCGGCTGTCGGCGACGAGCGTCTGCGTATAATCCGATGTCGTCAACATGACGGTGATGCCCGGGTTCGTCTTGGCGACGAGGGTCGTGCTGGCGTTGGTCACGCCATCCACGCTCAAAGGCGGCTGCGCCGTGGCTGCCGTCACAACATAGTTGCCCGTTACGGTGACCTTGGTGGACTCTTCGCCGACATACTGCGCGACAATCGCGGTATAGACACCCGCACTGCGCACCAGCTCCGCGGCAAAGATGCCGTTTTTATCGCTGACTGCGATGACATTTGTTCCATCCGGAATGGTCGAAAGCGTGATTTTCTCATTCGGCTTTGCCGTGCCGGCGACAATGATCTTGTTTTCGCCCGGAATGATCTGCGTAATGGCGATGCCGATCGCCTGCTCCGTCACGGACAGCTTGTCGATGACGACCGGGCTGATGCCAGTCTGGCTCGGCGCATAATCGACGGACACGCTGTATTCGCCCGCCGGCAGATTGGTAAAGCTGACACTGCCCACACCCGCCGCAATCGCACGGGTGTCCTTGATGACGCCGCCCTGAAGCAGCGTGACGACGACATTGAGTGCGCTGGCAGACGTCACGCTGACATCCACACGGCTGACGCCCGCAACCGCCGTGGCGGTAATCGCCTGCACAGAGGGCTTGCTTTCCACCGTGATGCCGGAGATCGTCTTGCTCCCTGCGGAAGAATCCGTATAAGCGATGACCAGCGTATAGCTGCCTGCCGCCAGCTCGGTGAAGACCGCCTGACCGGCATTGACCTTCGCCGTCTGCGTCTTGCCCGCCGCATCGATGACCGTAGCGACCATCTCTTTGTCCTCGGCGTTGGTGATGGTGACCGTCAGGGTCTGACCGCTGACGGAAGCCGTCGCCTCAATCTGAGAAGGAGAAGGCGTCGGCGCACCCGCCGCAGTCACATCCGCGCTTCCGTTATACGCCTGAACATTGCTCACAGGCGTCGTATAATCGACCTTAACCTTGTAATTGCCCGTCGCCAGATTGGTGAAGCTGACGATGCCCGCGCCATGCTGAATTGTGCGGGTTTCCACGCTTCCGTCCGGTTTGGTGAGCGTGACGGTCAATTCCAGGTCGCTGCCGCCGTAGACATCCACATCCAGCTTGCCTTCACCCGGATACAGCGCGGCTGTAAACGGATTCGCCATCGGCTGAGGGGTCGGCTGTTGCGTCGGTTCGGGCGTCACAACCTCCACGGGCGGTTTTTCCGTCGGGCTGGGCGTTTCCGCCCCTACGGGCGGCTTCTCCGTCGGGCTGGGCGTTTCCGTCCCTACGGGCGGCTTCTCCGTCGGGCTGGGCGTTTCCGTCCCTACGGGCGGCTTCTCCGTGCTTTCCGGCGCGGCAACCGTCAGGTTCTCGACAAAAGCAGCGCCCTTGCCGGTAT
This sequence comes from uncultured Clostridia bacterium, assembly GCA_934643825.1. Classification (GTDB taxonomy): domain Bacteria; phylum Bacillota; class Clostridia; order Christensenellales; family Aristaeellaceae; genus Ventricola. The sequence goes on along the minus strand of CAKUCW010000020.1, from coordinate 12,210 downwards.
AATTTCCGGTCGCCTCGTCATAATACTGGACATCCGCGGCATACGTTCCGGCAGAAAGACCGGTAAACTGAACACTGCCGCTCCCGCCCTCCAGCGTGATCGTCTGATTGCTCAGCTCCGTTTCGTCCATGGTATAAAGCGTGATCTTGACCTTTTTGCCCGCCGAGCCCTTGACACTCAGCGTCAGTGTACCGGCGCTTCCGGATGCGCCGACGATCGTCATCTGAGACAGCTCAGGCTTTGTTTCAGACGGCGTCGCCGCCTGCACCTGCATGACGTCCTCCGCCAGCGCAGCAGGCATTGACGATGCGCAAAGCATGCATACGCACAGCGCCATCGCCAATTTGCGTTTTATGTTTCTGATCTCCATCCTGATTCCCTCCGTGAAGAATTTTCCTTCCATACTATAATACCACTTTATCTCATGATGTGGCGACCATCTTATCACGTTTCCGAACTTTATGCAAGAGATGTCGCCTTCATGCGGCCTTTGCTTACATAACGAATGGATCACCCTGTTTCTTCCCGTCAGGCGGAAATTTTTATTGATTTTACCTGCTTTCCCCTGTATCATGGAAAAATAAAGGCAGCTGGCTGTACGCCGCTTTTGCTTCCGCGATTTTTTCCAATCATTCCCAAGGAGGAACATCCATGCCGAATACTTTCCGCGCCATCGGCGCGACCACGTTTCTCTCTCCGATTCCCGCCGTCATGCTCTCCTGCCGCGGCACCGAGCCGGGCTTTGACCGAAACAACCTCATCACAGTCGCCTGGGCAGGCGTTGTCAACAGCGCCCCGCCGATGATCAGCGTATCCATCCGCCCCTCGCGCCATTCGTATACGCAGATCATCCAATCCGGCGTTTTCTGCCTGAACCTGATCAACAAACCGCTCTGCCGCGCAGCGGATTTCTGCGGCGTAAAAAGCGGCCGTGACGTCGATAAATTCGCAGAAATGGGGCTGCACGTCCGCGAGGTTCCGGATTTTGACGCGCCTGCGCTGGACGAAGCTCCCGCTTTCCTCTGCTGCCGCGTCAAGCAGCGCATCCCGCTCGGTTCGCACGACCTGTTCCTCTGCGCGGTCGAGCAGGTATATGTCAGCGACGCGCTCTTTGATGAGAGCGGCAGCCTGCATATGGGCAAAGCGAATCTGGTTTCCTATGCGCACGGGGAGTATTTCCCGCTGCGCGACCGTCCGGAGGGCTTTTTCGGATACTCCGTTGCGCGGGAGGATGTGCTTCGCCGCAGGCTGGGCGATCCCCGAGCCGCCAAGCGCCGCCCGTCGAAGGGAGGCAAGCGCAAATGACGCTGCCTCTGAACCGGCGGCTGAGCGACAATCCCCCCAGCGGTATACGCCGCATCGGTCAGCTTGCCGCTCAGATTCCCGGCTGCATTGCGCTGACCATCGGCGAACCGGATTTCGACGCGCCGCTTGCCGTGCGCCAGCGCATCGCCGAATCCATACTCGGCGGCGAAACGCACTATCCACCCAACGCAGGCTATCCCGAGCTGCGCCGCGAAATCGCCTCGCACATCAATGCCCGCTTCGGAAGTGATTATGCGCCGGAGGAAACCCTCGTCACCGTCGGCTCCACGCAGGCGCTGATCAGCGGACTGATGGCAATCCTCAACCCCGGCGATGAGGTTGTCGTTCCCGTGCCGACCTTCGGGCTGTATAAGCCGCAAATCGAGATGGCAGGCGGCGTCTATGTTCCACTCCATACGGAAGACGATGGCTTTCAAATCACATCCGAACGCCTGAACGCCGTGTTGACGGAGAAAACGCGTGCCATTCTCTTCACCTCACCCAACAATCCCAACGGCGTCGTGCTGAATCACGCTTCCCTGTGCGCACTGAAAAGCGCCGCGCTCTGCCATAACCTTTATCTGATCGCCGACAGCGTATATGACCGGCTGGTTTATGACGCGCCCGCGCCGACGCTCGTCGGCGACAGCAGCCTGCGCGACCGGCTGATTTACGTCAGTGCGCTTTCCAAGTCCTATGCGATGACCGGCGTTCGCGTCGGTTATGCCGCGGCGGATCGTCACATCATGGAGCAGATGCTCAAAGCGCACAGCTTTCTGGTCGTTTCCGTCCCGGGCTGTATCCAGCGCGGCTGTGAGGGCATTTTCACGGAAGATATCTCTCCCATGCTCTCCGCTTACAAGCGGCGCAGGGATTACGTCTATACGCGCCTAAAAGCGATGGGCATGGACGTCGAGCTGCCCGGCGGCGCATTTTACATCTATCCCTCCATCGCCCAATACGGCATAAACGACGAATTGTTTTGTGAGTGGCTGATGCGCGAAGGCAGTCTGGCGCTCATTCCATCCTCCTGCTTCGGCGGAAAAAACCATGTGCGCATCTCCTATTGCTATGACGACGAGGTTCTCCGGGAAGGCATGGACAGGCTGGAACGGTTTATCCTCGCGCTCTAAACACAAGAACCAGCCCTCGCAGGGGGACTGGCAGCTTGTTGACATCAGCAAACTTAGCTTGACTAGCAAAATCAAGAGTTCTGCTATTCTTTCATTTGCGGAAAGGGCTATTCTCCCCTCCGGGGGGAATAGCTTTTTGTCTACAGTCTGCCAGCCCTTGCAGAAGGGCTGGCTCTTTGTATATGGATCGGATATTTATTCATTCTCAGCTTCTGTCAGTTCGAGCTTTTCGAGTTTGAAACCGACAGATTTTATGTTTTATTCGGATCGTTTCTTAATAAATAGCATGTGTTATTACCGTGTTTGTCCTTGCAACGATTTTTCCGTTTATCCACATTTCATCCATTCGTGTGGATAAGTCGCGGTACAATTTTTTCGTATTTCGGTCATCCGTCAGAGCCGCCTTGCGTCTCAGAGCAAATCATCGAGTGTTTTTGCCGAAAGCCGCCGCCGCGGTTTGCGTTTGGGATCGAACGTGCAGATTGAAGCATAATCGCAATTTTGACAGGCATTCATCGCGCCGCGTTCATAGGGAGAATCGTCGATCATGCCGGTGTAAATATCCCCCGCCAGCGACGTTGCCTTTTTCCGCGCAAACTCAATCAGATGTTCCATGCCTTCATCTGTCACCATGGACGACGCATATCGTCCATTGGGCTTTCCTTCTTTGGTCACCATGCCCGCATGTACGCCGCCCTGCGCACGCAGGATCGACACATCGCTCAGCGTGATTCCCGAAAGGGAGAGCTTCTTGGCAATCTGCTTCTCGACTTCCTCTTTCATTCGCTCTTCCGTTTTTACCGTCGGGTCTTCGATTCTGCAATAGAAGAATCCCGCCGCACGCGATCCGGGAATACGCGCCATCGCTGCCGCCATATACAGCAGCAATTGCAGCTGCAGCCCCCAATACACCAGCGTCGGATCGAATTTTTTGCCGCCGCTCTTGTAATCGATGATGCGCACGGCACCATCCGCCGCCATATCTACACGGTCAATTCTGCCCTGCAAATAGACAAAGGAGCCATCCGCCAATTCCAACATAATTGGAGAAATACCATTCTGACCGAAGACAAACTCCGTCTGTATAGGTCTGAAACTGCTGTCTGCATATTGGCTGATGATGTTTCGAGCCGTGCGTTTTGCCGTTCGGCGAATCGTTCGCGCAACCGCTTCGCCGCGCTTGCTTTCACCCAGCGGCGACGCACGCCATTCGTCAATCAGCGGCGCAACCGCTTCATCCATCAGCCGATCGCACACCGCCTGAGATACATCCGGGAATTCCGGAAGCTGCGTAACCATGCGCGTAAACTGTTCCGCCGCCTCATGATAAATCGTGCCCAATTCCGCGATATCCACACCGGGGCGCTGCTCTTCCTTCGGCGCAAGACCATAACGGACAAAGTGCTTATAGGGGCATTGCGCAAAGGTTTCCAACCGCGATACGCTGCTGACCGGGCGTCCGTACAGCCCTCGCGCCTGCACGGCATCCAGTCGTTTGGTCAGCGGCTGCCCTAATCCCTTCGTCACCGAGAGCAACCGAGCTTCTCCCTCTTGGGTTTCCGAAAGTGCCGCGGCAGCCTCTACATACTCTTCCTCAAGCGGATGACGTCCGTCCGCAGATTCGGACAGCTCGACAGCCAGCGCCTCAAGTGCCGGCGTTTGAGCGCAAAGCATGGCTTTTCTTTCTTCCTGCGCCAATCCGCCGCCGACCGGCATCATGGGAAACAACCGCCTGAGCGCCTGAACCGTCGTCCCCTCTCGAAGCGCCCTTCCGGTTTCATCCGCAAGCGCATAAGAAAGAATGATTCGCCCCTTAGCGCCCGTCAGCGCTTTCAGCTCATCCAGTTGTCCCAACGCCGCGCTCTCCTGCGGTGTCATGCCCAGATATGCGCCGCTGACCTGCGCCGCGTCCTGCTGTTCCTGCGGTGTCAGAAGTCCGCTGTCCGCCCCCGGCGGCATATCATTCATGCCGATTGCAAGGAGCGTATGCACCTGTGCCGTTCGGACATTTCCGATTTCGCCGCAGATAATCGCGCCATCCGCAGGCGGCAGAGCGGCAAGTTCCAACGCCGCCAAACCATTTTCGAGCAAACCCAGCACAATTTTTGCCGGAACTGCACGCCCGCCCAGCAGGGTATGCAGCTGATCGAGTGTTTCCATCAACGCGTTCCAAACCTGTGCGCAATCCTGCGCTTCCGACGTCATGCCGATTTGGTTCAATTCATCGCGCATGTCTTCCAGCGTTTCATAGGCATTGACGCCCTCAAGCAGCCTGAAAATCGCCTGTATCGTATCATCAGCGGTTTGAGCGCGGCTCAGATCTTTTTGCAGCGCGAGCAGCGGTGCGGCAATCTTCTCGCGGCTTTCTTCAAGCGCATCCAGCTCTTCTTCCGTCACGCCACGCGGATAGCGAAACGGTCTTCTGAATGCATCGCCGCGCACATCCGCTCCTTCGCAATAGGCGCAGAGCTTATCGGTTTCTTCCTGTGTGATACCCAGAAAGCCGGTTTGTGCGCATTCCAGCAGATCGCTCAGCCGCCAGCCGTTTGAAACAACCGACAACGCGCAAAGCAAAAATCTGCTGATCGGATGTGCGCCGGATTGACGCTTCTCCGCAACATACGCTTCCAGTCCATACATCGGCAGAATGTTTTGCAGAAGCGGCGCATATCCGCTGCCTTTCGGATAAACGACCGCCATCTGTGATACGCTCTCCCCTGCCGCTGCAAGCCTCCGCATCCGTGCCGCTGCCAAATGTACTTCCTGACGCTTGCCGCTTGCCGCACAGAGTTCTATGCAGGTCGGCACATGTTCCGTCGGCGCCGCGCCCAACGCATATAGCCCCTTCTCCAAAATGCAGATCTCTTCAGGGGCATCCAATTCCCGTTTCAGAACCTCCCGCTCAATGGGGATTCCCTTCTCTGCCGCCATTCGTGCAAGGCGCTCCAAGCTGTAATTGACCGGTGCGAACAGCCGCCCATCCGGCGCTGCATTCGCATCCGTTTCGATCGCCAGCGTCAGGGATTCACACAGCGGAGCCATGCTCAGCATCTGTGCGGCAAACGTCGGCGTAATCATGTCAAACCCGTAGACGAAAATATGCTGTCCCTTGAGAACGCCGGAGCGCTCAAACCGCATGCACATCTCCCGCGAAACATCCTCCGCATCTGCCAGTTCTCCCGCCATGCGCTGTTCATATGCCGCGTAAATACGTCCGATATCCTTCAGCTTTTCGGCTGCCGCATGCTCCTCTTTCATTTTTTCTGCCGCTTGCAGAACCTCTTCCGCTGTCAGCTCGCTTCTTTTGAGCGAAGCGATCATGTTGGATACACGCGCAACAAAACCCGGCGACGCGTTTTCCGCCGCGCCCCGGTATACCGTCAGCTCATCCTTTTCCGCCTCAATCAACGCACTGAGAACCATGCATTTTCCGCGCTCATCGAAGATGGTCTTTTCCGGCAGACCTGCCAATTCAAATACGCGTGATTGCAGTCTTTTGGGCGATAACACATCAATCAGGAAAGAGCCTGTGATTCCCAGCCTTTCCATAATTTCGACTTCTGCCTGCAAGGTATACTGCGCCGGAACAAGAAACATGCAGCTCTGCCCCTGTTCCATCTTTTCGCCCAACCTGCGTACGCATTCGCTCAGCAGTCTGTGCGGTCTTGCCGTCAATATCTTCATCGCGTATTTCCTTTCCGAATGTTTCACGTGAAACATCCCTGCGTTTCTCACCCGGCATTGTTTCACGTGAAACAATCGCTGTGTCACCGCCTTCATTCGATGTTTCACGTGAAACAATCATTCGGCAGGACTTTCGCATGCTGTTATTGAATTATATCATAAAACAAAATGTTTTACCACAATTCACTTTCGGAGGAATTGCCCTATGCAATCCATTGCGCTGGTCGCAGATCTTCATTCCAACACCCTGTCGCTCGAAGCGATTTTAAAAGACATTCGAAAAAAACACAAGCCGGATCGAATCATTTCGCTCGGCGATCAAATCAATCTCGGTCATGCGCCGCGAGAAACACTCGACATGCTCAGGCAGGAAAATGTCGTCTGTCTGCACGGCAATCACGAGCGCTATATTCTTTCCGCCATGAAGCACGATCCCGCTTATGCAGGTGCGAACTTTGCCTCCTTGGATTTTAACATCAAACAGGTGACTGAGGAAGAAATCACATTCCCCAAATCGCTGACGATCGACGGAATCACATTCTGTCACGCCATGCCTGATGACGACCGCTTTCCGATCGATAAGCCCGAGCTGGCGATTCCCAAGCTGGAAAAGATGCGATTTACCCAGATGACGCATATCATCGCCGGGCACAGCCACAATCCCGCGCACTATGCGCTGCCCAATCTGATCATCGATACCATCGGCAGCTCCGGCTGCATGGACGACGGCATTCCCGGCGTTGCAAGCTATACCATGCTCTACCTCTCCCCCGGCAAAACCGTGCTGCGACCCTGCTTCGTACAGTACGATGCTTCGAAACTCAAAGAGCTTTATATGAAGAGCGGTTTTGCGGATTGCTGCCCCATCATGGCGCATATCACCTGCCTTCAGCTTCAAAACAATTACGATTATCTCAACGACTTTGTCGGAAAAGCACGCGCTTTGCAGGCGCTGAAAAAAGAAACTGCCATGTCAATGGAAACATGGCAGGAAACGGATCGCTATTTCAATTGGGCTGACGGCATTTCAACCGCAGAGTTTTGGCGAAAATAAGATCGTCTAAGACCCATACTCTCCGATTTATAGCAGCGTCTTCTCTTCAAACGCAACGCGCCGCTTGATATCTCTCATCATCGCATCAAACTGTTTCGGATCAAGCGATTGTGCGCCGTCGCAAAGCGCGGCTTTAGGGTTGTTGTGAACTTCCACCATCAAGCCATCCGCGCCGGCGGCAATCGCCGTTCTTGCCAGCGGCTGAACCATCCACGCAATGCCCGCCGCGTGCGAAGGATCGATGATCACCGGCAGATGCGATTTTTGCTTGATGAGCGGAACGGCAGAGATATCCAAGTTGTTGCGGATCATCTTTTCAAACGTGCGGATTCCGCGCTCGCAGAGGATGACATTCGGATTTCCGCCAGCCAAAATGTACTCCGCGCTCATCAGCCATTCCTCAATGGTCGCGCTAAGCCCGCGTTTGAGCAAAATCGGCTTTTGGCTGTGACCAAGCGCCTTGAGCAGACGGAAATTCTGCATATTGCGTGCGCCGACTTGAATCACATCCACATCGGCAAAATCATCCAGCTGCGTTTCACTCATGATCTCCGTCACGATCGGAAGCCCCGTCGCTTTCTTTGCCTCCATCAGCAGATGCAGCCCTTCATTTTCAAGCCCTTGAAAAGAGTATGGCGATGTGCGCGGTTTAAATGCGCCGCCGCGCAGACAGGTTGCGCCGCTTGCCTTTACATCCTGTGCGATGGAAACCAACTGTTCCTCACTCTCCACCGAGCAGGGACCCGCGATAACCGCAAACGTTCCTTCCCCAATGATCCTTCCCACGACATTGACATGCGTGTCCCTCGGATGGAAGCGGCGATTTGCGAGTTTATAGGGTTCGGAAACCCGGCGCACATCCTCAACGATATCGCTTGCACGCAGCCAATCCTCATCAACGTGCGTCGTATCGCCCACCAAACCGAGAATGGTTTCCGTTGTGCCCTGACTGTAATGGATCTCAACGCCCTGATTTCGAATCTGTTCCATCAGCGAATCAATGCGTGCTTTCTGTGCGCCCAGCTTCAAAATGACGATCATGGTGCATTCCCCTTTTCAATCAAACAATCTGACATTTTGTCATGGTATTTTGAATATAAAAGAAGCGACCCTCTGATTTCGGAAGGGTCGCTTTGTTGCATCGTGGAAACCGCTTTTATGCGGTGCAGCGCAAACAACCCGTATCATGGCAATAATACAGGTAAAAGTAGCTTTCATTGCGCTGAATATCTCGCATAAGGGAAAACCTCCAATGCCCTTTGGTTGTACTCAGAATACAACAAAATTCACATTTTGTCAACCCCTATATGGGGGCTAACTTCATTTTTTCAGGAAAGCATCGGAATCTACCTCATGCGGGCAATGGATCACAATTCCCCCCATGTCAAAAAAAGGAACGCCTCTCCCCTGCCCCGGTTTGGGGAAAAGAGAGAAGCGTTCCCTGTCATTAAATGGATCAGCCCTGCTTCTTGGTGAGCGGAGTCAGATGCCAGATCAGGTCGTTGTATTCGCGAATCGTGCGGTCAGAGGAGAAGATGCCGCTCTTGGCGACGTTGATGATCTCCTTGCGCGTCCACGCCTTCTGATCGAGGTAATCCGTGCCCAGACGGCTCTGCGCCTGCTGGTAAGAACCGAAGTCCTTCAGCACCAGATACGGGTCAGCCATGCCGCCGTTGTCGCTGAAGACCAGCGCACGATACAGACCCTCGAACATCTTCGGGTTCTCCGGCGTCAGGCTGCCGTCAAACATCATGTTGAGCGCACGGCGAAGCTCCGCGTTCGTCTCATAGATATCCAGCGAACGATACGTTCCCGCTGCATACAGCGCCTCGACCTCGTTGGAGCGCATGCCGAAGATGTAGCAGTTGTCCTCGCCGACCAGATCCGCGATTTCCACGTTCGCGCCGTCCAGCGTGCCGATAGTCACGGCGCCGTTCATCATGAACTTCATGTTGCCCGTGCCGCTGGCTTCCTTGGACGCGGTGGAGAGCTGCTCGCTAACCTCGCTCGCCGGAATCAGCATTTCCGCCGTCGATACGTTGTAGTTCTGGAGGAAGACGATGCGGATCATCTTGCTGGCACGCTCGTGAGAAGCCACCTTCGCGGCAAGCACGTTGATGAAGTGGATGATCTCCTTGGCGCGGCGATAGCCCGGAGCCGCCTTCGCGCCGAAGATGAAGGTGCGCGGCGCCATCGTGTAGTTCGGATCATCGCAGATGCGGTTGTACAGCACGAGGATGTGCAGCGCGTTGAGCAGCTGACGCTTATACTCATGCAGACGCTTAACCTGCACGTCGAACATCATCGTCGGATCCAGCTCGATGCCCTGATGACGATAGATCCAGCGGCTGAAGCGTTCCTTGTTTTCCTTCTTGATGGCGGCGAACTTCTCGATGAAAGCCGCGTCGTCCGCGAACGGAAGCAGGTTCTCCAGCTCCATCAGATCCTTGCGCCAGCCCTGACCGATGGTTTCATCCAGCAGGTCGGACAGACCCGGGTTGGCGAGCATCAGCCAGCGGCGCGGCGTGATGCCGTTGGTGATCGCGTAAAACTTCTCCGGCATGATGGAGTAATAATCCGCAAACGTCGTGTGCTTGAGGATTTCGCCATGCAGCTGAGAAACGCCGTTGACCGCGTGAGAATACGCAACGCACATATTCGCCATGTGCGCCTGATCGTAGGCAAGGATCGCCATATGACCGATGCGGTCCCACTGTCCCGGGAAAGCATCGAACAGCTTCTGGCACAGGCGGCGGTTCAGCTCCTGCATGATGGAATAGATGCGCGGCAGGGTCTCACGCACCATCTTCTCCGGCCACTTCTCCAGCGCTTCCGCCATGATGGTGTGGTTGGTGTAAGCGACGGACGCCTGCGTGATGCGCTCCGCCTCTTCCCACGGCAGACGCTCTTCGTCCACGAGGATGCGCATCAGTTCCGGAATGACCATCGCCGGATGCGTATCGTTGATGTGGAAAGCGACCTTCTCCGGCAGCTGGCTCATGTCCGTGCCGTAGACGCGCTTGAAGTCCTTGATGGCATACTGGAGCGTCGCGCTGACGAGGAAGTATTCCTGCATCAGGCGCAGCTTCTTGCCGTTATAGGTGTTGTCTTCCGGATAAAGCACCTTGGAAATCTGTGCCGCGATGGAATTGCTATCCTCGGAAGATCCGTTGTAATCGCCGGCGGAGAACTTCTCCAGGTTGAAGTTCTGCGGCAGAACAGCGCTCCACGTGCGCAGACGATCGACAACGTCGCTGCCATAGCCGAGGATCGGCAGATCATACGGCACGGCGATGACGTTCTCCGTGTTCTTGACGGTGATGTAGTTTTTGCCGCCAACCCAGTTTTCAACCAGCTGACCGCCGAAGCAGACCTCAACCGCGTCGCGCTGCGTCGGGATTTCCCACGCGTTGCCGTAGGTCAGCCACTCATCCGGCACCTCGACCTGCTGACCGTCCACGATGCGCTGACGGAACAGACCGTACTCATAGCGGATGGTGCAGCCCATCGCCGGCAGATCCAGTGTCGCCAGAGAATCCAGGAAGCAGGCAGCCAGACGTCCCAGACCGCCGTTGCCCAGCGCAGGTTCCGGCTCCTCATGAAGCACGCCGCGCAGGGTCAGACCCAGCTCTTCAAACGCCTGTTCGTATTCCTTGGTGGAGCAGAGGTTGAGCAGGTTGTTGTGCAGCCAGCGTCCCGTCAGGAACTCGATCGAGAGATAATAAAGGCGCTTCGCCTTTTCGCTGCGGCGTGCTTCCTTCTCAAAGCGCCACTTGAGCATGATCTGGTCACGCACCGTGCTGGCAACCGCCGCGTAAACCTGCTTAGGCGTTGCATCTTCGATGGTGCAGCCATAGTAACGCAGCAGCTTGTTGAGAATGGACTCCTTGATGGTATCCTTGTTATACTCGTTTTGCAGAGGCATATTTTAGCCCTCCCATATATGGTTGATAGCGGCGAACCGCTTTTTCACCGGAAAAAAACTCTGCTCTTCAGGCAGACCCATTTGTCATTATAACATAGTTTTCTTTATGTGGCAAGGAAAATACAGGAAGTGCCGTGTGGCGCGGCTGTCCGTCTGCCCTTCATCATGCCTCCTTCTCCCCTGCCCTATTCAAAAACCTTGAAAGCTCCATTCGCAGGGCAAGACGCCTTTGCTTTTCAAATTCATTCGATTCTTTTTGACGTATTTCGCATTTTAAACGAATTACACCTAGGTTTTTTCGTTCATTTTCGCTCAAATCAGCAAGTTTTGCTCTTTATTGGTCTGATGTCTTGATTTGAGCATGCGCATCGTGTATAATAAAGCCAGAAAATGAGTCAGTGCGCGTTTTTCCTTACCGTGCCTGCTCAAATATAAATTCAGGAGTGATTGACAATGGCTCGTATTGTTACTCTCGGTGAGATCATGCTCCGTCTGAAGAGCCCCGCGCTGGAGCGCTTCTTCCAGAGCCCGTCCCTTGAAGCCACCTTTGGCGGCGGCGAAGCGAACGTGGCTGTTTCCCTCGCCAACTACGGCATGGACGCCGCTTTCGTTACCGCTCTGCCGAACAACGCGATCGGCGAGGCTTGCCTGCGCGACGTCCGCAGCTTCGGCGTGGACGTTTCCAACATCAAGATGATGGATGGCCGCATGGGCATCTACTTCCTGGAGACCGGCTCCAACCAGCGTCCGTCCAAGGTCGTCTATGACCGTGCGGATTCCTGCATCGCCAAGGCTCCGGTCGATACCTTCGATTGGAAGAAGATCTTCGACGGCGCGACCTGGTTCCATATCACCGGCATCACCCCGGCGATTTCCCAGTCTGCCGCTGACCTCTCCCTCGCCGCTGTCAAGGCTGCCAAGGAGATGGGCGTGACCGTTTCCTGCGACCTGAACTACCGCAAGAACCTGTGGAAGTACGGCAAGGAAGCCAAGGAAGTCATGAGCGAGCTGACCAAGTACGTCGATGTCGCTATCGCCAACGAGGAAGACTTCCAGAAGTCCCTGGGCATCAGCGCCAAGAGCGACGTCGAGAGCGGCGAGCTGGATCG
>CAKUCW010000019.1 GCA_934643825.1 uncultured Clostridia bacterium | reverse complement strand
TGATTCAGGCGGGCTATCAGGGGCAGGGCTACATCATCGCGTTTGTCTCCATCCTGCTGGGCTGCCTGATTCTGGGCATTAACCAGCACTTTACCGGCAAGCGCAAATCCTTCACCACCGTCACCGGAAAGAGCGGTCAGGTTTCGCTGGTCAAGCTTCACAAAGCCAACTGGCCCATCAGCATTCTGCTGATCGTCTTTACGGCGTTTTTCGCCATCATGCCGCTCATCTCCTTCGCGCTGGAATCCGTCATCCGCCAGCCCGGCAATTACAGCCTGAGCAACATGACGCTCCATTTCTGGATCGGCACGGAGGATTCCGCGTATGAGACCGGCATGATCGCCGGCATCCTGCTGAATCCGACGATGTGGAACGCGCTGCTGCGTCAGGTTCTGCTGGCGCTGGTTGTCTCCGCGATTGTCGGCACCTGCGGCATGCTCATCGGCTATGCCTGCGTGCGCCGCCGCGGCAGCAAGCTCTCCCGCATCGTGGAAAGCCTTGCGTTCTTCCCGTATCTCATGCCCGCGATGGCGTTCGCGACGATTTACCTCGCCGTCGCCACATCCGCGAATTTCAAATTCCTCTATGGCACATTCGGCGTGCTGGTGCTGGTGGCATCCATCAAGTTCCTGCCGTTCGCTTCCCGCAGCGGCGTGAACAGCATGATGCAGATCGCGCCGGAAATCGAAGAAGCCGCCGTCATCTTCGGCGTGCCGTGGCGCACGCGCATGACCCGCATCCTCTTCCCGATTCAAAAGAGCAGCATCATCTCCGGCTATCTGCTGCCGGTGATTTCCGTGATGCGCGAGGTCGCGCTGTTCACCCTGCTGGTGCCCTATGCACGCTACCTGCTGACCACGATGCTCTTCTCCTTCAACGAAACGGGCTACGCGCAATACGGCAGCGCCGTCACGCTGCTGATCATCCTGATCATCATTCTTATCAACTTTGTCACCAACAAGCTGACGGGCGCATCCTTTGACAAAGGCATCGGAGGCTGACATCATGCCGGAAATTACTTTGCAACACGTCACCAAGCGCTTTGACAAATTCGTTGCCGTGCAGGATCTGGATTTGCAGATTCAGGATCGCGGCTTCATCACGCTGCTCGGCCCCTCCGGCTGCGGCAAAACAACCACCCTGCGCATGATCGCCGGGCTTGAAACGCCGACCAGCGGCAGAATCTTGATCGACGGCGTGCCGGTTTTCGATTCCGAAAAGGGCATCAATCTGCCGCCGAACAAACGCGACATCGGCTTTCTGTTCCAAAACTATGCGCTCTGGCCGCACATGACGGTGTATGAAAACATCGCTTTCGGTCTGGAGATGCTCAAGTGGGATAAGGCGCGTATCCGCAAGCGCGTGGATGAGCTGCTCGCTCTGCTCAAGATCGAGCAGTTTGAAAAGCGCTATCCCGCCGAGCTTTCCGGCGGTCAGCAGCAGCGCGTCGCCATCGCCCGCACCCTTGCGCCCAGCCCGAAGGTTCTCTTCATGGATGAACCGCTCAGCAACCTGGACGCCAAGCTGCGTCAGGAGATGCGCACCGAGCTGAAGCGCCTGCATTCGGACACAAACAGCACATTCGTCTATGTCACGCACGACCAGCTGGAGGCGATGACGCTCTCCACCAAGGTCTGCCTGATGGACACGGGCGTTTTGCAGCAATATGCGCCGCCGCTGGAGATTTACGGTCATCCGACGAACCTGTTCGTCGCGGAATTCGTCGGCAACCCGACGATGAACTTCATCCCGGCAACGGTGAAAGCGACCAACGGCAATCGTGCGACGCTCTCCCTGCTGGGGCACGACGCGACCTTTGCCGCCAAAGCGCCGCTGGGCGAATTGAAGGGCGACGCCATCCTCGGTGTCCGACCGGAATTCCTGCCGATCATGCAGGGCAGTCCGCTGCGCGGCAAAACCTATTCCACCCTGCCCGCCGGCATGGAAACGACGGTTAAGCTCACCTGCGGCGGCACGATGCTCACCAGCGTCGTCTTCGGCTGCGTGGACTACGCCGTGGATACCGAGCTGCCGCTGAACATCGTCGGCGACAACATCGCGCTGTTCGATCAGGCAAGCGGAAAGAGCGTCGGATTCGGCAGCGTCACGTTCTGATTCAGACGCTATCCCCTCAAAGAAACAATACGCGGAACCTCCTGTTGCAGAATCAAGCTGCGGCAGGAGGTTTCTTGCGGTTTGGCGTGTATGCGATCCGAAATCTTGCCCAAGGGTCTTCTTTCCAATCGATAAAGTGCGCCGAATCCTTCTCCATCTCGAGTTCTTCGAATCATTTTGTTGACAGCTCAACAATTATGCAGTATAATGCCACGCGGACAATCGTTTCGTTTTTTCATCCGTTGACAAGAATGGAGCATTTCATGGACAAAAGCCGTTTTGAACAGTTTTCCCGCCTGACCTCCAGCGCCGCGAAATCCATCGCCAAACTCAAGGCGGCTCGGATGGAAGCCTTCTCCCTTTCGGGCGCACACACCAACTGCCTATGCAGGCTGCACGAATCGGGCAGCCTGACGCAGAGCGAACTCACCCGCCTCGAAAACATGGATCGCAGTCAGGTCTCCCGCGTTTTGCGTGACCTGATGGACAAGGGCTATGTCGTCTCCGATGCGCAGGCAGGCTATAAGCGCCGCTATTCGCTGACCCCATCGGGGCTGCAAACCGCCTCCCGCGTGGAAGAGATCATCCTGAACGTCAATCGCTTTGTCAGCGGCGATATTCCCGATGCGGATATCGAGGTCTTTTACCGCACGCTGGCGGTCATCACCGACAACCTTGCCCTTGCCGTCGAAAAATTCGGAAACAGGAGATTATATGAATAAAGCTTACGCCTTTCTTTGCCGTGCCTATCAGGGCGTGTTCCGTGCGGCGCTTCCCCTTCTCCCCTATCGCGAACCGGTGCAGCTCGACGGTCTGGATTCGATTGTGCCGCTTCTTCGCGAAAAATCGGTTTCTTCCGTTCTGCTTGTGACGGATGCGCCCGTCCGCTCCCTCGGCTTGACAAAGCCGCTTGAGGATGCGCTGAAAGAGGCTTCCATCGCCTGCGCCGTATACGACAAGACCGTGCCCAATCCGACCATACAAAATATCGAAGAGGGTCGCGCCCTGTATATAAGCAGCCGCGCCCAAGCCATCATCGCCGTCGGCGGCGGATCCGTCATGGACTGCGCAAAGGTCATCGGCGCACGCATCGCCAAGCCGCGCCAGCCTGTGCAGCATATGGGCGGGCTGTTGCGCATTCTGCGCAAAACGCCGATGCTCATCGCCGTGCCGACCACCGCGGGAACGGGCAGCGAAACCACGCTTGCCGCCGTCATCACCGATCCCGCCGCACGCCACAAATATCCCATCAACGACTTTGTCCTGATTCCGGATTATGCCGTGCTGGATCCCGAGCTGACACGCGGTTTGCCCCGCAGCCTGACCGCCACGACGGGCATGGACGCCCTGACCCACGCCATTGAAGCCTATATCGGGCGCTCAACGACCAAACTCACCCGCGCCATGTCCGAAGAGGCGGCGACGCTCATCGTCCGCAGTCTGTATAAAGCCTATCAGGACGGCGGGAACATGGATGCCCGCCGCGATATGCTCCGTGCGGCATACTGCGCGGGCGTGTCCTTTACCCGTTCCTATGTCGGCTATGTCCACGGCGTCGCCCACTCGCTGGGCGGGCAGTACGGCGTGCCGCACGGGCTTGCCAACGCCGTGATTCTGCCGTATTTTCTGGATGCCTACGGTTCGGCATGCCACAAAAAGCTCGGCAGACTCGCACGCATTGCGGGCGTTGCCCCGCAATCTGCCGATGATCGGGACGCAAGCGAAGCGTTCATCCGCTGGATCCGCGAGATGAACGCCGCGATGGGCATTCCCGACCACATTCAGGAAATCCGCACGGCGGATATTCCGGAGATGGCGCACCACGCTGCTCGAGAAAGCAACCCGCTT
The DNA here is from genome assembly GCA_934643825.1 of uncultured Clostridia bacterium. Taxonomy (GTDB): domain Bacteria; phylum Bacillota; class Clostridia; order Christensenellales; family Aristaeellaceae; genus Ventricola. The sequence goes on along the minus strand of CAKUCW010000019.1, from coordinate 47,767 downwards.
TACCCGGTTCCCGTGCTGATGGATGAACGGGAGCTGATCGCGATGTACCTTAAACTCATGACCCAAAAGGAGCAATCAGCATGAACGCCCAGCAGATCGAAGAGCTTGTCTCTCTCCAGCGCACTTTTTTTGAAACCGGAACGACGCTCAGCCTCGATTTCCGCCTTCAAAGCCTGAAAAAACTCCATGACGCCATCCGCCGCATGGAGCCGCAGATCAACGCCGCGCTCCAGAGCGACCTCGGCAAATCCGCAACGGAAACCTATATGTGCGAAACCGGCATGACCCTCAGCGAGCTTTCCTATATGCGGCGTCATCTGCGCCGCTTTGCCAAAGATCGCCATGTGCTGACCCCGCTGGCGCAGTTCCCGTCGGACAGCTTTGTCGTTCATGAGCCGTATGGTGTCACGCTCATCATGTCCCCGTGGAATTATCCGTTTATGCTGCTGATGGAGCCGCTCATCGGCGCACTTGCCGCGGGCAACTGCTGCATCCTCAAGCCGTCGGCATACTCGCCCGCAACCTCCGCCGTCATCCGCGAGCTGGTTTCCGCCTGCTTCCCGCGGGAATACGTCGCCGTTGTCGAAGGCGGACGCGCCGAAAATCAGGCGCTGCTGCATCAGCGGTTTGATTACATCTTCTTCACCGGCGGCGTTACGGTCGGCAAGGAAGTCATGCGTGCCGCCAGCGAACATCTGACGCCTGTCACGCTGGAACTTGGCGGTAAAAGCCCCTGTCTGGTCGATGCAACCGCCGATTTGGATGTTGCCGCACGCCGTCTGGCTTTCGGCAAGCTGCTCAACTGCGGGCAGACCTGCGTCGCGCCGGACTACCTGCTCATCGATCGCACGGTCAAGGACGCGTTTCTGAAGCGGCTCCAATTCCATATGAACGCCATGGTCGGCGATGCGCTGACCAACGACGGCTATGTCCATATGGTCAACCAAAAGCACTTTGACCGCGTCTGCTCGCTCATCCTGCCGCAGAAAGTCGTCTTCGGCGGAAAAGCCGACCCGCAGACGCTGCGCATCCAGCCGACCATCATGGATCACGTCAGCCCGGATGACGCCGTCATGCAGCAGGAAATTTTCGGTCCGCTCCTGCCTGTCCTGCCCTATGACAACATCGAGGACGCGCTTTCCTTCATCAAGAGCCGGGAACACCCGCTCGCGCTCTACCTGTTCAGCTCGGACAAAGCCCTTCAGCGCCGTGTTCTGCAAAGCGTGCCCTTCGGCGGCGGCTGTATCAACGATACCATCATTCATCTGGCAACCAGCCGCATGGGGTTTGGCGGCGTCGGCAGCAGCGGCATGGGCAGCTATCACGGCAAAAAGAGCTTTGATACCTTCTCCCATCAAAAGAGCATCGTCAAAAAGTCCACGCTCATCGACCTGCCCATTCGCTATGCGCCGTATTCCCCGCTGAAGGACAAGCTTCTGCGCATCTTCCTGCGCTGACTTGCCCCAACGCCGCTAAACTGGTATAATGGTTTCATCCGGATCGGAATTGCAGGAGCAGCCCTGCCCGCCTGATTAGGCCGCGGGCAAACGGGTTGACGCGCTCTTGCAGGAAAGGACGCAATGAAATCAAGAAGATCTGTCGCATATATCTGTGCGCTGGCGGCAATGCTGGCGCTCTCTCCACTGACCGCGCTGGGCGAGGATACCCCCGCGCCCACCGCCGAGCAGCAGGAAAACCGTCAGCTGCAAACCGCCAAGCAGGCGAACCTGCGCAAGCTGCCCAACACCAAAAGCGATAAGCTCGAAACCCTGAAAAAGCACAGCATCGTCACCGTCCAGAGCGAAATGACCGTCGGCGATGAAACGTGGGCGTATGTTCATGTCGCCAAGAGCGGGCGCGAAGGCTATGTTCTGCTGAGCCTGCTCGAGCCGGTTCCGACCCCGACGCCGGAACCGACCGCCACGCCGACCCCGACGCCTTCCCCAGAGCCGACTGCCACGCCCGAAGCGGGCAGCGAAGCCAAGGACGACGGGACGCCCGCGCCCAATGCGGTAACCGGCGAAACGCTCTATGACGAGCCGCGCCTCGTGCGCACGCTCAAGCGTGCCAACCTGCGCAAAAAGCCGGATGGTTCCCGTCTGGGCGTTGTTGAGGCAAACACCGCTTTGAATGCCATCGGCGAGGTCGAGCGCGACGGCGAACTCTGGCTGCATATTGAAAAGGGCAAGGGCAACAAAGAGGGCTATATTCTCGCCGAGCTTCTGCGTCAGGTGCGCCCGGTCGATCTGATTCCCGTCACCGAGGGCGAGGTTCGCGAGATGTTCCCCGTGATCTCCCGCGATCCCATCGCCGATATCAAAAACGAGATTCCCTTCACCTATACCGACGATGAGCTTGCCGCTTACAAAACGCTTGACGTCGGCGACCGGAACAGCGATGTTCTGAAACTTCGCAAGCGCCTTTATGAGCTGGGCTATTATACCAAGCGAAACGAAAACGCGCTGTATACCCAATCCACCGCAGACGTCATCAAGATTTTCCAAAAAGACTGCGGTCTGGAGGAAACCGGCGTTGCCGATCCGTATACGCAGGCGCTTCTCTTTGACGACCGCATGCTCGCCCGCGAAGGCAGCAAGCAGGAGGTCACCTACCTGCAAAACAAAGCCCAGCCGCTCTATATTCAGCGTGCGGAAATCACGTCGTACAGCTTCTACGGCAGCGTACAGGTCAGCGTGCGGAATCAGACGAACGGCAAGCTGACCGGGTTTGGTTTGAAGATCATCCCCAACACGAGCAGCGGCGAAGCGGCAGACATGGCGGAAACCTTTGCCGAGGAAATCGAGCGCGAATATACGATCTCCGATATTTCCATCGCCAAGGGGAATTCGTATTCCGATTTTGCGACCAACGGCAAGGCGAATCTGGATGATGATTACTACATGGAGCCGGAAATCGGCGAAGTCGAAATCTATCCGCATCATTTTCAGGTCAGCTACAAAAACTACTTCTCCGGTGCGCAGATCGCCATCTGCCGCTATCGAAGCGGCGGACGCAACGTCTTTGTGGATGACGACCAGATGGTCTTTGTCCCCGTCGGCAAGGGCACGACGGAGATCCTGATGCACACGCTGCCCCTGACCATCACGGACAGCGAGCGCGAGGAAGCCGCCAAATGGGAAATGGGCATTGTAGCGCGGTATGTCCTGCCGATTTACCAAACCCACTACAACCTGCCGCAGGGCGCCTATCTGCGTTCGGTCGAAGAAGGCTCTCCCGCGCAGGAAGCCGGGCTTCAGGAAGGCGATATTCTCGTCGGCATTGGCGACCAGACGATTCTGGGCGACATGACGCTCCGCCTTGCGCGTGCCTCGTTTAAGCCGGGCGAAATCAAGACGGTTTACTTCTGGCGCGACGGTCAATACTATTCGACCGAGATGATGCGCCCGGAAAGCAATGTGAAGTAAGCGCTCTGGACTTGCCTGACGGATACGCGAATGTCACATGCGTTGAAGGGCGGTTCATAGGAGCGGTTTTTCAAAATTTCCCAGGCGTTAAAAAGCGGAAAGAAAACAATGTCAACGCTTTACCGCTTCCAAAAATCACACAAAAACGGTGCTATCAGCTCCATGCCGACAGCACCGTTTTGTTATTTATCTCTCTTTATTCATATTCGGCATTTCGACCTTCCGGCAGAAGAACGGAATGCCATTCATCGCTATGCCGAGCAGCAACGCAATCGTGCCCCAGCGCAGAAGCCCCTGTCCGGTCTCCGTCACGCAGTATGCGCGGCTGACCAGCCGAACGGCGGCGGAATTCGTGCGGTTGAGCGACCAGAAGCGGCTGGTCACAGACTTCAGCTCCACCACGACCTCCGGAACCCACTCCGTGAAGACGTACAGCGGCGCAATCACGAACTGAGCCAGCAGAAACGCCGCGCCCGCCAACGCCGCATAGCCCAGCAGACAGAGCAGCACGCTTGCCGCCATGCCCCCGATCATGTCCCGCGCATAGCGCGTTTTAAGCTGCTCGGCGTAATAGCAGATTCGCCCCCACGCCGCGGCATTGAGTCGGGCAAGCAAGCTCAGCAGAAACGCTGCGCCGGCGAACAGCGCAATCCACCGCAGGGGCATCATCGCGCCCATGGTCAGCTTATCGTAATTGTAAAAGCTGCCGCCGCCTCGCCACGCCTCCAGCGAATCCCGCATCAGGATGGCGCTTCCCGTCGTGGAATCGTTCGTCTTGGCGACGATTTCGACGGTCTGCATCGCCAGCGCGTTGCCGCTTGCCGCCGTGATGGGGATATAGGCGACGTGTTCATCCGTTTCGCCAAGCCGCCGACCGCCCTTGATGACGCCCGCGACCTCGTACTCGATGCCGTTCAGCGTGACCTTGCCGTTCAGCGGATCATCGCCCGCGAAAAAGGACAGCGCCGTGCTCTCGTCGATGACGATGACATTCTCTTTCCGCTTGACGTCGGCTTCGCTGACCAACCGACCGCTCAGCAGCGTTTCGTGAACGACGTCGAAATAACCCGAACCCACGGCGTAAACCGTCGCCTCCGCGCTGCCGCTTTCGCCCGCGGTCAACATCATGCCCTGCGCCCGTGCGCCGACCGCGCCGGCTTCAATCGAATCCGCGATGGCGGCAATCTGCTTTTGGGCATCCTCATAGAATGCGTTCAGCTCGCCGCCCTCCTGCGTCGCCGCAGGCGCGGTCAGGATATACTCGAGCCGCCCGCCGTATCGCGTCAGCAGGATGCACCCCGCCGCCATCAGCAGCACGCCCAGCAGCAGAGCCAGCGTGCCGCGATGCTTTTTCACGGTTTTATTCGTTGCCATAGACCATGACCTCAGACCCATCGCTGATGGAACGATCCTCCATATACGCCACGCGCTGACGGCTCAAATCGTCTTCCAGCGAAACCGTGCTGCCGACCTCGGCAAGCACCTTCACATCCTGCTTTTTGACCTTGAGCACGCGCTGACCCAGCGCATTGTTTTCCTCGCTGACCAGATAGACATAGCGGCTGTCCCCGCTTCCGCGGACTGCGCTTGCGGGAAGCAGCGTCGTCGAGGTGCTGGCGCGGTAGCTCGCCGTCATCTCAACGGGCGAAGCCAGCAGAGCCGAGCCGCCGCCGAGGGTGGTCACGTCCTTGTCGCTCAGCTTGATATCGACGTATTTTTTGCCCTCGTCGTCCACGCCTGCGTCGGTCACCTTCTTGGTGAGCGTCTTGCCGCTGTCGCGCTTGATCGTCACCTGCGTGCCCTTTTCGATTGTCCGCTCGACCTTGCTCGTGTCCGCACGCAGAACGGGTTCGCACCCCTCCGCGCTGAGAACGATTGCGGCGGTCTTTCCGTCATAAGCGTCGCCCGCCTTGACGTTGATTTCGACGACATAGCCGTCGTGCGCCGCCTTGACCTCGCTCACCTGCTGCGCCAAAACATCCAGCTCGGCGATCTTCTCCTGCGTTTGGGCGAGCTTATCCTTCAGTTCACGGCTCTCGGTGATGTAGCTGAGCACATCCTCGCTGATGCCCAGCCGATTGGCGTTGTTAAACTTCTTCTGCGCCTCCGCCTGCGCGGTCTGCGCGTCGATGACCGCCTGATAGAGGTCAATCAGCTGCTGGTTATCCGCCGCGCTCTCCGGCAGCCCGCCGTCGATGAGCTTTACGCCCGCCAGCTTTGCCGCTACTTCCAGATTGGTCTGCGCCTGCGCCAGCTCGTCTTTGCTTTTGGCGAGATTGTCGTAGGACTCGATCCAGATTTCCTCCGTGCGCTTGAGCCGCAGGTCGCCGTTCTTGCGTTCCAGCTCCAGCAGTTTCTTCTGCGAGGCATCGTAATCGCTGCGCAGGGATTCCATTTCCTTGTCGTAGCCGGACACTTCCGCTTCAAAAAGCACGTCGCCCGCGCTGATTCTGCGCCCCTTGGCGACGCGGACGCGCTTAATCGTCACACTCTGGTCGGAGGAAAGCTCGAGCTTGACGTCTTCCTTTTCGGGAAACGTGAGCTGTCCGCTCAGCTTGATTTCCTCCTCCAGCTTGCCCTGCTTGGCTGTCACCAGCTTGACCTTCGCGGTCGATATCGTTTTGATTGTGCCGGAAAAGAACATGCTCAGGGCGACCACCGCCGCCAGCGCCACAAGTCCCTTGATGGCAAATTTTTTCATCGTTTCTTCCTCGTTATTCTATTTCAGCTCCGTCAGCTGTACGCCTTCCAGAATATCGTTCTGGAAGAACAGATAGATGAACAGTGCCGGCAGTGTATACAGCGCCGCGCCCGCGAACTCCACGCCCGTGCTTTTCTGAGTCAGCTGGTTGAACGCGACGGACAGCGGATAAAGCTCCGTATGCGTCGTCAGATAGGTGAGCGGCTGCTCGACCAGATTCCAGCAATCCGCAAACGACAGCGCAATCGCCGCGCCCAAGATGGGCTGGCAGACCGGCATCACCACATGCACAAAGCACCTGAGCGTGCCCGCGCCGTCTATCTGCGCCGCCTCGATCATATCGCCCGGCAAGCCGACCATGTACTGCCGCAGAAGGAAAATGTAAAACGGCGCAACCGTCATCGGCAGAATGACCGACCAGACCGTATCCAGCAGCCCCATCGCCCGAAGGGTGATGACGTTAGGCACCATCGTGACCTGAAACGGCAGGAGCATCAGCATGATGATGACGAAAAACAGCGCATCCCTTCCGGGAAACCTGAATCGGGAGAGCGCATACGCCATCGCCGGAATAAACAGCGCCTGTCCCAGCAGAATCGCGCCGGTATACATGGCGGAATTGACGAAATAGCGCAGGATGGTCATGTCCTCGATGAGTATCTTGTAATACTGGCTGAGGGAGAACATATTGGGCGACAGCTTGATTTCCATGAACTGCGCCGCGTCATAGCTGCTGCGCGTATCCATAAACGCCTTAATCTCATCGGGCGAAAAGAACGAATACAGCGCCGTGATGACGATGGGCAGCAGGATGATCACCGCCGTGAGCGAAAGCAGCAGACGAATGAGGATGTGGCGGCGCTTTAAATGAATCGTCGGTTTCATGTGCGCCTCCTCAGTTCAGCCCGCGTGCCGCACGCCTTTGCAGGAAGAACAGCACGCCGAAAATGGCGAACACGATCAAGCCAAAGGAATACGCCGCGGCAGTCACGTTTTGATAATTGAGCTTCTGGAACATGTTGTTCATATAGTTTTGCAGCGTATAGACCGAGTAATCCGGATATGCGCCCGCGATGAAATAGACCTCTTTGAAAATCTTGAACGCGTTGATCCACGCCAGCACGAACACCAGAAACGCCGTCGGCGTAACCAGCGGCAGCGTAATGCGGAAAGCGCGGGTCATAAATCCCGCGCCCTCCAGCGTCGCATACTCATACAGCGGCTGCGGAACGGATTGCAGCGCCGCCAGAAAGATGATGAGGCAGAAGCCCAGATTTTTCCAGAGGAACATCAGCACGACAGGCAGGCGCAGCGCGCCGCTTGACAGCCACATGACCCGCTCCGCCCCCATCGCCGCCAGCGCACGGTTCACCGGTCCGCCGTAATCGAACAGCACCAGCCAGACCAGCAGAATCGCCGAGGACGGCGTCAGATACGGCAGAAGCACGCTCGAACGGAAGAACCCGCCGAACGGCTTGATGGAAGCCAGCGCACTCGCCAGCAGGAACGACAGAATCCACAGCAGCGGCGCACAGATGAGCGACAGCTCCATCGTGTTTTTCAGCCCCAGCAGGAACATGCTGTTCTGCCAGATCTCCCGATAGTTTTTCAGCCCTACGAATTCGTTTTTGTAGCTGCCGTCCATCAGGCTGTACCCGATGCCGCTGAAAAACGGGATGATGTAGAAGATGAGCAGCATGCAAAGCCCCGGCAGCAGAAACAGCAGCACCGATTTCTTTTTTTCAAACATGGGAAATCAGTTGCCCTCCAGACGCTGCATCTGGAGCGTCTTTTCAAGCTGGGCGGCAAACTGGCTCGCCGTGATTGCGCCGTCCACATACTGATACATCTGATCGTAGGAATCGCCGCCATAGATGTCGCTCTTCGCGACGGCCATCTTGCCGGCAACCTCGCGGTACTTCGCAATCTGCTCCGGCGTCACGTCGTACTTGCCTCTCTCCTTATATTCCTCAAGCCACTCCTCCATGGAATTGATCTCGTTCTGCATCATTTCACGCGTTTCCTCATCGGTCATCGTTTCCAGGGACTTTTTCTGCTGGTCGATGTTGCTTTGGATATCCTTCAAATTCTGCTCGTAGTAAGCGTTGACGACCGGCTCGTTGTCGTTCGGATCCATCAGAATCCTGTTGGTTCTGCTGTTGGCGTCCCATGCGTCTTCCAGATATTCAATCGCCGCATCCTTGTTTTCGGAGAACGGATTGACAAACGCCAGCGTCAGCGTCATGCCGATGACCGGCTCCTCGCCGTCCACGACGGAAAGCGGACAAATCACACTGTCTTGATCCGCGCCGACATAGCGGGTCACATCCACGCTGTTAAAATCAATCAGCACGCTCTCCTTCATGCCATCAGACATCCAACCATCTTCGGAATATTCCTCCGGCAGACCCAGACCGCTCCAATCGACCTTTTCAAACGCTTCGCACAGCTCAAGCAGCACCGGCGTGCCGTTGGTCAGGTTCTCCTCGCTCTGGTCAAGCCAGGTATAATAATCGCTCATCATATTGGAGAAGATCATGTTGCGCAGATCCTGCTGCGTATAGCCCTCCATCACAAAGCTGACTTCGGGAGCTTCTTCCAGCTTCTTGTTCGCCGCGATATCGTTAATCAGCTCAAACAGCTGCTTCCACGAGGTCGGGACATCCTCCTGCGTATAGCCCAGCTTCTCGGTCAGGGCTTTGATGTTCATGGTCAGTCCCATGGCGTATCCGGAGAACGGCATGAGGCAGAGCTGTCCGTCCTTTTTGCAGAAATCCCGGATGAACGGATAGAGCGAATCGACCGCCGCCGTCAGCTTTTCGCTCGAGCCCAGCTCCGCCAGATAGCCGCGGTTCATCAGCGCGGAAAGCGCGCTGCTCGAGCTGGAAATGGTGTAGATATCCACGCTGCTGTCGCGGTTCATCATGCTCTGGAGCAGCGTGCTTTCATCCAGATTGGTGGAGATGGACACCATGTATTCCGGATGCTTGTCCGTAAAGGCGTAATACGCCGTCTTGATGCTCTCTTCGTAGTTGCTGTTGACAACGCGCAGACGCTGAGGCGGCATTTTATCCAGCGTCACATCGCGCCCGACAACGCCGTCGTAGCTGCTGAGGATGTACCAGTCGCCCATCATCACCGCCACGCTGTTGGAATAGGATTCCAGCGGCATGTCGCCGAACTCCTCCGGCGTGCCGAAGCCGTCGTCGCTGATGTCCATGCGCCAGACGCTGCCGGAAAGCACATAGTAAACCTTGCTGCGCGCCTCGTCATAGCAGATGGCGCTCGGCGTGTTATAGCCGTCCCGCGGCATCTTGCCCAGCTCGGTGATTTCCTCGGTCTGCGTGTCGTAAACCAGCAGAGCCGTTTCAATCGGGTCTACGTTGTAGTTGCTGCCGATCATCAGCAGCTTGCCCTCGGTGTAAGGGCTGATGCTGTCTATCTGGTAATCCGTATCCAGCGTCACGGCATCGACCGTTTCGCTGTCCAGATCGAGCGAAAGCAGCTCCAGCGAATCGCCGTAGGAGAGCGCGTAAATCGTCCGTCCGAACGAGCAGGGGTTTTGCAGACTGCGGGTGTAGCTGTACGTTTCCCCGTCTACCTCATTGGTGATGGAGAGCGCGTCGCCCAGGTCGATGACGTCGCCCAGCGACAGCTCGCCGTCGTCCGAAATGATGATTTCCACCAGATAGCTCGTCTGGTTGCCGTCCGAATCATTTATCTGCGCCATGCGGTAGATCTTGCCATCGGCGACGTAGAGATCCGTATCAAAGTAGCAGTATCCGTCCTCTTCCGCCTTGATGACGCCCGTTTCCTCATCGGTCAGCATGTATTGAAGCTGGTCATAGCCCTGCACCTCAACCAGCTTGCGCGTTTCGCTGTTCCACGCATAAAGCGAGTTGTAGCTGGAAAGCAGCAGCTTGTCGCCCCAGACCAGCATACTGGAGATAAAGTCGTTAAAGCCGTCCTGTCCCTGCACGGCGATGGTCACGTTGCCGGTCGCCGCCAGCGCATACGCGGCGCACAGCATCAGGCTCGCCGCAAGAATCAACGCAAGTATCTTTTTCATAGAATAATTCCTTTCTTAAAGCCCTCTCAGTCCCTTCGGGACAGCTCTCCCAAAGGGAGAGCCAAGAACTTACTTATACAAATGATGATAGACTGTACCCCTCTTGCCTCTCCCAGAGGGGGGAGGTGGCTGACGCAGTCAGCCGGAGAGGGCTACTCCACATATACAATCACCGTCATGCCGATGCGCACGGTTTCATCCGGCGTGAAATCGACATACGCGACATACTGCGCACTCTGCTGACCGGAGGACGTGCTTCCCTCGCCCGGCTTTTCGCTCAGATACGAGATGGAAGAGATCGTTCCCTCGAACCGCTTGCCGCTGTCCGCGTCCCAGTTGAACTCGACCTCCGCCTTCCCGCCGACGGAAACATCGCCCAAGTCCGCTTCGGAAATGACCATCTTAATCTGCATGTCATCCGACGGATAGATGGTTGCGATTTTGGCGTCCTTTTCGACCGCTGTGCCGTTGCTGGCGTCTACCGTCGCCACAACGCCCGCCACGTCGCTGACCACCTGCGTATCCGGCGCATACAGCCCGTCGAGCGTGCCCGTCACGGTTTCAAACAGCAATTCGCCGCGCTCGACCGTATCGCCCGGCTTGACATGGATGCGCAGAACGCTTCCCGTTCCGTTGACGGCGACCGCCTGCGTCCTGCCGACCGTGCCGCGCCCGATGCGCGACGCGGTTTCATATTCGCTGTTTCGGTAGATATCAACCGTTTCGCCCATGTAGAACTCGCCGCCGGTCACCTCGACCGTGTATTTGCTCTCGTCCTTTTCGTCGATGGCGGTCACGATGCCCCTGCCCTGATGGCTGCCGTCCTTGGTGCATTTGAGATAGATGGATTCGCCGATGTGGATATAGCGGTTTTCGCTGGAATTATACGCCTTTTCCGTGCTGCACGAGAGCGTGTAGCGGTTGATCGGCTCAATGTAGACCAGCCCGCCGTAGCGCGTCTTGATGCCGTCCGCGCTGTCGCCTTCGCTGGCGAATACGCCGCTGACCGTTCCGTCCGTTTCCGCATAGACCTTTGTCGTTTCAACGACCGCAATCGGGTCGCCGATTTTCACGCTGTCGCCGACGCGGACGCTCACCTTTTCGACCATGCCTCCAAAGGGCGCGGCGATAACCTGCGTGTTGCTCGCCGTCACCTCGCCCGCGAACACCGTTTCGCCAAGCGCACCCATCGGAATCATCGCGGCGAGCGCAAACGCTGCAAGTGCTGCTGTCTTTTTCATGGGTTTGCCTCCTTATGCTTGTAGCTCTCGTAGGGGTTTTTCATCAAGTCCGTCGTACCCACCAGCACATCATAGCGGTACATCGGCTGGGCGGTATCTTCTTCGAGCAGATAGGTTTCGCCCTCAACCTGAACGCTGAGCGTCGTTTCGCGCAGGGCTTCATCCTGACAGAGCGTATATTCAAACTTGCGGGTCGATACGCCGGAAGCCTTGAGCTTGCCATACTGCGTGCCGCCGGTAAAGCCCGCCGTCGGCAGCGCGGTCATATATTCCCCGGTCGAAAAGACCAGATAATCCACGCCGCTGTTGTTGAGTAGTTTGTAAACGTCGCCGCTGAAACGCCATGTGCTGTTTTCCTCGCCCGCCTGCGCGGTCAGCACGAGCGCATTCGGCTTGTCCTGCGCCTTTTCGTCCGTCTGCCACGCCGCCAGCTTCGCCGTAAAGGGTTTTGCCGCGTCGCCCGCGCCCTCGCTCAGGCTGAGGTTCAGCGTCGCTTCCCCCGCGACAAGCTGCGTCTGCGGCTCATCCGAGAACTTCAATTCCAGCGCGTTGTAATTTGCCTTGGAATAATCCATCGTTTCTTTGACGTGCTTGATGGGCTTTGTTCCCGTTCCGCCCGTGCTGCCTGTCCTTTTTCGCTTGCCAAAGGTGAATTCCTCGGCGTTGGCGGAAATATTGCCCGCGACATCGCGCACCCAAATCGTGCCTGCCTCAATCGTATCGCCCTTTTCGCCGACGATGGACAGCCCGTCCTCATATTCGATATACGGCTCCCACGTTTCGCCCTCATCGTAAGAGATATCGCTCAAACCGCTCAGGCTGTCGGAAGCTTCAATATAGCATACCGTGTCGCAATAATCCACGCCGCTGAGATACGGTCCGTCCGGCGCGGACAGGTCGAGCATCAGATCATACTGGTCGGACAGCGCCACCACGTCGCCCATCATATCCAGAATGGCAAACCGAACGCTCGTCAGCCCTTCCTCCGTCGGCACATAGGAATCCGTATCCTTCGCGAGCAGAATCAGCCGCTCGTTGCAGACGAATACGCCGTAAACATATTCATCGCTCCCCTCCGGAATGCCGGAAAGGGTGAAAACCGGCGGATGATTCGTCCACACGCCCGGCTCATAGTCATCCGCTGTCACCTCAATCGTCACGCCCGTCGGCGCAGGCGTTTCCGTCGGGCTCTGCGTCGGCGCTTCCGTCGGCGCGGGCGTTGCTTCCGGGTTCTGCGTCGGTGCATCTGTCGGCGCGGGTGTTGCTTCCGGGCTCTGCGTCGGCGCATCTGTCGGCGCAGGGGTCGCTTCCGGGCTCTGCGTCGGCGCATCCGTCGGCGCAGGGGTTGCATCGCCGATATTCGGCTTGTCCGCGCCTTCCCGCGTCACATAGACCACGATCGGCGGCAAGGTCGGCTCATCCTCTGCGCCCAGCGGCACAGCATCCTGAATCTGCCACTCGACGTAGTACGCCTTTTCCGGATCAAAGACTTCCTCGTCCGGGTTGAGCGTCACGCGGTCAAAAATCTCCTCATCAATGCCCGAAACGACGAGCATGTCCCGCGTGCGGATAAAGACCTCGGCTTCCTCATCCTCGCGTTCCTTTCCGGACAGCTCATTGAGAATATCCTGCAATCTGCCGTCCAGCTTCGTTCCGTCTTCCAAGATTGCCCATGCTTCGCCGTGCGGCTTCCAATCGTCCTCTTCCGGTGCGGACGTTGCCTCCGGTTCTTCCGTCGGCATGGGCGTCAGCGTTGCTTCCGGCTCTTCCGTCGGTTCGGGCGTCGGCGTCGCTTCCGGTTCTTCCGTCGGTTCGGGTGTCGGCGTCGCTTCCGGTTCTTCCGTCGGTTCGGACGTCGGTGTCGCTTCCGGTTCTTCCGTCGGTTCGAGCGTCGGCGTCGCTTCCGGCTCCTCCGTCGGTTCGGATGTCGGCGTCGCTTCCGGCTCTGCCTCGTCCACCGTGCCCTCCGCATGCGCCAAACGGAAAGCATTCATTCCGCTTTCGAGCGGCATGCACGCCATCCATGCGGCAGCAGCCAGCGCAGCGATTCTCTTTTTATCCATAAGGATTCCTCCCGATTATTCAGCCTTGTTTCGTTCATTAGACGATGAATCGTCTGTTTTTATGGACAGAATTTTGAAAAAAGTTTTCTTCGTTCGTAATGCGCATATCAGTATAACATATTTATGCCTTCAGTGCCGAGTTTTTTCCGCTCATTTATTAGACGAATTATCCGTCCCATTTCTTTCAACCCGCCCAAAAATTCCCTGAAACTGCGGGCTGAGTCCGCTTTCACTTCCGCCAAAGTCCGCAAAATCCGATCGTTCCCCGCACGCGGGCATTCTTTTCTCTATGTCCTGAACATTAAAAAAGGCTGAGTCCGCTTCCACTTCCGCCAAAGTCCGCAACTGTTGTATTTCTGCTTGTTCAGGCAATTTCCGCCATTTCCGAAGCATCAAAAAAGCCAGTCCGCTCAGCAGACTGGTTGATCCTATATTTTACACGTTATTCAGCTGGCAATGATTTCCTGCGCATCGAGAATATCCTGCGCAACATCGGCGATGCGTCTGCCGCTGTCCATGCTCTTTTTCTGGATGTGATAATGCGCTTCGGCTTCCGTGATATGGAGCGTATCCATCAGCCGTCCTTTGGCGCGGTCGATGATCTTACGCTCTTCCAGCATGCGGGACAGCTTCTGCGCCTTTTGCCGCAGCGACTGCATGCGTGCGCGGCAATATGCCAGCGTCCGCACGGACTGCACCAGCGCCTCCTGGCTGATGGGGTTGCGAAGCGTCATCACATTTCCCGAGTCCTCACCCGAATAATCCTGCGGAACGATCATCAGCACGTCGGCGTCGTCGCCCAGCTGCTTCGCCAGTTCCTCCCCGGTCATATCCGGCAGATGATAGGTCGTCAGCAGCAGAGCGCCGTCTTTCGCCGCGCTGACAGCCTCACTCCCCGTGCAAACGACGCGGCTGGGCTGAATCTGCGCGGACGCAAGAATCTCGCTCAGTTTTGCCGCAACAGCCTGCGGCGCGGCAATCAAAAGCCTTTCGGAAAATGATTCCCCCATTGTTTCATCCTCCATGCGTGTTTCCTGTCATACAGCTCGCTTCGTATCTCACTCCCGCGGGCGCAGAGCCAAAACTCGCTGCGGCATCGCGCCGCCGGATTGAAGATGGAGTATATTATAACCGCTTTCGTTCTCAATTTCAAGAAATTTTTGAAACAGTTGCATTCGTTTCCTGCAATTTTATAAACCATTTCATCGGATTCACTTCATTTCCGCATTTTATGTTAAGCTAACATCAACTCAGTCAAAAGCAGGTTAAATGGCACACGACGATTTTTTGTAGATTCCTATCCATCCAAAAACGGCTGCCGGACAGTCGTCTTCTGTCCGGCAGCCCGCACTTATGCTCTTTTATATTTCGTGTGCGTCCTTATGCCTTCGCGGCATGCGCAACCGACAATGCGTGATAACTTCTCATATAATAGAAGATTTCCGCCGCTGCCGTAATCGTCCACGAGAAAATATACAGCAGATAAAGCGAGCTGATCGTTCCGAAATAGGCGAAGATCGTGTAAACCCAGACCACGCGGAACACGCACGAACCTAAAATCACGATGATCGTCGGCGCAACGCTCTTGCCCATACCGCGGGAAGCGGCAATGGTGCAATCCATAAACGCGCTGAAGGCGTACGACCAGCCCATGATCTTGATGCGCTCCATGCCCGCCGCGATGACCTCCGGCTCATTGGCAAAGAGCGAAAGGAACTGCGTTCCGAACGCCAGCAGCAGCCCGCCCAACACCGCGCCTGATATGAACGAATAGCTCAGGCTGACCAGATAGCTCTTCATCATGCGCTTGCGGTTGCCCGCGCCCCAGTTCCGGCTGACAAAGCTCGCGCATGCCGTATGGAACGCCGCCATCACGTTGTAAATCAGCGTATCCGCATTGGCTGCGGCAGAATTGCCCGAAACCATGACCGCGTCGAATGTGTTCACGCCGCTCTGCACAAACAGATTCGCAATGGCAAAGATCGCGTTCTGAATGCCGGCGGGAATGCCCATGCTCAGCACATCCATGCAGGTCTTCTTTTTTATGTAGTTTCGGGAAAGCCTGAGCGCACAGCCATCCGTCCGCCCAAGCAGATGGCGCACCACCAAAAACGCCGACAACGTCTGCGCCATGACGCTGGCGATTGCCACGCCGTCTGCCGCACGATGGCAGACGATCACGAAGAACAGGTTCAAAATAACATTCAGCACGCCCGCAACAGTCAGATAGACAAGCGGCTTTTTCGTTTCGCCCGTTGCGCTGAGTACGCCGTTGCCGAAATTGTAAATCGCCATGATTGGCATGCCCAGCGAATAAATCTTCAAATACAGCACCGCACCGTCGATCAGCTCGTTCTTTGTACCCAGCAGCTTCAAAAACGGTTCCGCAAACAGATTGCAGATGACGCCCACGATCAAGCCGACAATCAGGCTGATCAGCGCGGACGAGCATACGGTTGTTTTTGCGCCCTCTTCATCCTCCAGCCCGAGCTTATGCGCCACGCAGACGTTGATGCCGCTGCCCAGTCCGATGAGGAAACCCGTGAACAGCGATACGAGCAGCGTCGTTGAACCGACCGAGCCCAGCGCCCGATAATCGGCAAACTTTCCCGCCACAGCGATATCGCTCAGGTTGAATAGCACTTCCAAAATCTGAGACATCATCAGCGGCAGGCTGAACAGCAGAATGTTCTTCGCCAGCGAACCGGATGTCATATTAATCTCATGCTTGTTTTTTCTCATGATCTCTTGCTCCATCGATCAGCTGCTTGTATTTTCTTTCAGCCCACCTTTTATAACACAACCCTCACCTTTTGACAACCCATTTTTCTGATTTATTTCCTGCATTTTCCGGTCACACGCAGCCGGATACGAAAGCCATGCAGCCCTTGCCAGCATGAGCAAAATTTCGGCGTTTTATGAACTTCGGCAATTCGCAGACGCCTTCGTCCGCTTTTTATTCTACGATTTTCCGAATTTTGTTGACAAGCCTTTCCGCGCTGTGTTATAATATTCTTTGTTGACGGGGCATTAGCGCAGTTGGTAGCGCACAACACTGGCAGTGTTGGGGTCAGGAGTTCGAATCTCCTATGCTCCACCAGATCAGGTCAAGACAATAAGTCTTGACCTTTTTCTTATATCATCGAAAGCATGCTGCCTTCTAAAATTCACGGCTATATCAACGGCCTTGATTACACACTCGTGGGCGACTACTACCTTCCTAACTTCATGCCCTTTGAAGCCCCGCCACTCGGTAAATATGGCCGGATGCGACTGCGTTATCTGAAGGAGCATCGTCCCTGCACCTATACGGCGTTGTTGCTTAGTAGCAAACTCTACGATGATTTGCATGATGCAGATGAAACAGCACAAAGGATGCTGGAGCAACTGATTCCGCAAATGGCGAAGGATGCCGACGTGACCGAAGAAATGAAAGCTTCTGATCCAATGAGATGGATTGGAATGATGAACAGCATCAAGGCGCAAGTTGAGGAAATCATTTTGAAAAATGTTGTTTTCTTTTCTTTTTAACGTTGACCTCTGATTTTCTCAGGATATTTTCTGAAGCACACGACAGCAGATTATCGAATGTATATCAATAAATATTTTCTTCTCTATTTCTATACGATTAAGACACGAAGATGAAAATCTTCGTGTCTTAATCACTTTATCATATAGAATTTATCGCTACACGAAAGTAGTTATTTCATTTAATAACTTCACATTTAATATTCAATTTATATAATGTACAATCTATCGATTTAATCTTATGTTAAATACACTGCAATTCTCAAAATAATACGATGTCGTACATAGTTCATCTATATCTTCCTGCCTATGACTAGTTAAAATTACCAATCTGTTTTTGTTACTATATGATTTAATCTTATCCTTCATCCATTCAGCCCACTTTTTATCTAGCGCATTAAATGGTTCATCGAGAATCAATAAGTCTGGGTCTTCCATAAGGGCTTGGGCAAAGCATAAACGCTGTCTCATCCCCATTGAATACTTTCCAACCGGCTTTCGATCTTTAGGTTCCAATCCAACCATTTTAATGAAATCATCAATTTCTTCATAACTTAATTTATTTCGGTGTGCCGCAAAAAGTCTCATATTCTGTCGCGCAGAATATGCTTGAAAGAACCCCGGTTCTTCAATCATAATCCCTGTTTTATCAGGAAAATCCAGATCTTTTCCAATTTCCTTCCCTTGCACGATTATTTTCCCACTATCAGGACGCACAAATCCGCAGATCATCTTAAGCAATACTGATTTTCCACTTCCATTTTCTCCAACGAAACCTATTACTTGTCCTTTTTCAAGTCGCATATTCACATTTTTCAAGACAGAATATCCGTTATATGATTTGCTTAAATTGGTTATATCAATCACTAACATTCCCTCCTTATCTGTCAATTCTTGATGAAATTCTATCCAACTCCATACTTTTTCCTATATTCATTGTAATTAAAATTAAAACTATACAAGTTACACCAAAAAATAGAAACGCATATAAAACAGAAGGGAATACAGGATCATATCCCCAATTCAAAAAAGTAATTCTCGATAATGCCACGGGAGAGAAAAGCCGTGCAACATATGGTAAATTATATTCACAAAGGTAATCGTAAAAATACATGCAGAATATAATGCCAAGTCCTGCATTTTTGACGCGTGGCACACAAAACCGCAGAAGCAAAAGGAGTAATCCTCCGCATATACCATATAATATCCACAGACATGTTGCGCATAAAAAAGCTTGAACCAAACTAACCTGATGGATAACAGCATATGGAATATATGTGTACCATATACCAATTTGTTCATCTTGCCATGTAAGCAGGTTATTATTCCATTCTATACTTAACGATAAATGCGGAATTAGCGCAATAACTGATGTTAAAAAGAAAAAGAGAAAAAGAACAATATTAGCTAAAATAATCAAATGGATTTGCCTCTTTATCCATTTTTTCTTATCCGTTCGAATCATATGATAGGGAAAATCTCTCCCTGTAAAGGGAATTTGGGCAAGAAGGAAAAAGACAAATACACTCATAAAAAAATGCGGGCTTGGAAAAATCTGGGGTGAACTTAAAAGCAAAAGCATCGGTGTCAATAAACTTATGGCATCCTTAGCTGGAATTGCTTCATGAATTCCCGCTAAATAAGTTATATTTATCGCCATCGCTGAGAGGAGAACACATATTGCTTTAGGAGTAATCAAGAGTTTTCTCAATTCCATGCAAAGCAAAGAATATCTTCTCTTATTCAAAGGATAACCTTCTTTCAAATATCTTCAAAGAGATCAATAGCAGAAAAAAAGACATTACATTTATACTTAAAAAAGATACTATGAAAGTTTCTTTTGCATTTATTTCCATTATATCCATTCCCAACAGGATTCGCGTTGGCGAAAGGAATGCCGGACATATACCAAAGAACATATATTGCATTATGCGAAGAAAACTAAAGGGAAATAAACATATTGTCGCAGATTCCTGCCTTCCAAAAGCTATTGGCATCGAAACGCATACGCAGAATAGACCATATAAGAAAACAAGAATAGCTCTCGCGATTAAATATGCCCAAGGATTTCCTGCTGCAATCCAGCTTCCCAAAGAAGTTTGCTCCAATCCAAGCATATTTTCACCAGTAGTCGGTAAATGCCATAAAAACTTCAGTGCACCCATAGAAATGATCCAACCCGCTATTAAAGCCAAGCCCCCGGCAATAGCGGTGCTAAACCCTGTATAAAAAACAAACTGTCTTTTTCTACATCGTATCATATGAGGATAGCAACATGCGTTTGTTATTGCGCTTTCTAAGTGTCCCCCTACGGAAATAACCGCTGCCAATGGTGCCAGTGGGATAAACACGCCATAATTCATTGCAACGGTCATCATATAAATCAAATTTTTGCTTTGATAGATTCCTTCACTTATAAACCCCTGCATCATTGCGATAAAGCTTATCAGTGTTCCTATCCACCAAGATGGACGACCAATTATATACTTTATTTGCAAATAAATTTCCTTCATCGAATCACCTCACCCGTATAGGCATTTACGCGATGAGTATTTCCATCTTCTCCACGGAATCGAAAACGCCATGCAGGAACAAATTCCGCATATAATTCGCCTTTTGAATCAGGCATTGGCATATAGCAAATATCTACAATAGGTTCCATGCCTTCGATTTTGATGCGTCTTTGCAATTCATTATTCACAACGCTTTTTGCTTCTTCGAGTGAAACCAGATTCATATTTATCTTTTCTTCAGATTCTTCATAATATATGTTAATATTTGCTGATGTAATTTCATCACCGCACCATTCAATATTAAGAGCTTCTGATTCGACATAATATCCAGTTCGAGAAATTTCAGACCAATATCCTTCCGTTTCTACCATCAGTCCATTTCGTACAATAGCATATCTTGCAGACCCTTTTTTAAGATTTTGGCCATCTGGATAAACAAAAGTGCTTTCTCTAAATATAACAGGCTCCGCCATTACAGAAACACCTAATTGCTGCGCAAGTTTTTGCGCAAGTTGGTTCGCTTTTTTTATATTGTCGGATGCTTCTTCGCTGGTATGGTCTATTCTTGTGCAAAACAGCGTTTCTCCATCATCGAGAAATCCATCATCATCCGCATCATATTTTTCTTTTTGCTGCTTTTCAATTTGTTCATAATCTTCTTTTACGGCAGAGTTCCAGTCAATATGGATTTCACCAGAAGGTTCTTGAATATAAATCGTCATTTTATTGAGATTGTAAATATCCAGATGCGCTTTTTCTTTTCCTATGTCTTCACCATATCCCTCAATGGTTTGTTTCCCATCTACTACTTCTTTAATGTCAGTCTCGTCATCCGCAAGTTTTCCAATCAAAGTATATGCATCAACATTGCCTAGCCTCATATGAAGAACGGGATATTCTTCAGCAAAGACAGGCATAAAAACAAATAAAGAAAGAAAAAAGCTCAACACAGAAGAAATCATTTTGCGCATGGATGATACCCTCCATCTTTAAAAAAATCGGGGTCTCCGTATATTCAAATGCGGAGACCCCTGATGCTTTACGGAGTAAAGCGTCCCGACACAGTTACATCAGCGCTGCCGGTCGTATTTTGCATTTTCATATAGTATTTCTTACCCACAACGCCCTTTTCATGATACTTATACGACATATAATATGTAGAGGAATCTGTAACATTGCACACATCGGTGACCGGATTCCCGTTTGCGCCATAGCGCACTTTACCTACGATAGGGTCGTCAGAACTAAGCGATCTGCTCAGTGTGTATACCTCATTTTTGGCAGATCCCGTAGCGCCTTTAGTCACTTTTTCCGTGTTCTGCTTTCCGTTGATGCCGCCAGACAGATCCTTATAGTAATCTAGTAATCCGTATAATTATCAGCCAGTGCATAGGAGAAAGTAGAGAGAATCATTGCCGCGGTCACGGCGAAACAAGCCATCTTTTTCATGACGATATCCTCCTTTTTATTACAGGTGAGAACATTTTCTTTTCAATTCAACGGAATCATCTTCTTTCGTTCATTGGATAGGCAAATTATAGCAGAAAAAACTTTCGCGTCCTTCGGTGTTCACGAAACGCGCTTTTTTGTGCATGAAATGCTTTTTGTTTTTCAAAAAGTCTAATGTATTGTACTTTTTAGTTCAAGACATTTTTCATATTCTCACATATCATCATTTAAGAAGGATGGTGATTGTGCATGAAAGAAAAACCGAATCCAGATTCCTTTAGTTATCGTCTGCGTCAACTCAGAAAAAAGCAGAATCTCACGCAGCAGGGATTAGCGAATAAGCTGAATGTTCACGTTACTACGGTAAAAAATTGGGAGAATTGCTATTGCTTACCAAATATTGATAACATATGTATCGTCGCCGATGCGCTTCATGTAACAACGGATTACCTTCTTGGTCGCGAAGAAAATGAACGGCTCCCATTGGAAGGACTAACCGAAAGCGAACGAAAGCAGCTCTTTCAAATCGTGCAAGCCTACATAGACGGATTACCACCCAGAAAACAAGAGAAAAGCAGATGAGCCTTTTGAAACAACTCATCTGCTTTTCTCTTGTTTTTTTACTTGTTGCCGTGAGTTTTCTTTTTTTCTTCTTCCAAGACAGCGTTCTTCAGGGCTTCGGGAACAGGGGGTTCATAGCTTCCACGCCAGCTAGCGCAGCACGCGCCCTGCTCGCCATAGCGAAGGAAAAAGTCTTTCAGAATGGTTGTCAATTTCATATCTATCACCTCCGAAAAACATAATAACATGAATAGCCTCAAGCCGAACAATTTAGGCATGAAATGCTCCTTTTGGGGCACAAAAATGTATTATCGGTGCAAAGCAGGATAATACATTAGACTTTTTAGTTCATAAATTTCATCTTTCCTTTTTTGATTTATAGACATGAATAATTATCTATGCTATACTTTGATTTAGAGGTGAAGAAACTATTATGAATATTGTTATATGTGACGATGAAAAAACCTTTCTTCATTCTATTAAAACAAAAATCAATTCATGGGCCGAAAAAACAGGAAATACATCCTGCTTAATGCTCCATTGTTTTACTTCCAGCGAAGATGTGCTAGACTCATGGCAACATGGGCTTCAAGTTGACGCGTTGTTTATGGATATTCAAATTCCCGGTGAACTAAGTGGTCTCGCCGTTGCCAGAGAAATTCACAACTCGAATGAATACATTCCGATTGTCTTTATAACGAGCTACGGGCAATATGCAGAAGAAGGTTATATTGTCAATGCGCTACGTTACATCCGAAAACCCGTGTCCGAACAGGCAATTCATGAATGTATGAATATTATATGGAACCGTTGGAAACTTAGCCATTCAGGGTGCATAACCCTCGACCTTCCAACTCAGATTTTACGTCTGCCAATAAATTCCATTATTTATTTAGAAGTATCCGGCCATTACTGCATCATAAAAACAGCGGATGAAAAAAAGGAATATACGTTTAAACAATCTCTTGATGTAATTCGTCAAAAGCTTCCAGAGCGTATGTTTGCTCAGTGTCATCGGAGCTATGTAGTTAATTTGATGTATGTTCGGCACATCATGGGCGGCAATGTAACGATGTCTGATGGAGAAAGCATAAAACTTGGAAAAGTATATCAGAGTCAGTTTATAAAGAGATTCCGTCAATTCTATCTTGAAGGTGATTCTGAAAAATGATTATGATTGCTTTAGACTTACTATTAAGTTGTTATCAGGGAATTCTCCTGATATATTTATTAAGAAAGCAGTTTTCTCAGGTTTCACATTCATTTCTCTATGAATTCTTTTCTGTTTTAGCAATCGTGATTTACTTTTCCATCATACAGTATTTCCATATTTCCATTCCAGATAATCTTGTTTTATTTATTCCGCTTATCTATATCAAGTTAACGTCAGACGAGAGCTGGATATCTTGCGTCCTTTGGACGGTGCTTGACGGCTTGCTTTTCATAGGCACATTAACTCTAGTTAGCGGCCTATTCAACATTCAAATTGGCTTAAACGGTAGTGTGCTTTCCGCCTCCAAAGAAACAATTATGTTTTATTCCATATCATCCAATGCGATTTTAACTGTTGTTTCTAATGTTGCTGCCAGATTTGGTAAAGCCGAAAACATAATTTCTCGAAAAGAAACTTCTCTGTTCATTCTCATGCTGGTGCTTTGTCTGGTCGTAAATGAATGTTTTTTCTCCGCGCGTCTGCTTGAAAATGAGCATAATATTCTGTTAATCGGTTCTGCCTGTTCGTTTGCTGTAATGATTCTCATCATGGTTCTTTATGAGCAGCTTACAGAAACAACGCGAAAACAGCGAATAGCAGAATTGGAAGCGCAAACCACCCAAATTGTTGCTCAGCATCAAGATGAGTTAAAAAGCATCTACAAAAACATGCTAGCCGAACAGCATGATCTCTATCATCGTGTAACCGCCGTAGAGGAGCTTTTATCTTCCTCAAAAATAGCAGAAATTGATCGTCGCCAAGTCCTATCTATGTTGAAAAAAACAGACCAACCTGATCTCATTATCACTGGGAACATTGCGGTTGATGCAATTTTGAAAGCAAAATCAACCATTATGAAAAACGCCGGCATCACTTTTGAATTCGTCGAATATCCGCTAAACCCGTTGCCGATTTCGGAAAGAAGTTTTTGTATGCTGCTGGGTAATTTGCTGGACAATGCCATTGAGGGCGTAATGCGGTTGCCAGCTTCCAATCCTACACGAACCATTTATCTTTCTTTTTCAAAAGTTTGGGAAATGTTATTCATATCCTGTACCAACGATGCCGATGAAAAGAAAATCAAGCGATGTGGTTCGGAATTCGTTTCAACCAAAGAGCATCCTGAGCTTCATGGCTTCGGGACAAAAAGCATGAAGAAAATAGTTTCTGATGCAGGCGGAACGATTGACTTCAATATTGAACACGGCAAGTTCTCTGTCGAAATCATGTTGGGAGGCGATGCTTCGTGTTAATGTCACTTTCAAAAATCATCATTTCGTTTATTCTAAATGACTCTTGTGATGAAAAACAACGTGAAATATGTGAATATGGTTGTGAATTGTGGCTCTATACAATTTTGAGTACGCTTGGATTGTTTATGATCGGTTTAATTGCGAAAGCCCCTATTGAAGCAATTACCATGATTTCCATTTTTTACGTCTGCCAGAGTAATGGGGGAGGTTTTCATGCTTCTACGCACACAAAATGTTTCCTCACGATGGCATGTGGCCTTAGTCTCGGTATTTTGATAATCAAGATTTCCAGCACACACTCGGTTTTCTATAGTTTGTGGCTTATCCCTTTTATTGTTCTTTTTGTATTTCCACTCTGCTTGCACCCAAATAAACAGCACTTACAATACCAATCCCAGCAGCTAATAAAAAGATCAAGATTAACTACACTTATTCTGCTTCTTGTTGTTATTATTCTAAAGCTCCTGAACTACAATTCTCTTTTTCAAGCCTCCTGTCTGGGTGTTTTCTTATCGGCAGTTTCCAGAATTTGTGGGTTACTTGTCCGCAACAACACAAAAGATGCTCTTCCATTTAATAATTTGAAATGATTCATGTATTAGTCAAAATAAATGCCTCATCAAATTCCATTTCAACATCAAGCTGTATATGCCGACTCTCACCAATCTTCTCAATAAGGTCAATACAAATCTGATTGAAATCCTTAGATTCATTATTTAATTGTTCTAGTTTATCCTTCACAATAACATAGTCGTTTTGTGCCATATTACATATCGCATTCCAGCAAGATCGTTTTAATCCAAAACTCTCTTTGTCGATGAATCCCGGTGTTACGCACAAACGTAGAAGTTCTAAAATAATGTCCAAGAGACTACTATCCGAAACACTGCTTATCGCTTCCGTTATCGTAGGAAGTTGATTTCCATCTGTCATATCTGGAATTCCATTTTTCTTTTTTGCTTCGCAGAGATATTGTTCCAGGGCATTACGGTGATTCCGTTTTATTAAAATTTCCATCCATTCTTTTGAGGGTGTACATTTATATGTATCATCTAATTTTTCATCCAATTTGGGCGCCACAAAATCAGATGGAACGTAATATACCATTGTACGAAGAAATTCATCTGTCTGACAGAGGGGAAGTACCTCATGAATAATCGTAGCAGTACCATATAGTTCGGCAAGATAACGAATTGCAAAGCTATGAATATCTTTTTCTTCTTTCTGATTTAGTATATGTAGAGCAAATGATTTTGCTCCCAACAGCTTATTTACTTCACAGTAACGGATATGCGCAGCCGCTACACATTCATGAAGATTTTCTTGCTCAATATTCTTAAGAACCTGTTTGTCCATTTCGTCTTTTGAGAGATGACGGAGTATGTAATCAGAGAAATTATATGCGTCGTTTTCATCAAGCAAGAATGACGGAACTAGCAAAAGAGACTTCACAAATGTCATCGAACGGTTCATGTCTATTTTTACCATCATTGATAAAACTACTTTCACATATTTTCTAAACTTCTTCTCTTTAAAAAACAATTCTGACTCTTCTTTCAAATCTATTTGCTTTAACTCTTCCTCTGTATACTTTTCAATCCATGCCATTTGTGATTCATTTAAATATAACGTTTTGTTTTCATAAATTCTATTTCTTATTGCACAATACCGAAACCATTCCCAATCGCAAGCCTTTATTTTTTCAATCGCTTCTAAAATTGTTATATTTTTACCTTCAAAAGAATCCCGCAATATCCAATTACATTCCTCGATTTCTGCCTGTTTATCAGCTTTTTCACACGATATCTTAAAAGAAGCCCCTCCTAATAGCGTTTCTAAGCCAACATTTGCCCCTAGTTTTTCCGCCACTATCACAAAATCAGAACATGATGATGAAAACAGGGTATTAAATGTATATTGTTTTCCTTTATTTCTTAGTTCATTCTCCACGGCGTACGGATCACATGGAACAATACACTCGCCTGTTTTATGAAAAATTGCTTGTTGCAATCTTTGATATTGAATATCCTGCTGCGAATATATACACATAATACTCCGAATCAAGTCTGGATCAGGTAGTTTATCTTTTCTGTAATAAGAAACTAAAATATCAGAAAAGGATGGACACATGATACTCTCAATAGCAAATAATTGATGAGATTTTTTCATGTTTTTTAATATATACTTTAAAAATTCTTCTTCTGTACATGTTTTAATCATGTATTTCTTAATTTCATTGCTTACTTTCCGAGAAAAATGTGTCTGAGCAACACCAAACAACCGCAAAATTTTATTTAAAAAATCATATTGCAAATCAAATTCATACATACTTGCTACAGTCAAAATGTGTTCCCAGTCGATTTTTATCCCAACATCTGCAAAATAGCCTGAATGTTCAGCTAAAAAGGAAAATAAGCTAGAAATTGCTTGCGGTGATCGGAGTGCCGATATCTTTTTTTCCAAAAAAACATGGCGACTTAAATTTACAGTTCCTTCTGGGAATATCGGAAATTCAAGTTCATGAATGATTAGTTGAAAGAATTGTTCAATCTTTCCTGATGCATCAATAAAGTGTTCAAGATGATATCGATAATCTTCTTCTTCCGATTTCATACATATTTGAGCTGCTGTTGGTACAGATTCAAAAAAAACATTTGGAAACGCACACATAACTCGCAATGCATCACATCTTACATATAGCGATAAATTTTCATTAAACGCGATATTGCCTATAATATCTTTACAATTCTCATTTTCTTCATACAAACTGTCGAAACTCTCCATGATCCGAAATAAATTCTGCATTTGTCTTTCTTCCACATCATCTTTTGATATATTTTTTAAAATATACTCAACAGCTCTCTTGCTAGATACAAACGTTCCCAATTTTCTCATAGATTGATAATCAATTGATAGCCATATATGTCTTTTTTCAGTTTCGTCAAATATTCTCGAAAACAAACTATAGCGTTCTTCTTCTGAAAAATGTTCTTTTTCAAATACCGAAACAACCTTTGGATCGTGTTCACAAACCCATTCTTGCAAATCCCGTGAATCCCTTATTTTAGCTAAATATGCGACCGTATTCATCCAAGAAGGCTTTATTTTCTGATCTGCCGATATATAGTTTAAGATTTCGCAAAATGGACGCCGATTAAGCCAACAAGCAGCAAAATATTCACGAAAATTATTGTGGGAAAAATGAAGATTAAGTGTATCTTCTGATTCCCATATTCCATGTAAACTTACTTGATCATACATTTCATCCAGACAAATTCGTCTTACTTCTTTCTCTGTAAAAGAATAGCGATGTGTACATTGCATTATCATAGCAATTCGTTCAAATATATGCAATAAAACAAATTCTCTTTGTTCAAGTTCTGGCTTTGAAAGTTTAAACTTTTCCTGATCTGCACGCAATCTACTTTCTATGATTTTTTCCATAATTTTTGCTTCATTAGGAAGTTCACCATTTCTTTTCCATAAACGAACTAATTCAATAAAGTAAAAAGCATTTTTACTGATATCCATTAAATTTTTTTCGTTAATTTGGTTGATAAACTGTTCCGTATCAATTTGATGGTTTTGGGCATACAACTTCCAATCCTTAATATTAAGGTTTGCAAGTCTATAACGTTTAAATCGTTCTAGCTGATCCTTCTCTATAAAATTCTCGCGCGAGGATATTACAATCATCATTTCTGGATATAACTTTGAAATTTGATTAATATCATTATTTAATTGACGATACAGCGTTGCCTGCACTTCATCATATCCGTCTAAAATCAATGCAATCTGTTCCTGGTCGAAAACATTATTCTCCAGTATTTTATGGAGCAATGGTAAACCCGGATAACGATTAAGTGATAATAATACGGTACATTTTCCCGTTGCCTTAAGTTCATTAAAAATTTGATATAGTGCTTTCGTTTTTCCAAAGCCGGCATGATTAATCAAGATGATTCTCTTCTCTCTCTGAATCAGCTCTGCAGGAGTTTCTTCACTTTCTTCTTCTTTTGAACTTTCTTCCTTTATCCATTTTCGTGAAATTAGATCAGTTGTATTTTGCACTG
Source organism: uncultured Clostridia bacterium (assembly GCA_934643825.1). GTDB lineage: Bacteria > Bacillota > Clostridia > Christensenellales > Aristaeellaceae > Ventricola. The sequence goes on along the minus strand of CAKUCW010000019.1, from coordinate 19,678 downwards.
GGTCGCTATATGATTCAATATCTCTGTAACTTAGACACTCTTGAACTTTTTCTTGACTTTTTTCAAACTCCTTTCTCAGGCTTCGAATTTCTTCTTTTATCTCTTTATTTTGAAAAGACAATCTGAGTTCTTCTGTTGAATCCGGTCTAAACATAATTTCCTTTAGACTTTCTACCATTCTTTCTAAAACAGCTTTAATTGAATTTCGATCTTGAATTGAAATATGCAGATTTTTAAACGCTGAGTTTACCCGTTCCGATAAACCAAAGCCGGTTTTATTCGTTATACATCTTTTAAAATAATCTTGTATAATCCTTGTTTCTGAAATAATCTGTACTAAGTTATCATAATATGCTTCATCTTTCACAGATTCTAAAATCTGAGACAATTTGCTTTCAGCCTCTTGAATACGTTTTTTCTGATCTTTAGATTCTTTCATGCTATCTACAGTTCCAGAAAAAGCAATTCCAAACAGTTCATCTAAGATTTTTTTAATTATTTCATTCATTTCTTTTTCTCCCTCTTTTAGCAAATATATTTAATTTAATTTAATGTTATATTATAGCTTCATGTTATCTGTTTTATATGCATCCAGTTTCTAACATTCATTATAATAATCATATTACATTTAACGTGTATTTTCAAGATGACGTGTTATCTCATTCTTTTTATTTTCGCTTAATTTCATTAGTTTTTTCTCCACATCTTTTCGAACCTCCATCATCCGCACGACAGAGAACTTTTCTCCAAAGGTATTTTGAATCCGTTTTATCGCACAATCCATGTGTTCTCTTTTCGCGTTCCGCCGAGCTTCATCTAGTTCCGCATCATTCACCTGCGCCGCCTGTTCTTGCAGAACGGCGTATTTTTTCTGTGTTTCTTCAAGCAGATGAGAAAATTTCTGATGCTGGTTATCAAGTTTTTGAACCAGCTTTTCTAGCGATGCAATACGCTGATTGAGTTCCGTATTATCTGCGTCTTCCGACAAACCGGCACGTTTAAGAATAGAAACTTTTCTGGCTTTCAGTTCTTCCGCATCCTCCGTTTTTTCTGCAATTCGCGCTGAAAGTTCCTTATGTCGGAATACATGAATCAGAGATAGCCCCTGTTTTTCAGCAATCAGTTGTTTTCTGTCTTTGCGTATTTCTCGAAGTTTTCGATCGGCTTTTGCATAATCTTTAGCGCTCTCAAGCAGAACTTCCAAACTCTTTACGCAATTACGTTTGCTCTCATCCGTATGCGAAAGCTGATAACGGAAAATAAGCATATCGGCACATAACTTTTCCATCGCATCAGCTAAATATGGGATATCCTTCTGCACAGCTTTTTCAAGTTGCTTAACTTGCTTTTTTAACTCGCGAAGCATAGCGTTATCTGCGCGTATCTGCCGATTCAATTCACACACCTCAGACCTAAAACCATTCCGTTCCCGTTGCCTGGCTTCTACGCCTTCATGAACGGTCGGCTGCTCGTCTATTCCACGAACCAGATAACTTCTATGATCGACACTTTCTTCATATCCTTCCTGTTTAAGCATCTGGTTCGTCATATCCGCCCAGCGTGTACGCCAACTAAAAAGCTGATCTTCGCTATTCCATCTGACAGTAATCGGATTCTGCCTGCCATATCTCGTGCTTTTCGGATGCTTATCCACGCGAGTATAGCCATACTCGTCAGCCTTCGTTGGCGGCATGTAGACCTTCTTCTGCCCAACCTTATATAAGTATTGCTTTTCCCATCCGTCATTTTGAGCAGCTTTGTATTCAGCCGCAGTAAAACCTCGTTCCTCTCCATTTTTCACACACAGATATTCTTTCTCGGTCTTATACTGCCATGTGCCATCCTCATTCAGCGGACGCATCGTCAGAAGGATGTGCGCGTGCGGATTGTGTCCGTCTGTATCGTGGATAGCTGCGTCTGCACACATACCGTCTGCAACAAACTGCTTCGAGATGTATGCACTCGTGAGCGCAATCTGTTCATCGGGTTCCAGCTCAACGGGCAGCGCAACGATGATCTCCCGCGCAAGCCTGCTGTCCTTCGTCTTCTCGGCCGCCTCAACAGCGTTCCATAGTTGCTCCCTGTCACGCCATTCCTGCGGGGCCTGCGCTGGGAGAAAGACCTGCTGCCAGACAAGCCCCTGCTTTTTCGTATAGTCGTGCTGTATGCCGTCATAATCGTTGTACAATCGGCTACAGCTCATGTAGGCAGACGCTGCCACAACGGAGCGGCCCATTCCCCGGCTGACGATCTTCGATTCCATGTGGTAAATTGCCAAGCTCCGTCACCTCCATTGTTTTGTTTCTTTTCGCAAAAGAAATGCACGTGCCGCAGCACACGCACGCAGGCCGCAGCCTGCCGCTTCCCGCAGGAAGCGCAGCCCCCTCGGAGAGCGCACGTTCCCGACCGGAGGGAGGGATACCACCGCCCGCGCAGCGGGTGGTGAGTAAGTGCGCCCTCCGGGAAAAAGAAAGGGGAACCCGAAGGTTCCCCAACCGCATTACCCTCGCAAACGTTCTGCAAGGTAATCTTTCAGCGCAACAAAATCCATATCAACAGCCGCCGGAAAAACACTTTCAAGAATTGCTCCTTCTTGAATCAATCGTCGCGTTCTCCGCTTTCTCTCCTTTTCGCGTTCGCGGGCTTGCGCTTCTTCCATTCTGTGCTTAGCTTGAAGCAGCGCTTTTTCCTCAGCACTTAAAACTCTTTTATCCATTCTCTTGTTCTCCTTTTTCCTGTTTCCACTTTTCAAGTTTCATTTTTCCTTCATCGCTTTCGTAATACTTTTGAATCATCGGCAGCATAACACGGGCGATACGTTCAATCGCTGCGTCGGGAATATCCATACCGCTACTGGACGGATTAAGAATCTTCTTTTCGGGCATCCTTTACGCCTCCGTTGCGAATATGCTTATCCATCCAGCAAATAAGATCAGGTTTTGTGACCAGCTTTCTTCCGCCAATCCGAAGCGTCGGAAAGTCCTTTTGATTCAGCAGGGTATACGCGCCGGATTTAGATATGGAAAGCGCGTGTGCCAGCGCTTTAGCATCCAATACGTCGGGCAGATCATTAAAAAGCTCATTCATTCAAAAAATCCTCCTTTTCGGGTAAAAGAAAAACCACTGTCGTCCTGACAATGGCTTTGGGAAAAATGAAATTGAGGTTACTCGTTTTCCATATATTTTTGAAAGTGTTCGGCAATCTGTTTTCGCCTTTTCACCACCGCGCTGTGATTCTTAAAACCAACCTTTTCAGCAATCTTCTGATCGGTCATGCCCTGCATTTTGAGGTTCAGAATCTCGCGGTCGCGATCTGGCAGGGTTTCCATAAAGCTCTTGAGCCGCAGCTCATTCAGCACTTCATGCTCGAATTCACTGTCTGGATCGGCGATATCCTTCGTCCCATCTTCACACTCTTCCTGCATCTGCTCCATCGACACAGGTGTTCCCACATTTGTCCGCGTATGATGCCACTTTCGATAACTGTCGATTCGTTCGCGGCTGACGCGCGTTTCGTCGAAATCCTCCACCGTGCGATTGAGCCACAGTTCATCAATCATCGGCTGCCAACCTTGCTCCTCGATGATTTTTAACGTCATGGTACAAACCAGCGCATCAAATTGCGCCGTCGTACACCATGAAAATTCCATGCCCGGACGCAGACAGAGCAGGCGGGAAAATGTGAGAATCTGATCGTCTTCCAGCTTTTTTCGGATATGATTCATGATGGTATACGCCAAGCGCCAGAGCGGGAAATTGCCGGAATAATAGTTGATATTGGTCGGCATCCATTTTCGCTTTCCATTTTTATCCGGTACCAGAAAGCAATTCCAGATCGCCCAAGCATACGAATCCCAAATCATTTCCAGAAAAGCGTCGCTGTTCACCAATTCGTCGTACTGATGGGTATTCCAGATTGCGTAAGGACAACGCGGAAGGGACAGATAGACGCTTCGCTTTTGTACATATTCCTTTGGCAGCAGATAGAACATGGGCAGCCACGATTTATAGGTGGTCAGGCATACCTCCACTTTACCATCCGATCTTTTTGTGGCAAACGGTTCTGCTGTAAAAGGGGACTGGTTCTCCATCTCGCTCACCTCGCCTTCAAATCATTATGGAAAACAGTACCTCTATCCATACACGACACAAACATGCTTCGATTGTTCCATCTGTTTCAAATTTTTTCAAAAAATCTCCGTACAACGCAAAAAGAAAAACATACCTTATTGTCACATTATAGCAGGAACGGAAAGGCTGGAAAAGATGCAAAGATGATTTCCGCGTGACAGGAAACAGAATAAATCATGAACAATGCTCATATCAGACATATTCAAAAGCTTTTGGCAAATGCAATTTTTAAGAGTTGACTAATTTTACAAAATGATTTATGATAGAGTCATCAACTCGCAGGAGTGTGTGTACATGGAAATTGTCGGTCAACGTCTGAAAGCGCTGCGCGAGAGCATGGGAATTTCGCAGGCAAAGATTGCGCTGCTTCTGGATTCCAAACAACCCAATATCAATCGTTTTGAGCATAATCAATCCGAGCCGCCGCTTGCGCTGCTCTGCCGCTATGCTGATTTCTTCGACGTGTCGCTGGATTATATCCTCGGACGCACCGATCAGCCGCAGGGAAAGCTGTACGAATACAAGCCGACCTATTCTCCTGAACGGGAGGACATGCGGCGCTTTATCGAGATGTGCTTTGATCCTGCGTCGCCTGCAAATGCCAAGCTGAAAGAAACTTTATTGCGAATGGCTGAAGGTGAAAATCCATGAGTAGGAAAACATCTTCTATTCTCGTTCAAGACGTTCCCGTTACCGTCATGAGCATCGACCAGCGCGATTATATCAGCCTGACCGATATGGCAAAAGCTCGGACGGATGCAGGGCGGGCAGCGGATGTCATTAAAAACTGGCTGAGAGCGCGTTCAACCTTGGAGTTTCTCGGCACTTGGGAAATCATGTACAACCCCGATTTCAAAGTGGTCGAATTCGACCACTTTAAGAGCGAAGCCGGGCTGCATACGTTCACTTTGAGCGCCAAGGAATGGATTGAAAGTACGCACGCAATCGGCATGTATGTGCAAGCCGGACGATACGGCGGCACTTATGCACATAAGGATATTGCCTTTGAGTTCGGCTCTGCAATCAGCCCAATCTTCAAGCTCTATCTGCTGAAAGAATACCAACGGTTGAAGGATGAAGAAAACGACCGTCTCAAGCTGGAATGGGATGCAAAACGCTTCCTGTCCAAAAATAACTACCTGATTCACACGGATGCCATCAAGAACTATGTGCTGCCGCAAAGCAATCATTCCAAATCGACCGAATGGCTGGTCTATGCGGACGAAGCGGATTTGCTGAACGTCGCTTTGTTCGGCTGTACAGCCAAGGAATGGCGCGACGCAAACCCTGTTCTTGCTGCCAAGCAGAATATTCGAGATTTCGCTTCTATTGCTCAATTGACCGTCCTTTCCAATCTGGAAACCCACAACGCAGAAATGATCAAGCAGGGCATCGACAAAGCAGAGCGCTTTGACCGTTTGAAACAGATTGCCGAGTATCAGCTGCGTGTGTTGACCGAGGCAGAAGCCATTCAAAAACTGCCCAAAGGAAATGATAACGAATGAAAGCCGTCATTTACGCCCGTTACTCCTCCGATAATCAACGCGAGGAGAGCATTGAAGGTCAGATTCGGGAATGTACGGAATATGCTGTCCGAAATGACATCATGATTCTTTCCAGCTATATCGACCGTGCCTTATCCGCCAGAACTGCTGATCGTCCAGAATTTCAAAGGATGATTGCGGATAGCGAAAAGGGGCTGTTCGATGTAGTGCTTGTCTGGAAACTCGATCGTTTCTCTCGTGATCGCTATGACAGTGCACATTACAAGCATATTCTGAAAAAGAACGGCGTCCGCGTTATTTCAGCCCGCGAAAATATTTCCGAAGGGCCGGAAGGCATTATCCTTGAATCCATGCTGGAAGGCTACGCAGAATACTACTCGGCGGAGCTGTCCGAAAAGATTCAGCGCGGACAAAAGGAAAATGCGCTCAAATGCCGCAGCAACGGCGGCAATATTCCGCTCGGATACGTCGTCGGCACAGATGGTGTGCTGGCTGTTGATCCTCTGACCGCACCGCTGGTTGCCGAAATCTTTACGCGCTATGAAAGCGGCGAAACGATTAAAGCCATTGCCGATTCGCTGAACAAGCGTGGATTTCGCACCAGAAAAGGCTCTGCTTTCCGCGTTGCCAGCCTGAGTCTCATTCTCAAAAACAGAAAGTACATCGGTGAATATAAATACGCCGACACCGTTGTTCCAAACGGAATCCCTGCTATTATCAATCCAGATTTGTTCGAGCGTGTGCAGGAACGGATGCTGACCAATAAAAAAGCGCCTTCCAGAACAAAGGCTGACGAAGATTATCTGCTGACAACCAAGCTGTTCTGCGGCGACTGCGGCAGGCTGATGGCAGGCGAATGTGGCACCAGCAGCACAAACGGCGTCAAGTATTACTACTACAAGTGCGGCGGCGCAAAGCGCAGGCTGGGCTGTAAACGAAAAGCACTGAAAAAGAACTGGATTGAACGTGCTGCCGTAATTGCAACCATCGAACGAGTGCTGCGAGATGACGAAATCGACCGCATTGCTGATGCGATCATCGACCTGCAAAATCGAGAAGATACGACCCTTCCCGCCTTGCGCCAGCAGCTCAAAGATTGTGAGCAGGACATTGAAAATATGCTGAACGCGATTCAAATGGGTATTCTGACTCCATCCACCAAAACAAGGCTCGAAGAGCTGGAATCCCAGCGCGAAAGCCTCAAGGTCAGCATCCTGCAGGCCGAGCTCGAAAAGCCCAAGTACACCAAGGAACAGATCGTCAGTTGGATCAACCGATTCAAGTACGGAAACGTGGATGACATCGAATACCAGCGGCAGATCATCGACACCTTCATCAATGCCATCTACGTCTATGACGACAAGCTGGTTTTCACCTACAACTTCAAAGACGGCACAGAAACCGTTCCTCTGAAAGCCGTTGAAGATGCGTTTGGTTCGGATTTAACTCAAGTTGCTCCACCAGATCAGGTCAAGACAATGAGTCTTGACCTTTTTCTTATTTCATCGAAAGCATGCTGCTTTCTAAAATTCACGACCATAACAACGGTCTTGATTACACACTCGTGGGCAACTACTACCTTCCTGAACTCAAGCCCTTTGAAGCCCCGCCACTCGGCAAATATGGTCGGATGCGGCTGCGTTATCTGAAGAAGCATCGTCCCTGCACCTATACGGCGTTGTTGCTCAGCGGCAAACTCTACGATGATTTGCATGATGCAGATGAAACAGCACAAAGGATGCTGGATCAACGGATTCCGAAAATGGCGAAGGATGCCGACGTGACCGAGGAAATGAAGGTTTCCGATATGGCAAGCTGCTGTAAGGAGGTATGAAGATGAACTGGATGGGACTGAACATGGGCTTCTGGGTCTCCATGGCGGCAGTCGTGCTGATCGTCATCACCATGAACGCGGCATTTTGGAGCATGAAACCTCAAAAGACGGACAGCGGCGAGGCGAAACACGCCTGACATCGCAGCAAGAATTTCTCTCTTTGGCTCAAAGGACTGTCGCGAATGAAGCTGTTCTGCGCAAACTGAGCATTTTTGTGTGTAAAGAATCGTCGCAGTAAGCAACGCAAATTCAAAATAAGATATCGAAAACAGGCGAAGCACTTGCTCCGCCTGTTTGCTTATTCCGCAGTCTTTTGTCGATTCATCGCATACGCCAGACACGCCAGCGCCAGCGGCATCAAATAGATGACGGGAAAACCGTATCTGTCCTGATTCTGAATGCAGGGTCCGAAGAGCAGCGAAACCATCGTAATGGTCTGCGGCATCAGAAGCCTGCCCACGCCGCGCAGCTTCCTGCTTCCGGCAATCGCACATGCGCCGAGCAGCACGATGCAGTAAAAGCCCAGCGTATTGAGCTGCATCACAAACGGGAAACCAAAGAGAAGCTGATGAAAGCGATCTTCCCATTGATCGAGCCGACCGAGCTTCTCGCCTCTGAACACGCCAAGCGCCTGCTCTTCCTGTTCGCTCAGACCCGTTCCGCTGAATATCGCCAGATTATAGGTCTGTGGATCGAACAGCAGCGTATTCTGAACCAGCGTTGCCGCCAGGCAGCAGCCCGGATGCCGCAAAAACAGCTTCGACCATACGCCCAGATAGCGCACGACATCCTGCGCCGACGCATCCTCCCGATAGGTTGACTTGATCGGATCGGAGATCATCGGATCATATTTGTACACCAGGGCGTCATAGTCGATCACCTTGTCGATGATGGCGCTTTCTTCCGGTGTCACCTCGTCGCCATACTCCGCAACAAAGCGTGCCGTCTGCTGGATCGGCAGGGACATCGCCTCCCGCGGGCTTGCCGAAACGGATTCCACACAGTTGCGCATGATGCCGTCAAATCCCATTCCCAGCAGGATGGGAATCAGCACGGCAGCAGCGACAAAACCGGTCATCCTTTTGTGCTTCTTCGCCGTCCAAAGAATCAGCGCGATGCCCACGGGAACCCAGATCAGCAGTCCGTTGTTGCGGATTTTCAGCAGGAATACGCCTGCGACAGCCATGCGCACCACAAACCCCGGCGTCTTCATATACGCCGCATCTTCCAGAAAATAGCAGCGCACCGTTTCACACAGCAGGAGCAGCATGGCATAGGAATACGGAACATCCTTGAGGATCACCGTGATGTTATCGCAATACACCGGCATAAACGCGCAAATCCCCAGCGCCGACAGCCTGAGCCAGCGCGGCGCACGCATCTGCCGCATCAGCTGCTGGCTGTATCCGATGACCAGCGCCGCCAGCAGCGCCTGCACGAAGATATAGGCAAAGATGCCGATATTGCCGTTGCCGACCGCCCATCCCAGACGAACGGCAAGCGCAATCAGCGCCGTGCCAAAGGTCGGGTGGTTGGCATCCCAAACCTGCCAGCCCATCGCCTGACGGAACTGATTCTCCGTATCCGAATTCATCGTGCCGGGATAGCTGATTGCCATTTGCGGCAGCCAGCACATCAGGACAACGGCAGCGCAAAACGCCAGCGTATGCGACCGATACAGGCGGAAAACCCGGCTTTCTCCCGCCGCGCCGATATCCAGCCGCCCATCCAAGCCCGCCTCCAGCAGCCGAAACAGCAGCGTAAACAGGCACGCCATGCCCAGCGCCATCACGGCAGCTTTCATGAGCTGTCCGCTGGTCAAAAAGGGCTGGTTGATGTTGACCGTGTGGACGACGCTGACCGCCGCAACCTGCCACGCGCCCAAGAACAGCGCCGCTATGCGCACGCGGCAGGAGGGCGCAGGCAAGCGCCTTCTCCCCCAGCGCAGCGCGATAAACGCCAGCGCCGCGGCAGCGCTCACCCCGAATGTATACGGCTGAAAGGACGTAAACCAGTTGCTGTAATTGTTCCAGCTTCTCAGTTCCATATCCATAAACAGCGCCAGCGCGATCAGCCCTGCACGCAGGAGATCCGTCAGCCCTTCCAGCATGGAATTGCTCTTTTTCATCTTCCGCACCTCGTTGATTCTGCAATAACGCTTTTGCGCAGTTTTCACCCCGACAGGGTTATGAAGCAAAAGAAAACTGCCGCACACGCTCTCTTTCTGTCTTGTCATCCCGGAAAGAACCTGTGCGGCAGCCCTCGTGTTCACTTGCTGCAAATGCGCCCATCGGGAAGGCGAACGCCACCGCCCCGGAAATCTGCCCGACGCGGCTTTCGGCTCAGCCTTCAGCATCTGCTCAAAGATCGATTACTTATTGTTCGTTATATAGATTGCGCGGGCAACCGGCACTTCCTCTTCCTTGCCGCTGCTGCTGTCCTTGGCATCAACAGGCAGGGTCAGCTCTTCCCCGATCAGGTAGAACGTCATCACATCGCCCTCCTTGACCTCGTCCGTCGTCTGAAGCACGATGTAGATCGGCGACTGCCACACGCCGGTAGACGGGTTATCCACGCAGGCCAGCGCACAGGGCTTTCCGTCGTAATCCGTAAAGCTCATCACCTTGCCGCGGAAGATGAAGCGCTTGCCCGCATACTTGGCAGGGTCTTTCGCCAGATCCTTATAGCTGACGGCGATCATCTTCTGACGGAACTGCGTGATCAGTTCCTTCTCCGTCCATTCGCGGGTCAGGGTAACCGCCACGCTGCTCTGCGCACAGCCATCCGCCTTCGCGGTCAGCGTGTAGGTCTCCGTGCCCGCGTCATCCATGAAGACACGGATGGAGAACGCGCCATTCCGGTTCGCCTTGACATTGGTGGACATGCCCTTGCCCGTGATATAGACCGTTGCGTTCGGTTCGGTTACGCCGCGCACCATGACGTTGCTGCCGGTAAACACGCTTTCGGTCGGTTCCGTGATTTCCAGCCGCGCCGCGGGCTTCTTATACCGAACGGTAAACGCCGCGCTGCTTTCGCCGCTGACGACCTTCAGCTCGTATTCGCCCTCGTCAGGCAGTTTAACCTGAGCGGAGAAGGATCCGTCCTTCTTCGCCGTCGTCTTGGCAAGCTGTTCGCCATCTGCGGTGATGGTCAGCTCGGCAGAAGCCGCCGCCGTGCCGCTGATCGTGAACTGCGCCTGCGTCAGATACGACGGCATCTCCGCAAGCGTCATATCGCCGATAATCTCGACCTCGGCAACCGCGTTTTCCGGTTCAAGCGTCGGCGCGGGCGTTGCCGTCGGCATGACGGTCGGCGTCGGCGTTGCCGTGCTGACCGAGGAGAGCAGCTTGATGTTCTCCAGCAGCCGCTCCATGCGTGCGTCGTCCTCGTCCGTCGGTTCGCGCCCCACGATGGTCTGCTCGATCATATACAGCCGCCCCAGGTGCAGCGTCGCATAGCGCAGGCTGTACACCGGCATGGACGCATACATCGCCGAAGACGTCAGCCGCACGCACTCCGGAGAGGTATGAACATATGCGCAGGACTCATACAGTCCGCTCATCTCAAACTGCGCCAGAAACGCAAGTCTGCGCTCATCGGACAGGTCATCCATATCGCCGACATCCGCAAAGCTTCCGGCATCCGTCACGCTGACGGCAATCTGCCCGCCGTCGTCGGGAATGACTTCCATCACGATCCCCGAAGCGATATAGCTGGCAAGCACGGCTTCCTTCGTCGTTCCCAAATTATGGAGCAGGTCTTCATGCTCGCCCAGATTGGTCTGGGTCAGCACGGTTTCATTCTCCCGCTGCGTATAGCGGAATCCTTCGTACGAAAAGACATAAGTCGCTTCCTGCGCGGACGCGCTCTGGCTGCCGAGCAGCAGCGCGGCGCCGAGCAGAACTGCACAAGCCTGACGCTTCATCGTGGCAAAAGCCCCCTTTATTTGTTATGATAACCCCTCGTCGTGCGAAATGATCTCCCGGCTCATGCCCGCCAGCTGCGCCAGCACAAACATGAAGGTGATATTGATCGGTGTCATCGCGCTCAGAGGTGCGCTTTCCATCATGCCCACGGCAAATACCGCGACCACCGTCATGCAAAGCACCAGTGCGCCGCGCATCCGCTCTTTTGCAAAGAACACCCGTGCCGCCTGAACGAGCGCAAGCACCAGAAAGACGGCTTCCAGCGCAAAGCCGATCAAGCCAAAATCCGCTGCAAATTGCAGATAGGCGTTGTGGACGGAAACCGAACCGCTCTGTTCGTGAATGGTTCCCTTGACGATCTTGCTGCCCGTTTGTCCGATCCCGTTGCCGACCAACATCATCAGCGGTTCGGTCTTCCAAAGCTCAAAAACGTTCTTCCATATGTTCGTCCGGTCGGAGAACGTCGAATCCATGCCCGGTCGTGCGGTCAGCGGTGAGCCTTCTTCGCTCGCGCCGCCCGCGGACAGGTCTTCAATCGCAATCGGCGCATTCGGAACAGTAGCTTTTCCGATCCATGCGCCGATGGGCTCATCGTCTTCCTCCAGACGGCTTTCCACGATGCGCATATAATGCGCGAGCGCAGCATCCGTTGCCTTTGTGCAAAGCTCGTAGCCGCCAAAGAGCACGACCGCCGCGCAGACCAGCGCCACGCACCGGCTCAGTGCCTTTCCCTTGGAGGCAAGCGCACGGCAGAGCAAGCCAAACGTACCAAAGGCAAGCGCAATCAGCAGCGCATAGCGGGACGTGCGGCTCTGTGTCAGCACGATAACCGCCGCGGTCGTCACCGCCGGCACAAAGCACAAGACTTTCAGCAGCGGCTTTTTCGCCATTTCGCTCGCTGTCAGGCACATCATGCAAAGGCTCAGCGCAATCATGCCCGTCGTATTGTAATGCGTACCGGCATACAGGCAGCCATCCATCACGCCGAACACATCCCCGCCGTCTTCCACGGCAAGCACTTCTCCGCTCAGCGCACAATACAGCAGGCAGATGCTCCAAATCAGCGCAACCACGGTGAGCGCTCCGCTGAAAAAGGCAAGCATCCGCTCTCGGCTTTCCTTCGTTTTTTCGGATGTAGATACATAGATGCTGAAAAACACGACGCCGTAATCAAACCACAATCTCAGGTTGATCATCGCCATGCCAAAGCGCACCGTGGAAGATATCGTCAGCCACGCGTAGAGGAGAAACAGCGCCGTAGCATCGCCGTATGTTCTTCTCGGCTTGGCAGCGCGTTTCTGAAGCCTGAGCGCACAAAGCGCCGCGCTCCACGGCACGAGAATATACCGATAGACCGCCTCAACCTGATCGTAACACTCGTGAAACACCGCCGTGTCCAGCACCGCAGTATAGAGAAATGCCATCAGCAGGAACAAACCTTCATTGCCGAAAAGCGCCAGCACCGCACGGCGGACGACGTTTTGACAGCGGCTCAAAAGCCCTTCTTCCTGTTTCTGCATAACTTCACCCCTTCAATCGCGGGCAAAGCCGGTTCCCCGTCTTTTAAAAAAGAAAGGGCGGGAGGATTACTCCTCCACGCCCAGCGTATCAACGGGAGCCGGGCTTTCCGGCGTTATAACGAGTTCCGGCGCATTCTGTCCGTCCGTCTGCGGCGCGGTCTGCGCGGCATTCTGAGCCGGCTTGCGCGGTCCGCGGCGACGGCTGCGGCTGCGGCGGGGCTTGTCGCCCTGCGGCTTATCCTGCTTATCCTGTCTGTCGGCGCGTTCCGGCTGGTTCTTGAGCATGATCACCACGCGGCGATTCGGCTCTTCTCCCTCGGAATGGGTCGTTACGGACGGATGATTCTGCAGCGCGGTGTGCAGCACGCGGCGCTCATACGGATTCATCGGCTCAAGCACAACCTTGCGTCCGGTTTTGACGGCGCGGTTCGCCATGCGCTGAGCCAGGCGGCGCAGGCTGTCCTCTCGCTTGGCGCGATAGTTTTCGGTATCCAGCGTCACGCGGATATAGCCTTCGCGCCCCTTATTCACCTGCAGGCTCGTCAGATACTGCAGCGCATCGAGCGTTTCGCCGCGGCGTCCGATGAGGATGCCCAGCGTATCGCCGATCATGTGAATCGACAGGCTGTCCGGCTCGCTGTCGTTTACATAGACATCCACCTTCACGCCCATGCGGTCGGTGACATCCATGAGGAATTTCTGTGCGCGTCCCGCAGGCGTATCTTCTCCGAAGATGACGGGCGGTTCGGTCGGCGCAAACGTTTCAGCAGGAACCATCGGCGCATAATCGCGCTTCTCCTCCGGCTGCACGTCGGTCTTTTCCTTGGGCGTACGCGGCGGGCGCGGCTTTCTTTCCTTCGGCTCGCGGGCGGGCTTCGGCGCTTCCGGCTTCTCTGCCTGCTCGGCTTCCGCCTTCGGCGCCTCGGTCTTCACAACCGGCTTCGGCTCGGCTTTCGGTGCCTCCGCCTTCACCGTTTCAGCCTTCGGCGCGGGCTTGACCGCTTCCGCTTTGGGCGCCGCCTTCGGCGCCTCGGGCTTGACAGTGGGCTTAGCCGGCTCAGCCTTCACGGCAGGCTTGGGCTGCGGCTTCTTCTTCGCCTGATCGTTCAGGCTCAGGCTGCCGATGAGGTCGCTCAAGCCGTGATCGTCCTCGCGCTCCTCCTCCATGATGGTCAGACGGACGCGGGCGGGCTTGCTGCCAAACAGACCAAACAAGCCCTTTGCGCCCTCCTGAAGCACATCCACATGGACATCGGCAATCGTTACGCCCAGTTCAGCCAGACCGTTGTCAATTGCTTCCTGGGTGGTTTTGCCGGTGAATTCCTGAATCTTCATCAGATGCCAACCTCCTCAGCCTTGGACGCCTTGCGATCCTGCTGCTCAAAGTACTTGGTAAAGCCAATCTGCTCGATGATCGCGTAGATATTGGAAACGACCCAATACAGCGCGAACGCGGAGTTGTAGCTGGCGCAGAAGTAGAGGGACATGAAGGTCATGACGTAAATCATCATCTTCTGGCTGCTCTCCTGAGACGGATCCATCTGGGTGTTCTTCATGGTCAGCTTCTGCATGAAAATCTGAGACACGACGGAGAGGATCGGCAGCAGGAACCAGCCGTTGCCCTCCTGATAGATGGAGAAGCGGATGATGCCCATGATGTTCAGGTTGCCCAGACCCGCAATCGGCGCGATATACGGCGCATAAGCCGCGGAGCTGACAAACGGGGTGACGACCTGCGTGATGTAGTTCGTCAGGTCATTGGCGTTGGCAAAATTGAGAGCTTCCGGAATGGTGCCAGCGGCGACGAGCTTGGCGCTCACATCGTTCCAGACCTTGAAATCAACCATGCGCAGGGACTGCACGTCCGGCATGAAGGTCGCAAACGGGCTGTCCGGCATCCAGAGGTTCTTAATCCACAGGAACGGCTCGACGAGCGTGTGCGGGTCGATCTCCGGGTTATGGTAGAAAGTCAGGAACTGGGAAACCAGCTGCTCGTTCGCGAAGGTGCGCAGCGCGTAGAACATCGCAAACAGGATGACCGTGGAAATCAGCATCGGCAGGCAGGAACCCATCGGGTTGACGCCTTCCTTGCGGTAAAGCTCCTGAAGCTTCTGGTTGAGTTTTTCCTGATCGTCCTTGTATTTCTCCTGCAGAGCCTTCTGCTTGGGGGCGAGGCTGGACATGCGCATGGTGGAACGGCGGCTCTTCAGGTTGAGCGGCATCACCACCAGCTTGATGAGAATGGTAAAGACGATGATCGTCAGCGCATAGTTGTTGATGATCGAATGCAGCGCCTTAATGAGCGTCAGCAGCAGCGAATTGAGGAAACTCATGGACGGAACGTCCTCCTTGCATCAAGAAAATTAGCTTTTGGTCGATATGTCCTGCCTCGGACGAGGCTCCCGGGAAACGGGATAAACGACTTTTTTGTCCGGTGATTTCGGTTTTCCCCTTCCTGCCCGCCTGGGCGGAACGGGATCGTAAAAGCTCCCCTTATAAAAGGGCTGGCAGCGCAGAAGCCGCCGCACAGCAAGATAACCGCCCTTAAGCGCACCGTGTTCCTCGATTGCCTTCATCGCGTAGGTGGAACAGGTCGGCGTAAACGGGCAGCACGGCGCATGCATCGGGCTCAGAAACCGCCTGTAAAAGCGGATGAGCAGCAGCAGCAGCCGTTTGATCACGGATTTTCCCCCGCTTTCGGCGCAGCCCGAGGCGCTTTCGGCTCGGGCAGAAGAAGGTTCTGCTTGCGCAGCAGATACTGCATGGAACGGCAGAGCTTGTCAAACTCCGCATCGGCAGCGGGTTGACGGGCAATAAAGATGTACAGCCCCGGCTTCATCCTCGGCAGCATCGGCACGCATGCCGCACGGAGACGGCGTTTGATGCGGTTGCGCTGCACGGCACAGCCAAGCTTTTTGCCGACCGAGAAGCCCACCTTGAGCGTCTGCGAGCGGACATAGAGCAAGACCATCTCTTTAGCTCCGGAGGAAGTGCCGCGGCGATATACATATTTGAATTGCGCGTTCTTTTTCAGACTGTAAGTTCTTTGCAAATTAACAACGCTCCCCTGTTGGGATCGACCGCGCACGGCTGAGCCTGCCTTTGCCCCGCCCGCAGAAGCAGCGCGGCAAAAAACGGTCTATGAAAGAAAAAGGTCCGCTCCCGGTCTTTGCCGGGCCGGACCGAACGCCTTTCCCGCGCAATGCGCAGGGGAAAAACGGGTGCCGCCGATAGGCGGACGCTGATTGTCAGTTACGAGAATCAGACGGGATTGGAAACGGTCAGCTTCGCACGACCGCGAGCACGGCGGCGGGCGAGAACCTTACGGCCGTTCTTGGTGGACATACGGGAACGGAAGCCATGCACCTTTGCGCGCTGGCGCTTCTTGGGCTGATAAGTTCTGACAGACGATGCCATTGTTACACACTCCTATCGTAATAACGAATTTGAACAAATGTAGAATCGCGCCGCGGCAGGCGGCACGTTGTTCCATGCGAAAGCGATTATAGTATACTTCACCCGCCGCCGTGAAGTCAAGTAGAATTTCCTGTGAAAAGCGGATATTCCCATATTTCTCCGCGAAAAATGCTCCATTTGCCGCCAAACGGGAGAAAAGGCGGTTCGCCGCGCCTCTCATTCCTTCTTTCCCCGCGTTCCGATTCGGCTGTGCCGCCGTTCGGATCAGGGTTTGTTTATTTTTCTTCAAAGTTTTATTTCGCGTTTTCCCCCGTCTTGACTTCACGCCCCCTGTCAGCGTATAATAAAGGCAAATTGGGGTTTTATCTCCTCGGAGATAATGCCTGATGATGTTCCGCGCATCCGCGCGTTTTCCATCTTATAAAGGAGGCGTATTTGATTATGCGTCGTATTGGTGTTTTGACTTCCGGCGGAGACTCCCCGGGAATGAACGCCGCCGTCATGGCGGTGGCGAAGTCTGCCCGTTACTATGGCATGTCCCTGATTGGTATCAAGCGCGGCTATAACGGCACGCTCTGCAAGAGCCATCATATTGAGGACGACATGGTCGAGCTGGATCTGGATACCATCCTGGACATCGCCGACCAGCCGGGTACTTATCTGCGCACGGCACGCTGCCTGGACTTCCTTCGTCCGGAAATGCGTGTGCATGCCGCCAACAATGTCCGCGAAATGGGCATTGAGGGCATCGTCGTCATCGGCGGCGACGGCTCATATCACGGCGCAATGGGTCTTTGCGAGCTGGGCATTCCCTGCGTCGGCATCCCCGGCACCATCGATAACGACCTTGCCTATACCGAAATGACGCTCGGCTATGATACCGCCGTCAATTCCTGCATCGACGATATCCGCTCCATCCGCGCAACCAGCCGCTCTCACGACCGCCCCGGCGTCGTCGAGGTCATGGGTCGCCACTGCGGCGATATCGCGCTGAAGGCTGCCGCCGGTTCCGGTGCGGAAATCTGCCTTGTTCCGGAAGTGTCGTGGTCTGTTCAGGAAGCCGCCGACCGTCTTTCCCGCCTGATCGACATGGGCAACCCGCGTGCGACGGTCGTCGTCGCCGAAGGCGCATGGGACTCCATGCAGCCCTGCGACTGGCAGCGCTTCCTGATCGAGTGCGGCGCGAAGAACATTCACGAGGATGAGAAGATCTCCACCGAGATGCTCGCCCTGCTGCTCAAGTATAAGTGCAAGTGCGAAGCGCGTCCGACCGTTCTGGGCTACACGCAGCGCGGACGTACGCCGTCCGCCTACGACAGCTGGTTCGCGTTTGAAGCGGGCAACCTGGCAGTCAACCTGCTGCGCAACGGCATCGGCAACCAGGTCATCGGCATCAAGGATGGACGCGTTTACTACATGCCCATCGAGATGGCGCTCCAGCAGAAGCGCGAATTCAATCTCTCGCTCTATAACATGATCAACACGCTGTAATAGCTCATGAAAATGGGGCTGTCAAGCTAACAACACCGATATTTCAAGAATAAAACGAAGTATTTGCGCCCGAAGGTTTCCAAAGGGGTTTTCGGTTGTTGCTGCCAGTGGCAGAAACAAACAATCGAAAACGGAAAGCCCTTTGGTGGGGCGATGGGGCAAGGCCCCATATCCGCAAATGCTTAGATATTTGTTTCTTGAAATGTTCGGTTTAAGCCTGACAGCCCCTGTTTTGTCTGGTTTGAAACCTTCCCCATCCCTTGATCGTCAAAAAGGAGAATGTCCATGCTCGCCAAAAATCAATGCTATGAAATGACCTGCGAATCCTTCGGTCAGGATGCGCAGGGCGTTTGCCGCCATGATGGCATCGCGGTGTTTGTTCCCGGGCTGCTTCCCGGAGAACGCGCACGGGTGCGCATCGTCAAGCCCGAAAAGCGCTATGCCTTCGGGCGCATCGAAGAGCTGCTCGAAAAAAGCCCGGATCGCGCCGAACCTTTCTGCCCCATCTATAAGCGCTGCGGCGGCTGCGTCTGCCAACATATGACCTATGAAACCTCCCTCGCCTTCAAGCGTCGTCAGGTTCAGGATCTGCTTGAGCGCGTCGGCGGGCTTTCCATTGAAGTGCCGCCCGTGCTGGGCATGGCGCATCCCTTTGGCTATCGCAATAAAGGCGCTTATCCCGTCGCGCAGGTCGGCGGCGCACCCGCCTGCGGCTTCTTTGCTCCGCGCAGCCACGACCTTGTTCCCCTGCCCCAAAATGGATGCGCCATTCAGAGCGAGGACTCCGCCAAGGCGACGCAAGCCGTTCTCGCGTGGATGCGCCGGAACAACGTTCCCGCTTACGACGAATTGACCGGACGCGGGCTCGTCCGCCATATCATGACCCGCTCGACCACGCACGGCGAGCTGATGGTCGTCATTGTCGTCACCCGTGCAGATATTCCGAAAGCCAGCCAGCTGATCGAGCTGCTCAAAGCCGCCGTTCCCGGTCTTTGCAGCATCTGCCTGAGCATCAATTCCCGCCGGACGAATGTCATTCTCGGTACGGATATCCGCGTCCTCTGGGGCAAGGACACGATGGAGGACACGCTCTGCGGACTTCGCTTCTCGGTTTCTCCGCTCTCCTTCTTCCAAGTCAATCCCGCGCAGACCGAGAAGCTCTATGGGCTTGCACTCGAATACGCCAATCTGACCGGCTCTGAAACCGTCGTGGACGCCTACTGCGGCGCGGGCACAATCTCTCTGCTGCTTGCACAGAAAGCAAAAAAGGTCATCGGCATCGAAATCGTTCCCGAAGCCATCCAAAACGCGAACGAAAACGCCGTGCGCAACCACATCAAAAACGCTGAATTCCGCGTCGGTGCAACGGAAGAGCTTCTTCCCCGGCTCATTGCCGACGGTCTGCGCCCGGATGTCATCGTTCTCGACCCGCCGCGCAAGGGCTGCGATCCCGCCGTCCTCGAAGCAATCATCGCCGCCGCGCCCAAGCGCGTTGTCTATGTGTCCTGCGGCGCCCCGACGCTCGCCCGCGACGCCAAGCTGCTCACCGAAGGCGGCTACACCGCCGAAAAGGTTCAGTGCGTCGATATGTTCTGCTGGACGGGCGCGGTGGAAACTGTTATGTCATTGGTCCAACAAAA
Organism: uncultured Clostridia bacterium; assembly: GCA_934643825.1. Lineage (GTDB taxonomy): Bacteria > Bacillota > Clostridia > Christensenellales > Aristaeellaceae > Ventricola. The sequence continues at coordinate 214 of CAKUCW010000019.1, read as the reverse complement.
TCCGGATGATATCGTCAAGGTTGGCATCGACGCGGACGAGCTCGCCGTTACCAAGGCCGAGAGCAAAGCGACCTACGGCGAGATACAGACGCACGTCAAGGAACAGACCGGCTTGAACGTCACGCCGCTATACATCGCGCAGGTGAAAAGAAAGCATGGGATTATCGAGCGCGAATGCTACAACAAAGCGAAGTCCGAGAGCGCAAAGATGCTG
>CAKUCW010000018.1 GCA_934643825.1 uncultured Clostridia bacterium | reverse complement strand
GAGAAATCCTTCTTCCAGCTCATCTTCGACGAAGTCAGAGAACGTACTTGGTTAGGATTTTTCCTGCCGCCCGCAGTGCGGGATGCAGGCAGGAAAAATCACCTGGGAGAGTAGGAGGAAGAGCGCGAAAGAGGCTTGGTGCATAATATCGTTTTCCATCAAGTCAGAGAACGTACTTGGTTAGGGTTTTTCCTGCCGCCCGCAGTGCGGGATGCAGTCAGGAAAAATCACTTGGGAGAGTAGGAGGAAGAACGCGAAAGAGGCTTGGTGCATTTGTGTCATTAGCGATATCAGCCCAATGTCGTCCTTAATGATGTCAGAAAGTACTTGCTAGAGATGATCGCTCGAATGTGACACGGATTCATAGAAAAAATTTGTGCAGTGCGCAAGAAAATACGGTTGTGATTCGTCATGATTATAAGGATTATAGACGCGGATCATATTCAGGGCAACGGAATGATGCGTATAAGAACGAACACAATAATTGCGGAAAGAAAAAAACATGCTGGTTTACAGGAGATGTTAATGAAAGGATTGAATATGTAAACTACGAAATATGTTTGAAAATTGCCAAGGGTGATCGGGCTGTGGGAACAAAATGGATAGGGAATACTTCCAGTCTATTCGTTCTGCAGTGAGCGATTTCGGTCTTTCACAAAGATTGGAAAAGGGAGGGAAATGCCATGAAACGAATCGTTTGCATTATTCTGATGAGCATATTCTTATGTGCCTGTGCTGAAGCCGAAACGGGAGAAAAGTTGACTGCGGAATATTTTATTCAGGCTGCAAAGGTGGAGTATCCGGAGTGGGAGGTTTGGAACAGTGAGCGATTTGCAGATGGAACGGTGAATAGCGGCTTCGAAGAGCACATCATTTTAAGCCTGTATCGGATTTCAAACGGATATATTGAAGCGTTTGAGCTTGAAGCCATGACGAATACGCTTCGAGAGGGCGACAAAATTCCATGGGAAAAGACGCTGCTTGTTCCGGTTGAGATTGCGGCGGGGCAGGAAGGCACGCTGATGCGCATGAAGCCGGAGCAGATTTTCGATGATGGCGGAAGCGGCGCGTATTTTTCGAAGGAAGCCGGAACGATGCTCGCTGAGAGTCTGCTGGATGAAGGCGAACGCATGGTGCAGCTGATGGCATACTCGGATGCGTTGGTTGCTGTTACGGAAAATGAGGCAGGACAAGTCATTCTGAAAATTGCCGATTCAAACGGAAAAACGCTCAGCACGCCGCCTCAGGATTATCTCTGGGTCAATCCCATCCATTCGTGGAACAAATCCATTGAATTCTACGCAGGGGATGAGATTGAGGGCGTGATCAATCGAATGGAAGACGGAAGTTGGCGGCTTGACGCAATCAACAACGGAGGCGAGGTCATCCGTATTGAGAAAGACTGTCTTGTCGATGTGTCTTCTACGAACGATGGAGGATGGCAAAACAACGACGGGTTTCATTATGGAGTTCCGACGTTTGAAACGGAGTTGGAGCGGCTTGATTTGACCCATATGCCGACAGAACTGCGGGATATGGTTGCCGATTTGGATACGACGCGGACGGTTTGCACGGCGCACGAGGATACGCCGATTTATGCACAGCCGGAGGGAGAGCAGATTGCCTTGTGTTATGCCCGTGTGCCCGGAACGGTTTTAGCTCAAGAGAACGGGTGGACGAAAATTCAGCTGGGGCATGCAAAGCAGGGGATGACGGCGTGGGCAAGGGACGAAGACCTCGCTTTTGGCGCGGAAACGGAAGGCATCCGCTGCACATTCCCATCGTTTGATTCCTTTTACAGGGACGAGGATGAGCCGAAATTCGCGGAAAAAATGGACGGAAGCACCATTCAGCTGGATTGCTCGGAACATACGCCGTGGCTGATTGGCAAGAGAGCGGACGGCAGATGGCTGGTGATGCTGTATGGAGGAGGCGAAGAAGGGAATGCGGTCTGCGTCGCGGAAGAATGCGTATTTGACCATGTCAGACCGACGGAGCGCGACGAATGGGAGAATGAACCGATTGATCCGAATGACGGCGCGGTTGCGTTTGAGATTCCGTGAAAAGATGCCGGTTCAGCGAGTTGAAATCGCGGGTTTGACGAAATAAATTATGGTTCATGACCAAGAGGAGGAATATCCATGTCCGTACAACGAATTGAAAAAATAGAGTCCATCATCATCAAGGATCCGGAATCGCCGACGGGTCTGAACTCTCTGGGATTTCGTACATACTATACCCATTGTATTTACGCGTATTCTCAGATTTTGTATGATGATCGAAAAATTACTTTTTGGGCTCAAAACTCAGAAAAAGCAAGTGTCGAATTGGATCGCAAAATTGAAGATATAGACACATACCATAAACAGTATGGAATCCCATTTTCGCAGGATCATCATTGCTTTTTTATCAGCTCATGGACAAAAGGCGTCTATTGCTGCGATCAGGAAAGCGGAAAAATCAGATGGAATTATAAGCTGAAGCATGCCAACGACGTGGTTCTTTATGAGGATTATATCATCGTCAATTTTGACGAGATCGGACTGCGAAAGCTGACATACGATGGGGTTGAAATCGACAAGTACCCCATGACCACAAACAGCGATTTTCACGCAATCCAAGATCCGTATGTTTTCATCGGCCCTAACAGAAATATGTATCATTTTGTCGATACGACAACGATGAAAGTTTACAAGAAAATCAGAAAAAGCAGCCTTGCAAAGCCGGGTGAATCCGTTATACTCCTGAATGTCGAGGGAAATCCGGAAAAAATAACCATAGAAGGATTTAAAAACGGTCAAAGGTTTTCTCAGACGATTCTGCTGTAAGAGAATGGATCTCAATGCACGACGAGATGGATCGCTTGGCTGACAGTTCAGAGCTTGCACGACCGAAGGGAGAAAATATGAAATCATTGAAATCCTATGCGGATAGAGCGGAAACACATTTGAAGCGCAATGTTGTGCTGGGTGCAGTCGTGTTGGCTATATTATCCTGCATCATCATTCAAACGGCTGCGATCATGTCTAAAAGCTATCCGGAACGAATGACATCGTATAAGTTCGGCAAGGGTCCGATTTGTTTATACAAATATGACGCCATTCAGGAAGGCAAAGACTATAATGTTATCTATGTTTTCCTGATCGATCATCGTGATGCAGAGGGATTTACCGGATTTGTTCAAAACAGTGATTCATGGAATGACCTGCCCGTTGAAAGTCATATATTGGAAAATCAGATTCTCGATCGGGACTTTGACCGACAGGTTCAAAATATGCTCGAATGCCAAGACGGGTATTGGTATTGGGATGACCATTTTCACGATTTCATGATGTATGACACGTCGAACCGCCTTTTGTATATCAGAAGATCGAGCTATATATAATCAAAAACAGAAGCGAGCTTCCTTAAAAGGCGTAAATGGAAAAAGCGCTTTTGAATAGATCGAGAACATGGAGGCGGCAAACAGGAAGCGCATGAAGGGCATGCGGCTTTAAACGGTCGAATTAGGATAAAGCAAAACGGAAACAGGCGCAAATACAGATGAATGAAGGGAAGAAGCGGCGTGTTTTTGGATGGAATCAGATTCAGAATGTTTTCGGTCGGATGCATACTCGGGCCTCTCGGTCTGTTTTTGGCAATCGTTTCGATCAGGCACGACAGGAAGTATAGGCTTGCATCCGTTCTGAGTCTGACGTGTTGTGTTCTCTATGTGGCATTTTATTCGTATGTGTTGGCGAATCCTCTTGTCCTGTCCTGCGAGGGCGAATTAAAGGAAACCTATCGGGATTCAAGGAAAAGGGTGACGCCGCTGACATATGCCTATGTATTCGACATAGGCGAGCAGACAAATCCCGTTTTTTATTTGGATGCATTCACGAGAAAAAAGCACTTTCCGGAGGAACCGGAGGTTGGAAAAAGATATACGGTATATTATGAAAAGAGAACGAAAATCATCGTGAATATCGAGCGGGAAAGCACGGATGAACCGATCTCGATCCAGAATTGACGCAAAATGGGAAGGACTCTAAAACGTTGATGCGCTTGAAAAACGATCGGGACGCATAGATGTGAAACACAGAAAGCTTGCCACTCGCCTGTTGAGCGTTACATGGTTATAAGTCAGACTGTAGACAAAAAGCTATTCTCCCCCGAAGGAGGGAGAACAGCCCTTTTCGCAAATGAAAGAATTGCTGAATTTTTTGATTTTGCCATTCAAGCCAAGTTTGCTTATGTCAACAAACTGAAGCGTGGGTTCATTGCATGAAAATCGAAAGGGAATCCATTCTTTGAACTGCATGATGGGGCTATGTTTCTCCCTGCTCATGACGAGGTCTCACGATCTCTGCCGGTTCCTCTGACTTTGTAGATCTTTTTGTCATACTAAAACCTCCTGTCGTAGTTTTAATTCTACAACAGGAGGTCTCTTTTTTAACGTATGGGAAATTGCGTAAAATCGCCCGCGTGAGTAAGACTTTGATGCGTGGCGAACTTCGGCGGAGGTGAAGGTGGGCTCAGCCCGCTTTTTTAACGTATAGGAAATTGCATAAAATCGCCCGCGTGAGCAAGACTTTGATGCATGGCGGACTTCGGCGGAGGTGAAGGCGGGCTCAGCCCGCTTTTTTAACGTATAGGAAATTGCATAAAATCGCCCGCGTGAGTAAGACTTTGATGCGTGGCGGACTTCGGCGGAGGTGAAGGCGGGCTCAGCCCGCTTTTTTAACGTATAGGAAATTGCATAAAATCGCCCGCGTGAGTAAGACTTTGATGCATGGCGGACTTCGGCGGAGGTGAAGGCGGGCTCAGCCCGCTTTTTTGTTGTCCGTTATTCAGAAAACAGCCCCCAAACCGCTTCTAAAACGTTTGATTTTACCGATCCCGCTTTAGACGGGGCGAACCAGCGCAACGGCAAAGTCGTTGACATTGGTTCCTGTCGGCCCGGTGATGATCAGCCCATCGACCTTTTGGAGCGCGTGATAGGCGTCGTTGTTGGAAAGAACATCGTGAATGGAAAGACCGACAGCAGCCAGCTTTTCTTGGGTTGTTCCGTCAACGAAACCGCCGGCGGCATCGGTAGGGCCGTCCGTGCCATCGCTGCCGACGCTGAAAACCGCCGCATTGGGCAAACCGGCGATGCCTTCCGCCGCTGCGAGAGCAAGCTCCTGATTGCGCCCGCCTTTGCCTTTACCGATCAACTGAACGACGGTTTCGCCGCCGGCGATAAAGGCAAGCGGCTTTTCGCTGTGCTGATGCGTCAGGAGGATGGAGGCGAGGAAGCTTCCGGCTTCTTTTGCCTGACAGCAGAGCTGGTCGGTCAGCATGACGGGCTGATAGCCCAGAGCTTCCGCGGAAGCGGCTGCGGCGCTGCAAAGCTCGCGAACGCTGCCGTTGATCTGCGTTTCAACGTTGTCGAGATGCTTGGGCGTTTCGTGAGCCAGACAGGCGCGGGCCTGTTCGCTGAGCGTCAGATGGTATTTTTCGGCGATGCGCTGAGCGTCTTCGCAGGTGCTCTTGTCCGCACAGGCGGGACCGGAGGCAATCATGTCCAGCGGATCGCCCAAGATATCGGACAGGACGATGGAAAAGACCTTTGCAGGCTGACAGAGCTGTGCGAAACGCCCGCCTTTGACGGCGGAAAGGCGTTTGCGGATGGTGTTGATTTCGACGATGTTTGCCGAGCAGGCGAGAAGCTGACCGGTGATCTGCTGCAATTCCTCGGCGGGAATCAACGGCTTTTCAAACAGTGCGCTGCCGCCGCCGGACAGAAGGAAGAGGACGGTATCTTCCGGCGTCAGGTTGCTGACGAGCTGAATGGCGGCGTCTGTTCCGCGGAAAGAGTTTTCGTCGGGAATGGGATGACCGGCTTCGAAACAGGTGCAGTGGGGAATTTCGCCCTGCACATGATCGTATTTGGTTACGACGACACCCTTTTCGATGTCGGGCAGATAGCGTACGGCGGCGTGTGCCATCTGCCATGCGGCTTTGCCTGCGGCGACGAGAAAAACGCGGCCGGGGAAATGATGCGCCTGCAAAGCGCGGCGAACAGCTTCATCCGGAAGCACGGCTTGGATGGATTGGTGAATGATGGTGTCCGCGTGGGTGCGAAGAAGCGATGGCATAAACGACACTCCCCTTCTATTTTGTTGACGGCTTAACGCCCTATTTTTACATCAGCCAGTTTTTCATAGTATTGAGCGATGGCACTGTGATCGCAAGCCCCCAAACCGTTGCTGGCGAGATACTGCATGATTTCCTGCACGCTTGCGGTCATGGGCAGAGGCGCACCGACGGAGTGGGCGCAATCCAGCGCATTGTTCAGGTCTTTGATATGCAGGTTAATGCGGAATCCGGGCGTGTCGTTTCCGGCAATCATCATCGGCGCTTTGGCGTCCATGACGGTGCTTCCTGCCAATCCGCCGCGGATGGCGGCAAAGACCAGGTTGGGATCGACGCCCGCTTTTTGAGAAAGGGTCAGGGCTTCGGCGAGCGCCTGAATGTTGCAGGCAACGATGATCTGGTTTGCCAGCTTGGTTGTGTTGCCTGCGCCGACTTCGCCGCAGCGAACGACGGATGCGCCCATTTTTAAAAGGATCGGTTCTACGCGATCATAGGCTTCCTGTTTTCCGCCGACCATAAAGGAAAGCGTGCCGTCGATAGCTTTCGGTTCGCCGCCCGAAACGGGAGCGTCCAGCATGTCAACACCGTGCTTTGCAAGCTCAGCGGCGATTTCCTTGCTGGCAATCGGGTTGATGGAGGACATATCTACAAAAATGCTGCCGGGCTTCATGTGGGCGGCGACGCCATTTTCCCCGAGCATGACTTCCTTAACCTGCGGTGAGTTGGGGAGCATAGTCATGACGATATCGCATTTCTCGCCGATTTCCTGCTGAGTGGCAAGAACGGCGCCAACAGTTGCCATTTCATCCATAGTAGCCTGTTTATGCGTATTGACGAGAAGCGTATAACCTGCCTTGAGCAAATTCTTTGCCATGGGTTTTCCCATGATGCCTAAGCCGATGAAACCGATTTTCATATGTTATCCTCCAATTTCGATTTTCGGGTCAAGTTGACGGATAGGGCATAAACCAATATATGCGCAAGGATATAGAAATCCTTGCGCTGAAAGGATATGTTTTTGGGGTTAAGATTCAATCAGGTTCATGTCGATCAAAACGCCGCGGAGTTTTTCCTTTTGCGCCGGAGTCAGCTCTTGAATCGGATCCAGACACTTGCCGACGGGGAGACCCTGCATGACGAGCGCCTCTTTAATGGTCTGCGGGAATGTGCCCATGTTGCAGGCGATGCGCAGAGGAGCGAGAGCGAATTGTGCCTTGAGTGCGCCTTCGTAGTCCCCGTCTTCCCACTTGTCGTAGATATCCGCAGTCAAACGCGGGGCGACGTTGGAGCAGCTGGCGATGGCGCCGGAAGCACCATACATCAGACCGGCAAAAATCAGGGTGTCGCGGCCGAGCAGAACGTTGAAATGATCCCGCATATCGGCGGTCAACCGCAGATATTCTTCGCTGTTGGTCATGTCGCCCGTGGAATCCTTGACGGCAACGATGTTCGGGCAGTCCTTCGCCAAGCGCACGACTGTTTCGGGCGCGATCGTCACATTGGTTTTGGGTTTGTTGTTGTAGAGAATGACCGGCATTGTGGTTGAATCGGCAATGGTCTTGTAATAGGTATAGAGCTCATCCTGCGTTTGGCTGACGAACATGGGGGTCAGAACGCTGATTGCGTCATAGCCGCCAAGCGCTTCAACTAAACGGATCAGATGAATTACGCCGCGAGTCGTGATGTGGCTGCATCCTGCGAAAAGTTGGATAGACCTGCCTTTGCGTGTTTTCATGCCTTGAACTGCGTCGCGGACAGTTTTGAGGATTTTGACAAATTCCTCATCATTCACAGCGTAGAATTCGCCGGTCGTCCCCAGCGGGAAAAGACCATGAACGCCGTTTTCAACCAGATGACGGCTCATCATGGCTAAGGTCTCGTAATCCACAGAGCCGTCCGGGTGAAACGGAGTGATGATCGGCGGGGTAATACCATAGGGTTTGAAAGTCACGGTGCATCATCCTTTAATAAATTGTATTTGATTTCGATCAGGTTACTCTTATTATAGGGCAGATGACGGAGCGGGTCAAGAGGGAAAAAGAAATTTAATGGTAGTTTTTCATGAAAAAAATAAATATTTTTAGAAGATGAGAATGGGCAATTACGAAATATGAAATCAAGTGAAATTATACTGAAATTCATCTGACCACTGGATTGAAATGCAACGAAATCCTCTTTTTTCCAAAATTGTACTGAAATAACAGACTGTGGTGAAACTTGATGGAACATATGGAATGAAATTGGACACACAATTTGGCGTGGAATAAATATGAAACAAATCGATGCTTGCTAATTGGTTAAAATATTACAAAAGCCTATTGCACAAATGAAAAAAGTCGTGTATACTATGCACAGCAAAAGGATCACGTGCGGATAGACGGTGATCCCACTCACGTTCATATGGATGAAAGGAGTTTCTGAACATGAGAAAAAGTTTTCTTCGCACTGTGCTGAGCGCCTGCCTGATGCTGGCGATTGCGTGTGGTGCGGGCGCAGCGGTCGCTGAAGCGAAACAGCTGCCGAGCGAGATCCCGCAGTGGGATCCGGCAAACTACTATGCCTGTCCGGTAGAAGGATACTACGGCGCGGATGTCACCGTAACAGAGGGCGTAACGAGAGCGTTCAACCTCTATTATCCGAAAAACTTTGAGCCCAACTCCCCGATCGTTTATCTGACGGTGCCTGCGGGACAGGATGCGGAAGCTTTCCTTGAAACTTCCGGATGGAAGCAGGTTTCGGATGAAAACCTCGTGCTGCTCGTTGCGATGAGCGCACAGGATGGCGAATGGAAGAATTATGAAGCGGAAGAACCGTACTTCAGCGCGGTATATGGCTTTGTCAGCTCGAAGCCGTATATCCCGATCCGTAAGCACAACGCTTATATGGCGTGCTATGACGGAGCGTCGCTGGGTCAGCAGTTCGCGATGGTTAAGCCGGCAAACTTTGCGGGCATCCTTTCCGTCGGCGGTGACGGAATCAGCGAGGAACTGGCTGCGGCTCAGAAGGAAACGCTTTCCAATTTCTACAACAATCAGAATGAGCAGACTCCGCTGAGCGAAGTGATTTTCCCGGTTTGGCTGGTTGCGAAGGAAGAGACCGACGGCGTGAAGCGTGCGGTTGAATACTTTAAGGATTCTGACCGCACGGTCGAAGAAGCGGCAGTTTCTGAGCTGGCGGATCACACGGTATACTATGCGCCGGACGAGAGCAAGTTTGATTTTGTCAACGAGCCGGAGTTTGAAGCTGTTGCGGGCGTGTACCTGACGACGGCTGAACCTGAGGCGGTTGAAAACTACGCTTTTACCAACACGGTTTGGAAGAACCTGTTTGAGGCGATGCGCCGTTATCCGACCTTCGGCGAGATTCGTTCCTATATGGGGCTGAATACCGAGGGAAGCCACTATAAGCGTTATGACGCGATGGTCTATGGCGGCGATTATGTTGACGGGCATACGACCAAGGCGGGACAGACGTACAGCCGTTACTGGTATACTTATGTGCCCAGCAACATTGATGAGCTGGAGAATGTTCCGGTTGTGTATGTGATTCACGGATCCGGCGGCGGACCGAATGAAATCGGCGAGCAGACGGGTTGGCGCCTGTTTGCGGAAGAAAATGGCATCATCCTGATTCTGCCGCAGGGCAGCGCAAACTGGGGCACCGAAATGAAGAACAAGAACGGCATTGACTACTTTACGGTGGGCAACAGCTGGACGACTGCGGCTTCCGCAAATAAGCCGAATGACATGCTCTTCTTTGATTACATGTACGACTGGATGACGACCGAATTCGAATATGCCGACAAGATCGATCTTACTCGTGTGTATGCTTCCGGTCAGTCCATGGGCGGCGCTTGCAGCTACAGCCTGATTAAGTATCGTCCGTATTACTTTGCCGCGATTGCGCCTTGCTCCATGATCAATGTGCCTGGCAGCGACGCGTACACCGCGTGTGATGTTCCGGTTGTGAGCTGCATGGGTCAGAAGGACGGAACGATTTCCGGCGGCTTCTCTCTGACGGAGGGGATGGCGAACGGCAAGGGCGCGTTTGATTACTTCACGGCTCGCTATAACCTGAAAGAAAAGGGCGGAAAGGATCGCACTTGGGCGGATTTCACGTTCCTGACGAATGACGCGGTTTGCACGGAAGAATCCGGTTCGCTCAACCTTTACATTTTTGAAACTGCGAAGGGCATTCCGATGTTTACGGCGGTTGAAGGTCAGGGCATGGGTCATGCGACCTCTATCGAACAGGTTCGTTACATCTGGAATCAGGTGTTCAGCCACTTCACCCGTGACCCGGAAACGCTCGTTCTCACTTATGATGGAGAACTGGTCGATACCGCGGTAAACGAGAAGCTTGCAGAAGCGGCACAGGCTGCGAAGTAATCTGGATATGACTGGCGCGGTCCGGCAGAGAAGCGTTCTCTGCCGGGCGGAGCGCTGAATTCCTTGGAAATGGAGAGAAATAACGTGGATCGGAAATTTTTGAAGGGCTGCGCGGCGCTCGGAATGATGCTTGCGATGGCTGTCGGCACGGTTGCTGCGGAAGAACATATTCACACATGGAGTGCTTGGAAGGCGACGGAAAGCGGTTCACAGCACACGGCGACTTGTACGGAATGCGGAGAGGAAAAGACCGCAAAGTGCACGACGTATACCGCGACGCTGAATCAGGAAAAGATCAGTGTCTGCGCATATTGCGGCGCGAACAAGTATGGCGAGTTTGAAAGAATCGAAGAAGCGACTGCGACGCCGATTGCCGATAATCCAAGCGCACAAAAGGGTGAGTTTATCGTCATGGGTAAAGCGGAACCCTTTGCTGAGGCAGATGACAGCGTGATTTATGCCTTTACCATTGGTTACGCACGCGACGGCGAGGCAGCGACCTTCAAAAACAAGAGCGTGGTACGGCTTCCGATCGGCGAAGAGATCGGAGCGTTTAAACTGATCCGCGTGACGCCGTCCTCGGGCGATGATTCGACACAGACCGCCGAAAAATGGACGGAAATCGAGTACACCTATGAAAACGGCGTACTCAGCTTTGAAACAAAAAACCCAGCTTTGCACATGTTGGTGAAAGCTGAGTAAATAACCCCGTACAGAACGACACAAATCAAACATCGGAGGAAAGCAAAATGAAAAAGAGACATGCGGCTTTGTTTGCGGCGACGGTTCTGGCAATCAGTTGCACCGGCGCACTGGCGGAAACGACGACCAACAACGTGATGAACGACGAAAAGTATACCAGCGTGGTTGCACAGACCCTGCCGGATGCTGAGGATATGGTCATTGACTATGACAACTATTACGGTCAGGTCATCGAAGGCTATTATAACTATGACTGCTATGTCAACGAGAACGTGACCCGCAGCGCGAAATTCTATGTTCCTGCGAAGACGGTTTACAATCAGCCGACCGTGTTTATCATGGTTCCCAGCGGCGTGAATACGTGGGGATTCTTCGTGGAGAGCGGCTGGAAAGACGCGGCGGATAAGTACGTGTTCCACGTGGTTCTGGCGGAAACCGACGAGAGCGGCGAATGGGGCGATATCGATAAGGAAATGGAATACCTCGCTGCCCTGCGTGAGGATGTTTCCTACCGTCCGTTCTTCGTGTCCTTCTCCTCTAACTTCTATGCGATTGCTTACGGCAATGCGGCGGATGTTCTGATGAAGCACACGATGAGCAAGCCTCTGCAGTGGGCTGCCGCGGCGTGCATTGGCGTGACCGGTGTGGAAGATGAGTATCTGGCTTCCCGTGCGACCACCCCGAGCAAGGAAGCGGGCGTCATGCTCAGCGACATGTCGATCCCGATGTTTATCGTTTCCGAAGAGAAGACCGACTCGGTTGATAAGGTTGTCGATTATTGGAAGAACGCGAACAAGGTCGAGGATGTCAAGTATTCCTGCGATTATGCGGATGAAGTGTATATCCCGAAATTCCCGACGACCAGCGAAACGATGGATCGTGAGCCGATTGCGAAGGTCTATTATTCCACGGATTCCGTTGAAAAGTATTATCAGGCGGATGTCATTGATCACATTTATAACGACTTCATGCGCAAGTACATGCAGTTCCCGGGCACGGGCAACGGCTCCCTGCGCAGCGCTGTGGATATCTATGATATCGGCTTCAAGAAGTTTGAAGGCAAGATCCGCGGCGGCTTCAAGGAGGACGGAAGCGACCTCTACAACCGTGAGTGGTATGTCTATGTTCCGGACAGCGTAGACCCGGAGAAGGAAGCTCCTGTTGTGTTCCTGTTCCACGGCGCCGGCGGAACGGGCGATGAAATCGCAGCGCGTACCGGCTGGACGAAGATCGCCGAGGAAAAGGGCTGCATTCTGGTTTGCCCGACCGGTTCCCATACGCTTAAGATTCGCAATGTTTCGGATATGACCACCAATGAGCTGTTCCGCGCCATGTGGAACACCGGTGACGCAACCGAAGCGACTCCGGATGACCGCATCTTTATCCGCGAGCTGTACAACTGGGTATGCGAGAACTACAACATCGACAAGGGTCGCGTCTATGCGACGGGTCAGTCCTCCGGCGGCGCGATGAGCCACGCGGTCGCGGGCTATATGAGCGACATCTTTACGGCGGCGGCGCCTGTCAGCGCACTGACTACGCCGACTAACTACAACGAAGAGAATCCGATCCCGCTGATGGTTTGCATCGGCTGCGGCGATCCGTATTTCAAGGAAGCCGGTTTCGGCGCTGAAGGCACCGGTTTCTCCGATGGCAAGGGCTGTGTGTCCTACTGGACTGAGCGCTATAACACCGTGCAGAAGTGGAGCGATTTCACTTACATGCAGGGCGAAGAGTCCAAGTGCTCCTACACCAGCGGCAGATATCGCAACTATGTGTTCCGCACGGAAGACGGCATCCCGATGCTCCGCTGCGTCGAAGCCGAGGGCAAGGTTCATGCCTATCTGCCGAGCGAAGCTGCAATGATTTGGGATGAATGGTTCGCGCTGTTCAACAAGGATGCGGACGGCAACCTCTACTACATGAACGAAAAAGTTGACCTGTAACAATCTGTTCCTGATTTAAGATTGTGCCTTCCTTCTTGAAATGAGGAGGAAGGCACGATTTAAATAGGGGAGAGAGCATCTGTTCTTTTGAGGAAATGAATGATGAAAAAGGTTATTCCAATTTTGCTGGCGTCAACAGTTTTGGCGTCATCGTTTGCCTATGCGCTGGCGGAAACGCCGGTCACGCCGATCACGACGCTGGATACCGAAACCTATACGGTTGATCCGACCAATCCGCTGACCAGCCAGTATTTCGGTCTGTATTCGATCGAACTTCCGCTGGAGAGCGGCACTGTCCGCACGATCTATCAGTATGTTCCGGAAAGCTGGAAATATCGCCAGCCTGAAGTGGCAGTGGCGGTTCCGAGCGGGGAAGACCCGGTCGAATTCTTTGAGAAGACCGGCTGGAAGGCGGCTTCCGAAAAAGGCTCTTTCGCGGTTGTTCTGATGACGGCGGGCGAAGGCGGCTGGGCGGCGGATGAATCCGAATATGCCTATGCGACGTTTGATTACATGGATAAGCGCACATATCTTCAGACGCAGGATTCTGCATTCTACATGGTTGGCTATGGCGATGCGGCGAATGCTGTGATGCAGCATGCGGTTACCAATTCTGAACTGTTTGCGGGTTTTGCGGCGCTGGGCGTGGATCGTTTCGATACCGCCATTCTTGAGCAGGGGCGAACTGAAGAGAGTGGCGCTGCCGGTGTCATGAAGAGTGAAGTGGCGGTTCCGATGTGGATTGCCTGCGACGAGAAGACCGACGCCGTCAATGAGCTGATTGAATACTGGAAGAATGCGAACGAGTGCAGCGACGCTTTCGTGAGCAACAGCTATGCGGACGAAATCTACTCCTTCCCGGAGTATATGGCAAAGACAAACGAAATCACATATGCACATGTTGCCAAGCTGTATGTTACCGTCGGCACGGAGGATATTTACAGTGAAGATTTCACCAATAACCTCTGGGGCAACTTCCTGCGCCGCGTCCGCCGTCAGGACAGCGGAGATATTAACGCATTGCGTTACTTCGCTTCCAATGATGAGTTGGGCATGGATCACGAAACCATGGAAGTCGAGGGCGTGACCCGCGAGTTCTATGTTTATGTTCCGAGTGCGGTAAAAGAAGGCAGAAAGACAAAGGTTCCGGTTGTGTTTGTCTGTCACGGCGGCGGTGGTTCTGCTGAGGAATTCCCGTCTCGCTCCGGTTGGACGAAGACTGCCGAAGAGCGCGATTTTATCGCTGTGTATCTGACTGGTTCTCGTAAGAATGGCTTTAAGGCGGCGACGACGTGGAGCGAAGGGGATATTCCTTTCTTCAAGGCGGCGCGTGAATACGTACTTGCAAATTATGAAATGATTGACAACACCCGGATTTATCTGACGGGTCATTCGATGGGTTCGCTGATGACGTTTAATGTTGCGACCCTTTGCCCGGAGCTGGTTGCGGCAGCTTGCGGAAACGATGGCATGCTGGGACTTGAGGAACTGCTTGCAAAGGGCAACATGGATGTTGTCATACCGTTTATGCTGAATGTTGGCGAGAAGGACTATGGGTTTGTTACAGAGGATGGTGCGCCTAATTATGAATATGTTGACGATGGAATGGAGAAGTGGGCGGTCGCGCACAACATTCCGTTGACGGATGAAAATAAGCGTGAATTCTCGGATGGACGTAACTACGGAACGGAATACACGAATGAGGATGGCATTGTAGTGCTTTGCTCGCAGTGGAATGAAGAGAAGATTCACGCGATGGTTCCGGAAGATACATATGCCGTTTATGACTTCCTCTGTAATTACAGCCGTGGTGTGGATGGAACATCTTACTTCATGGGTGAAGAAATCAAGCTGAAATGAAAGCCTGACGATTAAAAGAATTTGTCAGTTTTACGCAATCACTTGAGGTCGGTTCCGTCGGTTCGGAAGGGAGGAGCATTGAGAAGCAAACCGCACGGAACGGATCTTTACGGAAGGGAACTATTATCAGCAAAAAGGAGGGTTAAAAATTCATGAAGAAAAGAACTTGTGCTTTGCTTGCTGCACTGGGGCTGACGGTAGCCTGTGTCGGCGGAGCAATGGCAGAAGAACGCGACCGGGTCGTCGCTTCTTCAACTTACGGATGGGTTTTGACGAACGCTACGCAGGACGAAAACAAGTACGTGACCGTCGAAATCATGGAAGCCCCGAACTTTGAGAAAAAGACTTACACGACCGCCTATCCGATGGATCATCACAATGAGCTGACGGATACTTATGCGGCGGATTCTCTGGAAAAGCTGCTTATGCCTGACGTCATGGTCGAGGTCATGAGGAACGCGGCAGGCGAGGTCATCGATTACGAAGTTGTCGAAAAGATCGGTGCGCCGTATCGTGGAGAAGGCAACTACACCTATTACTTCGACTCCGCTGAGTTTGGCGGCGAGCTGACCGCGCCGGGCGGCGGTCCGGGACGCATGGTCGCGATGGGATGGGTACTCGATAAGGATACGGATGCCCGCACGATCACCATCGGTGATGGTAACCATGTGACCAACGTGTTTGAGCAGACCTATACCCTCGCGGATGATGCTCAGATTTATCTGGTCGATAACAGCTATCAGGTTCAGGGCGAAAACATGCCGGGCACCTGGGCGGGTGAAGAAGCGACGATGGACGACATCATGCTCTGCCCTGTTGAAGGCGCTGACGGCAAGTGCCCGGGCGAAATCTATTACATGCGCGACAAGTATACCGCTGTCGCACTCTTTGACGGCGATTATACCACATACGATCAGGGCGCGAAGGTGACAGAGCTGTACCTGTTCAAGAATGCGTATGTTGCCAAGGATAAGGAACTGGCTCAGCCGGACGGCATGCAGTACAACGGCACGAGCTGGCTGCCCGCGGCGAACAAGAACGACGAGATGACCGGTTATTCCTTCAACGGTTCGGTCGTTCCGTTTGAAATCATGGCGAATCGCCTGTACTTTGTCGGTGACGCCTACACCGGCTGCTACCTGATGATCGGCGATGACGGCACGATGACGCTGCTGGACTTCGGCAACGAAACGGCGACCTATCAGTACTGGCTGAACATCGATAAGATGGGTTACAACCCGCGTGAGGTGGAGCATTGCCTGCTGACGCATGGACATGGCGACCATTATCAGGCGCTGACGGAGTATGTCACCATGTGCAACCGCTATCGTCTGGGCAAGGGCGACATCGGTGTCGATGAGCAGTATCAGGACGTCGTGACCTCCGGTCAGAACGCGACGGGCTATGGCTACCTCGGCTATCCGGAGCTGGGACCGGAACTCTCCGATAACTCCATCCGCTACGTCCTGACCGGCTGGAGCGATTGGTTCACTTGGCGCGATCTGGGCGGCGGCGTGCAGGTCTATCCGTTCCTGAGCGTCGGTCACTCCAAGGATTCCCCGTCTTTCGGAATGCTCTTTACGGCAACGGCTGAGGATGCTTACTTTGAGGAAGGCACCGTCGTCGGCTTCGTGTACTGCGGCGGTTACGGCGCGAAGAGCAAGCTGTCCTCCGGTTACCAGCGTTTGGCGATGAACGACGGTCTGCAGTATATCCAGTCCGTAATCGCGCCCTATGTCGATACGCTTTGCGACAAACTTTATTTCCTGCCTCAGCATTTGAACCAGTATCCGCTCCTTGAGGTTAACTACTGCGCTCAGCAGAAGGGCATTCCGCTGATGTCGGTTTATACCGAGGGCGTTGAGAACATTCAGAATGCTATGGAAAAGCGCATTGCTGTTAACTACTATCAGTCCTATGACGATATCTGGCATGAGAAGACCAACGACGTGATCAGCAACCTGATCGAGCCGGCGACCGGCTGGCGCTGCTCTTCGTCCGGTGCGAACTTTGAAACGATTCAGAAGTACGGACCGTACAAGCGTGCTGCCGGCGAATATGAGCTGGAGATCGAAAGCGTGTCCATCATCCGTGGATTTGACGCGTTCCTGAATCCGAATGATGCTTTCGAGGGAATCAAGAACATCTACGGCTTTGACATGAAGGATGGTTTCCTCATCGATAAGGATGCGTATACGCATGATCCGGATCACTACTGCGTGCAGATCGTCGGCCATGTGAAGGACGATTATGCCGGCAAGGTTGATTATGAAACCAATTTCTACGGCACTGAGAACTACGCTGCGGCGTGGACGTCCGGCCCGGTCGAACTGGTCAATCGTCCGGAAGGCAGCGACTGGACGGAGATCGTCCGCACCGAGATGGTGACGAAGGAAGAAGCGGAAGCGATGCTGGCGACGGTTCAGGCGGGCGGAACCTATAAGGTGAATATGACGCTTGCCAGCGAGATCGTTGTTGCGGAGAATGCCGCGGATACGTTTGCCCCTGTTGCTCAGTAATTGATGACCTTTTCTTGAGCAGTGAGGAGGAAGCCTAAGCTCGGGCTTCCTCCTTTTTGCCTTTTGCGGGATAAGACTGAAAACGAAGTCGGAGAGAGTTTTATGCAGAAGTATTTGCGCCCATTTCGGAAACGACTGATTCGCGAAGGCGTCTTGCATGCCGTGGCATGGGCATTGACGGCGGGAGCGGCTGCATCGTTTTTGTATATGCTGATTCGGCATCTCTTTTTCCGGACTGCCGCTTTGGAAACGTGCGCAGCAGTCGGAGTGGGAACGGGCGTGTTGGTGTGCGGAATTGCTTATGGCTTATTTTATCGCCCGACGTGGATGTATACGGCAAAGCGCGTGGATGATATGGGGCTGGAAGCGCGTGCGGAAACCATGCTGCTTTTAAAAGATGAACAGACCACAATAGCAAAATTGCAGCGGCAGGATGCGATTCGACAGCTGAGCGCGATTTTGCCTGAAAAAATGGAATTGAGGTACCCAAGGAAGGAGTGGATTTTGGCGGGAGTTTTAGCTGCGTCAGTGCTGATCACGGCTTGCTGTCCATACCTGAACTTGAGTGAACATTTGAAGACGAAAAGTGCAACGGATGAACCGAATGCGGAACAAAGCGTTGAATCGGCGAGAATCGCTGAAATGATCGAGAGTCTGCGCGAGCAGGTGAATCATTCAAACCTTAGCGAAGAGGAAAAACAGAGACTGCTTGAGCAGCTTGCACAGATGGAGGCGTCGTTTGATTTCGGCACCGCTGGATTGGAAGAGCTGGCTCAGATGTCGCAACTTTATCAGGACATGTCGCTGGATTTATCCAGCTTGGAAATATATGGAAGCCTGACGGCGGAATTGCTGAATTGCCCGGGGCTTCGGGCGCTGGGGGAAGCTGTCCTCGCACAGGATCAAACGGCGGTTCGGAGCTTCTTTACGCAGCTTGAAACTGAGGTTGCGGAAGATATAGCGGATGGAAATCGTCAGGGCAGGTTGAAGGGGTTGATCTCGGATCTGCGCACGGTGACGAAAGAATCCAAGGCAAATGAAAGCGAAAAAAATCTGTCGTATATTCTGGCGACCTTTGAAACCAGTCTTTCCGGCATACTCAGTCATGCGGCGGCGGGCGAAGATGTAAGCGAGTCCCTGCATAAGACGATGTATCGCACGGCGGAATATATCTGCATTTCGTTTTACGGAGACGCGCAGGAAATCACGCAGATGTTTGAAGAGAACGCAAAGAACGGTGATGGCGCGGATTCTTCTTCCGACGGGGAGATGGGTGAAAAAGGGATGGATGACGCGGCGGGCATGAGTCAGTCGCTGTATAATCAGGGAACATCCGGCGTTGGCTTCGGCGGCGGAGAAGACAGAAAAGAAAAAACCACGGAAACCGAACGCTTATATGAACCCAGCCTTGATGTGGAAATCGATGAAAGCTATGTGCCCGGAAAGGATGAAAGCCCGGAGGTTCATCCGGAAAGCAACAAGGGCAACGTGGCTTATGAAACGGTATACGGATTATATTATGCCAAAATGCTTCGGGAAATTGATCAGGAAACTTTGCCGGATGATGTGCTTGATGTTGTAGAAACGTATTTTAATGGGCTGTAAAAGCATTACAGAACAAGATTCATGGAGGAGAACGCGGTGGAAGCTACGGAAAAAGAGATTTTGCATTTCAGCAAAAAATGTGACGATGTGTTTGAACAGCTTGCCAGAGATATCATCGGTCAGCGTGATGCGGTGGAAAATATCGTTATTGCGCTGATTGCGGGCGGAAATGTGTTGCTGGAGGGTGTTCCGGGAACGGGCAAAACGCGCTTGGTTCGCTCGGTGGGGCGCGTATTCGGGTTGCCGTTTTCGCGCATCCAATTTACACCGGATCTGATGCCTGCGGACGTGACAGGTACGAACATCATCGAGAAGGATGCCAACGGAAATTCGGTGTTTCGCTTTCATCCGGGACCGATTTTCAGCAATATTGTCTTGGCGGACGAGATTAACCGCGCCACGCCTAAGACGCAGAGCGCACTTCTGGAGGCAATGCAGGAACACATGGTCAGCGTTGCGGGCAAGGACTATCGACTGGAAGAGCCGTTCTTTGTGCTGGCAACCCAAAATCCGGTTGAACAGGAAGGTACATACGAACTGCCGGAAGCGCAGACGGATCGCTTTATGTTTAAATTGGTGCTGCGGTATCCGTCGGTTGAAGAGCTGAAGTCCATCGTTTTGCTTACACAATACAGCAATGACGAGGTGGCGCAGACGGTCATTACGGCGGAAGAAATGCTGCGGATGCGGGCAATATCCAAGGAGATTCCGGTGGCGGACAGCGTGCTGACATATGCGATGACACTTGTGGCGGCAACGCAGCCGGAGAGCGACGCGGCAAGCGAAACAGCCAAGCGCTATTTGAGGATGGGCGCGAGCCCGCGTGCGGGACAGGCGCTGATTTCTGCGGCTCGAATTCAGGCACTGATTCATGGCAAATACAATGTTTCGTATGAAAATATCGATTCTCTGGCGTATCCGGTGCTTCGCCACAGGGTGAAACTCAATTTTGATGCAATTTCTCAAGGCATGACGGCGGATCGGGTGATT
The DNA here is from genome assembly GCA_934643825.1 of uncultured Clostridia bacterium. Classification (GTDB taxonomy): domain Bacteria; phylum Bacillota; class Clostridia; order Christensenellales; family Aristaeellaceae; genus Ventricola. The sequence goes on along the minus strand of CAKUCW010000018.1, from coordinate 32,526 downwards.
GAGAACATGGTCAAAGAGCTTGGCGAGCTGAAGAAGCCCAGACGGAGGATGTAAGTATGACGGCTTATCATCGGCGAGCGGGTCGTGTGGCGGATTACGCCTTTTTACAGAAACTGGAACAAATTGATTTTTACATTCGCCAGACGATGAAAGGGATGCTTTCGGGGGAAAGGCGGTCGGCAAAAGAAGGCAGTTCGATTGAATGGATGGATTACAGCGAATATATGCCGGGAGATGACTATCGCCGGATAGACTGGAATCTGGCAGCCCGATTTGATAAGCTGTATATGAAACATTTTGTCGGAGAAATTCAGACGGAAACGCACATTTATCTGGATATGTCAGAATCGATGGATTGGGCGGATGATGGGAAAAAGAGCCTGATGGCATTGAAGATTGCGGCGGCGTTGTCCTATCTGTCTGTCAGCCATGCGGATCGGGCTTCTTTTTCGCTTCTGCGCGGTGAACGCTGCGAGCGGATGTGCGAACCTGTGACAGGCAAATATGGCTTTTTTCGTGCAATGCCGCTGCTGGATGGGTTGGAATTCGATGGGGATGTGGATATTGAAAAGGCGATTTGCGCAGATGGCATGCCGGGAGCGGATTGCGGGCTTTCCGTGTTGATCTCCGATCTTCTGACGGACAGCGACTGGAAACACGCGGTGGACTGGCTTCTGTCTCACCGCCGTCAGGTGATGATCATTCAGGTGCTTGCGCCGGAAGAGGATTTGCCGGCTTATGGCGGCTATTTGACACTGCTGGATGCGGAAAAGCAGGGCGAAGCGGCACGACTGAATCATCATATCGACAGGCGAAGCTTGGAACAGTATAAAAGGACAATTGCGTCGTGGAAGGCGGAAATCGAATCGTTTTGCGCATCCAGAAATGTTGCGTTTCTTAGCGTGCTTAGCAACGAAAAGCTGGAAGAAATCTTTTTGAACCGTGGAGCGGCGGCAGGGGTGATACGATGATTTTTACTGAGCCGACAGGACTGTGGGCGCTCGCGTGCCTTGCGCTGGTGTTGGGATTGTTCCTGTTTAAACCTAAGTTTACGGAACATTCCGTTTCCACCAACTATATGTGGCACCTGAGCAGAAGAGAAAGCAGGCGTTTTCGGCTTAGCAGTCAATTGCCCAAGTGGTTGATTTTGCTGATGCAGATGGTGGTGGTTGCTTCTGCGGTGATGATTCTTTCCGGGGCAAGGCTGACGGCGGTTGAAGCGGGCAGGGAATATATCTTTTTGATTGACAGTTCGGCAAGCATGAATCAAAAAGACTGTGATGGAAAAAGCGCTTTTGAGCGTGCGTGTGATCGGGTGATTGAGAAAACCGCGAATATGCCCGGCGGCAGTCATGTGACGGTTTTGTTATCGGGCGAGGAAGGAAATGCGCTGGTTTCGCGTCAAGACACGCCGAAGCTCATTAAAGAAGCTTTGACACAGGCACAATGCGGCTGGAAACAGGATGAATATGAAGCGGTTCTGACTTCTGCGCAGAATATGCTGCGAATGTATCCCGATGCGCAGGTGCTCTTTTACACGGATCATGCGTTTGAAAATGTGGAAAACATCGAGGTTGTCAGCGTTTTGGATGAGGAAATGTGGAATGTCGGGATTGAGCGCCTTCAAAGCGTGATCTCGTCCTCGGGAACGACGTTTCATGCCGTTGTTCGCTGCACGGGTACGACACAAACGCTCCCTGTGGCACTTTATGTGGATAATAAGCTGGCTTCTGCGCAGATGGTTACGTTTGAAGACAACCGGGAACAGACGGTTACGTTTTTCCAAAGCGGATTGCGCGAGTTTGATACCGCACGCGTGATGGTGGATGTACAGGACGGACTGGATGAAGATAACACATTCTGCTGTTTTGGACCTATCGATGGCGGCGGAAAAATTCTGCTGGTCGGCAGCAAGCCGTTTTATTGGCAGCACGCTTTGGAAGCGTTTGGCATATACACGGTGAATTGGGAAGATCCGGTCAGCTCGAAGACGGTCAACGGCTACGATATTTATATTTATGATGAGTATATCCCTGAAATTCTGCCGGAAGATGGCGCAATATGGCTGATGAATCCTCCTCAAGTTCCCGACGGCATCGAGCTGCAGCTGGGCGACCGAGTTCGCGGCGCATCGCTGAGTGTCGCTCATGGCGTGGAAAACGAACGGATGCTTCGGCTGACGCAGTCAATTTCCGCGGGAGATATTTCGGTGCTGCAATTGACGGAAACGACGGATGTGGGAATGTTTACACCGCTGCTGATGTGCGGCGAACTGCCTGCATTGCTGGTGGGGGAAAGCGATAAAGGCGCACCGGTGTTCGTGATGAACTTTGATGTGCATCACAGTAATTTGCCGCTGCTTTCGGATTTCCTGATTCTGATTGGGCACATGCTGGATTACAGCCTTCCGAAGATGCTGGAAAAGGATTGGTGTTATGTGGGCGATGCTGTGACGTATACGGATGTGCCATTTACATGCCAAACGCAACTTGCGGCGCCGGATGGAAAGACGGAGCCGGTTTATGGGGGAGCGTTTACGCCTGATCGGCCGGGCGTGTATACGCTGCATCGGCAGACAGAAGAGGGAGAACAAAAGCAAGAGCGGATTTATGCCTGCCTGAATGAGCGAGAATTGATGAGGAAAAACGATACAGAAACGGCGCTGCTTCTTTCACAGCCTTCCGATGATGACGCGGCAGCGAAGATTGCGCAAAACCAGCGTGACCGAGGATTGGATCTGACACCGCTGATGGCATGGCTGTTTCTGATTTGCCTGACTTTGGAATGTGTGGTGTATCATCGTGAGCAAGTTTAGCGTCGAATCCCCATGGCTTCTGCTTCTCATGATCCCGGCGTTTGGGTTGATCTTGAGTTCGTCCCTAAAGAAGAGAAGCCTTGGGCGGAAGAAAATTGAAAAATATGCTTCGACGGGACTCTATCTGCTGGCGGCTGCGACGGCTGTGCTGATTCTGTCCGAATTCAGAATTGAAACAAACCGCGTGGATACGTCACTGGTTGTGCTGGAGGATCGTTCACTGAGCATGGAAAGCATGGCGCAAACAGTCGAAGCGGACATGCAAACTCTCGTGGATCAAAGTAAAAGTGATGAGCATGTAGAGCGGATGGTTTTTGCTGATGATGCGGTGCTGTGGAACGAGGCGCCTGAAGATCTGCTGAAATATGAGAGGCAGACGACGAATGTAGCAAATGCGCTTTATGAGGCGGAGAATCTTTTTCGGAAAAACATGAAAAAACGAATCGTTTTGCTTAGCGACGGCATTGAAACAGATGGAAACGCTCAAACAGTCGCTGCTCTGCTGGCGCATCAGGGCGTGCGAATTGATGCAGTGCAGTATGAACGGAAATGGGCGGCAACGGAATGCGAAGTACTCAGCGTCGAAATGCCTGCCAAAGCGATTCAGGGTCAAAGCCTCCGGGCGAAAGTAACCCTGAAGAGCAATTGCGCGATGGTTGGAAAGCTGAAGATATACGATGAAACGAAACTTGTCCGAGAGGATTCGATCAAAATAAAAGAAGGAATCAGCCAATATTCTTATCGCCTTGTTCCGGAAGAAATGGGCATGCGCGTATTTCAGGTTGTGGTTGAACAGGAAGAAGATACGCAAAAGGCAAATAATCAAAATGGCGCTTGCGTACAGGTTGTAGGAAGCGATAAGATTCTGTTGGTGGACGGAACCGGCACGGAAAGCGGCGCACTGTATGAACTGCTGACGGCGAACGGATATGAAGCGGAGATTACCGCGCCGAAGGATGTCCCGCGGACGGCTGCTGCGATGTGCGACTATGGATTGATTGTGCTGATGAATGTCGATGCGTTGTCGCTGCCGCCTAAAGCTGATGAAGCACTTGAACAATATGTATCGGAATATGGACACAGCGTTTTGACCACGGGAGGAAAGCAGACCTATGCGCTGGGACATATGAAGGATACTGCATTTGAGAAATTTTTGCCGGTGACGATGGAGGTGACACGGGAGGAAGGCGCGGAGTCGGTTGCGCTGCTTTTGGTGATTGATAACTCGGCGTCTATGAGCGAAACGGCGACGAATCTTGCGAATGACATCAATACGCCTTGCGAAATGGCAAAACGGGGAGCAATCAAGAGCATTGGTATGCTGCATGATAACGACTATGTGGGTGTGATCACATTTTCGGATACCTATCATATTTTGGCACCGCTGACATCGGCAAAGGAAAAAGAGAATGTGATCGCTGCGGTTTCCAGAATGGGAACGATCAGTGGAACGGAGTATACCGAGGCGTTTCAGGCAGCATATGATATGCTGAGTTCGTTTCATGAAACCGATAAAAAACATGTATTGTTCATTTCGGACGGCAATCCGAGTGATACCGGTTATGAAGCGATTGTTCATCGGATGGCACAAGCAGGGATTACTACATCGGTTATCGGCATTGGATCGTATGTTAATGAGGAAATCATGAAGAGGTTGGCTGAGATTGGAGGCGGATATTGCACATATGCAATCACGGCAAAAGAGCTGCCTGCGCTGATGCTGTCAGATACGCTTGTTCAGCAAACGGAGTATGCAGTCGAGGGTGCGTTTGACGCTCTTGCACAAGGCAATATGGCTGGCGTTGAACGGCTGCAGGGGAAAATGAATGTTGGTCAATACATCCGCGTAGAGGCGAAGCGCGATGCACAGGTGCTGATGACGGTTGACGAAGGAGAACCGCTTTATGTTTATCGTGCGTGTGGAAAGGGAAAAGCTGCTGTGTGGACGGGCGCACTGAACGGACAACAGGCTGGCGGAACATTCGAAAGCGAAACGGGAAAGCGCGTGTTGCTGAATGTAATCGGCGCATTGATGCCGGAGGAAAATTATGCGGATGTATTTCAAACGCGTATGACGGGCGGAGGCTCGATGTGCACGTTGGAAGTGGATTGCACGGGGCTGGAGGAAGCGAGCAATCTCGAAGTGCAGGTTACAACGCCTGCGGGTCATGAATATCTCTATGATATGGCGCAAGTGCGCCGGCGTGTATTTGAAAAAACGTTTCCGGTGGAAGGTTATGGAAAATATGGATGCGTGCTGACTGCGACGGATTTGAACGGAAATGTGATTTGTGAACATGAAACGGCAGTTGTGCTGCTTTGGTCGTCGGAATATGAAGCCTTTCCGGATGAAGAACAGCGCGATGCGCTGAGAAAGGTCTGCGAGGTTTCCGGAGGTGCGGTTTATGAAAATATTGAGGCACTGATGCAGGCGGAAGACGACGCGCAGACGATCGAATATGATCCGACAAACGGATTGGCGGCGATGGGGCTTGCGTGTGTTTGTGCGGCACTGCTGGTACGAAGAATTCCGACGAAACGAAAAGACAAACATATATAAAAGAAAGATATGGAGGAATACAGATGGCGATACATGTTATAGAAGAGGCGCAGCGCTGCCTGAATTGCAAAGTTCCGCAGTGCCAAAAGGGATGCCCGATCCACACCCCGATTCCCAAGGTCATCAGGCTGATGCTTGACGGCAAGCTGGATGAGGCGGGAAGAATGCTGTTTGAGAACAACCCGCTGACGACGGTTTGCAGTCTGGTTTGCGACCATGAAAACCAGTGCGAAGGGCATTGCGTTTTGGGAAGAAAAGGAGCGCCGGTTCATTTCTCGGTGATTGAAAACTATATTTCTACGACGTATGCCAATAAAATGGTTCAAGGACCTGCACCGTCCAACGGCATGCGCGTGGCGATTATCGGCTCCGGTCCGGCAGGATTGACGATTGCGGTGCTGCTTGCGAGAAAGGGATATCAGGTGACAATTTTTGATGGCAAAGATAAGATTGGCGGTGTCCTGCGCTATGGTATACCTGCGTATCGCCTGCCTAAATCTGTGCTGGATGATTTTGAATATCACCATTTGCAGCTGAAAGGAATCCGGTTCAGACCCAACACGACAATCGGCGCGTCGATCGGTATTGACGATCTTTTCCGCGACGGATACAAGGCGATTTTTGTTGGAACGGGCGTTTGGCAGCCTAACGCACTGCATATCAAGGGCGAAACGCTGGGAAATGTGCATTTCGGCATCAACTATCTCAATAATCCGGACAGCTATCATCTGGGCGAAACGGTGATTGTGATTGGCGCAGGCAATGCGGCGATGGATGTGTGCCGCACGGCGGTGCGTAAGGGCGCACGCCATGTGATTTGTTTTTCCAGAAGCAGCCATGTCGCGGCATCGAAGGATGAATTCATGTATGCCGAGCTGGAGGGCGTTGAGTTTGTCTATAAGAAGCAGCCTGTGGAGATTGTGGATGATGGCGTGATTTTTCAGGATATGGATGAAGATGAAGCGGGCAAGCTGAAGCCTGTCGAGGGAAGCGAGCATCTCTATAAGGCAGACAGCGTCATTGTTTCGATCGGACAGGGACCACGAAACCGCATTGTTTCCACGACGATGGGGCTGGAGGTTGATTCGCGTGGACTGCTTGTCGCGGATGAAAACGGGCATACGACCCGTGCGGGCATATTTGCCAGCGGCGATGTGGTCAATGGCGCGAGGACGGTTGTTGAAGCGGTGGAACACAGCAAAAAGGTTGCCGAAGCGATGGATGAGTACATGCAGGCGTGCGCAGCGAAGGAAAAAGAGTAAACGGTGGCGTGGCGTTTGCGATGCATAAATAAGAAGAAGTGCGGGAGTTTTCCCTTTGGCAAAGGAGAAAGCTCTCACACTTCTTCTTTATATATGGGAATTGTACGAAATTGCTCGCGTGTGGGGAAAATCTCAACAGCCGTGTTCATCCAATACACGGAGGATATCATCTGCGGAAGGCGGGCAGCCGCGGACGCAGATGTTTGCTTTGGAGCAGCACATTCCGATGCCGATGCCGTCAATCTCCTTTCCGCGATATCCCTGCCCGATGTAAAGAGGTTCAGAGCAGGCGCCGCGCACATGCAGGGCACGAACCAGACTGGCAAAACAGGCGCTGCATGCGCGGTTTTGATGGACGTTTCGCGTCAGGTTGGCGACGATGCCGGTTGGACGAGGATAGACCACGCTGTCCTGCGGCTGATTCAGGCGAATGACATCTTCTACGGAGAAAGCACTTTTGCCTGCTCCGTATTGTTCGGCATATTGAATGTAGGGTACATCTTCGAGAGAAAGCCCCATCAGGCTGCTGCCGTACGCGTCGATCTGAACGGGGTCGAATCCGAGAAACATGCGGTTGGTATGAACCGGCGTGCCGCCCTCTTCGAAATCGAGGTCACCGCAGATGCTGTCAACGATAATCAGCTGAGGCTTAATGACGGCGGCAAGAGCGCCGATGGGCTTTTGAAGCCCGAGCGTGTGAAAATGGCGCTTTTCTTTGTCCGGAAGGCAGCCTTTGAGGTTTTTTAAGGCGCAGGTCATCGCGGTTTGGCAATGTCCCTTGAGTACGGGCAGATCGATGAGGTAGTCGGTTTCCAGTGCTCTGCGGCAAACGCTCATCGGACCGATGGCGCTTTGAACGATTTCTGTTTCATCTTGTTTCAAATCATAAAAGGGCACATTGTATGCTGCGCAGACTTTGTCGTAACCGGCGACGCGCATGGCACGCCCCGTTCTGTCGCCGACCCAGCTTCCTTCCATGACGCAGATGTTTTCGAAACCGTGCTGCTGAAGGTATTCGATTGCGCCGCTGAGCACACCGGGATGTGTGGTCGCGCCGGAATCGGGATCGGCTGCAACAACAAGATTGGGCTTGAGCGCGATGGAAGCACCTTTGGGAATGCGTGAAGCGATATCGGCGGCATTCATCAGGGCGATTGTCATTTCATAGGCATTGCTGCCGTAGATTTCATAAATGGAACGCATGCAACAGACCTCCTTGAAGAAAAAAGATTGCTTTGGAATGATGGTTTCATTATAACATTTGCGTCAGATAATGACAACCTGCACAAAGCGGAAAATTGAAAACGATTTCAAAAGTGAAACGAAATGAGATGAAAGGTTTCAATTAAAATCGTGAAATGGATATACGGAATATAAATTCACAAAAAAATTGAGTAAATTGTCAAAAAACCATTGACGCACGGGTGGGGAACTGCTATAATCTAGACAACGAGATTGGTTAACGACTTCGAATGTGCAACAGAATTGAAACCGAAATTTGTCATGTGAAATAAAAAAGCGATTGCTTAACAAAGAGAGGGAACGCATATGTCACCTACGGTTGAAAAAGTTGAAATTTATCCGGTAGCCGGTCATGACTGCATGGAGCTCAATCTCTCCGGCGCACATGCTCCGTATTTCACCCGCAACATCGTGATCATCACGGATTCGGATGGCAATGAAGGCGTCGGCGAAGTGCCTGGCGGTCAGAAGATCACGAAGGCGCTTGAAGACATCAAGCATCTGGTTGAGGGGACGCGCCTCGTGGATTATAAGGCGACGCTCAACAAGATCCGGGCATGGCTTTCTGAGAACATCAAGGATGATGTCCGCGGTCAGCAGACGTTTGATCTGCGCACGGGCGTTCATGTTGTGACTGCGATTGAAGCGCCGCTGCTTGACCTGATGGGCAAGTATCTGGATGTTCCCGCGGCGGCGTTGATGGGCGATGGCGTTCAGCGCGAACGCGTCCGCTTCCTGAGCTATCTGTTCTATATCGGCGACCGCAAGAAGACGGATCTGCCGTATGAGTCTGAGGAAGATTCCGATTGCGACTGGTATCGCCTGCGTCACGAAGAAGCGCTGACGCCGGAAGCGATCGTTGCGCTGGCAAAGGCGACGCATGAAAAGTACGGCTTTGTTGATTTCAAACTGAAGGGCGGCGTGCTTGCTCCGAAGGAAGAGCTGAAAGCGGTTCAGGCAATCAAGGCGGCGTTCCCGGATGCGCGAGTGGATCTCGATCCGAACGGCTGCTGGAGCCTCAAAGAGGCGCTTGAGATAGCGGACGGGCTGAAGAGCTGTCTGGCTTACTGCGAAGACCCGGTCGGCGCGGAAGATGGATTCTCCGGTCGTGAGGTCATGGCTGAGTTCCGCAAGGCAACCATGATGCCCACGGCAACCAACATGATTAACACGGATTGGCGCCAGATGTGCCATACGCTCCAGCTTCAGAGCGTGGATATCCCGCTCGCGGATCCGCATTTCTGGACCATGAACGGTTCCGTCCGCGTCGGTCAGCTTTGCAATGACTTCGGTCTGATGTGGGGCTGCCATTCCAATAACCATTTTGATATCAGTCTTGCGATGGTCGTGCAGTGCGCTGCGGCGATTCCGGGCAAGATGAACGGTATTGATACACACTGGATCTGGCAGGAAGGCCGTGAGCGCCTGACCAAGGAACCGATGCAGATTGTCGATGGCTGCATTGATTTGCCGAAGAAGCCGGGTCTGGGCATTGAGGTGGATCGTGAGCAGGTGCTGAAAGCGCACAAGCTCTACATGGACAACTGCCTCGGCGCCCGCAACGATGCCATCGGCATGCAGTACCTCATTCCGGGCTGGAAATTCGATCCGAAGAAACCCTGCCTGGTGAGATAAATACACTCCTCTTCTTCTTCTTATTCTTTATCTCCAATCCCCCTAAAACTTTGACTGTGAGCCGAACCCCTCCCTCTGGAAGGGGAGGGGAGCGGTAAACAGCCAATCCGTCTTCTTTAAGAATGCGAGTCAACTGAGGTATGTTGGCTTCGACATAAAGGAAAACCACGATCTATTTATTCAAGGAGGAAACACAGTATGAAGAAACTCGTAGCATTGGCACTGGCGCTCGTCCTTTGCCTCTCCGTCACCGGCGCGTTTGCACAGGGCATCTATGATGGTCAGCGCGTGCGTATCGTCATCGGTTCCACGTCCGTTTCCGGCGACTCCTACATGGTAGCCGAGACCGTGAACCAGTATCTCAAGAAGTACCTCAACTGCAACTCCAAGGTTGACGCGGTCGGCGCAAACGAAGCGCTGGGCACGATTGCGACCGCGAAGCCGGACGGCTTGACCATGATGATCTTCCACGACATGACGTACCTCGGCGTTCTCTTCGGCGCGTATGACGATATGTACGCTCTGGAGAACATGGTGGTTGGCCCGCGTGTGGGTCAGAACCCGGGCTCCTGCTTCGGCGCGAAGAAGGATGCTCCGTATGCCAACCTGAAGGAAGCTGCCGAGTGGCTGGCTGCCAACCCGGATCGGCAGCTCCGTTTCTCCGTTGAGGCGGGCGGCGTTTCTCAGATCGGTTATGTTGCGTATTATGCTTGGGTGAAGGAAACCTACGGCGAAGACGTTGTTAAGCGCATGAAGGTTGTCCTCGGCGGCTCCACCGACACCAAGCTCCAGCAGCTCTGGGACGGCAACACCGACGTGATCTTTGCGGACTATTCTTCTCTGCTCCAGTACACCCTCGATGGCGTTGACGCGCAGCTGGCTATTAAGTACGTCGGCATGCTCGACAACATCCCGGGCGTTGAAGGTCTGCCGGTTATGGGCGACTTCGGCGTGACCATGGGTGGCGAACCGTTCTACTTCTCCAAGGACTTCCTCATCTATCTGCCGGCGGGCACCCCGGATACCGTTCTTGCCGAGCTGGATGCCGCGATCGAAAAGATGCAGGCTGACCCGGACTTCAAGGCTGATATGGAGAAGCTGACCTACGCTGCCAATACCCTGACTTCTGCGGAAGCGAAGGACTTTATCTATAACAAGCGCGACACCATCGCCGGAGTTCTTAAGGACGTTCCGTCCTTCGACGAACTGCTGGGCATGTAATTTCCCGGACGACGGAAAGATGCTAAAGCTTTGATTCCATGATGTTTCCGCGTCAGGCATGCCTGACGCGGAAACTGCTTCAAGGAGAAATGTAAAGAATTCTAAAGTCAATAAAAGGGGGACGCTTCCGTGACCGTCAGCTATTCGTTTGCTACGATGCACTGGTTTTTCCCAAAGATCATCATCGGCATTCTCGCTATCCTCGGTGTGGTGCTGATCATTCAAAGGATCATCAAGTGCAAAAAAACAGGAACGCCTTTCATCCATCTGAAGGGATATCATTTTCTGACGCCCGGATATGACAAAGTCAAATTCTGGGGTTCCATTATCCTTATGATCGCTTACATAGCGTTGCTTGAACCGCTGCACTTCCTGCCGGCAAGCTGCATTTTCATTACCCTGTTCAATCTTCTTTTTGCCGAAGCCATTTACAGCCCCAAGCATGGTTTTAAGATCGATTGGAAGAACGTCGGCATATCGGTATTCATTGGTGTCGTTTCTTCCGCGTTCATCTGGGTGCTGTTCTACAAGATCTTTAACATTACGCTGCCGTAAAGAAAGGATGGTGTGTACGCGATGATCCTTAATTTCACTCTGGCTCTGCTGGGCGTTGTCGTCGGTATCATTTTCGGCGCCATTCCTGGTATGACAGCAACGATGGCGGTTGCGGTTTTCCTGCCGCTGACCTATGCGTTTGATCTGGTTCCCGCGCTGTACCTGCTGCTGGGTCTTTACGTCGGCGGCATCTCCGGCGGCTTGATTCCGGCAATCCTCATCAATATCCCCGGCACGCCGTCCTCTGTCTGCACGGGCTTTGACGGACATCCGATGGCTCGCCGCGGTGAAGGTGAGCGTGCGCTGAAAATCGGCATCACCTCTTCGCTGTTCGGCGGCTTGATTTCGCTTGCCGTGCTGGCGCTGCTGACGCCGGTTCTGGCAAAGGTTGCGATCAAATTCTCGGCAGTCGAAAAGTTCCTGATTATCTGCTTTGCCATGACGGTTATTGCGGCGCTCTCCAAGGGCGGCATGACCAAGGGCGTTTTCGCCGGATTCCTCGGCGTGCTGATGTCCCTGATTGGCGAATATACCATGAACAACAAAATGCGCATGGTACCCGATATGTTCCGCATGCAGCTGCGTTCCGGCTTTGAAACCCTGCCGATGCTGATTGGTCTGTTTGCGATTACGCAGATGTTCCAGGAAGCAGAAAAAGGCATGAAGAGCACAAACCTGAACGATGGCGCAAAGATCGAGAACGCCGTCAAGTTCTCCCTCAAGGACTTCAAGGGTCAGTTTGCCAACGTGATCCGCTCTGCTCTGCTGGGCACGTTCATGGGCATTCTGCCCGGCGTCGGCGGCTCTGCCGCATCCCTGATTGCGTATTCTCAGGCGAAGACGTGGAGCAAGCACCCTGAAAAGCTGGGCACGGGCGCAATTGAAGGACTGGTTGCTTCTGAATCTTCCAACAACGGCTTGACGGGCGGCGCACTGGTTCCGCTGCTGTCCCTGGGTATTCCGGGCGACTCAACGACCGCGGTTTTGATCGGTGCGTTCATGCTTCAGGGCGTTTCCGTGGGTCCGCTGTTCATCACGACTCAGCCGCAGGTTTGGCAGCAGATTTTGCTGGCGCTGCTCCTGTGCAACATCCTGATGTTCATCGTCATGTTCTATCCGATCAAGTTCATCGCAAAGATCGTCAACGTGCCGAGCTGCCGCCTGTATCCGATCGTTGCGCTGATGTGCATCGTCGGCGCTTACGCGATCCGCAACGGCAACATGTTTGACGTTTGGAGCCTGCTTCTGTTCGGCGGTCTGGGCTTTGTCTTCAATAAGGTCGGCTTGCCGACTGCGCCATATCTGATCGGCTTCATTCTGGGCGGCGACCTTGAAAAGTATTTCATGGATGCGCTCAACGGTCACAACAAGAACCTGCTGTGCTTCTTCTCCCGCCCGATCGGCAACGTGATTTGGGTGCTGATCCTGATTTTCCTTGGCTATGCGCTTTGGGATAATGCGAAGGGCAAAAAGTTGGAAAAGAGCGGCATGAAGGACTGATTAACCTTTTATCGCTGAAACAACGAAAGGCGAGCAGAGCTTTATGGAAGTATTTCAGAAAATGCTGACCACGCAGGCGCTGATGTTTGTTTACATCGTCATCGGCATGCTCATCAGCAAGACGAAAGTGCTTAAGCCGGAAGGTCGGTCAAGCTATATTGGTCTGCTCATCAATGTTACGCTTCCCTGCATGATCCTCAACGCGTTCATGCAGGATGTAAGCCTGGCTGAACTGATTGCCGCGGGTCAGGCGATGCTCCTGTCTGCGGGATGCTGCATGATGGCGTGGTTGCTGAGCAAGCTCCTCTGGCGCAAAAAAACGCCGGAGAAGCGTTCCGTGTTGGAATTTGCGACCATGTTTTCCAATGCAGGCAATGCCGGGTTGCCGATCGTTTCCCTTGTATTCGGGACGACAGGCGTGTTCTATGCTTCGTTTTATCTGATTCCCATCCGCGTATTGATGTGGACGGTTGGCGTTTCACTCTTTATCACGGGCGGGAAACAGTCCAAGTGGAAGCTGCTGTTGCTCAATCCGAGCCTGCTGGCTGTGTTTGTAGGAATGTTCCTGATGCTGGCGCAGATCAAGCTGCCCGCGGTTCTTTCTACGGCGGTCAGCAATGTCGGCGCAATGACGGGACCGCTGTCGATGATGATCATTGGCGCGTCTCTGGTCGATATAAAAGCGAGAGATACGCTGGAAAAAGATGTGTTTCTGGTTTCCGGCGTGCGCCTGATCCTTGTGCCGATGCTTGCCATGGCGGTTATGCGCCTGCTTCATGTGGAGCCGATGCTTTGGCAAGTGGCTGTAACCCTGCTGGCGATGCCGGCGGCGGCGAATACGGCGATACTCGCGGAGATGTATGGAAGGGATCACACATTTGCTGCCAAATGTGTATTCATCTCCACGATTTTATCGTTCATTACGGTTCCCTGCCTGACACTCCTTTTTTAAGCAGGGAATCGGATGATGGTTTTATGGTTTTGATAAACCGATGGTATTTTTGAAAGGAATGAAGTTCTATGAAACTTGGTTTGGTTGGTCTTGGCATCATGGGTCGCCCGATGGCGAAGAACCTGCTGAAAGCGGGTTATGATTTGACGGTTTTTGATTTCAACAAGGCTGCTGTGGAAGATGTTGTGGCGTGCGGCGCTCATGCGGCGGAAAATTCTCAGGAAGTCGCGAAGATCGCGGACGTCTTCATGACCATGGTTCCGAACTCTCCGCAGGTCAAGCAGGTTCTCTTTGGCGAGAACGGCGCGGCGCAGTGCCTGCGCAAGGGTGCTGTCGTCATCGATATGAGCAGCATCAACCCGATTGCTTCCCGCGAGATCGCGGCTGAGCTGGAAAAGCTCGGTGTGGAAATGCTGGATGCGCCGGTTTCCGGCGGCGAGCCGAAGGCGATTGACGGAACGCTGGCGTTCATGGTCGGCGGCAAGGAAGACGTATTTGAAGCTCACAAGAAGATTCTGGAAGCGATGGGTTCCTCTGTCGTTCTCTGCGGCGGCATCGGCGCCGGCAACGTGACCAAGCTGTGCAACCAGATGATCGTTGCGGTCAATATCGCTGTGCTGGCTGAGGCGCTTGAAATGGGTCAGATGGCGGGCGTTGAGCCGCAGAAGATCTTTGAGGCGATCAAGGGCGGTCTTGCCGGTTCTACGGTTATGAACGCGAAAGCGCCGATGATGATGGATCAGAACTTCAAGCCGGGCTTCCGTATCGATCTGCACATCAAGGATCTGAACAACGTTATGGATGCGGCTGCCGCTGTCAACGCGCCGACTCCGCTGACCAGCTCCGTGCTTGAGATGATGAAGAATCTCCGCCTGCATGGCGATGACAAGTGCGATCACAGCGCACTGCTCAAGTACTATCAGCAGATGACCGGCGTCACGCTGCATCACTGAGCTGCGAATTCATAAAAGCAATGCGGAATCATTGAGGGAAGCATGATTCCGACTGCTCCGCTCCTGTTAAGGGGAGAGAAGTTTCCTCCTTATTTCAGCGCGACAGAGTTGCCGACCGAGGAGGCGACTCTGCCGCGTCTTTTGTTTTGTAACCTTTTCACATGGAATTTGCCAAGAGAGTGAGTTTGAATAACGGTATCATCTTCATCACGGATGAAGCTGACGTTATGCCGGGTTATTAAAAAAGAGGAGAAAATCGGTATGCAGACATTTATTAAAATCAATCCGAAAGACAATGTCGCGATTGTTGTTCATGAAATGAAAGCGGGAAGCCGGCTGATGGATGGCGTTGTTACGCTTTCGGATGTTCCGCAGGGACATAAAGTTGCCCTTCGGGATATTGAGAAGGATGGCGAGATTATCCGCTACGGCGTGGTGCTTGGCTATGCAAAGGATTTTATCCCCAAAGGAGCGTGGATCAATGAATTTATGCTTCGCCTGCCTACGCCGCCTGCGCTGGATGAAATGGCTTACGGCGTGAACATTCATACGGATCTGCCGGAAGCGCCGCGCAAAACGTTTATGGGGTATCGCAATCCTGAGGGCGGTTATGCCGGTACGCGCAACATTCTGGGCATCCAGACAACGGTTCAGTGCGTTCAGGGTGTTCTGGATGTGGCTGTTGAGCGTATTCGCAGGGAGATTCTGCCGAAGTATCCTCATGTGGATGATGTGGTAGCGATTAACCATGCATATGGATGCGGCGTTGCCATCAATGCGCCGGAAGCAAAGATTCCGATCCGTGCGCTGCGCAATCTCTGTCATCATCCGAACTTTGGTGGACAGCTGATGGTTGTTTCTCTCGGCTGCGAAAAACTGACGGTGGATATGCTTGTCGGCGAGGAGAACAATACGCCGGAGAATGTCATCGTTCTTCAGGAATTTAAGGGCTTTGAAGCGATGACCAACGCGATTCTGGACATGGCAGAAAAGAAGCTTCAGGCGCTTGAACAGAGACGCCGCGAGGAGCTGCCGCTCTCCGAATTGCTGGTTGGCATGCAGTGCGGCGGAAGCGATGCGTTTTCCGGCGTAACGGCGAATCCGTCTGCGGGCTATGCGGCGGACATGCTGGTTCAGGCGGGTGCAACGGTTATGTTCAGCGAGGTGACGGAGGTTCGCGACGGTGTGCATTTGATTGCCGAACGCTGCGTAGATGCGAAAACGCGTGACAAGCTGGCGGCTGAAATGCGCTGGTATGATCATTATCTGGATGAGGGACAGGTTGACCGCAGTGCGAACCCGACGCCCGGCAACAAAAAGGGCGGCTTGAGCAACATTGTTGAAAAAGCGATGGGTTCGATTGCCAAGAGCGGTTCTTCGCCGATCGTTGAGGTGCTTTCTCCGGCGGAAAGACCGAGCAAGCATGGCATGATTTATGCGGCAACGCCTGCCAGTGATATCGTCTGCGGACCCTGCCAGCTTGCCAGTGGCATTGGGCTTCAGGTGTTCATGACCGGACGCGGAACGCCCTATGGCTTGGCGGCTGCACCGGTGATCAAGGTTTGTTCCCGCAACGAAATGAAGGAACAGTGGCAGGATCTGATCGATATCAATGCCGGACCGATTGCGACGGGAGAAAAGACGATTCCGCAGGTTGGCGAGGAGCTGTTTAACGAGATCGTTGCGGTTGCAAGCGGTGAAACGCAGCCTTATGCTGAAAAATACCGTTTGCATAACTATCTCTGCATCTTTAATCCTGCGCCGATCACCTGATCAGCGGGCTGAGCCCGCCTGCGCTTCCGCCACGGTTATGCATAAGGGCGGAAGCATTGCACACGCGGGCGATTTTACGCAATGATTCATGCGTTAAATAATGGGCTGAGCCCGCCTGCGCTTCCGCCACAGCTTTACAAAACACGAATGTTTTGCCTGTTATTTTATCATGGCGGGAAAATCCACGAGAATTCCAGAGTGTAGACAAAAAGCCATTCTCCCCCTCGGGGGAGAATAGCCCTTTCCGCAAATGAAAGAATAGCTGAATGTTTTGATTTTGCTATTCAAGCCAAGTTTGCTTATGTCAACAAACTGACGGGAATTCATATACGTTTCAAATTGTGAAAGATAAGTTTCATTTCCTTTGACATTCATTCGATTTATGTGCTATAGTAAAGGTAAAAAGTAAGCCCGAGTGGCGGGAGCAGGGGAAGAAATATATGGCGAAGATTATCGTGTTTGTGCCGGAATCCAATATGATCAGTCAGGCGGAAGATATTATTCAGGAGAAGCAGCTTGATGCAAAGGTCATTTTTACGGATTCAGACCATATTCTGAGCATCCTTCGTTCGGAAAGAGCGCGTGGTGCGTTGGTAGCGGTTGCACGCGGCAATCAGGCACATTTGATCAAGGAAAACTCGGATATACCGCTGTCTGAGATCGTAATCACGGGTCAGGAATTGGCGCTGCTGATCAGCAAAGCCAAATCTCTGTGCGAGAGCCCGGAGGATAGCATCGCGCTGATCGGTTTTTACAGCATGTTCAGCGATGTGAAGCCGATTGCAAAGGCATTGCAGGCGAATGTCAAGGTGTACTATGCCGCCAACAGCAATGCGGTAAACGGCATGGTGCAGCAGGCATGTGATGAAGGCGCCAAGCTGATCATTGGCGGCGAAAAAGCGATTTCGTATGCCAAAAAACTGGGCATGCGCACGCTGTTCCTCAATCCGATGAAAGAGAGCATCAGCGCGGCGATCATGATGGGAAAACGGATCTGCTACGGCATTGAAAATGAGCAGAAAAAAACGTCGGAATTCATGTCGCTGATGGATTATACGTTTGATGCGGTGATTCGCCTTGATCGCGACGGCATCGTCAATATGGTCAATGCAAATGCGGAGCTTGCTTTCCATATGCCGAGCAATATGCTGATCGGAAGATTTATTTTCGATATGATTGAGCAGGGGGAAGAGAGCATCATCAAGCGTGCTGTGCTGGAGAGGCGCGAGGTGCATGCGACGATCCTGCGCATCGCGGGAAAGGAATACATCGCGAACCTGGCGATGCTGGGCGGAGCTGAACATCTTGAAGGCTTTATCCTTTCCATGCAGAGCTTCAATCATGTGGATTCTGCGGATTTGAGCGTCGGTGCGGAGGTTGCGGCTGCATCTAATCCCGCAGTCAGGAAGCTGGCAGAATACAACTATCCCAGCGAAAAAATACATCAGCTTTGCGAAGACGCGGGGAACATTGCAGGGTATGATCTGCCTGTATTGATCACCGGTCATTTTGGAACGGATAAGGTGCGCCTTGCGGAGTGTATCCATAATGCAAGCCCCCGCTCGGGAAAACCGTTTATCCGGCTGGATCTTGCGAGCGTCCCTTCCGATTTGCAGCAGACGATGATGAGTGTTGTCAGCGGAGCACGTCATCAGAAAACTGCATTTGAATCCGCGCTGTCGGGTACGGTGCTGATTGAAAACATTGAGCTGCTGACTCCGCAGGTGCAGCCGTATTTGATGTATATCTTAAAAAAAGGCTGGGTACTCGATGCAAACATACAGCCCGCTTTTCCTGTCAACTGCCGCATTATCGCAACGACGAATGTTCCGCTGAATGACATAAGCATGCAGGGAAAGTTTTCGGCAGAGTTGTATAATGAGCTGAGCAGGATATCGCTTTATGTGCCGAGTCTGTCGGAACGCAGCGAGGATATCGACGCGCTTATTGATGAAAAAATGGTCGAAATGGGTCAGAAATATAAGCGCATGATCCAGCTGAATCGCGAACAGCGAAATCTGCTGAAAACCTGTTCCTGGCAAGGCGATGAGCTGGAATTGACGCAGTTTATTGAAAAACTGGTTATGCTTGCGGTTGATCATGAGGTGGATGAAGCGCTGATTCTGCGCGTTAAGCGGTATACGAACATGGTTGAAGACGCGGAAACGCAGACGGAAGGAACGGATGAACCGGAAGGCGAAATGGCAGAACTGATGAGCTTGATTGATCAGTACCATGGAAACCGCGAACAAATCGCCAATGCGCTGGGAATCAGCAAAACGACGCTCTGGCGTAAGCTGAAGAAGTATGGCTTGATTCGAGGATAACACGGCTGTCGATCCAATCATGAGACGATATCGGGGTCAATAGGTGCAAAACATAATCCTGCCATAGAAATTCACAGAATTGCGCGACCTTGCTTCGGATTCTATTCGGAGTGAGGTCGCTTTTCTGATTCTGCACTTGGATGGTCACGAACGAAGAAAATCGATTTTATGGAGATAAGGAACATAAGCTGCTCCCCATCCGCAAACCATTCAGCCGCTGCACGACAAGACCATCCATAGAGTTGCAGCGATAGAAGGCAAGGTCGATTGTTCTTTGATGAAATCTGTTGTCCCCCGAATGCGTTAGGCGTGAACCCAAACGGCATCAAGCACCCAAATATTCTTTCTCTTGGCTGAGAAATAGACAGAACACGAAGCCCGGCATCTTGAGTCAATCGGAGATCTCTTAAAAAGCAATAAAAAAACCGAGAGGTTTCGCAGAAAATTGCGATTCCTCTCGGTTTTTGCAAACGAATTGTTACTGTGCGCTGACGTAGCTCGCTGCGCTTGCGCCTGCAATACGACCGAAAACCACGAAGTCGGCAACGGCAGTGCCGCCCAGACGGTTTGCGCCGTGGACGCCGCCGGTCACCTCGCCAGCCGCAAACAGACCGGGGATGACAGTGCCGTCTTCCTTCAACACTTCGGTCGCGCTGTTGATGGCTACGCCGCCCATGGTGTGGTGAACGCCCGCGGTCAGGGTCATGACGCCTGCCAGAATCAACGAAGCCAGAATGCGGTTCTTTTTCATGGTTTCTTTCTCCTTTGGTCGAGTGGAATCAGGGATACGCCCGCGATGGAAACGGGCTCGGGTCATGTCGATCATAACAGATACGCAGAATCTTCACAATCTTTAGAAAGTAAAAAAACTTTGATTCGTAAAGAAACACAAAACCCGCATCCACCGGGAGAAGGAACGGTCGATGCGGGTTTTGTGTTAAGTGAAACGCGGCTGTACCGCAGGAGGGAAAATGGCGATTTACAGGAGTACCTTGGTCAGGATGCTCGCCATGATCAGAATCAGCGCACCGCAGATGCGCGTTGCGATCTGGGCAAAGGCAGAAGTTCCATGCGCTTCGCCGCAGACAGCACGGCGATGTCGCCCGTGCCGCCCATATTCGTGGTGCAAAGACCGGCGGTAATGGCGGATTCAACGGGGTAGAAGCCGACGAGGTAGCCGCCAATACCGGCGCCGATGGATACGCAGACCACGACGACCAGAACGAGCAGCATGTAAAGCGGGGAGAATCGAAATCGATAAAGCAGGCGCCCGGAAATGGGCGAAAAGCGCATAAAAAGGAGTTGTCTCACGAAAAAGAGGCAACTCCTTTTGAAGTACGAAACACACACGGGTTTCATAACATGAATTATATGAGACGATGATACTCACGATGGCGATAGCATCAGAAAACACCTGCCCCCAAACACCTAGGAACGAGCGATTGACCTTGTCACTGACTACATGGCTGATGATCAGAAGGCTCCTTCCGGTGCTGTAAGCGATATGCACTGGGGGAGATACCGTGGTGTTCACGAAAAACTCGGCTGAAATAGCGTGCGTCGCTGAAACCGACTTTCGAGGCGATTTCGATGATGGAAAGTGCAGTTTCATCCATCAAGGTGCAAGCCTGCTTAAGCCGCGTATCTTCAATTGTTTTGGGCACACTTTGTCCCCATTCTCGATTAAAAACACGACTTAAGTAAGAGGGCGAAACGCCGATCTGCCCGGAAAGATAATTGAGAGAAAGCGACGGATTGCCGTATTCACGCAGGATAATTCCGACAGCACGCTGAGCTACCAGAGAAAGATGCTCGCCGGTGACGGCAATGCAGTCAATCATTTCGCAGAACGTCTCAAGCAGCCAATCGTTCAACATTTCGATACATAGATGCTTAGATGGTTTAAATTTTTCCCGATTTTCCGCTGCTCTTTCGGGCAAATAGACTTCGGCAAACTTTTCATACAGAAGCCGAAGCTGAAAGAGAGCACCCTCTAAAACCGTGAAATCAAAACTGGGCTTGATCGTATCCAGAAAGAGGGTGTCGAGACGAACGTGTAGGGCGTTTTTGTCCAAAACACGGATAGCTAGCTCGATTTTCTGCGTAGCTTGATGGATGCAACCTGAATTGACGGTCAGATGCGTGCGGGCGAAATAGTGCTCGTCTGCCACGATAAGGCGCATATCAAAAAAGGAAAACCTGCGCTGATGCAACATGGTTTCAAAACGTTCAGCGAGCGGCGGCGTATTCGCATTCACGCGGGACAGCACACTGAAATTTTGACAACGTGCGTCGATGAAATCGCGATGTGCGATATTGTTGAGCAGATTTGCAGCGTATTCGGCGACGGAATACACAGGGGTTGTGCAGCCTGGGCGTGGGGAATAGAGCAGCGCAATCTCCTTTTGCGGGCTGTAAATATACATGACAATTTCGTGGTCGAATCCGTTCTTTTCCAAATAATCGTGCATCTGGTGCTGAAATTGCCAGTAAATCTGCATGTATTGCTCGACGGAAAGACCGTAAATGCCCGTATAGACGTGTTTGGGGAAGCCTGTCACTAGCACGGCGCATTGCGCAGGGTTGACGCGGAGCGGTTCTTCTCCAGTAGGGAGCAAGCGTGCTCGGACATAATCCACCCGTTGACCAGAGAGCAATTCGCAGAGCAGAATCTTGCGAAAGCTGGAATTGAGGTCTTGCAACAAGCCAATCACGTCCTTTTGCCTCCATTATATCAGAATAAACGGAAACTGAAAAGGTCGATCTGTAGCTCGACAGACCGACCTTTTGAATGAAGCAATAGGTTATTTGACGACTTCCTGACCTGCGATACGGCCAAAGGTCACGACGTCGGCGATTGCGTTGCCGCCCAGACGGTTCGCTCCGTGGATGCCGCCCGTCACCTCGCCGGCTGCATAGAGACCTTCGACGACGTTGCCATCCACGCCGATAGCCTGTGTCTTGCCGTTGATTTCAATGCCGCCCATGGTATGATGCACCTTGGCAACACCATGCAGTGCATAGAACGGTCCTTTGTCAAGTTTTTGATCGAACACGGCGCGACCGAAGCGGTCGGTGCCGCTCTCAACGGCTTCGTTGAATTCGTCGATGCTCGCCTGAAGCACAGCAGGATCCATGCCAAGCTGGTTCGCCAGATCTTCGACGGTGTCGCCCTTGATGCAGTACTGACCATCGACGATGTCCTCGATAATCAAACCCTTGTAGGTCACGCCGCCCAGCTCGTCTTCAGCGGTATGCGCATCGACGATCTTATAGTAGTAGCTGCCCGGCTGCTCCAGCACAGCAGCAGAAAGCTCATCGCGACGGCCATCTTCCTTCACAAAGCGCTCACCGCGATTGTTGACGAAGATGGTGTTGTTGATCGTCGGTCCGAAGGCAATCTTGCCGGTCGGCAGCATCTGAATCCACTCCATACCGACCAGATTTACACCTGCGTTTTCCGCCATCACGATACCGTCGCCGGTCGCAGTGGAAACATTGGTCGTTTCAACGGTTTCGTCCAGATTCGCCCAATGCTTGTTGTACTTCTGACGCATCTCAACATTCGCGCCGAAGCCGCCTGTGCAGATGACGACGCCCTTGTTGGCATGCGCGATGAACGGTGTGCCGTCCGTGGTTTCACCCTTCACGCCGATCACGCGGTTTCCATCTTTGATCAGCTCGCTAGCGCGATGCTCAAAGATGATCTGGCCACCGAGGGCTTCATAAGCCTTGGTCTGCGGGAGTACGAAGCTCGCGCCAGCTGAACCAAAGTCCTGCGTCGGGGTATGACTGCGTGTCCAGGTTGCACCAACGGCTGCCGTGATGGTCGGCTGCCACTTGGCACCCAGTTCACTGAGGAACTGAACGCTGCTCAGCGCGTTGTTGGCAAGAATTTCGATCAATTCCGGATTGCCGACATAATCGCCGTCCACGTAGGTTTGCAGTGCGTGCAGACTGGGAGAGTCATACAGATAGGTTTCGCCAGCAGCTTCATAGGCGTCAAGATCAGCGTTAATCTGCGCCTGCCACTTTGCCATATAGTCGTCCTTCGGCTCAAGCGCTGCCATCGCACGGATGGTCGCCAACTCGGAGGCACTCATGGTCTGTTTCTTCTGGTTCTCCGGATCGGCGCAATTCAACGCGCTGCCTGCAACGATCGTGTTGCCGCCGACAGAAGCGGTCTTTTCCAGCACGATCACGTCTGCGCCCGCCTGTTTAGCTTCCAGCGCAGCACTCATGCCCGCGCCGCCCGCACCGATAATCACGACGTCTGCCGTATATTCGAGTGTTTCCTTCGGTTCGCTGGGCGCGGCTTCTACCTTCTTGGTGATTTCGGTTTCATCCGCACCGGCAGCCAGCAGCGCAGCCTTGACCGCATTCAGAATACCTTGGCTGGAGAATGTACAGCCCGAAACGGTATCAACACCTACGCTTTGCGCCTTGATAATAGCATCGGGGAGTTTGGCAAACGCCGGATCGGAAACGCCGACCGTTTCCTTGTGCTCGGCAAAATCGATGGAAACGATTTCGTTTTCCGTGACCGTAACCTTGGCAGTGATGTCACCGCCAAAGCCGGCCGCTGTACCTTCATACGTGCCGGGCGTGTATTCAGCTGCGGCAAGACTGGCACACAGCATCAGCGTCAGGCAGAGGAGAAGCGAGAAGTATTTCTTGAACATAGAGATCTCCTTCCGTTTTTTCTTCTTGATAATAAAATGTCATTATCTGAATTGTAGCAGAAAAATGAGGGGCAAAACGGGCAATTATTTTATCTATGTGTGATTTTTTGCACTTATGTTGTCAAAGTCGATAATGACGATGAACATTTACAGGGAGGGGCGACTGCTGCAGGCAGATAGCATCGTAAGCAGTTAATGGCGTTTTTTCAAGTCTGTCTCAACATTTGCGGAAAATTGGGATGCTGTGAGGTGACAAGCAGGTGAAGAAGTTACTGAGCAGCCGCTTTGCTTAGGCATTTTTTTTCGAATGATGCTTGACAAATCCTTGTCACTGAGCTATTATACTAGACGGTCGTATAGTAGACGGGCGTCTACAAGGCGAATGAAATAGGAGGAAAGACGTATGAAAAAGAAAATATCGGCTTTTCTGGCGTCCATGCTGCTTCTGGGCAGCATCGGCGGCGCGGCGATGGCGGAGGGCATGACCCCCGGCACCTATGAGGCGGCAGCACAGGGCTTTCATGGCGACGTGAAGCTGAGCGTGACGGTTGATGCGGAAAAGATCACCGCAATCGACATTCTGGAGCATAGCGAAACCGAGGGCATCGGCGCGGCGGCGCTGCCGAAGCTGGTGGAAGCGGTGCTTGCGAACCAGACGATCGGCGTGGATTCCGTCGCGGGCGCGACGGTGACGTCTGAAGCGTTCAAAGCAGCGATGACGGACGCGCTGACGCAGGCGGGCGCGGATATGGATAAGATGACGGCGGCAGTCGAGGCTTCCACGCTGGAGGATGTCCAGATGGACGCGGATGTGGTCGTTGTCGGCGCGGGCGCGGCGGGTCTTTCTGCGGCGCTGAAGACGGCTCAGAACGGTCACAGCGTAATCCTGCTGGAAAAGATGGGCGTGATCGGCGGCGCAAGCGCGATGGCTGGTTCCGGCACGATGGTGACCGGCTCCAAGTGGCAGAAGGAAGACGGCTATGAGGATTCCGCCGAGAAGCTGGTCGAGGATATGATGGCGAACGGCCACCAGAAGAACGACCGTGCGACCGTTGAGCTGTTTGCCAACACCATCGGCGAGGCGTTTGACTGGCTGGTTGGCGAGGATGGCGCGGCTGTTCCGTATCAGCGCAGCGGCAAGCCGTCCCGCAGTTATTCCGGTGAAGGGCGCGGCGCGGGCGTTTGCAAGAACCTGGCTGAGCGGCTGGAGGCCGCCGGCGGCACGCTCCTGACCAACACCCCCGCGACGGAACTCGTCGTGGAGAACGGCGCGGTTGTCGGTGTGAAGGCTGAGGGCGAAGGCAAGGCGTACACCATCCGTGCGAAGGCGGTCGTTCTCGCCAGCGGCGGCTATGGCGCGAACGATGAGCTTGTGCCGGATGAATACAAGAAGTTCGTCTATGCCGGTCATGCGGGCGCGACGGGCGATGCGATCAAGATGGTTGAAGGACTGGATGCCGATCTCATCAACATGGATCTGGTGAACACCCAGCCGAACTCCATGATCCTGCCGAGCGGTTTGGGTCAGTATTGCAACCCCGGCGTTGCGGGCGCATATAAGGCGGGCGCATACATGGTCAACCAGAACGGCGAGCGCTTCTTCAACGAGAGCGCGAACGCTTGGGATCTGATGCAGGCGATGAAGCAGAACGAAGCGCAGTACCTGATTATGGATCAGACGGCGTTCGATAACTTTAACGCGGGCATGACCAATTCCAAGATTTACACGATGGACGACGTGGAGAAGTGGCTGAGCGACGATTATGACGGTCAGCCGGTCATGAAGCAGGGCGCGACGCTCGCCGAGCTTTGCGAGAAGCTGAATCTTCCGGCGGACGCGGTGGAAGCCTCCGCGAAGGCTTTCAACGACTGTGCAGCGGCTCAGACCGCGGATGCGTTCGGACGCACGCCTGCCGCGGCGCAGAGCGAAGAAGGCCCGTTCTACGCGCTTCAGATGCACATCCGTTACTACGCATCCCTCGGCGGTCTGCATATCAACGACAGCATGCAGGTGCTCAACACGAAGCAGGAAGCCATTCCGGGTCTGTATGCGGCGGGCGAAGTCGTCGGCGGTCTGGAAGGCGATGTTTACATGGGCGCAACGCTGTTTGGTTGGGCTGTGGCTTCCGGTTATGATGCGGCGAACGCGGTGAACGCCGTGATCGCGCAGTAAGCGGACCCTACATGATTTGTACGGTTTAACGTAAAAAATGCCGGAGTCGGTTGCCGATTCCGGTATTTTTCTGTATAATGGCGTCATGGGAGTGAGGAGCATGGTAAACGAAACGGATCAGACGTTGGATAAAAAGACGATGATTCTTGCGGAGGCAGAGCGCATTTTTGCGGAAAAGGGCTACTATGGGCTGGGGCTGGCGGAATTGCTGAAAAGCTGCGATGTGCCGAAGGGGAGTTTTTATTATTACTTCCCGGGTGGAAAGAAGCAGCTTCTTCAGGAAGCGCTTGAATTCAGCTACCGCAGGATGGAGCGCGGCATCAACGGGCATATCCTCGTGGAAGAAACGGCGCTGGCTTCTTTTGAACGTATGGCGGATCACCTCGCTCAGCGCGTGGCTTCGGGCAAGTATTTTGCGTCGCTGTTCCTTACGATGACCTCGATTGAATCGGTCTATCTGGATGAAAGCGTCAACCAAACCTGCCGCCGGCTCTACGATGACTGGCAGAAGCTCTATGCGGATCATCTGGTGCGATTTGGCTTTTCTGAAGAGGAAAGTGTTCCCAAGGCGCAGGCGATTTTTGCACTGATCCACGGCTCGATGATTTCCAGCTGGATCAAACGCGACCCCGCCGATTTGATGATGGCAAAAAAAGCGCTGCGCGGGATCGTCGGTGAGAGATAAAACGGTAGAAGAGGGGGAAGGGGACTCAACCTAATAGCCCCTAAAAAATGAAAACAACGGACAAGCAAGGACTGCCCCTGTACATTGAATGAAAGGGGCGCACATTGCTTGTCTGTTTTTTGCGGCTTGAATCCGCGTCCAATGAGGATGATGCTTGAGCGGATGACGTTTCTGAATTTGCTGCTGCCTTGCTTGAATGGGAAAGAGTCTCCAATCCTGTTGAGCATGAGGGGGCTGCTGCGAAACAAAAGCGGATAAGATGTCATATGTAGCAGACGTTTCCGATTGAGCCGGACATCGACAGTTGGGGCGGCAACCGGAATTTGACGCTGGTTGTGCGACAGACGCATTCACGACGAGCAGACCCTGCGGGAAAGCCCATACGCGAACCTTATCCTCGGCTACCGCCTTTTCCGTGACGCCCATCGCGCTGAGCATTGAGGTGGACAGCGCCAGACCAGCCAGACTCTTGCCGGAGAGCTTCAGAAACTGCCGACGAGTGTAGTCCTTGTCAAGGAAGCACTTCTTATCAGCCATGTTGTCTCCTCCTTTTGAAACTAGGTTGCATTTGCTATGTAAATCCGCTCACGCGAAACCGACGCGGGATTGCTGAGAAATTTACAGCCTTTTCCGAATACAAAAACAGAGTCTCACCCCATCGCCTCCGCATGAAGCTCTGTTCTGCCTGCGGCATAAAAAAGCCTATACATAAAGAAGCGGTACAGGGGAAACTCCTTCGCAAAATGGCAGGCGATGCGATTGCCCGCGTCACCCATTGGCTTGATAGGCCCGGAGGGTCACACAAGCGCGGATTTTCTCTGTTTCTGCTGCGCACAGAATAGCACAGAAAACAACTGTTTGTAAGAAAAAATAGCGTTTTTTTAACGGAAAGTTTATGTATTCATTAAAAATCGGTTATACCAAACGATTGAAGTTATTTAGTGTATACTAATATATAAAGCGTGGGAAGATTGCGATTGACATTTTTCTGACTGTGCGATATGATAGACGAAGCGAACAAGCAGACACAGAAAAGGAGGTTGTTAGGATTTGAATATCGGCTTTGGCGAGCTGATTATGGTCCTGCTCATAGCCTTTCTGGTTGTCGGGCCCAAGGATCTGCCCAAGGTAGCGAGATGGCTGGGGCGTCAGGTTCGGATGATTCGCCGAATGATTGAAGAGCTTAAAAAGGAAACCGGCTGGGATGATATGGAACGGGAAATCAATCAGACCGCCGAGGAAATCAAGCAGACGAAAAAAGAGCTGGACGTCCGCGACGAGCTGCGCGATGCGTCCCAGGAGCTTCAGCGTAATCTGAATGCCCTGAAGAAGGACGTTGACAAGATGGACGAAGAAGCGAAAAAAGAACGGGAAGCCAGAAAGTATTTAAAATCCTGAACGGAATATTTTAAGGAGGAAATACAACTATGCGACTGGGTACGACTGAGATTATTCTGATTATTGTGTTGGCATTGGTGCTTTTCGGCGGAAGCAAGCTCTCCGGCGTGGGCAAGGCACTGGGTACGAGCATCAAGGACTTCAAGAAGGCCGTCAAGGAGGACGAACCGACTGAGAAGACCGAAGAAAAGCCGGATGACAAGCAGGGCTGAGGCTTACCCGCAAAAAAGAAACGGGGGTAAGTCATGAACAAGCAAGACAAAACACAGCGGGACGAGATGCAGCGTCACGAGGTGGATGAGGAAAAGGCATCGATTCTGACTCATCTCAATGCGCTGCGCCGCACGCTGATGGTCAGTGCGGGAACGGTGCTGGCAGCCTTTGTGTTGATTTTTTATCTGTGCATTGATTGGCTGATGAGCCTGATTACCGGTCCGATTTCGGCACGCGGCGTTGAGCTGATTTATACCGCGATGTCCGAAGCACTGATGACCAAGTTCAAGGTCGCGCTGATTGCGGCAGTGATTGTAGCAAGCCCTGTCATTATCTGGCAGGTCTGGCAGTTTATCAAGCCCGCGCTGTATCCCGAGGAGCGGCGGATGTTTCGGCTGCTGTTCTTTATCGCGCTGATTCTGTTTTTGGTCGGTGTGGTGTTCTGCTATTTCGCCGTGTATTATCTGGCGGTCGATTTCTTCATTATCTCCGGCGAAAATCTGGCGACGCCCATGCTGTCGATTGATAAATACGTAAACTTCCTGTTTGGCTTCTTGCTGCCCTTCGGCATCGCGTTCCAGCTGCCTGTGGCGATGTTTATCACCACCCGCATGGGCTGGACGGATTCCAAGAGCCTGGCAAGCAAACGCAAATACGTGATTCTGGGTCTGGCGGTTGCGGCAGCCATTCTGACGCCGCCGGATGTGGTCAGCCAGTTGATGTTGCTGATTCCCATGTGTGTGCTTTTTGAATTGGGCGTGATTGTCAGCAAGACGGTTAAACCGCGCGTCCGCCCGGAAGATGAAGAAGCCTGAAAATAGAAGAGCCTCAGCGAAATGAAAAGCAAAGGAGCCGGTTCGACCCGTTGGTGGACTGCTTAAAAGAAAATAGACAGTGAAACAAAACACCCTCCTGTTGTAGAATTGAGGAAATCAAAACTACAAGAGGAGGGTCGTTTCATGCCCAGACAATACACACATGTACAAGGATTGCTGCCGAGCGTAATAGCAATGAAGGAGAAGGGATACACATATCACCAGATTGCAGATCAATTCGGGATGGAAAAGGAACAAATTGAAGAGTTGTGCAGCCGAGAACGAAGAAAGCAGCGCAAAATCGAAAAAGGTTATATTCCTCAGCCAAAGGGTCGTCCGAGAAAGACACCAGCTACACAAGGACAACTACAGAACAATCGAATTGTTGAGCTTGAAATGAAGGTGGAACTTCTGCAAAAATTTCTATCCGAATGTGGAAGAATGTGAGAGCCAAATATAGGGTTATTGAAAGATTCAAGAATAAGTATTCGATCTGGAAAATGTGCGAGTTATTTGAAGTATCGCGAAGCGGATTCTATAAGTGGAGAAAACGGGCAGCGTCGCAACAGCGCAGCGAATTGGATCAGATTATCATCGAATGCATTCACCAGAGAGAAAGGAAAGGTCGCCAATGAAAAATTGCCTGTCGAGCGGCAGCTTTGCAAATCTGCTGTTTGTAAACGTCCAAATTGGGGACGTGCGAGCCACCGCGTTGTTTGACACCGGCGCGGGGATGACGGTCATCGCACAAAGCCTTCTGCACCGGCTTTGTGCTGCTCCGGAAAAAGAAGTCCTCCGCGCCGGAAACAATAACGGCGTGGTTCGTGCGCTTCAGACTGCCGTCATTCCCAATATCCGGCTGGGAGATGTTTGCATGGAAAACTGCAAGGTGCTCGTGACGGATGACGCAGATTTTGCGCTCAGCGATGAAAGCGGCAGGATTTTTCCGGCTGAAATGCTGCTCGGATGGGACGTGATCTCCCGGTATCGCTGGAGTTATTCCGCAAAAGATAAATCCTTATCGGTCGGATTAACGGAAAAGACGGCTGAACATCTAAGTCCCGAAATCAAACAAGGCCCTGTCGTTTACCCGGAGTATGACGGACGGTGCTTTAGAGCCAGAGTGGATACCGGACATACCGGCTCCATCCTCAGCGCCTCTTGGTATTCCCGGCTTTCTGACATCGCATATCACGAAACCGAAATTGCCGGTGTCGGGGCTTCGCAATATAAACGGCTTCCCTATGTGCGGGTATTGCGGCTTCGGTTTCAAAACCAGACGATTTATTTGCGGGATGTCGATATTTGCGACAGGCTATACGGCCAACCAGTGGAGATCGAGGCGCTGCTGGGATACGATTTTCTGGAAGGCCGCGACTGGCTGCTGGAGCAAGATTTCAGGCTTCTGCCATGAGTACCACGGCAATGCACCTGTTCCATCTTGCGGTTTTGATCGTGATTGCGGTTGCCTATACGCTGATCCTGACAAGGATACTCCCGAAAAATCAATGGAAGGAAGTCTTAAAGATGAATAACAGCTTGTTTGTCATAGAACGCGCACGGGCAGAGGATGCCGCGGCGCTTTTGGATTATCTGAAAATCATCGGTGGCGAAACCGAAAATCTCAGCTTCGGTGCGGAGGGAGTGCCGCTCGACCTTGAAGCGGAGCAAGACTATCTGCGTTCGCAGTGCGAATCAGCGGACAATGTGCAGTATCTTGCCAAGGTGGATGGCGAGATCATCGGCACGGCAAGCCTGAACCGCAAGCCCCGGCGCATGAGCCATCGCGGAGAGTTTGGCATCAGTCTGAAAAAAGCATGGTGGGGCTGCGGCGCGGCGTCTGCGCTGACGGAAGCAATTCTTGCCTTTGCCAAGGAGAACGGCTTCGAGCAGTTGAATCTTGAAGTACGCAGCAGCAATGCCCGCGCCATCAGACTTTATGAAAAGCATGGCTTTCGGAAGCTGTGTACGTTTCCCCGTTTTTTCAAGATCAATGGAGAATATATTGATTTTGACCTGATGAATCTCGAATTGAACACAGCAGACGACCACATAGGGAAAAATACGAGATGAGCGCATCTCACTGTGCCATTCGAGCCTTGTCGCTTATGCTTGTTGTGCGCTGCTTTCCACAAAATTTTTCAACAGGTCTTGACAAGTAACCGCTCGGTAACTATAATGAGGGTTACCGAGCGGTTACTTGTCAAGGGGGAATAGTATGGCTGGAGATACGAAAGAAAGAATTTTAGAAACGGCTCTGGAAATGTTTGCTCAGAACGGCTACCTTGGAACATCGATGAATGATATTGCGGAGCGGTTGGGGTTCACGAAAGCCGCCTTGTATAAGCACTACACCAGCAAACAGGAAATCTTAGATAAGATCGTGGAGCGCATGAACGAGATGGACTATGAACGCGCAGAAAGCTATGAAATGCCGGAGACGGAACCGGACGGCTTTGCGGAGGCTTATCTGCACACGCCGATTTCCAAAATCCGCGCATACAGCATGGCGCAGTTTGACCATTGGACAAAGGAACCATTTTCCTCTAATTTCCGCAAGATGCTGACACTGGAGCAATATCGTGATCCCAAGCTGGCGCAGCTCCATCACGACTACTTGGCAGGCGGACCTCTGGCGTACATGGCGGCAATTTTTCGTAAGCTGACAGATACTGACGAAGCCGCCATGCAGCTGGCGCTGGAATTCTATGGGCCGATGTACCTGCTCTACAGCGTCTACGACGGTGCACAGGATAAAGATTCCGTTGCTCCTTTGTTGGATGCGCATATTGAGCAGTTCATTGCCAAGGTCGAATCCTATTGCAGGAAGGACAGGAAGACGATATGAAGGAACCTGAAGAGAAAAAACAGTGGGTTTTGAGAAAGGGTTCACGAGGATAAAATGAAAGATTTAATCGTATATGTTCATGGAAAGGGCGGCTCGGCTGGGGAAGCTGCATACTACAAAACGCTCTTTCCCAATAGTGAAGTGATAGGGTTTGATTATCGGTCGCAAACACCTTGGGAAGCTAAGAAAGAGTTTCTTGCGTTTTTTACCGAGCAAAGAGGCCGGTGTGAGCACCTTACCTTGGTTGCGAACAGCATCGGGGCTTTCTTTGCGCTGTCCTCGCTGGATCAAACGATGGTTGACCGGGCTTATTTCATCTCTCCAATCGTGGATATGGAGAACCTGATTTGCAATATGATGCAATGGTCGAATGTGACCGAACAGGAGCTTGCCGAGAAAAGGAAAATCGCCACGAATTTCGGAGAAACGCTGTCATGGGCGTATCTTTGCTATGTGCGTAAGCACCCGATCATCTGGAATGTTCCCACCTGTATTCTGTACGGCGAGCACGACAACCTGACATCGATCGAAACAGTATCGGCGTTTGCAGCGCAGCACCATGCTGATCTGACCGTCATGCCTGACGGGGAGCATTGGTTCCATACCAAGGAACAGATGCAGTTTCTGGATCATTGGGTTAGAGAACGCAGCTTGAAAGAGGTCTGCGGCTGAAGATACTTAACGGCGTGAACGATGAAACAAGAATAAAAAGCAAGCGGGAGGCAGTGGGGAATGGAGTTTCAGGAACTGCATTCCATCCATACAGGAACATCAGCCAAATGGGCTGATCGACAAAATCATTGATCAAAGATAAGGGGAAACACCATGACAGAAAAGAAGATTACCATTCGTCTGGAAACGAAAGACGACTATCGCAATGTTGAAAACCTGACCCGCGAGGCCTTCTGGAATGTCTA
>CAKUCW010000017.1 GCA_934643825.1 uncultured Clostridia bacterium | reverse complement strand
GACCTTCGGGTTATGAGCCCGACGAGCTGCCAGACTGCTCCATCCCGCGATGTGAAGCGCCGTCGTTCTGACGACGAAATTTATTATACACGACTTCCCGACATCTGTCAATACCTTTTTTGAAATTTTTTCTTTAAATATCCGTCCATGTTTCCGTGCGCGGAAAGTTTCAGTGTTTTTATGCCGAATTCGCGCATCGCAGCCTCTAAAATCGCTACGCCGCTGGGAATAATGTCTGCCCGGTGCGCCATCAATCCGGGAATCTGCCCGCGTTCAACGACAGAAATCCGTGCCAACCGTTCGCCCCAAGCCGCAACGCGTTCAAGGCTGATGGTCATTCCTTCGCAGGTTTCCGGATCAAACAGCGGCACGGCGCGTTCCATCGCGCCAAGCGTCGTCATTGTTCCGCCGACGCCTACCCAGTAGTCCCGCTTTTCCGCAGACACCAACGCCGCCGCATCGCGGCGGATCAGCCGTCTGCATTGCAAAACCGTCGCGTCATACTGTTCTTTGCTGAAAATCGGATTCTGCGCATTCATCCGTACGGCGCCCATTCGCAGGCTGACCGCATCGATGATCGTTTCGCCGTCGCCGAGCGTAAATTCCGTCGAACCGCCGCCGATGTCGATCATGCCGCATTTTCCACCGTCGCTCGCGCCGAGATAGGAAAGCACCGCTTCCTCTTCGCCGGAAACGATCTCCACCTTTGCGCCGCAGACCGCTTCACACCGTGCGGTAAACTCATTTCCGTTGGCTGCATCCCGCACGGCACTGGTTGCAAAAACAAAAATCTCCTGTGCGCCGTCCTCTCGCGCACAATGCGCCAGTTCCTCCACGGCATTCACAGAAGACTGCATGCTTTCTTCGGTCAGCACGCCGCCGACCAGACCTGCGAACAGGCGCGTCCCCCTGCGCTCACGACGCATGGCACAAAGCTGCCCGTTTTCCCATCCCGCAACGAGCAGACGAATGGCATTTGATCCAATTCCGATGCAGCCCAGGCGCATGACGTTCCCCTCCGCTTATTCCCCTGCGTATACGTCGAATTCCGTTTCCTGCTGAATCTCTTCCAGATTTCCGACCTGGTAGATGATTTCGCCGTACCAGCAATAGCCGTAGTCCCGGCGAGCCGTCCGCTCAATAAAATCGGCGGATGTGCTTTCGGAAAGCTCGACCTTGAGCTGGTTATTCTGGCTCTGCGCATCGCTGTATGCCTGTGCAGCCGCTTTCAGCTGCTCCTGCTGTCTTTCACTGCTGACCGCCTTTGCCGGGAAACGCAGCAGCATCGTCAACATTCCGGCTCCCAGCGCCCATGCCAAAATGCGAAACGGTCTGATGCGTCTTTTCTTACCAGCCATGTCGTTCTTCCTCCGGATCCATTCATCTTTCGACAAAATTATACACTTGATTATTCTCCCTATTCCGACATTTTCCTGCATGAATTTCATCATCTCCGCATGGTTATTTAACTTTTTTGACACATTTTCGATTTTTCATGACATAAATGGCGAATCATCCTCCCGATCGTCATGAAATAAACCGTCATTCCCCCTGCCACACCCGCGAACGCATAGAACCTGTACGGGCTCATGCGCAGTTTCAACGCCACCCCTGTCATGCCCGCGGCTGTTGCCGCGCCGAGCAGCAGATCCTGCATGCCCATCTGGATGTGTCCGGATTGGGTGATTCTGCGAATCAGCGCCAGCGCGTCATATCCTGCGCCGATTGCCGCGCCAAGCGCCATCATATACAGCGCCGCCCGCGCCTGTTCGCCCGCGCTCATGCTTTGCGCGGTCCAAACCAGCGGCGTTTTTCCCGTTTTCTGGTTTTCTCGCTGTATTCAATTCCGACGACATCGCCGTTCACATCCAATTCGCCGTCATCCAGATTGAGTTGCTCAATGTGAAGTCGTTCGCCCAGCAGCGCTACCTCGCCTTCGTCTGTTTCAAGCACGATTTCCCGATCGTTGAAGCAGCTGACAGCCGTCACGCCGGTCAGTTTTGCGTGCGTTCTGTCTTCAAGCAAAAGCGTATGCCGCTTCATCGGCGTTTGGTTTTCTCTTTCCATCTTCATCCCTCCGACAACAGGCTATGCGCTTCTTTTCTGCAATAACTGTCTGAACCGCCGCAAATCCTGACGGCTTTATCGGCGAGCGGCGTCCTTTATACCCGTTTCAGCCGCTATAAGGCTTTTCCTCCCCATGGATTGTCTGCACTTCATATAGATGAAACGTTCCATTCATCTCTGGCTTTTCAAACGCCCGCACGCCCAGCAGCAGTGCGCCGCATACGACATCCTGCACGCGGCAATCCGTCTTATGGCGCAGGATGATCGTGCGAACCGGATCGCCGAGCAAACCGCGGGATACGCCCAGCGCCACGGTCTGTATGGGTGAACTTCGCAGATCCGACAGGAGCATAAACAGCGGCACGCCCGCCTCTCGCGTTTCCGTCATCATCGTCAGCAAGGCGGCTGTTCGTTCGGGCAGACTGCCTTTTTTCGGCTCTTCCAGCAGAAACACCGCGCTGGTCCGCCCTTTCCCCAATGCGCGGCAAAGTGTCTGCGCATCCGCATCCATGCCGACGCAGGTTTCCCGCACGCCGATTTGCGCCATCATGCTTTTCATGGCGCCGCAAAGCCCGTTTTCCCCGCCGATCAGCAGTGCCCGCCTGCCCCGCCACCCGGCACTCAGCTTTTCCATCATCGCCATCCCTCCCGCTTCGGCTCATCCTATGATGCCCATGCGGGAAATAGTCTTTCCTGACTGTCTGCTGCTCACCCTTTCTTATCCCGGTAAAGTATGCTATAATAGCTTCAAAACGATTCTCCCACGGAGGACAAACCATCATGAAAAAACTTGCAGCTTTTGCCCTTGCGGCTTCTTTCTGCCTATCCGCATGCCCAGCCGGTGCAGCGACACTCACCGGTCTTGAAACGGACAACGTCGGACGCAGCTGGGCAGACAACCTCTTTTTCTCCCGCATGGAATCCTTAACCGGCGTCCATATGGATGCAACCGGCGTAACAGACGCAAAGGCATATGCCGAGCTTCTTTCCGGCATGGCACAAGGCAGCATTCCTGCCGACGTACTTTTTAAAGCCAACCTGACCCGTGAGCAGGAGCAATCCCTTCTCGACTGCGGCGCTTTGATCGACCTCGCCCCGCTGATCGAGGAAAACATGCCCCATCTTTCCGCCCTTCTGGCGGCTCATCCGGATTGGAAGCAGGTGATTTCACTCGAGGACGGACGCATCGCTTCTCTCCCGCTGTTCAACACATCCGAGCGTCAGGTCTGTGTCTGGCTCAATACGAAGTGGCTGGAAACGCTGGGGCTGGAAACGCCCACGTCGGTCGATGAGCTGACGGATGTTCTGCTCGCCTTTAAAGACCGCGACCCCAACGGCAATTACAAGCATGACGAAGTCGCTGCCGATCTGGTCAGCGTTTACGAGATGCGCTGGCTCCTTCCGTATTTCGGCATCGTCGCCGACGACAGCAATCTTGCCCGAAACGAGAGCGGCGAGCTGGTCTTTGCGCCCGAGCTTCCCGCCTATCGTTCATTCATCTCCACCCTGCGCGACTGGGTGCAATCCGGCATCCTTCCGCATTCCGCATTCACTTCGATGCACAGCACGTCGGCGATGACCACCTCCGGTCAGGATAAAAACGTCGCCGTCACCAGCGGCATGATCGTCGCCATGACGCCGTACACCAACATTCCGTCCACCGCCGTTTCGGATTATGAAGCGCTGCTCATGCCTGATTCGGCCGGCGTCACTCGCTGGCGCGATATGCTGGGCGACGTATGGACGGGCTGCTTTGCGGTTACATCTTCCTGCAAGGATCCTGCCGAAGCGCTTCGCTGGGCAGATGCGCTTTACACCGAGGAAGGTGCGCTCCTTGCCTATGCGGGCATTGAAGGTGAGGATTATGCGTTTGACGTCAACGGCTTATGGTCGTTTAAGGTGGATGAAAGCCGAACCATCAACGACATCCGCGCCAACGTTCTGATGTATACGGGCGCCTCCATGCCCGGGCTTTATCCGAGCGCATTCATCAAAAAGGTCAACAGCCCGATCGATGAGCATGTTCTCACGCAGAATGAGCGCGTTCACGCCGTCAGCGAACAGTTCATCCCCGCGCACGCCTTGGGGCTGAGCGAACAGGCCCGCGCCAACGAGCTGACGAGTGTTCTGGGCGGTCTGGTGGACAGGGGCATTGCACGCTTTGCAACCGGCGAAGTCGAGCTGAATGACGAAACCTATGCGTCGTGGCTTGCCGAGCTGAAGGCAGCCGGCAGTGACGAGCTGGTGAATCTGTACAAAGGACTGTAAAAGCGGGCTGAGCCCGCCTTCACTTCCGCCGAAGTCCGCCATGCATCAACGTCCTGCTCACGCGGGCGATGTTACGCAATTTCCCACACGTTAAAAAAGCGGGCTGAGCCCGCCTTCACCTCCGCCGAAGTCTGCCACGCATCATAGTCTTGCTCACGCGGGCGTTGTTACGCAATTTCCTACACGGTAAAAAACGGGCTGAGCCCGCCTTCACCTTCGCCGAAGTCCGCCATGCATCAAAGTCCTGCTCACGCGGGCGATGTTACGCAATTTCCCACACGTTAAAAGGAACGTCAGGGTTTTTTCCCGCACATTCCTCATCCATCAAAAAAGCAGAACTTCCCATCGAAAAATGGGGGTTCTGCTCTTTTTGTTCTACCGCTTATTCTGTTTCAGATATTCCGTTTCATTTTGCCGAAGCGCCGTTTTCGTACACCATGTGATAGAATACGCCCTCTCCAATCGGCGTCGCCTGACGAATCGGTTCTCCCTGAATGCAAAATCCCGCCTTTTCATAGCATTTGACGGCGCGGGTATTCCATGTTCTGACCTCAAGATACATCGGCTTTCCCGCAAACAGGCGTTGCGATATCTCGCATGCTTTTCGGGTCATCTGCTGTCCATAGCCGCGCCCGCACTCCTCCGGGTTCACGCCGATTCCGAAAAAGACCTCTTTATCCTCTTCAAACAGATTGATGAACCCGACCAGCTTCGTTCCGTCGCGGAATGCATACAGGCAGTTTTGGGGATTGGCAAACCCGAATCCCCTTTTCTTCTGTTCCTCATAGGGCATTCCATCGTAGATGGCGTATTCGCCGCTGTACTTCCACTGACAAATGCTGTATTTTTCTTCTTCCGTCATTTCGTGACAGGTCAGCATGATTTTTTCCTCCGTCTTGATGTCCTTGCGTCATAAACGCTGCCGGTTTATCGGCGCAGCCGGCAGTTTCATTTTTTAAGGCAAAAAGGAGCTATCCCCTTTCGAGGACAGCTCCCTTGCCATGGTTAAATTTTACTCAGCCTGAGCAGCCTGAGCGCCAGCAATCTTGCCGAAGCAGACGGACTCAGAGTAGCCGCCAGCCTGCCAGGTCACTTCGCCAGCCGCATACAGACCCGGAACAACCGTGTCGTCCGCGTTGAGAACCTGCGCGTTCTCGTTGCAGACCACGCCGCCCTTGGTCATGTGGTTCGCACCTTCGACACGAACGCCGTAGTACGGGCCTTCCGCGTCCAGCGCACGAGACGGCACAGCCGCGATCTGCGCGTTCTCCGCGCCCGCAGCCGCATCCGCGTTGTACTGCTCAACAGAAGCCTTCAGGCCTTCCGCGTCGATGCCCAGCTTCTCGGCGAGCTCTTCCAGGGTCGCGCCCTCGGAGTAGTAGCCCAGAGCCACATGCTTACGGATGCGGTAGAAGGAATCATAACCGGTCTTGTCGGTGATGTAGAACGCAGCGCCGTTCTCCTGAATCATGGTGCCGCGGTCCTTGCCGGACTTGTTCTCCAGCAGGGTGCCTTCCTTGTTCGCCAGCAGGTTCATGTCAGCGCCGCCGGTCAGATCGCGATACGGAACGATAATGTTGGAGAAGAAGCTCATCTTGCCCATGTTCTCCGTCTTGAAGCCGTTCTGCTCGAAGATCTTCACGAAGTCGCCGGTGGTGCCCATCTGGTTAGAGGTGTTGAACACTTCGTAGCCCGGAGCATACTCGGCAAGCAGTTCCTTGTTGGAGCAGAAGCCGCCGGTCGCGAGGATGGTGCTCTTGGCGTTGATGGTGTAGGTCTCGTTATCGTTGTTCAGAACCACAACGCCCTTGCAGGCGCCGTCTTCCATCACGAGATCCATGCCCTTCGTGCCGGGGCGAACATCGACGCCCAGCTCCTTGGCAGCCTTCTCCAGACCCGCCTGAATGACTTCGCCGGAGTACTGGTTGTCTTCCGCCATGTGGTTGGTGCCGCCGTAGTTGTAGTTCAGCTCAACACCCATATCACGCAGCCAAGCGTCGAGGGTGTACTCTTCGTCCGCCCAAACCTTGATGCGCTCAGCGGATTCGCCGTTGGTGCTCTTGGACTCGAGGAACTTCGCCAGACCCGCTTCGCCGACCCACTCGTCGTTGCCGGCAGCCTTCTGCGCTTCGGTATTGATCATATCGAAGAAGTTCATGTCGAACTTGCCGTTGCCGCTGAGGATGTCCAGCTTCTCAACGAGGATGACGTTCTTGTCCGGGTTGGTCTGCTTCGCGCTGACCGCAGCCGCCAGACCCGCAGGGCCGCCGCCGACGATCACGATGTCGCAGCTCTCCGCCGCACGCTCGGTCGCGGGCTTCTCCGCATTGGTGCGCTTAACTTCCGGCGCATCCATGCCAGCCTGCTTCATCGCGTCAGCCACAGCCGTCTTCACGGCATAGGAAGAGAAGGTCGCCGCGCTCACGTTGTCCACATCCGCAGTGTTCGCCGCAAGGATGCGGTCGCGGATGACCGGGAACGCACGGTCGATGACCACGTTGGTCTCATGGTTGTCGCCCAGCACAACATCGGTGATGACGCCGTTCTCGATGGTGACATCCATGCTCATCTCGCCATGGTAGCCGTTGCCGGTCACGGTGTAGGTGTCGGCAAGCGCAACACTGCCGGTCATCATGACGGCAGCAGCCATCAGGCTGATTGCTTTCAATTTGTTCATCTTTTTTCCTCCTGTTGTCAGATTAGGACGGCTTTTCGCAGAGCCGTATTCCTATCTGCCTGCGGGTTATTATATACAAGTTCATTCACAAAGTCAAGCACAATATCCATGATTTTGGAGCAATTGAGCGCATTTTTGACAAAAAATGCATTTTTATGCATCCGTTCAATATTTATTCACAGACACAAAAAAGAGGTGTTTCCGCCCCATTTGCAGGTGGAAACACCTCTTTCATTCAATTTTTCTGTTAAATTGCGGATTACACAACGCCTTGTGCTTCCATCGCGCATGCAACTTTCAGGAAGCCCGCAATGTTCGCGCCGACGACGTAATCGCCCTGCATGCCGTATTCTTTTGCCGCGCTGTCGATGTTTTCGAAAATGCCGACCATGATCTTCTTCAGCTTGGCATCCACTTCTTCGAACGTCCAGCTCATCCGCATGGAGTTCTGGCTCATCTCCAGCGCACTGGTCGCAACGCCGCCCGCGTTTGCCGCCTTGCCCGGCGCAAACAGCACGCCATGCTCCTGAAGATACTTCGTCGCCTCCAGCGTCGTGGGCATATTCGCGCCCTCCGCGACAGCGATGCAGCCGTTTTCAACGAGCGCCTTCGCGTCCTCGATGTGCAGCTCGTTCTGCGTCGCGCACGGCAGAGCCACATCGCATTTTACGGTGAATACGCCGCGTCCCTCGTGATACACCGCGCTCTTGCGGGCGGCGGCGTATTCGGTCAAACGCGCACGGCGCACTTCCTTGACATCCTTGAGCAGCGCCACGTCGATTCCCTCCGGATCGTAGATCCAGCCGTTGGAATCGGATACCGTGACGACCTTCGCGCCGAGCTGCTCCGCCTTTTCCACGGCATAGATGGCGACATTGCCCGCGCCGGAAACCGCAACCGTCTTGCCTGCGATATCATGACCATGGGCGGCGAGCATCGCCTGCGTCAGGTAGAGCAGACCGTATCCGGTCGCTTCCGTGCGTGCCAGCGAGCCGCCGTAGGTCAAGCCCTTGCCGGTCAGCACGCCTTCATAGCGTCCCGTCAGCCGCTTATACTGACCATACAGATAGCCAATTTCACGCGCACCCGTTCCGATATCGCCCGCCGGCACATCGACATCCGCGCCGATATGGCGATACAGCTCGTTCATGAAGCTCTGGCAGAACGCCATGACCTCGCGGTCGCTCTTTCCCTTCGGATCGAAGTCGCTGCCGCCCTTGCCGCCGCCGATCGGCAGCCCGGTCAGGGAATTCTTAAAGGTCTGCTCAAAGCCGAGGAACTTGATGATGCCCAGATTGACGCTCGGATGCAGGCGCAGACCGCCCTTATACGGGCCGATCGCGCTGGAGAACTGCACGCGGAAGCCGTTGTTCACCTGCACCTGTCCCTTGTCATCCACCCACGGCACGCGGAAGAGAATCTGGCGTTCCGGCATGGTCAGGCGCTCAAGCAGCGCCTCTTTGCGATATTTATCCTCATGGCGCTCGATCACCGGGCGCAGAGAGTCAAGCACTTCGCGAACAGCCTGATGAAATTCCGGCTGGCTGGGATTCTCGCGCACAACGCGCTCATAAACCTCGTCAACGTAAGACATCAAGATGATCCTCCTTCATTCATATGCTTTTCGTGTGGAAAAACATAACTTTCTTTTTAGCTTCTTTATTATACGCAGATCAGCCCGTTTTCGCAAGTACTTTTGATAATTTTTTCGTTTTTATCGTGTAAATCGTCAAAAACAAGTCAAATTTGCAGAATCCTGAATTCATTTGCCCGAAGTCTGCATTTTTTCACTCGTCCAGCATCGCTTTGAGCATCTGATTGATTTTCTTCGGATCCGCCTTTCCCTTGAGCGCCTTCATCGCCTGCCCGACGAGGAAGCCGAATACCTTCTGGTTGCCTGCGCGGTATTGCGCAACGTCCTTTTCGCAACCGGCAAGCACGTCGGAAAGAATCTGCTCATAGGCGGAATCATCGCTGACGATTTCCAGCCCCTGCGCCTTGATATAGCCTTCGATGTCCTCCCCGCCGTCAAAGGCATAGGCGAACACCTCTCTTGCGCTCTGGCGGCTGAGCCTGCCCGCGGAAACGGCAGAGACAATCGCGCCTAGAGCCTGTCCGCTCAACGCCAGATTTTCGGCAGGCACGCTCTTTTCCTTCATCATCGCCATTGTTTCGCCCATGATCCAGTTGGATACTTCCTTCGGCTTTCCGCATGCCGCAACCGCCTGCTCAAACAGGTCGGCGATGGGCTTTTCCTCCGTCAGGATGCCCGCGTCGTACTTCGGCAGACCGAATTCGCTTTGATACCGTGCGGCTTTTGCTTCCGCCAGTTCCGGCTGACGTGCGCGTACAGCGTCGATGAACGCCTGCGAAAGGCTGATCGGCGGCAGATCCGGTTCCGGAAAATAGCGGTAATCCTGTGCATTCTCCTTGGAACGCATCGCAAACGACGCGCCCTTGTTGTCGTCCCAGCGGCGGGTCTGCTGCTGTACTTTGCCGCCGTCCTCGATCAATTCGACCTGCCGGCGGTATTCGCCCGCAATGGCACGCGCAATCGCCTTAAAGCTGTTGATGTTCTTCATCTCCGTGCGCGTACCGAATTCCTTCTGCCCGACCGGACGAACAGAAAGGTTCACGTCCGCACGCATGGAACCTTCCTGCATCTTGCAATCCGATACGCCGAGATACTGAAGGGTCTGGCGCAGTTTCGTCAGGTAGGCGATGACCTCCTCCGCCGAGCGCATATCCGGTTCGGAAACGATTTCCAGAAGCGGTACGCCGCATCGGTTGTAATCCACCATCGTCTGATCGAGCCACGGGTCGTGCATCAGCTTGCCCGCGTCCTCCTCCATGTGGATTTCGTGGATGCCGACGGATTTTTCCCCCGCCGCCGTCACGATATCGACATGCCCGTTTCGGCAGATCGGCAGATACAGCTGACTGATCTGATACGCCTTGGGCAGATCCGGATAAAAGTAGTTCTTTCTGTCGAACTTGTTGTATCGGATGATTTCGCAGTTCGTCGCCAACCCCGCCGCAACCGCGAACTCGACAACCTTGCGGTTGGCAACCGGAAGCGTGCCGGGCATTCCCGTGCAGATCGGGCAGGTGTGCGTATTGGGTGCGCCGCCGAACTGTGTCGTACAGCCACAGAATATCTTGGTCTTCGTCGCCAATTCGACATGCACCT
Source organism: uncultured Clostridia bacterium (assembly GCA_934643825.1). GTDB lineage: Bacteria > Bacillota > Clostridia > Christensenellales > Aristaeellaceae > Ventricola. The sequence goes on along the minus strand of CAKUCW010000017.1, from coordinate 42,935 downwards.
CAAGACCGATGACCATTTCATAAGCTTCCATGGTTCAATCCTCCTTCGGGTATTGGCGGTGGAATTTCGTCCGCGCCTGATAGGCATATGCCGCGTCAAAAAGCTGCTGCTCGCCGAACGCTTTGCCGATGAACTGCGCACCGACCGGCATGCCCTCCCTGTCCGATCCGCAGGGAATCACCATGCCCGGCAGACCCGCCATGTTGACCGACACGGTATAAATATCGCCCAGATACATCTGAATCGGGTCGTCCGCATGTTCGCCCAGCGGATACGCCGTCGTCGGCGCGGCAGGGGTCAGCAGGAGATCCGCCTGTTCAAAGCAGGCGTCAAACGCCTTCTTGATCAGCGCCTTCACCTGAAGCGCCTTATTATAGTAGGCATCGTAATAGCCCGAGGACAGCGCGAACGCGCCGAGCATGATGCGCCGCTTGACCTCCGCGCCGAATCCTTCGCTTCTCGCCGTCAGATACAGGTCGTGCAAATCTTCATAGTTTTTCGGACGGAAGCCGTATTTCACGCCGTCATAACGGGACAGGTTGCTGCTCGCCTCCGCGCACGCCAGAACGTAATACGCCGGTATCGCATAATTGAGTATCGGCATATCCACCGGCACCAGCACCGCGCCCAGCTCTTCCAAAACATGCGCCGCATCCATCACGCGCTCACGCACATCTTCCGCCAATCCTTCGCCGAAATACGCCTGCGGAATGCCGACGCGCAGCCCGTCAAGGCGCTTCTTTTCCGGGATCATCGGCGCAGGCACATCCACGCTCGTCGCGTCCAGCTCATCCTTGCCCATCAGCGCAGCCGTCACCGCGGCGGCGTCCCGCGCATCGATCGTCAGCGGCCCGATTTGATCCAGCGACGACGCATACGCCAGCAGCCCATAGCGCGAAACCGCGCCGTATGTCGGCTTGATGCCCGTCACGCCGCAGAACGACGCGGGCTGGCGAATTGACCCGCCCGTATCGCTTCCCAGCGCATAAAAGACCTCGCGTGCGGCAACCGCCGCCGCCGATCCGCCGGACGAACCGCCCGGCACGCGGGTCGGGTTCCACGGGTTGCGCGTCACGCCGAAGTAGGAAGACTCCGTCGTCGAGCCCATCGCGAACTCATCCATATTTGTCTTACCCAGACAGACCGCGCCGATTGCGTCGAGCTTTTTGACGACGGTCGCGTCAAACACCGGCACATAGTTTTCCAGCATTTTGGATGCGCAGGTCGTCCGCACGCCCTTTGTCGAAATCAGGTCTTTGATTGCCATCGGCACGCCGGCAAGCGGATGTTTCAGCTCTCCGGCGTCGATTTTTTTCTGCACCTCTTCTGCGCGGGCAAGGGCTGCCTCCGGTGTCACGGTCACAAACGCATGCACGACCGGTTCAAGCTTCTCGATGCGCTCAAGGCACGCTCTCGCCGCCTCAACCGCGCCGATTTCGCCCGCTTGTATCTTTGCGCCCAGTTCAAGGGCAGTCAATTCAAACAGCTCCATCGTTTTTCCCCCTTACTCCACCGTTTTCGGTACAAGGAAGCAGCCGTCTTTGACATCCGGCGCGTTTTTCAGGATCAGTTCGCGTTCCATGCTCGGTTTGACCTCGTCCTCGCGGAACACATTGACGATCGGAAAAGCGTGGCTCATCGGCTCAACGCCCGTCGTATCCAGCTCAGAGAGCTGATCCACATAGCCGATCATCCGTGCCAGGTCGGCAGCCGCCTGTTCGCGCTGCGCCTCATCAATCTTCAGATGCGCAAGCTCAGCGACATAGGAAACGAGTTTATCGTTGATTTCCATATTTTTATTCTTTCCTCTCTGAAACTCGATTGTTTTGGCATTCGGGGGAATCCATCGGACTTGCCGTCCGAGCCTGCTTGGGGCTTCGCTTCACCCCCCGGCAAGGGACTTCGTTCCCTGCACCCTTTCTTCGCTTCGCGGCGGTTTGAACACACTATTCGGCATTCAAGCCTACGCCGTTCTGCGCAAACCCGTTTCAATCGTAGAATGCTCCGCATTCTGCTCTGAAACTGCTTTCTTTACCCAGGGGAGCCCTTGGGCTGCCGCCCAAACCTGCCTGAGGGACATAATCCCTCAGACTCCCTTCTTCGCTTCGCGGCGGTTTAAACAAATATCTTCAGATTAAAACCGCATCGTTTTTATTACGGTTCAATCCGTTGCTGGTCACGCGGGAACAGGCAGGTTTCACGGACATTATTTTCGCCCAGCAGCCGTGCGGTCAGGCGTTCGAGTCCCAGACCCAAACCGCCGTGCGGGCACGTACCGTACCGATGAATCATCAGGTAGCCCGCAAAATCCTCCGGATTCATGCCCTTTTTGATGAGCTTTTTCACCTGCGTATCGTAATCATGGATACGCTGGCCGCCCGTCGTCACCTCCAGCCCGCGGAAGAGCAGGTCAAAGGACAGCGTATAGCGCGGGTCTTCCGGATCATCCGCCGCATAAAACGGACGCTTCTTGCTCGGATAATGCGTCACAAAGACGAATTCACTGCCGCATTCTTCGGCAAACAGTCGGCTGATGAGCTGTTCCTCCTCCGGCTCGAGGTCAAACGGATCGCGAATCGGTCTGCCGTATTTTTCGCTGACCATGCGCTTCGCTTCATCAAACCGCACCGCCGGAATGCTGCTCACATCCGGCAGCTTGACATGCAGCATTTCAAGCTGCGGCGCATAATCCTTTTTAAGCACCGCCATGATATTCTGCAAAACCTCGGTTTCCATCTGCATGATATCTTCAAAGCCATCGATGAATCCCATTTCGAAATCCATCGACGTATATTCGTTCAAATGGCGCTGGGTGTTGTGCTTTTCTGCTCGGAACACCGGACCGATTTCAAACACGCGCTCATACACCGGAACCATCGCCTGCTTATAAAACTGCGGGCTCTGCGCCAGATAAGCTCTCCGTCCGAAATACTCCATGCGGAACAGGTTCGCGCCGCCCTCCGCGTTCTGCGCAACGATCTTCGGCGAGTGGATTTCCGTAAATCCTTCTCTTTGCAGCGCTTCGCGGAAGCCGCGGACAATGCCCTCCTGAATTTTGAAAACCGCACGCTTACGCAGGTTGCGCAGTGTCACGAACCGAAGCGACAGCTCGGTATCCAGCGACAGGTTCATCTTATTTTTGCCGATCGGCACGGGCATCGCCTCCGCCGCACGGGAAAGCACCTCCACTTTCTCCGCATGCAGTTCCGCGCCGCCCGGGGCGCGTTCATCGCGGACAACCTCGCCCGCAATCATCACCGCGTCGCCGTCGCGGATGTCCATGTCCTCCCCGGACAGCACGCATTGCAAAACACCCTGCGGCATACGCAGCAGCGCAAACCGAACATCGCCCAAGTCGCGCAGCGTATGCACCATGCCATGCACCGCCGCCTGATCTCCCGTTTTCATCGCCAGCACTTCAGCAAGCGTGCTGTGTCTGCTCTCGGTTTTTCCTGTCATGGTTTTCATAGGTCAGCCTTCCTTTCTCATCGGCTCATCGCCAATCTGTTCCGGCTGTTCGGAGCGATTTCGGATAATAAAAAACGCCCCGAACAGAATCGTTCTGCTCGGGACGGGAACATACATAACGTACCCCGCGGTACCACCCAAGTTGCTGCCTGCGACAATCATCCGACAGCCCCTCTGATCCTTAACGCGGATAACTCGGATACGCCTGGGCTTTTCGCTTTGGCGTACCGGCTCGGGAGTGTTCTTTCTGCCCGCGGGGTTTCTTCGCATGGCTCTCAGCCGGTGACCATGCCTCTCTGTCTGAAAACGCGGGATACTCGTCTCTTTCATCGCCGTTTCAATTATGGTGTGCATTATAACCCCGCCAAATGCAGCTGTCAAGATTTATTTTGCAATTTATTTTCGTTTTTTGCAAAAATCACCGCATTTATGAAAGTCAGTCGAATTTTCCGCCACATTCGCATGGAATTTGACATTTCTCCTTTTTTCGGGTTATACTAATTGAAACGATTGAATCGACCTAAAGGCGGGGTAAGCTTCGCTGCTTCTTTTCATTCCGATCCGCTTTGGACTGACAGCTTTTGCGCGAACCCCGCCCGTGCATTTTTCATTTCAAAACAACGGAGGTTTTTACCCATGGCTTATTCTCAGCAGATTGCGGACAGGCTCCGCGAAGTCTTTGCTTCCATGAACGTCAACGCCAGCTTTGAAGAGAAGGCGAACTGCGCTATTTTTGCCACCCGGCTGAAACTGCGCTGCCGCCTTCAAAGCGCACAGATGGTCATCCTCGTCCGTGAGGACAATTTCTCCACGCTGACGACGATTCCCCTCGCCGCGGACGAAGGCAACCGTCTCGCCGTCGCGGAATATCTGACGCGTGTCAATTTTAATATGCGCAACGGCAACTTTGAGCTGAACATGGAAACCGGCGAAATCCGCTTCAAGACGTATGTTCACGTCGGCGCAGGCGATGTAGATCCCGCCGCGGCGCGTCTGGCGATCATGCTTCCGTTCATCATGATCGAACGCTTCGGCGACGGTCTGGTCGAAGTGCTGTTCGGCTTCAAATCTCCGCGTGAGGCGTTTGCAGCAGCCGCCAGTTCCCAGCCGAAGCAGTAAGAGGGCAAGTATCCTTCTTTCCCTGTTACGACGTCAAACGGCTCAAGTTTCTTTCAAAACCGTCCCGCGCTTTCGGGCGGTTTTCTTTTCTATCACAAAGAAATTCGTAACCTTATCGGTGCAGAAAACCATCCGCCCACGCCGGGCCTATATTTTCGATCACACATTTCCCCAAATTTAACGTAAAGTGTCCTTGACATTTTAACCCCTTGGTGATATCCTATGCATGTAAAGCAAGCTTTACTTTTTAGAAAGGAGTTTCTCCCGTGATCAATCATTTGGAAGAGCTTCGCAAACAGCGCGGCATTCGTCAGGAGGATTTGGCGCAGGCGCTGGGCGTTTCCCGCCAAACCGTCATCTCGCTGGAAAAGGGAAAGTACAACCCCTCTCTGGCGCTGGCTTTCAAACTCTCGCGCTACTTCGGTCTGTCCATCGAGGAGCTCTTTGATGACAGCGATGAAGCGCAGGCGTAACTCGGCTTGTAAAAGGAGGATATCACGATGAAATGTGTTTTAGAAAGAAAGCATATGCCCCTGATGCTCATCAGCGGCTTGGTTCTGGTCTTTGGCGGCGTCCTGATGGCGTGCCTCGTCAGCGAAGACGCCCATACGCTTTCGCGCATCGCCGGTTTCATCTCCGGTCTTGGCGCTTCGCTCGCCGTTATTGCCGCATCCATCATGATTTGGGCACGCATTGTCGGCGAAAAACGTGCCAAGGACAGCGACCTCGCCGCTTCGGATGAGCGCGGTCAGCTGATTGCCGGCAAAGCGCAGAATGTGTTGGCGTTCGCCGCCATCTTCTCTCTGATTGTCGTCGCACTTGCGGCGGTGATTCGCGGCGATACGTTTTATATGTATTTAACGTCAGGGCTGTGCATTGTCTGCGCCGCCGCCAAATTCATCGCCGCCAAAATCTACGATAAGCAGCTTTAAGATTCGCTTATTTTCCCCTTGGCTGAAACGGCTTTGGAGCAGAATAGAATCCTGCATGCACCCGAAATTCATCCGCGCTTTCCTCTCGCAAAAGGGCATCGCCCCTTCTGGGACACCGCTTCTTCTTTGTCCCTTGTATTCCTCCCGCCGGTTCTGATATAATCAGAATATCACCAACCGGCAGGAGGTTTTTTGCTATGTTCAGCCTGATTTCCGAAACTCATTATCGCCAGACGATGGAAAACGTCGTCGAGCCGCAGCTCGCCGCCCTGCGTGAAGAGCTTTCCATGCCGCTTTCCGACGGCGGCTCGCTCCATGCTGAGCTGTATGAGCAGCCGACCGCCACGCGTGCGGTCGTCATCCTGCACGGTTATACGGAGTCGGGCGAAAAATTCCGCGAAATGACGTGGTATTTCCTTCAGTCCGGTTTCAACGTCTATGCCATCGACCATCGCGGACACGGCAGGAGTGCGCGTCAGTTCAAAGAAACCTATCTGACGCATGTCGATCATTTTGCCGATTACGTTCAGGATCTGGAAGCCTTCATGCAGCGCGTCGTTCTGCCCCGAACCCAAGCGCTTCCCGTCTGTCTGTATGCGCACTCCATGGGCGGCGCAATCGGCGGCATGATGCTTCAGCTCCATCCGGAGATGTTTGCGCGTGCCGTGCTGACCGCACCGATGATCGCCCCTTCCAGCGCACCGTTCCCGCAGTTTGTCGGCGCGGCAATCGCCAACGTCATGTGCGCACTGGGCAAATCCAAGGAGATGGCATTCATCGGCAAGCCTTTCGACCCGACAAGCGAAACCTTTGAAAGCTCGTTCTCCACGAGCCATGCGCGGTTTGATTACTACGAGCAAAAGCGCATCCACAACGCCCATCTGCAAAACAGCGCACCGACCTACGGCTGGGTCAAGGAAGCCATCGGCGTAACCAAGGTGCTGCTCGACAAGGAGAAAGACCGCGCCATCAAGACGCCTCTCCTGCTCTGTCAGGCAAGCCGCGACACCGTTGTCCGTCTGCCGGAGCAGAACACGTTTGTCAGCCAGATTCCCGGCGCACAGCTGAAAGCATTTGACGCCAAGCACGAAATCTACATGTCCTGCGATGCCGTTTTGAAAGACTACGTTCCGACGGTCATCGGCTTTTTAAGCGGAAGCGCAGGAAAGTAAGCGGGCTGAGCCCGCATTCACTTCCGCCAAAGTCCGCCACACATCAAAGCTTTGCTCACGCGGGCGATTTTACGCAATTTCCTATACGTTAAAAAAGCGGGCTGAGCCCGCGTTCACTTCCGCCAAAGTCTGTCACGCATCAAAGCTTTGCTCACGCGGGCGATTTTACGCAATTTCCTATACATTAATAAAACTGTTTATTTCGGACTCGACACACTTCTTCCAAAACCAGAAAATCCCTCTCCGCTTCCTTCTCCCTCTTTCAGTCAAAGAGAGTTTCAGGGAAACAGAGAGGGATTTTTAAAACGGGACGGGTATTAAACAACCTCTAAAGCCGTATAAGAGCCGCGTTGGGCTGCCGCCCAAACCTGCCTGAGGGATAATATCCCTCAGACTCCCATCTTCGCTTCGCGGCGGCTTAAATCAAGTCATCATCCATTTATCGCAATGCGATAAATGAAGAAAATGTAAAAGAAACCAGATTTTCCATCACAAGTTAGAACGAAGTCCGCCCTTGCTCACATGATGTTTGCCGTTTAATTCCATTTTCGGTTTAGTACGCTTTCAGCGTTCCGACCAGCTCCTGCGCATTCTGCACCTTTTGTGCGTCGCAGTAATCGTTCAGCTCCCGAATGATGCGCGGGCAGGCAAACGGATCGGTGAAGTTCGCCGTGCCGACCATAACCGCCTGTGCGCCGCAGAGCATGAACGCCGCCGCGTCCTCGCCGGTTTCAATGCCGCCCATGCCGATAATCGGAATATGCACCTTCTGTGCGCTCTGCCAAACCATGCGCAGCGCGACCGGACGCACCGCGGGGCCGGACAAGCCGCCCGTGTTATTCGCCAGAATCATCTTTCTGCGGCGCACATCCACCGCGATACCCGTCAGCGTGTTGATCATGGAGATTGCGTCCGCGCCCGCTTCCTGCGCCGCCAGCGCATTTTCGGTGATATCCGAAACATTCGGCGTCAGCTTGACGATGAGCGGCTGACGTGCCGCCGCCTTCACCGCCTTAGTGATCTGATAGACGCTTTCCGGCTTCACGCCGAAAGCCACGCCGCCCTCATGGACGTTCGGGCAGGAGATATTCATTTCCAGCATATGCACGCCGGTCGGCGCGAGCCGCTCCGCCATCTGCACATATTCATCGATGCTCGTGCCGGTGATATTCGCGATCACCGCGACATCCTTTTCAAGCAGCCACGGCAGATCGTTTTCCACAAAGCTGTCCACGCCGGGGTTTTGAAGTCCGACGCTGTTGAGCATGCCGCTCGGCGTTTCCGCAATGCGGGAAGGCGGGTTGCCCGTGCGCGGCTTGAGGCTCAAGCCCTTGACGGAGATACCGCCCAGCTGACCGATATCATACAGCTCGTCATATTCGCGTCCGAACCCGAACGTGCCGCTTGCGGCGATAATCGGGTTTTTCAACTTGACGCCGCAAAGCTCGAGGGACAAATCAGCCATTCAGACACACCTCCTTCGCGTCAAACACCGGGCCGTCTTTGCATACGCGCTTATAGCACCAGCCGCCGTCCGCCGTCTTGATCTTCACATTGCAGCCCAGGCAGGCGCCGATGCCGCAGCCCATGCGTTCCTCCAGCGAAATCTGGCAGGGAAGCGCGTACTTTTCGCAAAGCGCCTGCACCGCCGCCAGCATCGGCGCGGGGCCGCACGCCATCACCAGATCGGGGCGCTTTTCAAGAATCGCCTGTTCGAGCGGCTTGGTGACCAGCGCACGTTCGCCCAGAGAGCCGTCATCGCTGACCGCCGTCACTGTGCAGGGTGCCTGCGTCATGCCATAGGCATGCGCCGCCGTGCGGAAACCAAAGAATGCTCGGCTTTCCGCCGTCGCAAAAGCGTCCATCGCCCCGCAAATCGGCGCAACGCCCACGCCGCCGCCGACAAAATACACGCATGCCGCGTCTCCCGCGTCAAAGCCCGTACCCAGCGGGCCCAGCACGCGAATGCTCTCCTCCGGCTTGCAGGCGCAGATCATCTGCGTACCCGCGCCCTTGGGCTGTATCGCCAGCGTCAGCGTACCCACCTGAGCATCAAACGCCATCAGGCTGATGGGACGGCGCAAAACATGTGCGCTGTCCGGTACGAGCATATGAATGAACTGTCCCGCCTTCGCCTGTGCCGCGATTTCCGGCGCATGCAGCACGATGCGGACAAGCTCCTGTGCCATCCTTTCGCAGGACAGCACGCGTGCGTTTGTTTCCAGCATGGCTCTTCCTCCCCGCTCCGCTTACTTGATTTCCTTGCCGACCGCCTTCAGGCTGGAGCAAAGGTCTTCCTTCATGCGCAGCGCCTCGTCGCGTGCGGCGGCGTCAAACGCCACACCCTCGCGCTTCTTCCACGCGCAGAGGATGGAGCGGGACGCATTGACGATCGCGCCGTTGCCGTTCGCGTCGAAGCAGCCCGCGATATCCGTGCCCTTTGCGCCCTGTGCGCCGTAGCCCGGCACGAGGAAGAAGGCATGCGGCATGCGTGCGCGAAGCTCAACGCCCTGCTGCGGATAGGTTGCGCCGACGACCGCGCCGACAGCGGAATAGCCGGTCTCGCCACGCGTTTCCTCGCCCCACTCTTCGACCAGATCCGCAACCGCCTGATACAGCGTGCGTCCATCCTCAAAGCGCAGATCCTGAAGCTGACCGGAGGACGGGTTGCTCGTCTTAACCAGCACGAACACGCCCGTGCCGTTGTCGCGGCAGGCATCGGCAAACGGCTTGACGCCGTCCACGCCGAGGTAGGGGTTAATGGTCGCGATATCCGCGCCGAACGCCTTCTGAGCGCCGTCGGGCATATCGGTCTTGCCGATATAGGCGTTGGCATAGCAGGCAGCGGTCGCGCCGATGTCGTTGCGCTTCACGTCCGCCATGACGATCAGACCCTTTTCCTGCGCATAGCGGATGGTCTTTTCATAGACCTCCATGCCCGCCGGTCCATACATTTCGTAGTACGCAACCTGCACCTTGACCGCCGGCACGATGTCATACAGCGCGTCAATCAGTCGCACGTTATAGGCATAGACCGCCTTCGCCGCGTCCTCAAAGGAGCGGATGCCTTCCGGCAGAACCTCCGCGACGAAGCTCTCCGGCAGGTATTCGATGCGGGTATCGAGTCCCGCGACGGTCGGGTTCTTGAGTTCAGAGATTCTCTGAGCCAGTCGTTCCATGATATTCATATAAAAGGCTTCCTTTCTTGGGGCGCTGCCCCACTCCCCGGCAGGGAACACGTTCCCTGCACCCTTTCTTCGCTTCGCGGCGTTCTGTCGCCGCTCCGATTTATCCTCCCATTGACCGCATTGCGGTCAATGAAGCGGGAGGTGTCGGAACCTCAGGTTCCGACCGGAGTTTGAGGCAGAGCCTCAATCGTTTCCCTGATAAGCCGTCTTTCCGTCCACCAGCGTCAGCTCGATCTCGCCAACGTACGTCTTGCCGTCAAACGGCGTGTTCTTGCCCTTGGAGAGGAACTTGCTCGCGTCCACGACGATTTCCTTGTCCGGATCGAGAACGACGATATCCGCCGGGTTGCCGACAGCAAGATTGCCGCCCTGAACGCCCAGCAGCTTTGCCGGACGCACGCTCATCCGCTCAATCAGGTCGGACAGCGTCATCTTTCCGGTTTTCACCAGCATGCTGTTGCTGATGCAGAACGCCGTTTCAAAGCCGCTGATGCCGCTGGCGGCAATGTGGAATTCGCAGCGCTTTTCGTCCTCGTGGTGCGGCGCATGGTCGGTCGCGATGACGTCGATGGTGCCGTCGCAAAGTCCCTCGATGCAGGCGAGTCTGTCCTCTTCCTCGCGCAGGGGCGGATTCACGCGGCAGCGGCTGTCGTAGCCCATGACCCACTCATCCGTCGCGCCGATGTAATGCGGCGTCGTTTCCGCAGTCACGCGGACGCCGCGTGCCTTTGCCTCGCGGACAAGCTGCACGCCGCCTTTGGTCGAAACATGGCAGAGATGGACGCGCTTGCCTTCCGCTTCCGCAACGAGAATGTCGCGTGCGATCATGACTTCCTCGGCGGCACGGGTGATTCCCGGCAGACCGAGCTTGGTGGAAACAAAGCCTTCATTCATCACGCCGTCGCCGACAAGGTTCTTATCCTCGCTGTGGCTCATGATGAACAGACCGAAATGGTCGGCATACTGCATCGCCAGACGGAAGAGGTTCGAGTTCGATACCGGCTGTCCGTCGTCGGAAATCGCGATGATGCCCGCTTCCTTCATCCTGCCGACTTCCGCCATTTCAACGCCCGCCAGCCCCTTGGAAACCGCACCGACCGGATAGACGCGCACGCCGCTTCCCTGCGTCTGCGCCTTTTCGATGATGTAGCGCGTCACAGCCGCGTTGTCGTTGGTCGGCTTCGTGTTGGGCATGCAGCAAACCGCGGTAAAGCCGCCGTGCGCCGCCGCACGCGTGCCGGAAACGATATCCTCTTTGTATTCCTGACCCGGATCGCGCAGATGGCAGTGCATATCGATAAAGCCCGGGGCGACTACCTTGCCCGCCGCGTCATATACCTTGGCGCCGTCGGCGGAAAGCCTTTCGCCAATCGCCGCGATTTTGCCGTCCTCAATCAGAACATCCGCAATCTTGTCCATCCCGTTGGCGGGGTCAATGACGCGTCCGCCGCGAATCAAAAGCTTTTCCATCATCCGTTCTCCCTTCTGGTCAGCATGTAGAGCAGCGCCATGCGCACGGCGACGCCGCTTTCAACCTGCTGCGTGATGACCGACTGACCGCAGTCCGCAACGCTGGATGCGATTTCCACGCCGCGGTTCATCGGGCCGGGGTGCATCACCAGCGCATTCTTTTTCGCCAGCGCAAGGCGTTCCGGCGTGATTTCCCAATGGTCGCAATATTCCGCCACAGAGGGGAACAGTCCCTTCTGCTGGCGCTCACGCTGGATGCGCAGGCCCATGACCACATCCGCACCCTCACAGGCGTCCTCAATGGTCGGGGCGACGGTGCAGCCCAGCTCCTCAATGCGCGTGGGGATGAGCGTCGGCGGCGCACAAAGCACGACATTCGCGCCCATCGTCGTCAAGCCATAGATGTTGCTTCGCGCAACGCGGGAGTGCATCACATCGCCGCAGATGGCGATCTTTGCGCCTTCCAGACCGCCCAGATGCTCGCGCATGGTCAGCATATCCAGCAGCGCCTGCGTCGGATGCTCATTCATGCCGTCGCCCGCGTTGATGACGCTTGCGCGGACATGCTTCGCCAGCAGCGTCGGCGCACCGCTCATCGGATGGCGGATGATGATGACATCCGTGCCCATCTGGTCGAGGGTCACGCCGGTGTCGATGAGCGTTTCACCCTTGGCAACGCTCGACGCGCTGGCAGAGATATTCGCAGCCGCGGCGGACATATACTTGCTCGCCAGCTCGAAGGACATGCGCGTGCGCGTGGAATTCTCATAGAACAGGGTCACAATGGATTTTCCCTGCAAATGCGAGGTCTTTTTGTTGTTTGACCGAACGACCTGACGCATGGTCAGCGCCGTATCGAGGATGGATGTGATTTCCTCCCGGCTTACGCCGTCAAGCCCCAGCATGTCTTTGCGCTTCATCGCTTACTCGCTCCTTTTTTCATACAGGACGACGCTCATGTCGCCATCAAATTCAGGCACGCGCACACCGACCAGCTCGCTTTTGCTCGTCGGCAGGTTCTTGCCCACATAGTCCGCACGGATCGGCAGGTCGCGGTGTCCTCTGTCCACCATGACCGCCAGCTGAATACAGCTCGGACGCCCCATATCGCAGATGGCATCCATCGCTGCGCGGGCAGTTCGCCCGGAGAAAAGCACGTCGTCCACCATCACGATACGCGCATCCTGCACCTGAAAGGGCAGCTCGGTCGCGTTGACGACCGGATGCTCCGAGAGGATGGACAGATCGTCCCGATAGAACGTGATATCCAGCACGCCGAGCGGCAGCTTTACGCCTTCGACCTGCTCGATCATCTCCTGAAGGAGTTTCGCCAGCGTCACACCCCGGCGCTGAATGCCGACCAGCTTCAGGTTGTCCACACCGTCGTTTTTTTCGATGATTTCGTGTGCAATCCTTCGCAGCGCACGCTTCATGGCGTTTTCATCCATAATGTTCGCTTTGAATTCAAGCTTCGACGTATCCATGTGCTTCCCTCCTATGGCATCAAAATACCCGGTCATACAAAAATGCCCTGTTCCTTGAAATCGGAACAGGGCAAACAAAGGGGCAGACTCCCCCTCTTACGCTACATTTGCCGCCTTACCGACCTCACGGGATCGCTTAAAGGCATATTTGCTTATCGGAAAGATTGTATCATCTTTTCCGATATTCGTCAATTCCTCTCCGGCGGCAATTTGCAGCAATTTCAAACTTTTTCGCGGATTCGACAAGCCGGCTTTTTCCTTGTCCAAGGCGATGAACATCGCCCGTCAGGGATGGCACTTTTTACACGGCGCATAGCCTCTGGCAATCAGGTCATCCCGGGAACCCGTATAGGTCGAGCGATGTTTTTCCTTGATCGACTTGACGCTCGAGCAGTCTTCCAGATGGAACTTCATGGTATTTTTATTCAGGACATAGGTGGTTTCAGTCTGCTTCTCCAGCGGGACTGTTTCGATTTTCGAATCGATGTAATCCCGAAGCGCAAGCAGCTCGTCCCCGCTCAGCGTATCGACGGAGGCATAAAGCTCCTTGAGCTTTTGTGAGGAAACGGCAAGCGCAAACGTCGGAATGGCAAGGCTCAAAGCGAGCAGAAGGCAAAAAAGTCTTTTCATGATTATGCTCCTTTCTGTGTATCCAACCCCATTATAACCCTGAAAAGAAGCAAAATCAATCACATCTATCATAATAGGATACATAACTTTCCGATAAAACGTTCCTTTGATCTCCAAGACCACATTCACTTCCGCCGCAGTTCGCAAAACATGGGAAAATTTTACGCACGCGTGCAATGCCGCGCAATTCTCCATATAACAAGAAAAACCGCTTCCTTATCGGAAGCGGTTCCAACCAGGCGACTAACTCTGGTTTAGCTTGGTGGGGTCGATAGGGCTCGAACCTACGACCTCCACGATGTCAACGTGGCGCTCTGACCAGCTGAGCTACGACCCCAAGCACGTCATTAATTATACCTCACCTTCTCTCGTATGTCAACCCTTTTTTCACTCTATTTTTGACATTTTTTGAAACTTTTTTTAAAAAGCGCATCGAAGCGTCGAATCAAACGCAAAAGCAGGACGGCACACACCATCATTGCGTTTCGCTTTAAAGCCGATTTTCCGCGTTTCGCCCGTTCCATCCGGCATTTCTTCCTATTTAATGGAAACAAAGTCTGCATCCTTTCGGGATTTCGATTCGCTCCATCTGTCTCGGCTTCTGCGCACGCGGGCGTTTATGCAAATCCTTATACACAAAAACGCCGCCCGGCATTTCGCCAGGCGGCATTCCGATCGGATTAAAATTACTTCTGGATCTCGTCAAGCCACTGCTGATACAGACCCTCGGCGTTGATCTGATCGATCAGCTCCTGAATCTTCTCGGCGAGCGCTTTCTCACCCTTGACGCTGGCAATGTAGTTGCCGCCTTCGAAATCGAAAGCAAAGTCCGCAATCTCAAGGTCATCGTTCTCAGCGAGTATGTTGTCGTAAACGGTCTTCGGAACAGCCAGCGCATCCACACGACCGGTCTTGACCATGTTCACGCCATCCGGAATCTTGGTCACCAGCTCCAGCTTCGCGTTCGGAAGCTGCTCTTCGACCATGATCTGCTGGTTGGTGCCGTTCTGCGCGGCAACGGTCTTTCCGTCAAAAGCTTCGATCGAATTCAGAGAAGCACCGACGCCCTTCTTGACGAGCAGGCCCTGATCGCCTTCGTTCCAGTAGATACCGGTCAGCTCCATACGGTTGAGGCGCTCCTCATCATAGGTCATGCCGGCAACCATCATGTCCACAGAGCCATTGCCCACAGCCGCGAGGCAGGCATCAAACGCCATCGGCTGAATCTCCAGCTCGACGCCAAGCTGCTCAGCCATCCACTGGCACATGAGAATATCCGTGCCGACGATATCGCCGTTATCGTCAATGTATTCATACGGCGGCCAATCCGGGCTGGTCGCAACGGTCAGCTTGCCGGCAGCCTTGATATCATCAAGGCGATCCGCCAGAGCGAGGGAGCAGGTCAGGATCATCGCCAGAGCGAGCGCAAACGCAAGAATCTTTTTCATGATGGATTTCCTCCTTTGATTTCTTTCGCGGAACGAGTGCCCCGCGGAAATGATGATGCTATTGTACGACGCATTTATGCATATGTCAAGTGTATAATGTGCATAAAAATACTTTTTCTTTTCACCCGTTTTCATAGAATTCTCGTTATCGTAAAACTTTTTTCTATTTGAACTTGTTTCTTTTATTGGCTTGTGATAGAATATGGACATTGCGTTCGCGCAGTCAATTGTATGCAACCCGTTTTGAAAGGTGTGAATATTTATGCCAGAATTGAGCCATCGCGTTCAAACGTTCACCGACTCCGTCATCCGCCGCATGACGCGCATCAGCGACGAGGTCAATGCCATCAACCTCTCTCAGGGTTTTCCGGATTTTCCGCCGCCCAAGCCCATCACTGATCGTCTGCGCGAAGTCGCCGATGAAGGCCCTCATCAGTACTCCGTAACCTTCGGCGCGGAGAACTTCCGCGAAGCCCTCGCCCGCAAGCAGGGGCGTGCCTACGGCAGAACCATTGACCCGGATACCGAAATTCTCGTCACCTGCGGCGGCACCGAGGCGATGATGAGCGCGATGATGACCGTCTGCAACCCGGGCGACAAGGTCATCGTCTTCTCTCCTTTCTATGAGAATTACGGCGCGGATGCCATTCTCTCCGGCGCGGATCCGATTTTCGTTCCGCTCGTTCCGCCGACGTTCGACTTTGACCGCAATGTATTGGAAGAGGCTTTCCGCCAGCACCCCAAGGCGATCATCGTCTGCAATCCCTCCAATCCCTGCGGCAAGGTCTTTACCAAGGAAGAGCTGCTGTTCATCGGCGGTCTGTGCAACCAGTATGACGCGTACATGATCACCGACGAGGTCTACGAGCATATCGTCTTCGCGCCGTATCATCATGTTTATGCAGGTTCGCTGCCGGAGATTGCCGACCGCGTCATCTGCTGTTCCTCCCTCTCCAAGACGTATTCCATCACCGGCTGGCGCCTTGGCTACCTCATCGGGCCGAAGGACGTCATCGAAGGCGCGAAGAAAGTCCACGACTTCCTGACCGTCGGCGCGGCTGCTCCGCTTCAGGAGGCGGCGGTTGTCGGTCTGAATTTCCCGCAGAGCTATTACGACGGCTTGACCGAGCTGTATACCCACAAGCGTCAGGTATTCCTCGATGGGCTTGACCGCATCGGTCTGAAGCATACCACGCCGCAGGGAAGCTACTTCGTCATGGTCGATATCAGCGACTTCCAGAAGCCGGGCATGCAGTTCTGCGGCAAAACCGACATGGAATTCTGCGAATGGATGATCCGCACCATCGGCGTAGCGGCTGTTCCGGGCTCCAGCTTCTTCCGCGAGCCGGTCAATCACCTGATTCGCCTGCATTTCGCCCGCAGCGAAGAAACCCTGAACGAAGCGCTTGAGCGCCTGTCCAAACTGCCGAAGCTGGTGTAATGTATGTATCTGACGGATGATGTCACGCTGCCGCGTTTCTGTTTCGGCCGCGGCGTATATGCCCGTTTTCCTCAGCTCTGTGCGCCGCTGGGCAAACGCTTCGCCCTCGTCGGCGGAAACACGGCGATGGAAAAGGGACTGCCTTCTTTAAAAGAAGGCATTGAAAACAGCGGTATGCAGATGCTGTGTGCGCTCCCGTTCGGCGGCGCATGCACGCAAGCCGCCATGGATCGTCTGGCGGCGGCTGTCGCGCCCCTTCAGCCGGATTTTCTGGTCGGCATGGGCGGCGGCAAAGCCATCGATACCGCCAAGGGCGTCGCGCATCAGCTGCATATTCCGCTGGTCAGCCTGCCGACGCTGGTTTCCAACTGTGCACCCATCACGTCGCTGTCCGTCGTCTACCGCGAGGACGGCCCCTTCGACCGCTTCCTCTTTTACGACGCGCCGCCCGCGCTGACGCTGGTTGATTTGAATCTGGCGGCAAATGCGCCTGCCCGTTTCTTCCGCGCAGGGCTGGGAGACACGCTCGCCAAGTATCTGGAATCGACATTCAGCGCACGCGGCGATGAGCTGGGCGAAGCGCTCGATCATATGTCCGCCATCGGCGTGAGCCTGTCGCGGACATGCTATGACCCCATTTTGAAATTCGGTCGCGAAGCGCTCTCCGAGGTTGAGCGCCATGAAGCCGGCCCTGCGATGGAGATGTGTGCGCGAAGCGTCATCCTCTCCGCCGGTCTGGTTTCGCTGATGGCGGATGACCGCTATAACTGTGCGCTGGCGCACGCCGTCTGCTATGGCTTGCAGCATTTCGAGCATGTCGAGCGCGATGATCTGCACGGCGACCTCGTCGCCTACGGTGCACTGGTTCAACTCATGCTGGATGGTCAGGAAGAACAGGCACGCGAACTGCGCCGCTTCCTCGTCTCCCTCGGTACGCCGGTCACGCTGGCGCAGATGAATGTTCCGCTCGAACGCGCCGCGCTTCACGATGCACTCGTCGAGGCGACAACCGGCCCCGACATGGAGCATATTCCCTACCCCATTACGCAGGACATGGTCTTTGACGCCATGTGCCGCGTCGAGGCGCTGTAATTTTTCACGCTCTGCTGATTAAAAAGGAGGTTTCCCCCTTGCTGCTGCAAAACATCATGAAGCTGCTGCAAAAGTACGGCATGAATTTTCTCAACGGTCTGGGTACGACGCTTCTGCTTGCGCTCATCTCCGTTGCCATCGGCTGTGTCATCGGCGCGATCGTCGCCATCCTGCGTCTGGGCAAATCGAAGATTCTCAAGGCGATTGCGACGGTTTACACCGAAGTCGTCCGCGATACGCCGCTTCTGCTCCAGCTGTATTTCTTCTATTTCCTGCTTCCGGATATCATGCCGGCTCTCAAGCTGTCCAAGTTCACCTGCATCACCATCGCGCTCGTCTTTAACTCCGGCGCATATATGGCTGAGGTCTTCCGTTCCGGCATTCAGTCCATCGACCGCGGTCAGACGGAAGCTGCCCGCTCTCTGGGTCTTTCCTCCCGCCAGACCATGACCCGCATCATCCTGCCGCAGGCTTTTAAGAACGTCCTGCCCGCGATGTGCAACGAGTTCGTCGCGGTCACGAAGGAAACGTCTCTGGCGTCCACCTTCTATGTCGGCGACCTGATGACCCAGTATCAGACGATCTCCGGTAAGACCTATCTGGTTATCGAGCCGCTGATCATCATCGGTATCATCTACTTTATCGTAACATTCTCGATGAGCAAGTTTATCACGGTTCTTGAAAGGAGACTGAAGAGCGATGACTGATTTTTCCAATGCGCCTGAGCTGATTCGCGTTGAAAACCTGCATAAGAGCTTCGGCTCCCTCCATGTGCTCAACGGCATCACCGATACCATTCATAAGGGCGAGGTCGTTTCCCTCATCGGGCCGAGCGGTTCCGGTAAATCGACCCTCCTGCGCTGCCTGAATCGTCTGGAAGAGCCGACCAGCGGTCATATCTGGTTTGACGGCGTCGATATCGCCGATAAGAGCGTCAACATCGACCTGCATCGCCAGAAGATGGGCATGGTCTTCCAGCATTTCAATATCTTTCCGCATATGTCCGTCATCGATAACATCACCCTCGCCCCCGTCCTGCTGAAAAAGGCAAGCAAGGATGAAGCCATCGCGAAGGCGGAATCCCTTCTGGCTCGCGTCGGTCTTTCCGATAAGCGGGATAACAAGCCTTCCCGTCTTTCCGGCGGACAGAAACAGCGCCTTGCCATTGCGCGTGCGCTGGCGATGGAACCGGAAGTCATGCTCTTTGATGAGCCGACGAGCGCACTCGATCCGGAAATGGTCGGCGAAGTTCTGGAAATCATCAAATCTCTCGCCAAAAATAACATGACCTGCGTCATCGTGACGCATGAGATGGGCTTTGCGCGTGAGGTCTGCAATCGTGTTCTCTTTATGGATGAAGGCATCATCATGGAACAGGGCGACCCGCATCAGGTGTTTGACCATCCGCAGAACCCGCGCACGAAGGATTTTCTGAGTAAGGTTCTGTAAATCGCCCTATGTTTCTCACCTATATCGTTCCCAGTGAGCTTCACGCGCTGACTCTCGATCAGATTTTGCGTGAAGCTCTCCTTCTTTCCGCAAAAGAAGCTCGCGACGCTAAACGCATCGGTATCACCGTAGACGGTTCGCCGTTCTTTTCCAATCAGCGTGTCGGCGCAGGGAAAACCGTCCGGATTCCGCTTGCCGAATATGAAATGCCGGAAATCCCGTCTTCCGCGCCTCCCGTTCATACGCTTTATGAGGATGACGCACTCATCGCCGTTCAAAAGCCTGCGCCGCTGCAATGCCATCCGTCCCCGTCCGCTCCACGCGGAAGCGATACGCTGGAAGGACGCGTTCAGGTTCACCTCGGCGCACCGGCACACCCCGTTCATCGGCTCGACGCGGAAACAACCGGCGTCGTTCTCTTCGCTAAACTGCCCTTTGCGCAGGCTCATATCCAGCGCCAGATGCAGGAAGGGACATTCCGTAAGACCTATTTCGCACTCGTCTGCGGTACGCCTGAGCCGCGTTGCGGTGTCATCAACGCACCCATCGCCCGAATTGAGCCGGATAGCTTCACCCGTGCCGTTCTGCCCGATGGACAGCACGCGGTTTCGCAGTATGCCGTGGAAAAGGTGTTTCAGGGCTTTTCGCTGGTTCGGCTTTCGCCGCTCACCGGACGAACCCATCAGCTGCGCGTGCATATGGCGTATGTCGGCTGCCCGCTTCTGGGCGATACGCGGTATTTCACTAAAGAATCTGCCGCACTCGCTCAGTCGCTTCATGTGCCCTATCATCAGCTCTGCGCAGTTCGCTTGTCGTTCCTGCATCCCCTGACAGGAAAACCGATGGAGATCGAATGCCAACCCGATTTTTCTATCCAATTGCCCATAGATTTTCCCTAACCCTTCTCCCTCAGTAACTGTCGCTCTGTCGCCGCGAAGCAGAGAAAGGGTGCAGGGAACAATGTTCCCTGCTGGGGCTTGGGGCAAAGCCCCAATCGTCCCCCCGCACCCAACATAAAAAAACAAGAATCAGGCAGCGAAGCGTCACCTGATTCCACCCCAGCCGCTTTAAACCGCCGCGAAGCGGAGATGGGGTTTGGGGATGAAATTCCCAAACGGACCTTACCCTAACGTCCCCATATACAACATAAAACCAAGGGGTTGTCAATCTTAACCCAAACATTTCAAGAAACAAATATCTAAGCATTTTGGATATGGGGCTTTGCCCCATCGCCCCACCAAAGGGCTTTCCGGTCGCCCTTTGGAAACCTTCGGACACAAATACTTAGTTTTTTCTTGAAATATCAATGTTGTTAGCTTGACAGTCCCACCCCACTCCGCTTAAACCCCTTTTCCAAAACCTTCCAGCTTTCCATCACCGCCCCGCATCGGGGCGTTTTTTTCTGCTATTCCCGCTTTTTTTACCTTCGCTCCTCCTCGTATCTTCCTTCTTCCAGAAGATGGAAACGATTATGTTGCAATAAAAGAATTCCCCCGCTCGTCATGTACGCAGAAGACGGTCAAGAGCGGCCGCTTGGACGCCTTCGTCAATGACAAAGGAGGACTTCCTACTATGCTGAATAACAAAAAGAAAGCGGCTTGCGCCGCAATGCTGTGCATGGCGATGACGATGCCTTTCGCATCCCTCGCCGAAAACGAAACCCGCGTCATCACCTGCGGCACGCTGAATCTCCGCGCCGGAGAAAGCACGGATTCCGCTGTGCTGGGTAAGTATGGCTGGGGCACGCAGGTGCTTGTCAAGGGCATCCACGGCGACTGGGCAAGCGTCGATGTCGGCGGCAAGAGCGGCTACATGTACGCCAAGCACCTTGGAAGCGAGGGCGAAACGAACTACAACGCTTACATCAAGACGAATTCCCGCGGGCTGAACCTGCGTGCGACGCCTAACGGAAATGTCATGGGTTCCTATCCCCGCGGCACCAAGGTGACGGTTCTCTCCTCCGACGGCGAATGGAGCAAGGTCAGCGTGGACGGTAAGACCGGCTATATGCAGACCCGCTGGCTCTCCGTCTCTAAGCCAAACGGCGGCAGCACCGCCGTCACCCCGTCCGTCGGCTCGGCTGTGGTCAACAACCCCCGCGATACGCAGGTTCTCTTCCTGCGCAGGGAAGCATCCGTAAACAGCGAAGCGCTGGGTTATTACCGCAACGGCAAGACGGTCTCCCTGCTTGCCCGTCAGGGAGATTGGTATAAGGTCAGCGTGGACGGCAAGACCGGTTACATGATGGCAAAATACCTGAAGGTCACCGGCGAGGCGCATAACGGTTCTGCCCGCGTCTTTAACGCCAACGGCGGCAGTTATGTCAACTTCCGCAGCCGCGCAAGCCTGTCCGCATCCGTAATCCGCAAGGTTCCGGTCGGAACCACGGTCAAGGTGCTGGAAAAAACGACGGACTGGACGAAGGTTGAAGTGGACGGCAAGACCGGCTATATCTCCACCTGGTTCCTCAAATTCTGATTTTGCTCTCCTTCCTCCCCTCCGAGAAGCTGTGAAGCCTGTGCTTTGCAGCTTCTTTTGTTTTATCTTCTGCCGCTCCTCAGGCTCTCTTCCAACCGCGCCGCCGCCTCTTCATATTCCTTTTCTCCGCGCAGGCTGCTCAGCGTTTCATCCTCTCTCAATCCGCGTAAAAGCGCAACCCGCAGTTCCCGCCCGGCGTCCCGCCAATCCGCCTTCGGCTTAAAGGTCGGATAAAACAGCGACGGATTCGGCGTGATCGGCTTGCTTGTCACCGCATCCACCATCTGCGTCAGGCAGGCAAGCGCTTCCTGTTTTCTGCCCATCGCCATATACTGCTGCATCAGCAGCCCGGCACTCATGCCGCCGCCCACGGCAAAAATCGCTTCCACCTTGCGATATGTTTCGGCAATGTCCAATGCCTCAGACGCGTTCTCCTTCGTCTGCATCAGCATCACCAGCATTTGCAGCGTCTGCGATACGGCGCGATACAGCTGCTTTTGGATCTCCTCCAGCGCCTTGTCTTTTTCGCCCGTCGCCTGATAAAGCTGTGCCCGCAGAAGCGCCGCGTCCTCCGTTTGCTCTCCCGCCTCTTCCAGATAGCGCCGCGCATCCTCCGTTCTGTTTTCCTGAATGGCGATGGATGCCAGCGCATTCGCAGCCGCCTGACGCTGAGCCGTGCTGCCCGAAACATAAACCGACTCATATAAAGCTTTTCGCTGTTCATTCATCCCTTCCGTTTCCGAAAAGGTCATTTGCAGCACGGCAATCCAAACCGCCGCTTGCAGCTTTAAGGCGCAGTCTGTCGGATATTCATGCAGCAAGCCATTCAGATACGCCTGCGCCGCTTCCCGATCCCCTTGACGGGTCAAACCGATGAATTTTTCGGCACACGCCGCAATCCGCTCCGGCGGCATCTTCTCTTCAAACGCCAAAAGGTGATCGACATGGGTTCCCAGCGCCCGCGCCAGCGGACACAGCAGCGCAAGATCCGGACAGGACGCGCCGGTTTCCCATTTGCTGACAGCGGCAGCGCTCACGCCCAGCTGCTGCGCGAGATGTTCCTGCGTCCATCCGCGCTCCCTGCGCAGCGCGGCAATCCTTCCGCTGAGTTTTTCGTCCATCTTCATCCCTCTTTCCGCCTTCTTTTCCCTGATTATAGCAAACTCACCCCTTCGGTTCAATGGAGACGTTTTCAACTTCGGCTCTCCTTTTCTCAACCGCCGCTCCACATCGCCCGAAATCTTCAAAATCATGTGATATTTAAAATTTTCTAAAAATCACTAAAACCGTTTTTATTCTGTAAAAACTGTGATATAATTTGAACTGTATTGGATTTGAACGTCGCATTTTCTCGATATAATTATATTACCATAATCTGAAAGTCATTCAATCATTACATTTACAATCGTAAGAAGGAATTCAAAATGTCTGCATGGCTCTATCGACTGGGCTCTTTCCTGTCCGCACTGTCCGTGAGCAATCTCCTGACCTTTACGCTGCTGATCTGGATGGTGTTTATACTCATTCTGGTCGCCAATCCCAAAAACAAGCGGAATCAGTGGTGTTTTGTCAGCGGTATGCTGTTCAGCGTCGGCGCACTCAAGGAATATCTGTTCTATGCGCTTTTTCCTGTGCTGATCGCCCGCGGTTCGCTCTCTCTGCATACAAGCGAGCTGATCTATTCGCTGCTCAGCGCCGTCTTTTATCTGCTCTCCATTCCTTCGGTGCTGATGTTCTCCTTCTATTTTCACAAAATGGCGAAGAATACGGCCCGCTTCCGTGCGTTCCGCCTTGCGGTCTGGCTTCCGGCGCTGTATCTGGCGTTTCTCTTTCCGCCTTATGACACACTCGCCCTGCAATCCAGTCCGATCTTCTGCCTGACCATAGCGCTGTATAATTGCTTCGGCGTCATCGTGGCGACGGGCATTCTGCTGAGTGCGCTGAAACAGGAACACCTGAGCAGCCCATATCAGCAGCGCCGCCTTGCCGTCATCAGCATTCTGCTGCCGCTGTGGGTCTGGATGATTGCCGCATTCCCCTATCACGCGCTGGGCATCGAAAATCTGGATAAGCTTTGGCAGATCAATGTGCCTGTCGTCTTTTTCATTCTTGCTTTCTGCCTGTATCATGCGTTTCGGG
Organism: uncultured Clostridia bacterium; assembly: GCA_934643825.1. Taxonomy (GTDB): domain Bacteria; phylum Bacillota; class Clostridia; order Christensenellales; family Aristaeellaceae; genus Ventricola. The sequence goes on along the minus strand of CAKUCW010000017.1, from coordinate 19,425 downwards.
AGGGCATTTGGGGTATCCGTCTGCATAAGGAAACCTACGATTGGAGCGGCGACGGCAACCGCCTTCTTCAGCTCAATTCGCAGTATCTGGCGCACGCGCTCAAGACCGACCTGAACAAGATCGAATGGTGTTCATCCATCATGGCTTCCGCGTCCCCGGAAAACCGCGAAGCGGAGATCATCAAAAGCTCCGTTGACCATCTTCGTCAGCTCATCAACCGCACGCGCACATATACCGAGCAGATTGTTCTCATGCCCGAGTTTTGCGACGTGAGCAGTCTGCTGAAGCAGGTCGTTGAAAGCGCCGCGCCGCCCGCCGGATGCACGGTTTGCATCGACCAATGCGACGCCGAGCCACTGTATTGCGACCCGACGCATCTGCGCGAAGTTCTGGAAAACCTGCTCACCAACGCGTTTGAGGCGGTAGGCTCTTCCGGGCGCATCGCGCTTTCCTATCGTGTCATTCCCCGTCAGCATAAGGCGGTTCTCTCCGTTTCCGATAACGGCTGCGGCATGTCCGCCAGCGAGAAAAAACACATCTTTGAGCCGTATCATACCACCAAGGAAACCGGACAGAATTTCGGCTTGGGGCTGTACTACTGCTGCAATGTCATGACCTCGCACAGCGGGAGCATTCAGGTCGAGTCAAGCCCGGGGCAGGGAAGCACGTTTTCCCTGCTGTTCCCCTTTCAGCAAAAACATGCCGCGTAAACCTGAATCCCCCAAGCCTTTTGCGCCAGCCACGATCAATAAACCAAAGAAGGTGTACGCATGAAGACCATTCGCGTTCAAATCGTCGAGGATGATGCGGATTTTCTCTATCTGCTGGAATGCACGCTTTCAAAAGATCCGCGCTTCGAGTTATGTTCCAGCTGCAAAAACAGTGAAACGGCGATTTCCATCGCCATCGCCGAAAACCCTGATATCGTCCTGATGGATCTGAACCTCTCCGGAAAAGAGCTGGACGGCATCGAAACTGCACGCACAATTCGCCTGAACACGAACGCCCGCGTCGTCATTCTCACCTCATATGAAGATCACGAAACCATCATTCACGCCAGCACACGCGCTTTTGCTTCTGCCTATCTCTATAAGAGCAGCTTTTCCGCGCTCATTCCGACGCTGATCGCCACCGCGCAGGGCGTCACCTCGCAGGCGCATCTGATTTGCTCCCTTCTGCTCAGCCCGCTGACGGACGCCGAGCGCAGCGTTTTGCTGTATACGCTTGGTCAGGACGTCGGGCTTCACTCTTCCAGCAAAACCATCGCCAACCAGCAGACGGGCATCCTGCACAAGCTGGGACTGTCCGGCAAAAAAGAGCTGATTCACATTTTCCATGCCTACGGCTTCGACGCGCTTGCGGATGAACCTGCCGTGACCGTTTCCGCACGAAAACCGGCGCAGGAGCCCGCCAAAAGTTACCCCCCCCCGATGCTCCGGGCGCTCTCGTCGATGATCCGTGACATGACGGAGATGCCCTGACGTCAAACACCATTATATAATCCGATTTCATTCAAGGAGGATTTTTATCATGCGCTGCGAAAGAATCACCCTGCCCTCGTCCGAAGGCGCACAGGTCGCGCTCGACCTCTATGTTCCGTCTGTCTACGAAGAAATTGACCCGCATATGCGCCGCCCGGCGATTGTCATCTGTCCCGGCGGCGGCTATGAATATCTCAGTTTCCGCGAAGCCGAGCCCGTCGCGCTCCGCTTTTTGGCAGAAGGTTTTAACTGCTTCGTAGTCTGGTATCGCCACGCGCCCCATCGCTATCCGCGCCCGCAGCAGGATGTTGCGGCTGCCGTCGCCTATGTTCGCGCCCATGCCGACGAACTGCACACCGATCCGAACGCCATCGCGGTGATGGGCTTTTCTGCCGGCGGTCACGCTGCCGGAAGTCTGGGCGTATCGTGGCATCGCGGAGAGCTTTGGCAGGAAATGGGGCTGACACCCGAAATGGTTCGCCCGAACGCCATGGTTCTGTGCTATCCCGTCATCACTGGCGGCGAATATGCCCATCGCGGCTCGTTTATCGCGCTGACCGGTTCTCAGGACATCAGCGACCACATAGCGCACTCGCTGGATACGCAGGTTACGCCGCACTGTCCGCCGACCTTTCTCTGGCATACATTCACAGACCAGACCGTTCCCGTTGAAAACAGCCTGATGCTGGCATTGGCTCTGCGCAAAGCCAACGTCAGCACCGAACTGCGCATCTATCCCGCCGGCAGGCACGGCGTTTCCATCGCCAACGACCAGGTCTGCCGCGGCGACGATCTCGCCGCCATCGACCCCAGCATCCGCACATGGTGCGCTCTGGCGACCCAGTTCCTCAAAAAGACGTTTGCCCAAGCGTAAACACGCCTTCACCTCCGCCCAAGTTCGCAAAACGCCAAAGTTCTGCGCTCGCGGGCGGTTTTTGCGTTTTTTACGCAAAAAGCGGGCTGAACCCACCTCAGCTTGTTGACATAAGCAAACTTGGCTTGAATAGCAAAAACAAGAAATTCAGCTATTCTTTCATTGGCGGAAAGGGCTATTCTCCCTCCTTCAGGGGGAGAATAGCTTTTTGTCTACAGTCTGAAGTGGGCTGATCCCGCCTTCACCTCCGCCCAAGTTCGCAAAACGCTAAAGTTCTGCGCATGCGGGCGGTTTTTGCGTTTTTTTACGCACAAAAAAGCGCCGATTCTTCATCGACGCTGAATATGCAAATCGTAGAATGCTCGGGGCAGAAAATTCCCACGGCACACACGATACAATGCTTATTGCTGCTGCCTTCCGGCCCTGACAAGGTTCACACCCTCGCATTGCATGAGTTCCATCCGTCATCACATTCTACTCATACATTGTACTCGATTTATGCGCAAAATGCAAGAGCGTTTTTTTTGAAAAATGAAATTCCGCCTGCAAAACTCCATTTTATCCGAAGACTCATCCGCAAAATGCCATCAATACTCGTCATTTCGCTTCGGGTCATGGTGCGGTCGCCTGCCGCTGACGCGCATCATATGCGACAGCTTTTCTCCGTTCCATAGCTCCACACCCGTGGATTCCGCCAGTTCCTGCGCCGGTATCGTGAAATCCGTCGGGCAGACGACCACCGGAATATCGCATCCGTAATACTGTGCGCCCGCATAGGCTTCCTGCACCGCCTTATTGCCCACCAGATCCACATAGTTTTTGCACTGGATCGCGTAGGTCTTGCCGTTTCTCACGGCGAGGATATCCACGCCCTGGTCGCCGCACTCCACCGTCACCTCGACATGCCGAAAACCATTGTCCCTGAGCACCTGCGCCATATACTCTTCAAACTCGAACCCCGTCAGCCGCATGCAGCGTGCCGCACGGTTACGCCTGCCGACGAGCAGCCGCCAGAGCCTGCCGAAGGGATAGGCGATTCCCCTGAGCAGGAGCAGAAACAGCCTGCCGATCCCCCTAAGGAGAAGCAGCAGCAGCCTGCCGATTGCCTTGAGCAGCGCGACAACGCCCGCCGCGAATCCCTCCAGCAGCCGATCCAGCAGGGTCAGCAGCCCGTCCAGCAGCGCAAGGACGGGATTGCGTTTCTTTTTATATCTCGATTTTTTTGCCATTCTCTTCGTTATGCAATTTAGATTTTCTCAATGCACGCGACCGCCTGGCTGGAAATGCCCAAGCCTTCGCCCTCAAAGCCCAGCTTTTCCGTCGTTGTCGCCTTGATGTTCACGTAGTCCACATCCACGTTGAGATGCCGTGCAACCTGTTCGCGCATCTGCTCAATGTAATCCTTGAGCTTGGGGCGCTGGCAGACGATGGTCACATCCACATTGCCCACCCGATAGCCCTTCTCCTTCAGCAGCGCCACGACATGGTCAAGCAGCTTGCCGGAGTCCGCGCCCTTGTAAGCGGGATCGGTGTCCGGAAAATGCCGTCCGATATCCCCCAGCGCCGCCGCGCCCAAGAGCGCATCCATCAGCGCATGCAGGGCGACATCCGCGTCGCTGTGACCGAGAAGCCCCAGCGTATACGGCACTTCCACGCCGCAGAGAATCAGTTTTCGCCCTTCCACCAAACGGTGTACGTCATAACCCTGTCCGATTCGCATCATGGTGCGCTCCTCCTTCCGTCCTTCCCGACGCAAGATGACCTGTCTCGCCAGCAGCATATCCTCCGGCGTCGTCAGCTTGATGTTCTCCACATCGCCTTCCGTCAGATGGACGGAAACGCCCATCCGCTCGACCAGCGCCGCGTCATCCGTTGCGCGTTCACCATGCTCAAATTCCGCATGTGCACGCCAGATGAGTTCGGCAGAAAACGTCTGCGGGGTCTGCACAGCGCGAAGTCCGTCCCTCGGCGGCGTGTCGATGACGCAGCCCTGCCCGTCCACGCGCTTGACCGTGTCCTTGAGCGCAACCGCGGCAACGCCGCTGCCGAACGCCTTGGCGCTCTCCAGCGTTCTTTCGATAACTTCCTTCGTGACCAGCGGACGTGCGCCGTCGTGGATGGCAATATAATCCGCATTCGGATTAACCGCCGCCAGCCCGCGGCAGACGCTCTCCTGACGATCCGCGCCGCCAAGCACAACCTTGGCAGAGAGCCCGGCATGCCGGAGAATCTGCGTCATGTCCTCCAAGTCGCATTCGCCCGTCACAACCACGACGCCGCCGTCAAAACATCCGCTTTCCTCGAACGTCCGAACTGTCCGTGCGATAACCGGCTCGCCGCAGAGCTGCGCCAGAACCTTGTTGCGTTCCAGCCCCATGCGCGTGCCGCGCCCTGCCGCCACAATGACCGCCGCATTCATCACAGTTCCTCCCCTTCGAGCATCTCGTACATCGCTGCCGCGTCATTCTTGCGAACCGTTTCCGCGACGGAAAGCACGCGAAGTCTGGCAACCTTTTCGCCAAAGCGAATCTCCAAAACGTCGCCTTCCTTGACCTCGCTGGAAGGCTTGGCAACCTTGCCGTTGATGCTCACGCGCCCGCCCTCTCCGGCTTCCTTGGCGACCGTGCGCCGCTTGATGATTCGGGATACCTTCAAATATTTGTCCAATCTCATGATGATTCCTCCCTGTATGCTTCGCGGCGGGGCTTCAACGCCTCCGAATTCCGCGTTTTTTATTCATGTTTTTTTCTTTCTCCGCTCATGGGCTTTCCCGCCGCCACCGGCAGAACGCAGACAAACGGATAGATATATCGTCCCGCCATCACGGGGCCGAGCAGGAATGTTCCCCACAGAAGCACGGGCAGCAGGAACACGCAGAAACGCTTCCATCTCCCCGCATACATTTCGCGCAGTACGAAGAAAAACAGCGTCCAGACAATCAGCCCCATGTTGAATGCCCAGCCGATTACGGGAATCTGCATCGCCCCCTGTGCGCCAAAGCGCCACGACAGCGACGCCAGCACACGCGGGAAAAAGCTTCTGCTGCTCGGCGGCGCAAAGCCGCACCAGCTTTCATCGTATGCTTCCGACATGCCCAGCTGCAAATAATAGCCCGACACGCCATATCGGCCGTACGGATAGAAGAACGAATAGGTCTGCATCAGCAGCGCATCCAAATAAGCATTCGGGCATTTCGCCCCGACCGAAAGCCATATTCCACCATAATACCCGGCATCCGCACGAAACGTCTTGGTGTCGAATTCAAATTTCACGGGATCGGATATCGTCGGGTCATACAGCCGCCATGCCTCGCCGGGCATCAGGGTGTCGATTGCTGCCTTTTCCTCTTCCGTCAGCTTTTCGCTCTCCAACAGCCGGGCACGCGCCATCTGTTGAATCGGCACAGACAGCATTTCACTCATGTCGCCATCGACCGCATGCGTCGCCGTTTTGAGCATCGCGTTTCCGCCCAGTCCCAAAGCCAGTGCTACCGCCATGGCGATTGCCGCCGCTTTTCCCTTTTTGCGCATCGTCAGCAGCCACAGCACCAGCCAAACGATTGCCGCATACGCCATATTGTTGCGCAGCATCGCCGCCAATGCGCCGCAAAGTGCCGCAGCCGCCGTCCGCCGCGCCGTCGGCTTTTCCGTCAGCTCACACAGCAGCGCCACCGTCAGCGCAAAACAGCCGGAAAACAGCACGTCCTTCGTCGCGTTGACCGCCATCATCATATGGAGCGGGTACAGCGCGAAAAACGCCGCTGCCCGCCTGCCCGCACGCGCACCGCACTGACGCGCAACGGAAGCGCCGGTCAGCGCAAAGCAGCCTGCAAGCAGCGCCATTTGCAGCCCTGTATACAGCGCCGCGCCGATGTTGATGTTCCCTAAACGCTGTCCCAGCTGCAAAAGCCCGTCCAAAAGGAGCGTATGCAGAAGCGGATGATGCGTGGAATACTGTCCGGTGACGACCTGCCTGAGTTGATACGGCACGTCATAGGCAAACGAGCCGGGGAACGTAATCAGCAGCATCGGCACATAGCATGCCAGAATGAGCGCAAACGCCCTGCCCGTTCTGAATGACTTTTCACCGCAAGGTCTTTTCCTCGCCTCGCTCTTTTCAAAAAGCCACGCCAATATCTCCGCCGCAGGCAGAAACAGCACCGCCGCGATGACCAGCGCAAGCGCCGGGTTGCAGCCGCCGTTATGCTCCGCCTGCCAGCCAAACGCCGCAAACAGCGCATACATTCCCCCGCCGATCAGGCACGCCGCCTTTTTTCTTCCGCAAAGCCGTCTGAGCATCTCTGTTTTTCTCCTTTGGGAAACGTGCAGACTCCGCTCCACGCTCCGGCAGGGTTCATGCCCCTGCGCTCTTTTTTCCTTCATCTCACTCGATCAAGGGCATATGATCAAACGTCCGTCTTTCTCCGCAAAACAAAGTCAATACGGCGCCGGGAAGCGGGAATCTCCGCGTCTTCCCTATTGTTGTAGTGTATCACATTCCGCCCAAAAGGGCAATGTTTCCGCCATGGCATGCGTTCGGCCATCTTTTTGCGACCGAATATCCCATCAATTTACGTTTTTCATCATATTTTTGCCACATTCCGACGTTATAATGACTCTCGTAAAGGTTGAATCCCATCCGCCTTTACGAGCTGCCTTCGCTCCTTTCTCCCCCTCCACCACACGCGAAGGCAAGTATCTTCCTTTTTTCTTCCCCTTCCTCATTTATTTCCCTTCCACAATGAAAAGCGCCGGTTTCCACCACACCATGGAACCGGCGCTTTTCGTATGCATACCCTTACAGCTCATTATACCGATGTAAAGCGAAAAAAGGGCGCAGGAAACGAGATTTCCCGCCAGAGCTTGAATACAAAAACGTTTTTCTCCGCGAAGCATTCGCTTCGGCTTGCATCAATCCCGAACCCGCTTACCTGCTCAGCCCCGCCGCCCGATTGCGGCGTATTCTTGCTTCCTCGATGCTCTCCTTCCAGAGCGGCGGATAAAACAGCAGCAGCATCGGGAAGACCTCGAGTCTGCCAAGCAGCATATCCATCGTCAGCACGATTTTGGAAAAATCGCTGAACGCGGCAAAATTGCTCGACGGGCCTGCCATCTCCAATCCGGGACCGACGTTGTTGAACGTCGCCGCAACCGCCGTAAACGTCGATACCAAATCGAAGCCATCCAGTGAAACCAGCAGCACAGAGATGACAAACAGCCCGATTGCCGCGATGAAATACACACAGATCGCGTGCATCGTCTCCGAATCGACATCCTTATCCTCGAATTTAACCTTGCGAACTGCACGCGGATGCAGGAATGCCCCCAGATACGCCATCACAGACTTGAAGCCAATAACAATGCGCGAAACCTTGAAGCCGCCGCCCGTACTGCCTGCGCACGCGCCGATAAACATCAGCAGCACGAGTATTCCGCGGGAAAAGCCGTGCCAGAGGTTGAAATCCGCCGTGGCGAAGCCCGTCGTCGTAATGATGGATGCGACCTGAAAAAAAGACTGACGCAGATTATGCTCGATCGTCAGGCTCACATCGTAGGCATTGACAAAAATGAGCAGCGCCGCCGACACGATAATCGCCAGATACCAGCGCATTTCCTCGCATTTCAGCGCTTCTTTGGGCTTACGCATATAAATGAGGAAATAGACGTTGAAGTTCACGCCGAACGCAATCATGAATATCGTGATTGCCCATTGCAAAAACGGTGAAAAACTCGCAATAGAGTCGCTGCGTATGCCGAATCCGCCCGTTCCCGCCGTGCCGAAGGACGTACACAGCGCTTCATACAGCGTCATGCCGCCCAGCAGCATGACCACAACCTGCAAAACCGTCAGCGCAACATACAGATAATACAGAATACGCGCCGTAAAGCGCACCTTAGGAACCAGTTTGCCGACCGAGGGACCCGGGCTTTCCGCCTTCATCAGCTGCATATTGCTTCCGCCGACCAGCGGCAGAACAGCCAGCAGGAAGACCAGAATGCCCATGCCGCCAATCCAATGCGAAAAGCAGCGCCACATATTCGTGCAATGGCTGAGCATCTCGACGTTTTCCACAACGCTTGCGCCGGTCGTCGTGAAACCCGAAACCATTTCAAACATCGCATCCACAAAGGATGGGATCTCACCGGTCAGCATGAACGGCAGGCAGCCGAATATACTCATCGCAATCCAGCCCATCGCCGTGCAGACAAAGCCCTCTTTTGCATAGAAATTCGGGTTTTTCGACTTTTTATAGGTCATCAACGCGCCAATCGCCGCGCACAGCGCCATCACCAGCGCATAGGCCACACCCTCTTCTTCCCGATAGAACACAGCCGTTCCGACGGGAAGAAGCATCAGCAGCGCTTCGATATTGAGTATCCAACCCAGAATATAGCGTATACTCTTTGTATTCATTTCCTCTATCCTTTAAATGGGCGAAGAATGGAGCTTTGCCCCGTTCCCCTGTCAAGATCCCAATTGTCTTGGATTTCCCTCATTCATGGATGTCAGCCGCGCACGGCAAGCCCGGGCGTCTGAGCATCCTCTTTCCCTTTTAACGCAGAATGTCGCTGATATCGCCAAAACCGGAATGAGTCGTCACGATGATGACCGTGTCATCCTGCTCGATGGTGTCCTGACCACGCGGGAAGATGATCTTTCCCGCACGGTTGATGCAGGCAATCAGCAGGCTGTCCTTCAGCTTCAAATCCATAATCGGTACGCCGATGACCGGCGCATCCTCTCCGACGCGGAACTCGATGGCTTCCACGCGATTGTCAAACAGGTGATACAGCGTTTCGACATTGCTGCCGATGGAGTTCTGCCGCGCCCGCACATAGGCGATAATGGCTTCCGACGTGATATACTTCGGATAGATGACGCTGCCCAGTTCCAGCCCGTCGATGACGTCGTTGAACGTGATGCGGTTGATCTTGGTGATCGTCTTGAGCCCCGGAACGCGCTTGGCGAAGAGCGTCAGCAGGATGTTTTCCTCGTCCAGACCCGTCAGCGGAACGAATGCCTCCGCCGCTCCGATCCCCTCTTCCTTGAGCAGCTCCTCGTCGCTGCCGTCGCCGCAGATGACCAACGCTTCCGGCAGAAGGGTACTCAGCTCCTCGCATCGCTCCTTATTGGATTCGATGATCTTGACCTCCAGCTTCTGCTCGATCAGCTGCTTTGCCAGATAGTAAGACGATTTGCCTCCGCCGATAATCATGCAGCTATGCACGGAATTGGAGTGCATGCCGATGCTCTCAAAAATGTGGTGCGCCTCGCGGGAAGACGCCAGAATCGTGATATCGTCCCCTTCATGCAGCATCGTCGAGCCGCTGGGAATCACCACATGTCCCTCGTTTTCCACAACGCAAACCAGATAGCCAAAGTGGAAAATGTCCTCCAGCTGCATGATGCGCCGCCCATGCAGGATGTTCCCCTTGGGAATCTTGAATCGAACAAGCTCTGCATGTCCCTTGGCAAACGAACTGACCGTCAGCGCCTGCGGACGCGAAAGCAGACGCGCAATTTCCTGCGCGGCTTCCAGTTCCGGATTGATGATCATGGACAGCCCCAGCTGCTGGCGCAGATAGGGCAACTCTTCGCTGTAATCCGGATTGCGCACACGGGCAATCGCCGCCAACTCGCCGCCTGCTTTCTTCGCAATGGTGCAGCAAAGCAGATTCAGCTCGTCCGAGCCTGTCACGGCAATCACCAGATCCGCCTGCTGCAAGCCCGCCTCCATCAACACCCTCAGGCTTGCGCCGTTGCCTTGGATGCCCATCACGTCGAACGCGTCCGTCGTATCGCGAACAACGCGCTCGCTCGTATCGACGATGGTCACGTCGTGTCCTTCGCGAACCAGCTGCTCGGTCAGCGTATGCCCCACCTTGCCGCAGCCAACAATGATAATGCGCAAACTCTGCGTCTTTTTCTTCGCAGCCTTTGTCTGCATGATGTCTTTCCTCCATTGCCACAAAAAGCAGCAAGACGATATATTTTCAGTTTAATTATATCCCCTGCATCCTGCTCTGTCAATGCGCCCAACCTCTATTTGCCCTTCTCCACGCTTTCTCTGCGCTTTTAGCCGCCTGATCTCCGGATTATCCCGAGTCAATTCGCCCCGCTTGACATTCCCTTCCGCTTCTTTCTATAATAAATCATCCGATTCTGCCGCGCCGCATCCCGCGCAGGGAGCTTCATCCGTACTGGGCGCACACTCAGACGCATATCATTTCTTATTATGATCATAAATATCCGATTCCCATAGGATTTTGCGCAAAAGCGTCGAATCCATATGGAAGGGCATGTTTGCCTTTCGCCTGTCCACCACGCCTCTCCGGCGGCGCTCAATCGGGTGGTCAGCATGATTCTCGTCATCCTGAGCGGCGCAGTCTTTGCGTTCAACCCGCTTTTCGAGTTGATATTTCAGCAGAATTTGTTTTCGGGGTTTCCCGATCAAGAAGGAGGATTTTCACCATGAAAAAAGAAAAACACGATTTTCCGCTTCGCACAGCTGCCAAAGAGATTAAAATCAGCTTCGTTCTGACCGCCGTCGTAGACCTGATTCTGGGCATCATCCTGCTGTTTGCACCCGGTCAGGTCACGGATCTCCTCGTCATGCTCATCAGCGCAGGCATCACCATTTACGGCGTATTCAACATTCTTTCCTTTATCTTCTCCCGCGGCATGACCGCCTACTCGTTTGAGCTGCTCATCGGCATCTGCGCAACGGCATTCGGCGTTTTCTCGTTCATCAGCCCGAACTTCCTGCCGAGCGTGCTGTTCATCGTCTTCGGTCTGATGATTATGGTCAGCAGCATCAGCGGCATCAAGCGTGCGCTTACGCTGAAAAGCTATGGCTTTGATCGCTGGTACTTCATGCTGATTTCCGCCATCGTGACGCTGGTTCTCGCCATCACCATCGTCGCCTTCCCGGGCATTTATGGCAACATGCTCATCATGGCAATCGGCATCGTCATGATTCTGGAAGCTGTCAGCGATCTGCTGGGAATCTACCGCCTGTCCAAGTTCATCAAGGACAACGTCACGATCACCTACGGCGAGTAAATGTTCTTTGCTGCATCAAAGCAGTCGCAAATAAGCGGCTGCTTTTTTGATGGCGCACGGAAAACTGCGAAAAGAATGTCCTCGTGAACAAAATTTCTGTGTTTTTCGGACACATAAGGACCTCTTTTGAAAAAAATGTTAAAAAAGGGTTGACATTGTTCTTCTTTCGGCTTATAATACTATTCGTTCGGATTGATAGCTCAGTCGGTTAGAGCACCCGCCTGATAAGCGGGAGGTCGGTGGTTCGAGTCCACTTCAATCCACCATATTCCTCAGTAGCTCAATGGCAGAGCATTCGGCTGTTAACCGAAGGGTTGTAGGTTCGAGCCCTACCTGGGGAGCCAATAGAAATCAGTTGAGTATCTTGCTCAACTGATTTTTTGTTTATATCCGTTTATAGAATCCATCGGACGGGCTCAGCCCGTTTTAGCTTGTTGACATAAGCAAACTTGGCTTGAATAGCAAAATCAAGAAATTCAGCTATTCTTTCATTTGCGGAAAAGGGCTAATCTGCCCTTCGGAGGGGATTGGCTTTTTGTCTACAGTCTGGGACGGGCTCAGCCCGTTTTTTGTTTTTCCGGACTTATAAGCTCATTCGTGCTTGGCGGAACCTATCATTCAAAAACCGAGCGGATTTCAAAGCTGTCTATATTCTCCATGTCAATTTCCAGCTTCAAGCCCGTTTGGCGTCGCTCCTTCATCACATTGCATCGAATCAGCGCCCTTTTATACTCCGTATACATTCCAGTCACCTCGAGCTGATAGGATTTCTTCTGCTGGACTCGCCATTCGTTATACCACAAATTCCGTTCTGCTAACGTTTTCTTTTGTGATGATTTCAACATGACTGCATCTGCCCGCAACCCTGCTTTTTATCTTGAGTACAGTTTCTTCTTTTTTTGAATAGATTTCATAATAGGCGGAATCACAGCAAAGCACGCACACTTCATAATCGCTGGCAAAGAAATCGTTTTTTGTTTCAATGCTCTGCGGTTTTCCGGCTTTGTTTTTCCCCATAACCCGAATAAAGATCGCTTTCTTGCTTTCATTTAAAACCTTTTCCAGCTCATTTATGGAAAGATATCCCTCAATTTCCGAATTCAAATAGTCTTCGTAATCCGTGAAGCAATCCACTTTCCATTCCAGATCCGCATCAATCTCCTTTAAGATCATCATCAGGAAAGCATTATCATCATCCAAATCATCCGTATCAAACGAAATTCCGATTATATCCTTCATGTTTTCCTCCTCAAAAAGCAGTCGAAATCCGGAATAACGTCTTGCTTTAAATTCGTTCTCCGTTCAACGGGTGACAATCCTCTTCTTCAAATATTTGTTCGACCTTGTTTCCCCACACTTCCAGAACAGAATCTCCTGTTTCAGAATCATGAATCACATATGCTGAAGGAAGCAATGCTATTAATTCCTCAAAAAATGCTTTTGATGGATAGGTAAAAAAGCCGATTCTGTGTTTTTCAAAAACTTCCTTAACTTGTTTATCCGGAAAAGGCTGGTTTTCAGGCAGAAGAATGACTACATTCGAATCATGTTTCAGGGCTTTAGGTTCATTTTCTTCTATAACGCCCCAATACACCCTTCCGTCATCAACATCATAAAACCCGTTCATGCTTCCTTTCGGAAGCGAGGTCAATCCCCATATTCCCTTATAATCTGTAACTTTATTGTAAAACCCATGCTGAACACAATGCGTACACCAATAATATGCCGTATAGGGATTTCTCAATATTCTTCTGCAAATGCTCTTTTCCCACCATTCAGGAATAGATGTTCTCTCAAATGCTTCATCATCATCAAGAAGTGTTATCGCTTTCGCTTTAAATATGATATGATTTTCTTCTTTGCACATCATGCACTCCGAATATTGATTCAAATCATCACATCCCCTTTTGCGTCAGAAGCGAAGGATATGCTTTCCGCAGCATCGCCGGATATCAAAAGCTCATCCTTCTCGTTTAAGAAGCTGACATTCCAGATCGTATTCATCAATCGAGACAGTTTTGCTTGTCCATCATGAGTTTGGAACACATAGGCTCTTTGCTCGACTTTTCTCTTTTCTTCATGAAAATCAGAAGCAATGCACGCCGCATATTTCCTGTTCTTTGAGAGCCTGATTCCTGAATTCATGCGATAAGGAATTTCGTAAAGGACACTCGGCGTTATCTTGTCTATCGTTTCAAAATCGACCACTTGAAACGCCTCATTCCATCCTCTGGCTTCATACATGATGAGCGCTTTTGATTTTTCAAGCCAGTGTGTTTCAAAAATCAGGCGTTCCCCGCATCGGCGGTAAAAATCATCTTTGATATTTTGAAAATCAAACGGAATAATCTTCGGTTTGCTCGTTGCGGTTTTAAAATACACATGGCAGCTTTTCTGCGCAAGCGAACCGACATGGCAAATCGACAGCAGAATTCCAAATTCGTTGCTATCGATGTTGGTCACGATGGTTTGTTCTTCACACTGATACATGCATTCGCATTTCTTATTCAAAATATCAATCGCCCATACTTTTTCCTGTGTTTCTCCATTGCAGATCATCATAAATCGGCTGTCAAAAGAAAAGCATGGATAAACCGTGGAATCCTCTCCCGGACATACCGTTTTAAATGCTTCTTCATACCCTTCCCGCGTATCATAAATCGTTACCTGAACGGCTCCCCTCACAGGACAGGCGCATCCCAAAAAGCGTCCGTCTTCGGAAACGGCAGTCCTTGCGTTCCCCAGTTTTTTCAATTCATGTATGATTGCTTTTTCTTCTGTATCGTAAATCTTTATGCTCTTTTCTGTCACACAATAGATATACCGATCATCCGCAGAAGCGTTCATGTCCAATACTTCCTTGGGGAACTTCGCATCGAGATTTAAAATCATTTTGTCCTCATCTCTCCGCCGAACGACCGTCCCTTTCGCGGTTGAATGCATATGCTTCACACCGCGCCATAGCGGAATAAAACAATCGGATATTTCTTGCAAAACGTCTTCGATCTTTTTTCTATGGCATGATAAGCTTCCGTTTTCCATTGATTGAGGATCTTCTCGATTTGATCATCGTTCTTTTCATGTATCGCATGAATCAGCTCACCAAATTCCTGATAGGTTTTAAATCTTACAGGGAGCATTTCTTCGATTTTTTCAAATCCGCATGAATATTCCGCCTGAATTTTCTGATAAGCGTGTTCTTCCTCAAGCCTATATTCATTCATCATCCTGACGGCTTTTTCATACTCCCTATAAATCAGCAAATATGGTAATCTCGCGAGATGTACGTCATGTACGTCATCTATTATCCCAACAATTTTTCCAAACCACGCTTCATACTTTTTTAAATTATCTATTTCATTTAAATTTCTAATTACTTTACTTAAGATTTCCTTCTCTCTCTTCATTTCAGACATATAATCATCTTTATGTGCCAAATACGAATTGTAGATAGGATGTATATGTATATTTTGAAGAGTTTCAATACTTTTTCCTTCAACCCCTTCATCTGTGACCATTTCATTCATAGTACGTCTTACAAAATCAAACACATTATACAAAGGTCCCAATTCCACATCAATTTCCGGCTGTCCCCACATTCCATAACATCGAACACTAATATACTGCAATAAATCGTCACCATTCGCACGAAAAAATGTTGTCCTGCAACGGACAAACCCTTCATTTACAAGAATTTCTTCAATTTCATCTGCGATATCGTTTCGAATTTTTCTTCTCTCTTTTGCATTATGTGGATGTTGAAATGCCCATACCGATTTTTCATCCAATTCCTGTTCTGACCACTCGTGATTCATTTCTTTTCCTCCATTTCAAAGCACATCATTTTATATATTCGTCAATAAAACTGTGTAATGACTCGTTTTTTCTGATTTCTCACATCCATAAACTGATATTCCACCTGATCGCCCGTTTCTTTTTGCGAGATAAACTTTAACGGGATTCCATCTTCAACGGGCCATTGCGACGCTTGAATCCACCTCGGTCTCTTTCCGTTTTTCTCAAGATGAAATGCTTTTTTGATTTCACTCTGTATTCTTTTTCTCCGTTCTTCCGGTGATAAATCCATAGCTTGATTGATGCATTCAAATAGGATTTCCCCTGCCTCCATGCTGTCAACACATTCCGGGACGATGTCAATCGCAATTTTTGAAATTTGATCGTAATATGTGTTATAAACGATATTCGGATATTCATTTCGGAACAGAGAAAAGATCATTTTATATGCTGCCGCGCAACGCTGTGAACGCACCAATGAATAGTATCCGGCAGAAAGCGTCCGTCGCAGGTCAAAATCGTCATATTGGAATGCTTCTGCGCAAACGGGAGATCCTTTCCATTCCTCGTCATAGGCAAAACGGCTTTGGGGAATTTTGGATTGGATCCGATCATATACCGTGTCTTCATGCATGACTCTATTCAGAAACTCCCGTGCGGTGATTTTTAGCGTCAAATATTCCAAAATCGCATCCATTGTTCAGCACCTCTTCTTTTATCCAAAACTGAACCGTCACCGCGATGAGGCTGCCTTTTCAAAAAAGCTTTGATTCTGCAAAATCGATTGCCTTTCGTTATCTGCAATTCTCATGCGATAGGTGCAAAACCCATTCTCCATTTCCGTCCTCAGCCGCTCAATCCTATCCGTGTATTCAGCCTTTTTCCGTTCGGTAAGCACGCTCATTGCGCAGGCATCGTTTAATATGCTTTCAATGGCTTCAATGGCTTTCCGCGCAACTGCCCGCGCTTTTTCCTCATCATGATTTGCCAGATACGCCATGATTCCCCGATCCTGAATCAAC
This sequence comes from uncultured Clostridia bacterium, assembly GCA_934643825.1. Lineage (GTDB taxonomy): Bacteria > Bacillota > Clostridia > Christensenellales > Aristaeellaceae > Ventricola. Next base: position 3,190 of record CAKUCW010000017.1, on the reverse strand, counting down.
CCATAAACCGGAAACATCTTCTCCATGAAGTCGATATAATCCGCCAGGTTATTGACACGGTTGAGCGGAACCAGCAAAACCTCTTTAAACTCATCAAGGGCGTTCTGCATGACTCGCCGGAAATCATCCTCAAGACAGCAATCCGTCCCAAATTCATCCCCGTGCGTTCCCTTCACTCGCAGGTATACGTCATCTAAAGTAAACGTTTCGTAGCCCTTGCTTTGCGGAAGCGTCGGATCGGCATTCAGAGCGAACGGAACGATATCGAAGCAAATCTTCATGCCATGTCCCGCAGCCAGTGAAACCATATACATATACTTGAGCATTTCATTTTGATTATCAAGCTTATAGAAGACATGTTTTTCCTCGATATATCCGTTTTCAAGCAGCGTTCTTCCGAAAATCTCCGAAAACACGCTCTTTCGTTCTATCGGTTTCATCTTATCCTCCTTATCTTCCATGCGCAAAACGAGTCAGCGCCGCTCGTCATCGTCAAACCGTCTGCTTTTCGTCCAAGTTATCCATGCACTATAACCAATTTTATCATCTGCATGCCATCCGCGTCAATCCATACAGCCGTTTCGCTTTCAAAAGACATGCGGCCACTCCAAAAAAGGCATTCAAAATGCAGCTGGTTTTAAATTCTAAAACAATAATATCCGGGTTCATCCATATGCAGATTTTCAAGCCCAATTCCCATCTGCATGGAATTGGGAACTTCATACACCGAATAGTCCATGCATTCGATCGGCTCGATTTTGTTAGATGCCCATTTCCAAAGTTTTTGTATATTCTCGATGGGTACCGTGTCCATATTCGGCGTCAGTTGCAGATATACATTTCCATTTTCCAGCCGCTCCACTTGATACAGACCATCAAAAGCTGCATCGGATTGATTGAAGCCCTTCATCTGTTCTTCTGTCATACACATTCCCCATGAAACATCGGGAATCCGTTCAGAAAAGCCCAGTTTATAGTTTCCATGGATGGTTAAAAGCGGCGCTATTCGGCAAGGCTTAAAGCAATCGGCTTTTATGCCGCCGACACTGATTCTGAATGCAGCGGATAACTGCTTTAATCGTTTTTTCCATCGATCCTGCAAATCAAACGATCGATTCATATGCCTTAACAAATATCTGGGAATCGACACATATATATATTCAACGAACAGATTCTGCTTCTGTTCCATTCCGATTTCTTTCAAAATCTCATTTGCATATGCCGCAGTCCCGTTCAGCGGAATACACCGATGATGGAGTACAAAAGTTTCACTTCCGGCCGCGAAGCATTTTGATGGAAAACAACACGTTTTCAAATCCTCTGACGCGCAATTCAGGATCCTATACAGCCATTCCCTCTGTTCTTTTTCGCTTATGCCCGACTCATTCCGATCGTTCATATAACGCATCACATCTTTTTTCCAATCGGGCGGAATCTCTTTGACTGGCGCAGCGAATTGCCGCGATATTTTGCCGGAACACAATGACCATTTAACCTCGTCCATAGATGGATCCATTCCATTCGAAATCGCGTTAAAGCTGTCATTCGCCTCTTTTAATCCGCTTATTTTGCGCACAATGAATCCCGCTTGATTGTCATGTATTTTTAACAGCAGACTTTCATTTAAAGAAATACAATGTTCGAAGTAAGGTTTAATTTCTTCAAGGAACGAGCCATATGCCCTGCTCACTTCCGGAGAAAACCCCGTTGAATGGACATGATAAAAATAGAATTGATAACAAATCGGGTCAAACCAGCCAGAATATCCACCCATTCCAATCCCCTCTATCCTTCTCTTTCCTCAGCAGGAACAAGCCTACAGGGTCATCAAGTATATCTGTCAGATGTTTCAGCTCCTATAAAGCTTTTCACATCAAAGTTTAGCATCAAACTATTCTGCCTGACTTTTCTGCATTTGAACCTGTAAACGGGCAATGCTCGACTTAAAGCCTCCCCAAGTTCCGCCGATTTGCTGTTTGATTTGTTCCTCATCGATATGCTTCAAATACAGGCTATTGTTTTCTACAACCGAACAGTGATATTTTTTGCATTCGCGCTCTGTTGTGATCAAACCAATAACAGCCGGGCGTTCACTCGCAAGACCATTTCTTTTCATAAAGCCATGCTGTATGAGCGCATAAGCGCCGGGATATTCTTTACCAATCCAGCTATATATTCCAACCACAGGCACTTGGTTTACAGGACCGTCTTGAATAAAGCCGGAGCAGGGTACATCGATCACGTCAAAGACCTGCATGGCAAAATAATCTCCGTCGTTTTGTTCTGTTTCCATGCCGGCAAGAATGATATCTCCCTTTTTCCATGGTGTGGAATGACCGCGCAAAGGCGAAACCTTCTTTTTTTCACGGGGAAGTTCAAGCATGGACGCTGCTTTTTTCAAAGCGGCTCTTCTTTGGCTCTTTTGCGTCTGGCTCCAGTTCTCCATGTTTTTTATTTCATATTCGATCCAGTGAAGCGCCTTCTGTTTTGTTTCATCGGATAATCTTCCATATTTATGTTCTGTGACAGCCAGCGCAATCCAAAAAACCGCTTCTTCTTCGGTATCCCTCACTTGTGGAACCCAGTACGCCGTAACCGCCCGCTCTGCTTTTGCATCGTCATATCCACAGGCTAAATAATCGCGATACATATCCCTGATATCGCATGCCGTATCATTTGAAAAAATGCCTGTTCCCCAAGTCCCCATGATTCCGTTCTCCTCTCGATCCATAAAACGTTCCGATAAAACGCCCTGACCTTCAGCCGCTCGGCTCATTTCTTCTCACATCCGGCAGGATGGAACGCCGCAATTTTTCCATGTTCCATGACCCGATGATCTGCCGGATTATGCGATCTGCTCAGCCAACAACGCCGTTCTGTTTTTTGTCGTACGCATACCCGCAACAGCGGAACGGGTTCAGCGCATCCATGGTCGCCGCCAAGCTGTCGGTTTCGCCCTTAAATTACCCATGCACTATAACCAATTTTATCATCTGCATGCCATCCGCGTCAATCCATATGACCGTGTCGATTTCGGCAGGCTTGCAGCCAAAAACATGCCTACTCACTCCGCCCACACGTTATCAGATGTTTCAGCTCAATTAACCCAACGGAAAAGGCAGCTACACGCCCGTATAGCTGCCTTTTGTATTGATTGGGAATGTTCTTGCGTTAGTCCATCAGCGGATGG
>CAKUCW010000016.1 GCA_934643825.1 uncultured Clostridia bacterium | reverse complement strand
TCTCGTGTTTAATCCTTTTGAATCCTAGAAGCTATTGCTCCCAAGTTCAAAACTCATTCTCGAATTGACTGTCTTTTTCTTAACTGCGACTCGTGAAAATCGCAGTTCGCGTTCTTCTTGATTCTGTATCGTTTTCAAGGATCCGTGCTGCCCGGCGAGTTAGTGTCTCGCGCTGACAGCTCAGTTATTATATCGCGATTTCGTCCCCGTGTCAACCCCTTTTTTAATCTTTTTTTGACACTTTTTGAATCTTTTTCATCTAAAAGCGGTTTTTTGAGGGGTAAAAGCTGCATTTTTCTTAGATATTGCTGGAAAAATGCAGAGTTTGGGTCTTTTGCATTTAATCGAAAAATTTGCGGAAATTCACCGTCAGGTTTCGCTTCGCTCCCTGACTACTATTAGTTGGCAGGCTTTTGTTTGCTTTTTCGGTTTGAACCCGTTTCAATTGCAGAATGCTCCGCATTCTGCGCTGAAACTACATTTTCTTTTTTTAAAATGGGGATTACGTTGGGCTGCCGCCCAAACCTGCTTGGGGCTTCACCCCAAACCCCAGCAAGGAACTTCGTTCCCTGCACCCTTTCTCCGCTGCGCGGGGAAGTAACTCAGTTTTCCGGTAAAACAAAACAGGGACGAGTCTCCTCGTCCCTTCGCTTCTACATTCACTGTTCACTGTCTTTTCATCAGCACAGTCAGTTTGAAGATATTTCCTTCCGTATTCAGCGTGACAACGCCGCCATACTTCTCTGCAATTTCCCTGATCGATCTCAATCCGAAACCATGTCCCGTTCCGCTCTTTGTCGTCACCGGCATACCATCGACCATGACCAGCTCTTCCTCAAAGAAGTTTTCAACATGCAGCACAACCATTTCCCCCTGCGAAACCGCCTTGAGGGAAATAACCCTTCTCTCCGGATCACTGACTTTGCCGCAGCTTTCCAACGCATTATCCAGCACATTGCCAAACAGCGAGTAGATTTCCATATCGCTCATGAAGTCAAACAGTGTTCCATCAATAATATAGGAAAACTTCACGCCACAGTTCGTACAGAGTATGTTCTTTTCTGTCAAAACCACATTGATGGCTTCATTGCCGCAGTCAACCACCGTTCCGTATTCATCGATCGAGTCCTGAAGGCGATCAAGATACTTTTCAAAGTTTTCCTTGCCGATTTGAGAGCGAATGGCTTTAATCTGATGCTTCAGGTCATGACATTTCACCTGCAGCGACACAATGCCGTCATGGCTGACCTGATAATAGTGTATTTTATTGTTGATAAACGCCCGCATGTTATCATTGTCCCTCTGTTCACGCGCCCGCAGAGCAACCAATCTCAAAACGCTGTAATTGGTCGCCGTATATGCCATCGCGCAGACATAATAAAGGAACAATCCCTTGCTGTCCGCCGTGAAAACGTGTCCGCAGAAATCCAGCGCAGCCTGACAGCTCAAAAAGACGAGGAACGTCGGCACCATCTGTCCCGGCGACAAATCCTCAACCTCGCCTATGGCTACGCCCATAATCCGGCAGCTTGCCACGCAGATCATCGCATACACAAAATACGAAACCAGCGATCCCATCACGCTGTAACGTGACCACACGTTCGGCATGCCGAACAAATCCGCCGCATAGCTTCCCGCCTTAAACGAGTTCCATGCCATTTTTACAATCGTCAGCGCCAGCAAGTCGATATAAACCAGCTCACCCGGCGTCGTATAATAGCAAAACGCATAGCCAAACAGGAACATCAGGCTCATTACAATGGTATAGATGCTGTATTCCAGCCCCTGCACAATCTCGCTTGCAGCCCCGACATCGATAATGGTTCTCAGAATCCAGCTTACCGCGCACATGGCGACAAACGCAGCCGCGGCACGCAGTCCGAATTTCTGCTTGGGCTTTCTGTTATTCAGCAGCACCATCAGCAAAAAGAAGATAAGCGCGGTCGATACCCGATGATCGACCAGTTGTATAAACAGGCTGTCTCCGATCATACATTCTCCCCCAGGAAATTGGAAAAATGCTGCATGATTTCCTTGCGATGGGATTTTGAAACGGAGATCTTCGTTCCGTCTATCGTCAGATAATCGTTGCAGGCGCTTTGAACATAGCGCAGGTTGACCACAAACGAGCGGTTGCACATGATGAAACGCTTCGGATCCAGCTTCTTCAGCACATCCGAAAGGCGTCCGCGAACATCATAAACGCCCTTGGTCGTATGATAAACCAGATTGTGATCAAAAACCTCGACGTATGTAATATCATTAGAAGAAAGGCTGACAATGCCGTCCGACGTCTTGATTGCAATCAGCGTGCTGGATATGTTTTCCAGCCGATTGATGGCTTTATCCAATACATAGTTGATGGAAAACTGATCGGCAGGCTTCACGATAAAGTCAAGCGCATCCACCTCATAGCCTTTAATCGCCAGCTGCGCCATATGCGTCACAAAAATCAGCGCTGAACTGGTGTTGATCTTGCGCATGATCCGGGCGACCTCCAGCCCGTCAAGCTGATCCATCCGGATATCCATGAACACGATATCGTAGTTTTCCGTACTGCGAATAAAGTCCATCGACGTGTTGAACACGCGGAACATATAAGCTCGGTTATTCTTCTTAAAATACTCCGCCACAAGTGCGCTCAGTGCGGAAGAGTCATTGAGATCGTCATCTACAATCGCCAGCAGCAGCATGTCGCGTTCACGCTCCTTTCCGTGCGGTCATCCATTTATTTCATGCAGCGATGCATTTGTTCGGCTCGCAAATGCACAAAAAACATTTGTATTTCCCTTCTCCGGGCGCGGACACTGCTTTATGTTATTTAAATATCATTCACGTTATGATCTATGATTTTACTCCATCATACCATACTTTTACGTTTTAAACAATCTTTTTTCTTTTCCCGGACAGTGAGAGAACCGTGCGCGGTTTATGCGCGTTTAGAATAAAAGCGGGCTGAGCCCGCCTTCACCTCCACCGAAGTCCGCCACGCACCAAAGTCTTGCTCACGCGGGCGATTTTACGCAATTTCCTATACGCTAAAAAGCGGGCTGAGCCCGCTTTCACTTCCGCCGAAGTCCGCCACGCACCAATGTCTTGCTTACGCGGGCGATGTTACGCCTTTTCCTATACAATAATAAATCCCGTTACGACAGCCTTGCCGCAACGGGAACCCGTATATCGTTGTAAAACAGAAATCAGGCTTTAACCGGCTTCGTCTTACGGGCGTAGATGGAAATCTCGCCAATCAGGAAAGCAGCCACAGCCAGACCGACGAAGATGATGAACTTCTGGTCGAAGCCCTTTTCGTCGATGGCAACAAAGACGTCGCTGATGTACCAGTAGCACTTATGAATGAAGAAGAGGATCGAGCAGCCGCTCGCCGCCGTGACGACGGCAGACGCCAGACCATAACGCTTGAGCGCAATCAGCAGAACGGTCACGACCGCGCCGCCAATCAGCAGATAGACCACCGGCGCATCATAGCAAACGCGCTTGGTTGCGCCAAACGTTCCGTTGATCATCTGGAAATAAATGCCCGCCGCCAACGACAGAATCGCCGCGACAATCGTGCTATACACACCGAACGCCTTCTTGACGGAAGTGTCGCTCATGGAAAAAACTCCTTTCAGCTTTTCCAAACACAGGAAAAAAGCCCGCCTCAAAGGAAAGGACTTGCCGCGCCCATACCGTTGCGTGCTTGGAAATCACGGGGAAACCGCTCTGCCGAATCAGCGCAGGAACCGCATTTCCCGCCGTGACTGGCAAAACATCCCTAAAATTGACAAGTACATTATGACACAATTGCGCGGTACATGCAAATGGATTTTTTCGGCAAAAGAAGAGAAAAAGCAAAAAAAACCGTTCCCTGCGCCGAATGCCGAGCTTAAAGGGCGGCGTCTCGTCCAATCACGTCAAAAATGCGTCGTCAATAACCTTAATTCCCTGTTGCGACAAGGTTAAGGGGATGCACGACAAAAGCCTTTAAAACTTGTGGATTCTATTATAAAATACAAAAAGAATCATAGGGCGGTTGGGGTATGTTCGGGCAGCCGCGCACCGGACAGAAACCGCCTGATATGCCGACGCGCCGCCGCAAGGGCTCGACGGCAGGATCAAAAGCTGTCACGGTTTTTCATCAGGAAAGGAGAACTCCTCAATGAAACCTTCATCGAAGAGAACGCTGAAGAAAGCGTTTTTGAACATCACGGCGGGACTGTGCGCCATCGTCTTCACGGGCAACGTCATCGCCGGAGAATGTGCCGGTCAGATCAACTCTGCGCTCGGCACGGCGACCTCCAAGGTCGTCAGCACGCTGGCTGAGGGCGAGACCGAAGGCTATGCGCGTTATTTTGAGAGCAAATACAACAGCATTGCCGAGCTGAAGGCTGCGGGCGAAGCGAAAGTTCGCGAGGTCGAGGGCGAGGGCATTGTCCTGCTCAAGAACGACAACAACGTCCTTCCGCTGAAAGAGGGCAGCGACGTTGCGCTCGTCGGTGTAACGATCCTTGACCCGGTATACGGCGGAACCGGTTCCGGCGCGGTTGACGCAAACGGCGCCGCCAACTACTACGACGTCATGACCCAGGCGGGCTACAACGTCGTGGATAAAGCGCTGCTTGACTACTATGTTGAAAAGGAAGCCAAGCGCAACGCCCACGAAATCGGCGAGATCAAGTGGAGCAAGGTCAAGAAAAACAACGGCGACACCATCGGCAACGGCGAAGACGTCATCTTCGTGGTCGGCCGTGTCGGCGGCGAAGGCAACGACGTGACCGTCACCATCGACGATACGCTCGATGACGATTACCTCAAGCTCAACGAGAACGAGCTTTCCGTTCTGGAAGGTCTGAAAGAGCTGAAGGACGAAGGCAAGATCCGTTCCATCACCATGATCATCAACAGCGCGAACCCGATGTCCGTCGGCTTCCTGAATGATGAGGCTTACGGCGTGGACGCGGCGCTGTGGGTCGGTTCCGTCGGTCAGACCGGTATCTACGCGGTCGGCGACGTGATCTCCGGCAAGACCAACCCGTCCGGTTCCCTGCCGGATACCTGGTGGGTCGATAACCAGCTGAACCCGGTTATGAACAACTTCGGTTCTTACACCTACGCGGATGCCAACAACTTCGATCTGGGCACGAACGCCAACAAGTTCAACCAGTACGTCGTCTATCAGGAAGGCATCTACGTCGGCTACAAGTACACCGAAACCCGTTACGAGGATGTCGTGATGGGCACGCCGAACGCGGGCAGCTTCAACTATAATAGCGTTGTCGGCTATCCGTTCGGCTTCGGTCTGAGCTACACCAACTTCTCCTTCTCCGACATGCAGGTGGAGAAGACCGGCGAAGGTCAGCAGACCAGCTATGACGTGAGCGTGAAGGTGACCAACACCGGCGCGGTCGCGGGCAAGAAGACCGTTCAGGTCTACGCGCAGAAGCCTTACACCGAGTACGACAAGCAGAACGGCATCGAGAAGGCTGCCGTCGAGCTGGCTGGTTACGGTAAGACCGCGATTCTCCAGCCGGGCGAGAGCGAGGTCGTCAAGGTCAACGTTCCGGAATACTTCCTCACCTCCTATGACGCGACGGGCACGGGCGTGTATATCCTCGATGAGGGTCACTACTACCTGACGGTTGCAGACGATTCCCATGCGGCGGTGAACAACATCCTTGCCGCCAAGGGCATGACCACCGAAAACGGCATGACCGCGGCGGGCGACGCCAGCCTGACCTACGGCATGGATTACACCTTCGACGCCGAAACCTACGCGACCTCTTACGGCACGGGCAGCGAGGTCAAGAGCCTGTTTGCCGATGCCGATGTCAACCGCTACGAGGGCAGCGGCGATAATTCCGTCGTCTATTACTCCCGCAGCAACTGGGCTGGCACGGTGACCAGCGGTCCCGTGCAGCTGGCGATGACCGCGCAGATCGCGGCAGATGCGAAGCTGGACGACAGCGACCTGCCGGATGCGACGGGCATGGAATTCCCGACGATGGGCGTGAGCGCCAATCTCCAGCTCGTCAACATGATGGATTACGACTACGACGATCCGCAGTGGGATATCTTCATGGATCAGCTGACCTACGAGCAGATGGCGAAGCTCTGCGCGAACGGTCTGCGCATGACCATCAACATCGACGCGATCGGCAAGCCGCTGACCGTTGACCACAACGGACCTTCCGGCGTGACCCAGAAGTACTCCGTCGGCGAGAACGGCTATGCTGTTCAGACCAATGACCCGCAGAAGGATATCAAGGGCACCTGCTATCCGTGCAACGGCATCATCGCCGCCACCTTCAACGATGAGCTGATCCGCGAGGTCGGCGAGCTGATCGGTGAGGACGCGATGTGGGCTGGCTACGCCGGTCTGTACGGCACGGGTCTGAACATCCATCGTTCCCCGTACGCGGGCCGTGTGTTCGAGTATTACTCCGAGGACGGCACGCTGACCGGTCTGGTCGATGCAGCGGAAACCCTCGGCATCCAGTCTAAGGGCGTTTACGTCTACAACAAGCACTTCGTCCTGAACGATCAGGAGAACAACCGCGCCGGCATCGCCACCTGGGTCAACGAACAGGCGCTGCGTGAAATCTACCTGCGTGCGTTCGAGCTGCCGATCGTCAACGCGGACGCGAAGTGCGTCATGACCGCCTTCAACCGTCTGGGCGCACAGTGGGCTGGTGCTTACACCGAGCTGCTGACCGATTGGCTCCGCGGCGAGGCGGGCATGGAAGGCTTTGCCGTAACCGATATGTACGACGACACCTACATGGTGAAGGCGAACGAGGTTGTCGCGGGCAACGATATCCCGGATAACTACGTCGGCGACGACATCTCCCAGTTCGCGGCTTACGGCCCGAACGGCGCCACGCCGAACGCCGCCGTTGCGCAGGCTCTGCGCACGTCCAGCAAGCGCGTGCTGTACACCGTGCTGCATTCCCGCGGCATGGACGGCATCAGCAGCAACACCCAGATCGTCTCCGTCACCCCGTGGTGGCAGATGACCCTGAATGTTGTGCAGTGGACGCTGACCGGTCTGACCGCGCTGGCGCTCCTTCTCCTGCTGCTGGACATGGCTCCGCGCAAGAAGAAGAAGGCGTAATCCGCAACGAAAACCGCCGCAAAGCATCCCGCAATTAAAACGGGCTTTCGCAAAACGTGCGGTTTTAGGCACGGAATGTCGTAAAAAAGCGGGCTGAGCCCGCCTTCACTTCCGCCGAAGTCCGCCGCACATCAAAGTCTTGCTCACGCGGGCGATTTTATGCAGTTTCCTATACGTTAAAAAATCCACAGATTAAAAGAGTGAACCTGACATCCCTTCGGATGATTCGGTTCACTCTTTTTCTTGTTGACATAAAGCATCTTGACCCGAATAGCAAAGCCAAGTATTTCAGTGATTCTATTCTCCCCCCTCCCGGGGGAGAATAGCTTTTTGTTCATAGTCTGAAGAGTGAACCTGAGCATCCCTTCGGATGATTCGGTTCACTCTTTTCTTTTGCTTTGTCCCGATGTCGGGGCTTATGTCTTAAACCTCTCGGCGGTTTCAATCCGTGTCCAAACGAAACCCCTATCCCCGTTCCCGCTCATAGGCGAACATATACTGCTGATAAACGCCCGCGAACGGGCTGTCCATCTGCGCAAATCCATTCGGATAATGCCGCGCCAGAATCCGTTTGACCCAAACATCCTGCGGAAACGCCTCCTTATGCCCCAGCGCAAACAGACAGACGCAGTCCGCAACCTTCGGTCCCACGCCGTGATATGCCATCAGGCTCGCCTTGGCGGTTTCATAATCCATCTCAAGCAGACGCGCCTCTTCGCTTTCATTGAAACGCTCTGCCGCGCCACGCACATACGGCGCACGATAGCCCAGCCCGATGGCGCGAAGCTCATCCTCCGTCCACGCCGCAAGCCGCTTCGGTTCCGGAAAGGGCTTGTCCGCGCCGCCGCAGAGCTTGGCGATGATGGTGCGGATGCGCGGTATGTTGTTGTTTTGGCTGACAATAAAGCTGATGAGCGTCTCAAAAAGCGGCTGACGCAAAATGCGAATTCCCCGTCCCGCTTCTGCCGCCGCGCTCAGATATGCATCCGAGGGATCAATGGCGCGAATGGCGGTCAGGTAATCGGTGTCCGCATCAAAATATCTGCGTGCCGCGTCCAAAAAGGAGCCGTCCTCCCCGTCCGCGCTCAGCTCGATTCGCCGCGCATCCCTCTGCCTTGCCGTCACCATCCATCTGCCCATCGGCACGAGCCAACGTCCATCCTCCAGCGGCGCCATGCGGAAGCACTGTCCGCTCGCCGCAATCTGCGCCAAATCGACGGTATCCAGTTCAAGCGTAATCATCATGGATTCTCCTGTACATTGTCCTCTGTTCCGCGAATATAAAACGCGCCGCTTTCGCCCGAGGCGATATGAATCCGGTTTTCCTCATAAAACGCGATTCCGTTGCGGCAGATCGTGCCATCGGCAAATCGGCGAATCAGCTCATAGCGTCCGCAGCGCTTTTCGCGTTCAGAGCCGACAGGGTTTTCGATTACCTCATACGAGCCGGATTGCGTCGGCGTAACCAGGGTCGTCGGCACGTTTTCTTCGTCCAGCGCATCACAGTCTACATAGCTTCCGTCCGCCCCGAAAATCATGCCGCCTTCCGTTCCGCCGCCCCCGGCAAACAGCCAGACGCCTGCCAGCCGCTGCATGAAGGCCTCGGATTTCGTTTCTTCGGGCATACGCAGGTCGGTCAGCTTCATCAATCCATACGCCGCTTTCCCGTCGATTTCCGTCGAGATATATGCCCATGTATCATCCAGCCGACGAACGACGCCGACCTTGCTTCCTTTGTTGATCGTCGTGATTTCGCGTATCGAGCCATGCGGGTCATCCGTCACGGCGGCATTCCGCTCAACCGTCATCGTCAAGCCCACGCAGTCTACTTCGCCGACGTCGATGCTCGCAAAGGGTTCGAGTGCCGACTTTTCCACAAAACCCACACGATTTTCCCCCGCATGGGTGCTGTATTCGATCAACAGCCATATTTCCCCGCTTCCTGAAATGTCTGCCATCGTCCCCCAAACCTCAAACGGCTCTTTCAGGCTGACCTCTGCCTTTCCGTTTGCGCCGCGATAAGCATCCCTACTCGGCGCGGCATAGACCGGCAGACGCACACGGATGCCCGCATCCACCGTTTCGCTTCCCCGCCACTCTCCAATCCGTTCTCCCAGATAAGCGGCGATTTCCTTGGGATTGGACGCGCTCGCCGCCGCAGGAAACAGCACCAGCGCCAGCAGACAGGCAATTGCTTTTTTCATGTTCATCATCCCCTGACAAATGCACAGCAGCCCCACTTTTCCACACGCACGAAGCCCAATGCTTCATAAAACGTGACGGTCTTTTCCGTGTCGTCGGTTAACAGCTCCATCTGATAGACCGTCCGATAGCGTTCCATCATGGCGCACAGAAGCGCTTTTCCGACACCGCGCCGCTGATATTTAGGAAAAACAAGAATATCCTGAATAAACACGATCGATGCGCCGTCACCGACTGCGCGGACAACGCCCAGCAGCCGGTCATCTTCATATGCCGCCAAAATGCAGAGTGAATGCGTGTATGCGGCGCGGAGCATCTCCGGCTTATCGGTATAATTTGTCCAGCCGACGGCGGCATAAAGAGACATGAGTTCGTTCCAATCGGGGTCTGTATATTCACGAATGGTCATCAGAAATCTCCTTGCTGTATTCTTCTTCGTCAGTTCACGCCCCGCGGCGTTTTTTAAAGAACCTCATTATAACCAGTATAAACTTCCCACTCGAAAAAATCATCCCCCAAAAAAGCAAAATTCCGCGTGTCCAACGCGGAATTTGCTTTTTACGCTTTGTTATCTGCCGACGATGCGATCCCAGAGGTCTCCGAAATCGTCTGCCAGCTCATCCAGTCCGGTCACATTGGCGACTCGCTCACCCAGTCCCTTGATTTGACCATAGAGCGTATCGTCGTCGGTCACCTCAACATCCTTGAGCGTATCATCGACTTTCTGAACGGTCTGAATGATCTGCTGCTTCATCCTGTCATCCAGCCCTGCGCTGTACTGCGCATCGAATTTCACCGCGACCAGTGCGCGTCCGTTGTTGACGACAACCTTCGCTTCTTCGACCTCGCTGATCTGCTGAACCGCCTGCGCGATTTTCTCGGCGAGCTTACCTGCCTGCGCGGGCGTCATGTCCGTCGCTTCGACAGTCGCAGCCGGAGAAGGCTCAACCGTCGCCTCCGCCGTTGCCATCGGGCTGTTTGTCGGGGGAACATTCGTCGCCATCGGGGACGCCGTCGGGCTGACGCTCATCGTTTTCGCTGAGCAGCCCGCCATCACCACGCTCGCCGCAACCATGCACAGCAGAGCCAAAAACCACTTTTTCACTTGATTCGCCTCCTTGCACGCTATTGTGCGCAGGAAGCAACCGGGTCATTCATCATAAAACGTGCATCCGCCGATAAATTCGCGAAGGATGGACGTCGGCGGGATTTCGCTTTCCGCGTCGCAATCCAAAAAATAATTCAGGAACTTGACCAGCCGCCTCGAGCGGACATAATACGGGCTGTCCTTCTCAATGAGCTTGAGCATCGGATAGGCGTATTTTTTCAGCACGGCGATTTCATAGAGCAGCGAAGAATTGAACATCACATCCGCTTTTTCCTGGAACGGGAAGATGTACTTTTCCTCGCCGGCGCGAACGCTGTCCCACATCGCCATCGTCGCGCTCACGTCGGTATGCCGCGTCCGCTGATCCCGAACCATTCTGCGGAGCAGGCGGACATCCGTTGTGCGGATGCGGTTATGGCAGTCAAGATTGAGCTGCGTCAGTGCGCTGACATAGACGCGGTATTTGAACTCGCTGGGAATTTCCACGCTGAGCGCATCGTTCAGCCCGTGAATGCCCTCGATAATCAAAATCTCTTCCCCGCCCACGCGCAGCGGAATGCCCTTTTCCAGCCTCTTTTTGGTCTTGAAGGAATACAGCGGCAATTCGACCTCTCTGCCCGCCAGCAGCTCAACCAGCTGATCGTTGAACAGTTGCACGTCTATGGACTCGAGACATTCCAAATCGGGCGCACCGTCCGCACCGAGCGGAATATCTTCGCGGTTTCGATAGTAATTATCCAGCGAAATGGCACGCGGCAGCTTGCCGCAGACACGAAGCTGCGTGCTCAGGCGATTGGCGAACGTCGTCTTTCCGCTCGAGCTGGGGCCCGCGACAAAGACGACGCGGGCGCCGTTTGCCACAACGCGGTCGGCAATCTGCGCGACGGCGCGTTCCTGCATGGCTTCGCTGACGCGGATGAACGAGCGGGTTTCCCCGCGGGCGATGATGTCGTTCAGGTCTGCCGCCGTTTCGCATCGCAGAATGCGCGAGCAGGTATTCGCTTCGGCATAGGTGCGCATCAGCTTGGGGCGCTCGACAAACGGCGCGGGCGCTCCCTGCAAATCATTCCCCGGCAGGAGCAGCACCATGCCCGGATAATAAAACCGCAGGGCAAAAGACGCCGCTTCTCCGGTGGATTCCACCATGCTTCCGTAGAAATATTCGCTCAGCCCGTCGCAGGTATATACATCGAAAAAGTCAAACGGGCGATAGGAAAGCAGACGCACGGTATCCTCCTGCCCCCGCGCTTTAAAGTAAGCGACCGCCTCTTCACGCGTCCAGCGGGATTTGGTAATCGGCATATCCCGCGCCACGATTTCGTGCATGCGCTTTTCGATGCGCCGAACGAGCGACGCCGTCACATCCGCGCCGATCACATTCATATAGATGCCGTGACCGATGCTATGCTCAAAGCGCACCTTCGCACCGGGCACAACGTCGCGAAGCGCCAACAGAAGAATCAATCTCGCGCTGCGTTCATAAACGCGGCGGTCTTCCTCGTTTCTGCCATTCAATTTGTTCATGCGTATCCTCCTTATCTTGATGATGATATCAAGCCTTCAGCAACCGCTGCTGATCGGCATTCGTTTTTCCATGCCCCATCGGGAACGAAGCTCCGCCCGGTGCCGCAATGCACAAAAACCGGGCGGAATTTTTGTATCGTTCATTATAACATGCTTTTCCCCGGCAGCGCAACCGTTTTCATGTGACCGTATTGAAGCCGTAACGGATTTTTATCGGCTTGTTTTTTCACGTATAAGAAAATTACGTAGAATCGCCCGCGTGTGCAAGACTTTGATGCGCGGCAAACTTCGGCGGAGGTGAAGGCGGGCTCAGCCCGCTTCATCAAGAATGATGCGTTTGTTTCGCCTTTTCACTTAAAATAATTCAAAATTTTGCTTAAATAGAATTTCTTTCATCTGAAAATTGCATTTTCTATTGATTTCACGATTCTAATCGAGTATAATACGCGACATATCAAACCAAATCTTTCAAATTTTCGGAACATAGGAGGGAAATTCGATGAAAAAGTTCTTAGCGATGCTGCTTTCCGCCGCTCTGCTCTGCCCCGTGATGGCGCTGGCAGAGGATACCGTCAAAATCGGTGTGTTTGAGCCGATGACCGGCGCCACCGCTGCCGGCGGTTCGATGGAAAAAGAAGGTTTCGATCTCGCCAACGAGCTTTACCCCGATGTGCTGGGCAAAAAGATCGAGCTGGTCTACGGCGACAATAAGTCCGACCGTGCCGAAGCGACGCTGGCGGCGCAGTCCCTTGTGGATAAGGGCGTGGTCGCGGTGCTCGGTTCCTATGGTTCCGGTCTGTCGATGGCTGGCGGCGAGGTCTTTGCCGAAAACGAAATTCCCGCGCTGACCGCAACGGCGACCAACCCGACCATCACGCTGGATTGCGATTGGTACGCACGCATCTGCTTCATCGATCCGTTCCAGGGCACGATGCTGGCGCGTTACGCCGTCAAGAACGGATACAAGAAGATCGCCATCATGCGTGAGAAGGACAGCGAATACGCCGTCGGTCTGGTCAAGTATTTCCAGGACGAGATCGCGACGCAGGACGGCTATGAGGTCGTCGAGCTGTGCGACTTCATGAACAAGGACGAAGACTTCTCCGCGCTGCTGGGCGCTGTGCTGAATAAGAAGCCGGACGTCATCTTCACCTCCGTTTCCTACGCCGATAAGGCGGCGCAGATCATGAAACAGGCTCGTGCGCTGGGCTATGAGGGCGCGTTCTTCGGCGGCGACACGCTCGACGCGCCGGAGCTGTTCTCCATCGCGGGCGATGCGGCTGTCGGCGCCGTCTTCACCACATTCTATGACGCGGCGCAGCCCGCAACCGACATGACCAGCGAATTTCTCGACGCCTATCGTGCGAAGTACGGCACAGAGCCCGCCGCGCCGACCGTCATGGCGTATGACGCCTACCTGACGATGCGCAACGCGATCGAAGCCGCCGGCACGACCGACGCGGAAGCGGTACGCGATGCACTGTTTGCAACGAGCGGTTTCGTCGGCGCCGCCGGTTCCATCACCCTGAACGACACGCACGATGCGGTTCGCCCGGTCGTCTTCAAAGAAGTACAGGCGGACGGCAGCACGAGCTTCAAGGATATGATCGAGCCGTAAGAAATCCATCATCAATCAAATAGGGGCGTTGCTGATCGGGCAACAGCCCCTTTTGAGTTCAAAGGAGGAACCCGCGCATGTTTGACCTCACCCGCCTGCTGCAAACGCTGACTGACGCGCTGAGCCTCGGCAGTCTGTATGCGCTGATTGCCATCGGCTATACCATGGTCTACGGCGTTCTGCGCCTCATCAACTTTGCGCATGGCGAAATCTTCATGATCGCGATGTACATCGTCTTTTACGGCATCTCGCTGTTCTCCCTGCCGTGGTATGTGACCTTTATCGTCACCATTTTGGTCACGGCGCTGCTGGGTACGCTCGCCGAACGTCTGGCTTATCGCCCGCTGCGCAATGCGCCGCGCATCTCCATCCTGATTTCCGCCATCGGCGTGTCGTACTTTCTCCAGAACCTGGCGACGGTGCTTTTCGGCGGTCGTCCGCTGACCTTTCCGCAGATTCCGCTGTTCACGGACGTACTGAAGATCGGCGACGTCTACTTCCAGCGGCTCTCGCTGATCGTGCCGGTCATTGCGGCGGTTCTCCTCCTGCTCCTGCTGGTTCTCATCAAGCACACCAAAACAGGCTTGGCGATGCGTGCCGTTTCCCGCGATTACGACGCCGCCAGCCTGATGGGTATCGATTTGAACCGAACTATCGCCATCACCTTCTTTATCGGTTCGGCTCTCGCCGGTGTCGGCGCGATCATGTGGGGCATGAAATACACCCGCATCAGCCCGACCATCGGCGCCATGCCGGGCATCAAGTGCTTCATCGCCGCAGTCTTGGGCGGCATCGGCAATACGGCGGGCGCCGTGCTGGGCGGTCTGCTCATCGGCTTCATCGAAATCGTCACGGTTGCGCTCTTCCCGGCGCTCTCCGGCTATCGTGATGCGTTCGCATTCGTGGTGCTGATTCTGGTGCTGCTCATCAAGCCGACCGGTCTGCTGGGCGAAAAAACGACAGAGAAGGTGTAAGCTATGGCAAAAGTAAAGAAAAGCTCGGTCATCCTGACCTGCCTGCTGCTGGCGCTGCTCTGCGGCGTGCTGTTTTACATCGAAGGCAATGCCAGCAAATATATCATCCGCATCACGAGGCTGTGCGCCATCAACATCGTCCTCGCCCTGTCCATGAATCTGGTCAACGGCTTTACGGGCATCTTCTCCCTCGGTCATGCGGGCTTTATGGCAATCGGCGCGTATTCCGTCGCGCTGCTGACCATTCCCGTCGCCAAAAAGGAAACCATATTCATGCTCGAGCCGCTCATCGCGCCGCTCAATACGCTGACCCTGCCGTTCGGCGTGGCGCTCATCATCGGCGGCTTGCTGGCGGCGGCGCTGGCTTTCCTCATCGGTCTGCCCTGCCTGCGCCTGCGCGGCGACTACCTCGCCATCGCAACGCTCGGCTTTTCGGAGATCATCCGCATCGTCATCACCAACGCCCAATGCCTGACCAACGGCGCACAGGGTCTTAAATCCATTCCCGCGACAGCGAACATCTGGTGGTGCTACGGCATTGCGCTGGCGACCATCGTCTTCATTGCCCTGCTCATCTCCTCCAGCTACGGACGCGCATTCAAAGCCATCCGCGAGGACGAAATCGCGGCGGAGTCCATGGGCGTGTCGCTCCTGCGTCACAAGATGCTCTCCTTCATGCTCAGCGCCTTTCTGGCTGCCGTCGGCGGCGGTCTGTTCGCCAGCTATATCGGAACGATCGGCCCCGACGTCTTTCAGGTTTCCCGCACCTACGATATCCTGATGATCGTTGTCATGGGCGGCATGGGCTCGATCTCCGGTTCCGTTCTGGCGGCTTTCATCGTGACCATCGGTCAGGAATGGCTGCGCGTGCTGGACGGCCCGCTTCCGTTCCTGCCCTTCTGGCCCGAAAGCGGCGTTTCCGGCATGCGCATGGTCGTCTTCTCCGTGCTGCTGCTGATCATCATTCTGTTCTTCCGCAATGGTCTTTTCGGGCATAAAGAAGTGACGTGGTCCTCCATCGGCAAGCGTCTTGCCGCCTTGAGCGGACACGAAAAAGGGGTGAAGAGCGATGAATAAGCGTGTGCTTGAAGTCAATCACGCAACCATGCGCTTTGGCGGTCTGGTTGCCGTCAGCGACCTGTCCATGCATATCGACAGTCAGGAAATCGTCGCCCTCATCGGACCCAACGGCGCGGGCAAAACGACCGCCTTCAACATGATCACCGGCGTCTATACCCCGACCGAGGGCAGCGTCACGCTGCTGGGGCGCAACATCACCGGCATGCGCCCGGATCGCATCGCGCACGCCGGAATCTCCCGAACCTTTCAAAATATCCGCCTGTTCAAGGCGCTGACCGTGCTGGATAACGTGATGATTGCGCAGCATCTGCGGCTCACCTCCTCGTGGGTCGGTGCCGTTCTCCGCTTCCCCCGCTATCGCCGTGAGGAACAGAACGCTTATGACCGCGCCAAGGAGCTGCTGACCTATATGGGCTTGTGGGACGTCCGAAACGAAATCTCCAGCAGCCTTCCCTACGGCATGCAGCGCAAGCTCGAGATTGCGCGTGCGCTCGCCACGCAGCCCTCTCTGCTCCTGCTGGATGAACCGGCGGCTGGCATGAACCCCGCGGAATCCGCCGAGTTGACCGAGCTGATTCGCGGCATCCGCGACCGCTATCACCTGACCGTTCTGCTCATCGAGCATCACATGGACGTCGTCATGGATATCTCCGACCGCATCTATGTGCTGAACTATGGCGGCTTGATTGCCGAAGGCACGCCTGCGGAGATTCAGCAAAACGACGACGTTATCCGCGCATATCTGGGAGGCGATGAAGATGAAGCTTGAAATTCGGGATCTGTGCGTTTCCTACGGCGGGATTCGGGCGCTTAAAGGCATCAGCCTGAGCGTTGACGAAGGACAGATTGTGACGCTCATCGGCGCAAACGGCGCAGGCAAATCCACGACCCTTCGCGCCATATCCGGCTTGCAGAAAGCGCAGAGCGGCTCGATCCTCTACGGCGGCGAAGAGCTGACCAATCTGCCCGCCAAGGAGATCGTCCGCCGGGGCATCATCCATGTGCCGGAAGGTCGGCGCGTCTTTCCGGATATGACGGTGGCTGAAAACCTGAAGATCGGCGCATTCCTGCGCACGGATCAAGCCGCCATCGCGCAGGATCTGGATTATGTCTATTCCCTCTTTCCCCGGCTGAAGGAGCGGAACTGGCAGCTTGCGGGCACGCTTTCCGGCGGCGAACAGCAGATGCTCGCAGTCGGTCGTGCGTTGATGAGCCGCCCGAAAGTGCTGATGATGGATGAGCCGTCGCTGGGGCTTGCGCCGCTGATCGTGAAGGATATCTTCTCCATCATCCGGCGGGTGAATCAGGACGGCATCACCGTTTTGCTCATCGAGCAGAACGCCAACGCCGCCCTGCGCATTGCCGACTACGGCTATGTGCTGGAAACCGGAACGATTGCCCTGAGCGGCACGGGCGAAGAGCTGCTGAGGAACGAATCCGTTCGCGAAGCTTATCTGGGAAAGAAAAAATAAGCGTCGCTTCCATTCAAAACCCGAACATTCAAATCGAATCGATTCTTATTTTCCGTTCTTATCCGTTTAAAACCCACCGTACAGCACCCGCAACGTTCGTCAAAGCAGACGAATTCCGCGGGTGTTTCTTTTGCACTTTCCCGTATTTGAAGCATAACCGCTTAAATCTTGATTTTAGCCTTGAAACCGAACATTAAAAGTGCTACAATCCATTTCATTCCGAAATAAACCCGAGTTTTCCGAATATTTGGTTGTATCGTTCGGGTTCTGTTTCGTCATTCTGAAAGGAGAACACCATCCATGAAGAAACTGCTTGCTCTGCTTTTCGCGCTCGTTCTGACCGCGACTGCCGCCTTCGCTCTCGCTGAAGACGCGTCCCCCATCGCCATCAAGGCGCTCATCCTGCCCAAGTTCGAAAGCGGCGAAATGGCAGGCGACTTCCCGGGTGAGGCTCAGTATTACTACGAAGGCTACTGCATGGGCGGCGAGGAATATGATATCGTCGGCGGCTTTGAGGGCAACAAGCTCTATGTCAAGGATGGCATTGCGCTGTATGTGACCGGCATGGGCAAGGTCAATACCGCGATGAGCCTTCAGGCTATTCTGATGGACAACCGCTTCGATTTCAGCAACGCCTACATCATCAGCACCGGCTGCGCCGGCTCCGCGGTTGAGTACGGCGTGATGGGCGACGTGTTCGTCATCACCGCGACCGTTGACTTCGACCTCGGTCACCACGCTGACCCGCGTGAGCTTGCCGACGCGAACGGCACCACCTGGTACCATGACGCGAGCTACGACAGCGCCTCCTACAAGATCCTGAATCAGGAACTGTGCGACAAGGTTTACAACCTCGTCAAGGACGTCAAGATCGAGACCACCGAGAAGACCCGCGCTTTCATGGCGGCTGCTTTCGACAACGCCGAGTGGGCGACCCGCGATCCGATGGTTCTGCGTGGCACGACCGTTACCGGCGACAACTACTGGAAGGGCGAGCATGACCACATGAACGCTCTGCTCATGAACGAGACCTATGGCTGCCCGGATCCGTACGCGCTGACCGAGATGGAAGACAACGCTCTGGCTGTCGTCCTCGACCGTCTGGGCATGCTCGACCGCTACATCATCATCCGTGACTCCGTCAACACCGACGCGTTCATGAACGGCGCTTCCCCGGAGAGCCTGTGGGATCCGAACTTCGTCGATTCCCTCGCTTCCGACGAGAGCGTTGAGTCTGCTGACATCTTCGCCACCGCCATGGAGAACAACTTCAAGGTCGGCAAGGTTGTCGTCGATGCGATCATCAACGGCGAACTGTAATCCAGGCATTTAAAATCGATATGACCAACGCCCGGCAGGAATCGACTCCTGCCGGGCGTTGGTTTATTGATTTGTGCTTAGCTTTTTGTTTGACTGCCGCGCCAGAAACGAAAGCGGATTCATCCCGCCGGCTTTCAGATCAAAAGCATCCCGACCTGCATAAACAAACCGCGTGAGCAGCACTTTTCGGCTTTGCTCACGCGGTTTATGTATAGGCGAAATCGATTCGCTTTAGGAAAGCAGCATTCTGTCGTTCGCGATTTCCTGCCCCGCCGCCTTTTCAAACAGCTGCATCAGGTCTTCACGGGTCAGCTTCTTCTTCTCTTCCCCGCGCACATCGACCACAACGCGTCCCGCATTCATCATAATCAGGCGGTTGCCCATCGCGATGGCGTCCTTCATGTTGTGCGTAACCATCATCGCGGTGAGCTTCTGCTCCGCGACGATCTTCTCCGTCAGCTCCAATACCTTCGCCGCCGTCTTCGGGTCAAGCGCGGCGGTATGCTCATCGAGCAGAAGGAGCTTCGGCGTGCGCAGTGCCGCCATCAGCAGCGTCAGCGCCTGACGCTGTCCGCCGGAAAGCAAACCGACCTTGCTGCTCATGCGGTCTTCCAGCCCCAGCCCCAGCGTGCGCAGCTGTTCGCGATACATGTCGCGCTCCATGTTGGAAATGCCCCAGCGGAGTGTGCGCTTTTCGCCGCGGCGCATCGCCAGCGCCATGTTCTCTTCGATGTTCATGGTTGCCGCCGTGCCGGTCATGGGATCCTGGAACACGCGTCCCAGATACTTGGCGCGTTTAAACTCCGGCAGACGGGTTACATCCACGCCGTCCACCTCGATGGTTCCCTTGTCCACGGTGAATACACCCGCCACGGCGTTGAGCGTCGTGGACTTGCCCGCGCCGTTGCCGCCGATGATGGTGACAAAGTCGCCTTCGTTCAGCTTCAGATCGACATCCGTCAGCGCACGCTTTTCGGTGATCGTTCCGGGATTAAACGTCTTGGCGATATGGTTGATATTCAGCATGATGCGCTCAGCCATGGTTCGCGCCTCCCTTCTTTTCCTTTCTGAAGTACTTGTTCTTCCAGAAAGGCACGGCAAGGAACATCGCGACGACGAGCGACTGAAGCATCTTCAGGTCGTTGGTGTTGAGTCCCAGCCACAGAACGACTTGGATGACGATATAATACAGAATCGCGCCGATGACCACGGCAAAGAGCTTGAGCGCGAAATTGTGGAAGATCTTGGAGAACACAACCTCGCCGATGATGACCGCCGCCAGACCGATGACGATCGCGCCGCGTCCCATACCGACATCGACAAAGCCCTGATACTGCGTCAGCAGCGCACCTGCAAACGCGACCAGACCGTTAGAGAGCATCAGTCCCAGCACCTTATCGGCATCGGTGTTGATGCCCTGCGCACGCGCCATGTTCGCGTTCGCGCCCGTCGCACGAAGGGAGCAGCCGCGCTCTGTGCCAAAGAACCAATACAGCAGCGCAATCACCGCAATCGCAAGCACGGCAAGAATGATGAACGGGTTTTTCATCGAAAGCGCTCTTGCGTTTCGTGCGGAAACGATCAGCGGATAGTTGTTGACGCTGACCGCGAGATTCGCCTTGCCCCCGAGGATGCGGAGGTTGATGGAGTAAAGCGACAGCTGAGTCAAAATGCCCGCCAGAATCGCGGGAATGCCCATAAACGTATGAAAGATGCCCGTCGCCAGTCCGGCAATCATGCCGACCAGAAACGCCGCAATCATCGCGACCCATACGTTGCAGCCGCCAATGATCAGCACCGCAGCGACAGCGCCGCCGGTCGCGATGCTGCCGTCCACCGTCAGATCGGCAACATCAAGAATGCGATAGGTGATATACACACCAATCGCCATAATTCCCCAGATTACGCCCTGGGACACGGCGCTTGGAAGCGCGTTCAGCAATTTGGCAATCTCCACGGGATTGTCCTCCTCTTTTCCTCTTATATACGTGAAGCCAAGGAAGCGTTTTGCCGCTTCCTTGGCTCATGTTCGCTTAAATGAGCTTACTCAATCGCTACATAATCCGCCGGCATCGTCAGCCCCAGCGCCTCGGCGTTCACCGCGTTGTACTTCTTGGTGAAGTTCGGGGCGGACTCAATCTTCATCGTGCTGACGTCCGCGCCGTTGGCGAGGATGTCATACGCCATTTCGCCGGTCTTGTAGCCCAGGTCATAGTAGCTGATGGTCAGCGTCGCAACGCCGCAGCCCTTGCAGATGCCTTCCTCACCCACGACAGCCGGAACCTTCGCCGGAATGAGGACGTTGGCAATGGTTTCGGTATACGCCGCGGCGGTGTTATCCGTCGGGATGTAGACCACGTCGCTGGAATCCGCCGCCGACTGCGTGACGGAAGCGACGTCGTTGGAATCCGTGAAGGCGAACTCGGTGCAGGTATAACCCATCTCCTCGAGATAGCCCTTAATCGTCGTAATCTGGTAGACGGAGTTCGCCTCCGCGGAGCAATAGATCAAGCCGATGTTCTTCGCATCCGGGAAGAGTTCCTGAATCATCGCCGCCTGACCATCCAGCGGAGCGAGGTCGCTCGTGCCGGACACGTTGATGCCGGTCGTGCCGTTCCATTCCTTCATGCCCAGCGCGGTCGCGTAATCGGTGATGGACGTGCCCAGAATCGGGATATCGCCCGTCGCGGAAACCGCCGCCTGAAGCGGAGAAGTCGCGTTGGCGAGGATGAGATCCACGCCGTCGGCGGCAAATTTGCTGGTGATGGTCACGCAGGTCGCCGCGTCGCCCGCCGCGTTCTGCTCGTCGAACTTGACGTCCGGCATCTTCTCGGTCAGCGCATCCTTAAAGCCCTGCGTCGCCGCATCGAGCGCCTCGTGCTGCACGAGCTGGCAGATTCCGACGGTGGTCGCGCTTGCGCAGGCAGACGCAGCCGCCATAGCCAAAGTCAAAGCGATGGTTGCAAATTTCTTCATAACCGTATCCTCCCATCCGGCGTTGCCGGGCATTTGCTTGTGATGCGCTTTCCTTTTCAAAAGTGCAACGCCATTATATAGCCGGATACAAACTTTTGTCAAGTGTATTTCTGAAAATTATCAATATTTATTCAGCTTTGTTCGGAATTATCATTTTCTTTTCAGTTTGCACATTGACAATTCGTCTTTAATTTTTCTGAATTTTTGTCAACAAGCATATCGTTTTTTCTTTTTATTTAAGCCCTCTGCCGCCCTCCGGGGGCGCAAAAACC
The DNA here is from genome assembly GCA_934643825.1 of uncultured Clostridia bacterium. Classification (GTDB taxonomy): domain Bacteria; phylum Bacillota; class Clostridia; order Christensenellales; family Aristaeellaceae; genus Ventricola. The sequence continues at coordinate 32,063 of CAKUCW010000016.1, read as the reverse complement.
GCCGAGCGCAAAGCCCGGCGGTTCTTGGTTCATCAGTTAAAGCCTACAACCTTCTGGCTGATTCGATAGCCCGTGATGGCAACGCGGCGTCCGAATCTGCCCGGCAGATGGAGCAGATGCCCCAGCAGGCGGTGATAGCGCAGATTCTGATAAAGCGCAGGCTGCATATCCTTGATATACTGCCAAAGCGCCTTCTTCTTCTCCAGATTCTCCTGCGTGCCGCTCTTGATGAGCAGAATGGAGGAAACCGTGGTGATGATCTCCAGATAATTGCGCATATATTTGCGCTTATGCTCATCCTCCACGCTTTGCAGATCGACGCACTCCACCAGCAGCCGATTGACCAGCAGTGCCTGATCGATGCGGCGGATCATGACCTGCTCCTGCACGGACTGATCGTCGCGCCCGATGAAGTAATGATAAAGGTCTTCATCCAGATAGAGCATCGTCTGCACATGGGTCATCGGCTGATAGACATACAATTCGTCCACATAGAACGTGTGCTTCGGCAGGGACAAACCGCAGTCGCGCAGCAGCTGCGTGCGGTAGATGACCGAGTGCATCAGCAGATAGTGTCCCAGCCCCATATTCACCTCGTCCCAGCCGAATACGCGGTCGATGGGCAGCGAGCTGCGGTACTGCATGACATGCTTGTGCTTGACGCCTACCTTGTCATAGACGTAATTGCAGATGAGCATATCCACGCTCTCGTCCTTTTCCGTCATTGCCTTCAGGCGGGCAAGCACGCGCTTGAAGCTCTCCTCGTCCACCCAGTCATCGGAATCGACAACCTTGAAATAGCGCCCCGTCGCGTTGGCAAGACCGGTCATCACCGCGTCGCCGTGTCCGCCGTTCTCCTTGTGGATGGCGCGAACGACGCCGGGATGGCTGCGCTCAAACCCGTCGGCGATTTCCGCCGTCCTGTCCTTGGAACCATCGTCAACGATGAGGATTTCAACGTCGTCGCCGCCGGAAAGCAGCGTTTCAACCGCGTGATGCAGATAATCCTGCGAATTGTAGCTCGGAATGGCGATAGACAGCAGTTTCATTTCAAGGGTGCCTCTTTTCTTCTTTCAGTGGATCAGTACAGCGTAACGTCCGCCGCATTGGATAGTTCTTCGATTCGTGCGCTGAGTTTTTCCTTGCAGCGCGTGTTGTACAGGCTGTACGCAATCTCGTCGTGCAGATCATCCGTCAACTCGTCGATGTCCGTTTCGCCGCTCGCCTTCTGTCGCTCGTATTCCGCCTGAATTTCTTCTTCCGTAACCGGGCAATCCTGCGTCAGCCACGCATAGTAGCGCATCGTCGCGTACTGTGTGCGGTAAACGTCGATATAGTCCTGCGCCGTCACGCCCAAAAGCTCGGCGTATTGCAGCGCGTACTTCTGAAGCGTTTCGTCCGCGTCCTCAAGCTCAAGCGTTTCATTCAGCGTTTCGGCAACCTGCGCCAGTGCGCTTTCGTAAGCGCTCTGTCCCTGCTCGGCACACCAGTTTTCGGTTTCTTCATCGAAATCATAGCAGCCCTGCGCCCTCATATCCTGCTCAACGAGCAGATTCTGGATGGCGGCAGTCAGCGCCAGATCATCCAGATACGCAGAAACGGTCTCATCCTGAATATCATATCCCAAAGTGGCGTAGCTGGTCAAGTAGTTTTCTCTAACCGGCTCATAATCCGAGTTCATCAGCGCTTCGCCGTTGACGAGGGCAATCACCGAATCCGTTTCCGTCTGAGCGGTTTCGGCATCTTCGGCAAAAGCACCGGCGGTCATCATCATCAGTGCCAGCAGCATCATCAATATGCGTTTAAACATGGTATACCTCTTTATTCTTGATATGGATGGATTCAATCGAACAAATGGAAAAGGTTTTCCGAAAATAAGGAAATGCGCCCGAGTCGGGCGGCGCAACCGAAACGGTTTACGCCATTCCCCTCCCGGGCGCATCATGCTTATGGGATTAGTAGCTCAGACCGAAGCCGGAGACGTACAGGTTGCCATCGGCATCCTTATACGCATAGCTGCCGGACGGGGACTTCGCCAGGACGTCAGCATCCATGTACTGATCCTTGTCGTAGCCCGGCACGTCGTTCGGGGACGCGCACTCTTCGATCACGGTGCCGTCTTCGAGGGTCTTCTCCGTCAGAGCGATGACATCCTCGCAGGCAACCATGGTCACGGACAGCTTGCCGGTCGGGTTGTAGTTGCCGACGATCACGTCAACCTGAGCGCTGTACGCGTTCGCCACAGAAGCAGCGGACGTGGTGTACTGAGCGGTCAGAGCGTCGCAGTACGGCTCGAGGTTGTCAAGGATCCACGGGCTGGTGCAGACGATGGTGCCAACGACCTTGCCGCCGTTCGCGTGAACCTTGTCAGCAGCCTTCTGGAGCTTCTTGATGCCTTCAACGGTGGTCACTTCGACCATCTCGCCGGTCTTCGCCTGAGAGCCTGCGCCGAACATCGCGGTGATGGAGTCGGTCGCATTGCCCAGCTGACGCTGCGCAACTTCAAAGCCATCAACCAGGCTCAGGACAGCCTCAGTCTCGGAAGCGCCCGCCTTGTTGGTCGCCTTCGGCTGGACGTAGAAGTAAGCAACCTCAGCGTCGTCAGCCTTTTCAACAACCTCGAAGCCCTGACCAACGAACAGCTCCGTCAGCGCAGCAAGGGTGTTCTCGTCTTCGCCGGTGCCGGTGTAGGAGCCGATGAAGAGCTTGGTGCCCGCGTTCTTTTTCAGCGGCAGGGTGTTCTCATGGTTCTTCATGAGGACGGTCGCCTTCAGGTGCAGCGCGTAAGCCTGATCGTGAGCGGTCTCGATGTTGGTCGCACGGACTTCGTCCGCCTTCTCATAGTCGAGGTACGGGTTCTCGAAGCGGCCCTGCTTGAACAGCGCGGTCGCACGGTTGATGTTCGCACGGTCAAGGTCAGCCTTGTCGAGCAGACCGAACTCAACAGCGGTGGTGAGGTATTCCGGAGCCAGCTCAGCGCCGATTGCGTCGGTGCCAGCCTTGATCAGCAGAGCGAAACGCTGCACGCTGGTCAGTTCCTCAACGCCGTAGGTCTGGGTGGTGGTGATGCCGGAGTCGGAGTTCACGAAGCCCTTGAAGCCCATGATGTCACGGAGCAGGGTCGTGATGATCTCGGAGTTGTAAGCAGAGCCCAGCTCCTTGACCTCGATGTCGTGACCGCGATAGCTCTGCGGGGCAGAACGATCATCGCTGGTGTCACGGGAGTAGCACGGCATGATCGCGCCGACGCCCGCATCGACAGCAGCCTGGAAGCCGACCAGCTGGTACTTCTCCAGAGAGCCCTCGGTCGGGTACAGACGCCACTGACCCTGGGAAACGTGGGACTCGAAGCCGTTCTCAGCCGCGCCGTCGCCCGGGAAGTGCTTGGCGGAGAGAACAACGGAGTTCTCGTTCACGCCTTCGGTGCCATACTGATAGCCGTCAACCAGCGCGGTGATGATGCCCGCGGTGACGTCCTGACGCTCGCCGTAGGTGCCGTTGTTGCGCGGCCAGCGCGGGTCGGTCACCAGGTCGATCTGCGGGCCATACATGAAGATGATGCCCTGCGCACGCCACATCTGGCGATCGACCTCAGCGTAGTCCTTGATGGCGTCGTAGTTGCCGTCGCCCAGAACAGCCGCCGCCATGCCCAGAGAATCCGGGAAGCCGGCAGAGATCGGGTTGGAGATGAGGGTCACCGGGATCGCCGGGGTGCCCGCCTTAGCGGAATCCCACTCGGCGTAAGCGGTGGTCACGTTGTTGTACAGCGCAACAACGGAAGCATCGTAGTTCAGACCGCCGCGATACACGCCCGCACGGATCTTGCCGATGGACATCACCTGATCGTCAAGGCTCGCGAAGGAGGAGGAACCCTGCTTGAGCATGTTCAGGCTCTCGGTGGTCGCGCCCTCCGGGATCACGGTCATGATCTTCGCCGGATCGATGGTGCCGTCCTCGTTCTTGACCTCAGCCAGCGTCTTGGAGACCGGCTGAACCATCAGAGCGTTGAGGACGAAGCCAGCCTGCTCGGTCAGGGTCATCTTGGTAACCATGTCCGCAGCGCGGGTCTCGGCGTCCTGACGCCAATCCTCGAAAACATCCAGTTCGTGGTTGTTATTGAGATCCTTGAAGTACAGACCATCCTGCTTGATGACGCCAACGGTGGTCACACCGATGGTCGGGCCGTTTTCATTCTCGTAGTAAACCGGCTCCAGATAGGTCTTGGTCGGATCGACTTCCTCAGCGTTGTACGGAGCCGGGATGTACTCGGCGCCGCCCTCAGCCAGAGAAGCGGGGACAACGCTTGCCAGCATAGCCGCTGCCAAGAACGTGCTCAGAATCCTCTTCATGCAAATTCTCCTTTTCCATTTGTTCCAAATTGCCAAACCGCCTTGCATGAGCAGTTCGCCTTTGTTGAAAATATTATAGTATATTTGTGCAGAAAAGAGAAGGGGGTTGTCTTGAACGTGCAATTGACCGTCGTTAAAGGGATATCATCCGCTTCACGTCAAATTCGCGTCGTGAACGGTTCATAAAGTCTGCAAAACGCCAATGTTTTGCCCGCTCGTGTGATTTGGCGTCATTTTCCTCACCCATCAAAAAACAGCGCCGCAAAAGCATGCAGCGCTGTTTTGAATCTTGGGTTTATTTCGCGAACTCGGTGCAGCGGGTTTCGCGGATGACATTGACCTTGATCTGTCCCGGATATTCCAGCTCATTCTCGATGCGCTTGGCAATCTCGCGGGCGAGTACATAGGTGCCCTCGTCGGAAATGTCCTCCGGCTTGACCATGATGCGAACCTCGCGACCAGACTGGATGGCGAACGACTTTTCGACGCCCGGGAAGCTGTTGGAGATCTCCTCCAGCTTTTCCAGTCTGCGGATGTAGTTCTCGATGCTCTCGCGGCGTGCGCCCGGGCGAGCCGCGGAAATCGCGTCCGCCGCCTGAATCAGCACAGCCTCGACGGTCTGCGGCTCGATATCGTTGTGATGCGCCGCAATGCAGTGAATGACCTCCGGGGATTCGTGATAGCGCTTCGCCATCTCGACGCCCAGCTCCACATGCGTGCCTTCCAGCTCGTGGTCAACAGCCTTGCCGATATCATGCAGCAAGCCCGCACGCTTGGCAAGCTGAACATCCGCGCCCAGCTCCGACGCCATCAAGCCCGCCAGATGGCTGACCTCGATGCTGTGCTGAAGCACATTCTGTCCGTAGCTCGTGCGGTAACGCATGCGGCCGAGCAGCTTCACCAGCTCATGATGGATGCCGTGCATGTTGGTTTCAAAGATCGCCTGCTCGCCCGCTTCGCGGATCTGGTTGTCCACCTCGCGTCTGGCTTTTTCAACCATTTCCTCGATGCGTGCCGGATGGATGCGTCCGTCGGCGATGAGCTTTTCAAGCGCGATTCGCGCCACTTCGCGGCGGATGGGATCAAACGCGGAAACGATGACCGCTTCCGGTGTATCGTCGATGATGAGGTCAACGCCCGTCGCCGTTTCCAGCGTGCGGATATTGCGGCCCTCGCGTCCGATAATGCGTCCCTTCATGTCTTCGTTAGGCAGGGAAACCACGGAAACGGTCGTTTCCGCAACATGGTCGCTCGCGCAGCGCTGAATCGCCATCGCCACGATGTTGCGTGCCTTTTTCTCCGCCTCGTCCTTCGCGTTCTGCTCGATCTCGCGAACCATGACGCCCGCGTCGTGATACGCTTCCTTCTGGATGCGCTGCACGATCATATCGCGTGCCTCGTCCTGCGTCATCTTCGCGACTCGCTCCAGCTCCGCCTGGCTCTTCTCTTCCAGATCCTTCGCGGTCTTTTCCGCTTCCTCCGCGGCGGTCTTCTGGCGGGCGCTGTATTCCTGCGCTTCCGCGGTCAGGCGGTCCAGCTCATTCTGCTTGCGCTCGAGGGTCGTTTCGCGTGCATCGAGATTGTCCGCCTTCTTGTCGAGGGTTTCCTCTCTCTGGGTCACACGGCGCTCGCTGCGCTGAACCTCGGCGCGGCGGTCGCGGATCTCGCGATCCAGTTCATTCTTCAGGCGAATGACTTCTTCTTTCGCCTCAAGGATGCTTTCCTTCTTCTTCTCTTCCGCACGACGCTGCGCGTCTTCCAGCAGATTTCGGGCATATTCTTCCGTACGCCCGATATTCTTTTCCTGAACATTTTTCCGATACATGTAGCCTGCCGCACCGCCCGCTGCAAGCGCGGCGATGATTGCCAGCAGGGTCAACAAAAACGCCAATCTGCCTCACACTCCTTCTTTGCCAAATTCTCAATTTCATTTCAAATACAGATGGGCAAAGCCAAAAAGTATGCAGATTGACGCCTGATGATCTGGCGATAAAACAATACAAATTAGGCACGGAAAACAATGCCGCATAGGCATACTGCCTTCACGGTTTCTCCGCCTATCAAGTTTTGATGTATCAAACGCACGGAAGGCAGTCAAAACGCACCCTGCAATCCGAACGCAATATCCAGCACAGCCTTACCTGCACACGTTTTCACTTTGACTGACTCTATTTTAACGTTGAAATCCGATCATGTCAAGAGAATTTGTCAATCCGGTGAAATTTTGCCGACTATTTTAAGCAAAACATATAGAAAAAGGCGGACATTTCTGCCCGCCTCAGAACAATCTTATGAAGCTCTTTTCCAAAAAACAGGGCATATTCCTTCACATACCCTCACATTAAATGAAAGAATATCTGAATTTTCCATGCTTTTTCTTTCTCATGCCCCGATTATTTCCCGTGCGCATCATTCGCCGATATGCTCGAAGAAATCGTTTTTCTCCTCGTCCGGACCGACATTCGTAAACGCCAAACCGAATTTGGAATTGTCGTAGTCGCCGTAATCCTCGACATGGTAGCGCGTTGTCTGCTGGGAAATATGGCAGGCAAACGCTTCTTCCGCGATATCAAACGCCGTCTTCCCTCCGAAGGCTTCCAGCGGCTGACGCCAATCCATCTTGATGGGATTCTGATCATACAGATGCAGATACAGCTTGCTGATCTGCCACGGCTCGGTCTGCTCCAGCTTTTCATGCTGATAACCCGGGTCGGCTGCCAGCGCAACCGCCGCCTGCGCCGCGTCCGCCGCCGCCCGGTGTGCGCCGTGACCATATTCGCCATTCACGTCCTGCGTCACCACGACATCCGGTCTGCATGTGCGGTATACGCCGACGACATAGCGCAGAACGGCTTCCCGGCTCCACCCCTTCTGCGCGTACATTTTAGAAAGATGTCCCTGATACTGATCCGGGAAATTGCCGATGATGGGGTAGTTTTTCACGCCGCAGAGCCAAAGCCCGTCGAGCAGTTCCAGCCTGCGATAAGGCATTGTCGGCACAAGATAGGCGACCTGCACCTTCATCTTCTTTTCGCCCGCATAATACGGGATCGTGCCGCCCAGAAACAGAATTTCATCGTCCGGATGCGCGGCAAGCGCCAGCAGATCCGCCTTTTCAAGCGTCGGCTCCCACTTCTGCACCCAAACCGGCACATCCCCTTCGGTAAAGACATGCAGCTCGACGATGAACAGACGCCCCTGCGCATCCTTCGGGCGAATGCGGATCTTTTCATAGCCCGCCTCCAGCGGCACATACTGCGCTAAAAAACCCGTTTCATAGGTTAAAAGCGTCTGCCATTCTCCCGCCTCATCCAAGGTCTGTACATCAAAAGGCACCGCGTCGTCATAGAACTGGATATACAGGCTGCCGATCTTCTGCCCCTGCGGCGCCCGGATGTCCAGATAGGCGTTTCGATTGCTAGAGGACGACCAGTACGACTTATACCGCCCGTCCGTCATGTGATTCTGCGTCTTTTTTCCGATGCTGGAAAGCGTACAATCCTGAGTGATTTCCTGCGCGGTCTGCGCCGATGCGGCAGCAGTCCACATGAAAAGCGCCGCCAAAATCAGCGGCAGGATGATTTTCCTCATGTTTTTATATCCTCAATTGACAATTTTTTTATCATCATACCACATTCTTCTCCTAAAATAAAGCCGCTCCTTCTTTCGCTCTTGTTCCCGCAGATCATCGATGATATAATAGAAGTGTTGCCATGCGCAGCATCGGAAGGGACTTCAACACATATTGAAAGGGAGATTTCGCTTCATGGGTATCAATGCGATCGTCGGTCAAAGCGGTGGACCTACTTCTGTCATCAACGCCAGCCTCGCAGGCGTATTCAGCGCATGCCGGGCGCACGGCGTGCCGACAGTCTACGGCATGCGTTTCGGCGTGCAGGGACTTTTGCAGGATAATCTGGTCAACCTGACCGATGCGCTCAGTGCTCCGGGTGCGCTGGATCTGCTGCGCCATACGCCCGCCTCGTATCTGGGAAGCTGCCGCTTCAAACTGCCGCCCGTCGGCGAGGGCGAGGAAACTTACCGCGCACTGTTCGATGTTCTGCATCGTTATGACATCGGATATTTCTTCTATATCGGCGGAAACGACAGCATGGATACCATCCTCAAGCTGAGCGACTATGCCGCCAAAATCGGAAGCGATATTCACTTCATGGGCGTTCCCAAAACCATCGACAACGACCTGATGATCACCGACCATACGCCCGGCTACGGTTCTGCGGCGAAATATATCGGCATGACGATCAAAGAGCTTGTCCGCGACTCGACCATTTACGACCTGAAATCCGTAACCGTCGTGGAAATCATGGGCAGAAACGCGGGCTGGCTGACCGCTGCCGCCGCTCTCGCCGAGGATGAGGACTGCGAAGGCGCGGCGATGATCTGCCTGCCGGAGATTCCGTTTGATCCGGATCATTTTCTTGCCCGCGTCGCGGAAATTCAGAAGAAAACGCCGTCGCTGGTCATCGCGGTTTCCGAGGGCATTCGCGTGGCGGACGGACGCTACGTCTGCGAGCTGGCGGACAGCAATCTGGTCGTCGATCCCTTCGGTCACAAGTATCTGGGCGGAACGGCGCGTTATCTCGCCAGCCTGATCGGCGCCAAACTGGGCTGCAAAACCCGAGCCGTCGAGCTTTCGACCCTCCAGCGCTGCGCCGCGCATGCCGCAAGCCTGACCGATGTTTCCGAATCGTTTGCCGTCGGCGAAGCCGCCGCGAACGCCGCGCTTGCCGGCGAAACGGGCATGATGGCGGCGCTCAAGCGTGTCAGCGACAATCCGTATTTCTGCACGACGGAGCTGCACGATATCCACGACATCGCCAATTTCGAAAAGACCGTGCCGCTCTCCTACATCGACGCGGAGAACTATCGCCTGCGCGAGCCGTTCTTTGCCTATGCGCGTCCGCTCATCGAATCGGAAGTTGAGCCGGAGTATTTCCGCGGTCTGCCGCGCCACCTGACGCTGTCAAAATAAGAAAGCCCCTGCCTTGGATGCGTTTTGGGAGGAACATCGATGATTGCCAAAATCTGCCTGAAGCGGTTTCGCTATTCGGTCTATGCACTTTTCGCGCTGACGCTCTGCTATCACTTTGCCGAGCGATGGGACAGCGGCGCCCTGTATTCGCTGTTTCTGTTCGTTCTGCTTCCGCTCTTTGTCATCGCATTCTTCTGGGCAGTCTACACGTCAATCCGCGATACCGTCCGCTATAAGCGCAGCGGCATTCTGCCGAACGACCCGCCGACGCTGGCAGAGCGCATCGTCTGGTTTATCCAGGACGAATGCAGCCTCGTCAAGTCGCTGACCGGTCGCAAAAAGGCACGCTTTTTCGCCTTTCGGCTTCTGGGTTTTGCATTGATTGCCGCGGGGTTTGCGCTCATCGTTTCCGAGCGCATCGTTTGGGCAACGCTTGCCTTCATCGCAGGCATTGCGCTGATTTACAGTGCGGCGGGCTGAGCCCGCTTCCACTTCCGCCGAAGTTCGTAAATCATGCAGACTCTGAATTCAGCCCATATACATAAATCGGCTCACTCCATCGTCCTTGATGGAATAAGCCGATTTTTTTAAGAGGGAAATCCAAGACCCTCAGGTCCTTGGTGGGGTTTGGGGCAAAGCCCCAAGCGTTATCCTGTCCGTAACCCCCTGCCTCCGCTGCGCGATTCCTTCGTGTCCGTTCAGCAAACGGTTTCGGCATGAAAGCAGCATGCCTCCTCAAGCTGCAATCCGTTCCTTATTCTTTGCCCAAAAGCGCCGCGCCGATGATGCCCGCGTCCGCGCCCAAACGCGCAAGCTGAATGCTCGGATACGGCAGCGACTTGAAGAAAACCAACGGCTTGACCGCGTCGCGCACCGCCTTGAGCAGATACTCGCCCGCCATCGACACGCCGCCGCCCAGCACGATAACCTCCGGGTCGAGCACGTTGAAAATGCTGACGATGCCGTGTGCCAGTCCCTTGACATATTCGTCAAAGACGCGTTTGGCGGTCGCGTCGCCTTCCTTGGCGCAGTCGATGACGATCTTGGCGTTGATCTTCTCCGGATCTCCGCCGCAGCGCTCCATGATGAGGCTCTTCGGATCTTCCGCCACCGCACGCTTCGCATCGCGGATAATCGCCGTCGCGGACGCATAGCGCTCAAAGCAGCCGCGGTTGCCGCAGGTGCAGGGTTCGCCGTCCATCTTGATGATCATATGTCCGATTTCCGAACCGATGCCGTGCGCTCCGGAATACGGCTTGCCATGGATCACGATACCGCCGCCGACGCCCGTGCCCAGCGTGATGAATACGCTCGAATCCGTCCCCCTGCTCACGCCCGCGACGGACTCCGCATAGCCCGCAACCGTCGCATCGTTGTCCACGATAATCGGCAGGTTGAAATACTTGCGCATTTCGGCTACAAACGGCACTTCGCGCCAGCCCAGATTGGTGCAGAAGGGAATGATTCCGGTCTTGGGATCACAGATGCCCGGCACGCCCACGCCGATCGCCGCAATATCGTCCATCGTGATGCCCGCCTGCTGCGCAACTTCCTTGCAAAGCATGGCAATGTCATGAATGATATCCTGATACGGGCGTTCCTTCATCGTCGGGGTCGATCCCTTGGAAAGAATCTCACCCTGCTCGTTGACAACACCTGCCTTGATGCCGGTTCCGCCCAAATCTACGCCAATGTACATCATATATATGCCTCCCCATTCGGTTTATTCAATGCTGTCCTTGTCCCCGTTCCGCAGGAGCGGAATAACGGTTTTTCCGGTTTACTCGCGTATCTGTCCGTAATGCTGCGCCAGTCTGCGGTCGAGTTCCGCAACGGCGTCATAACCCTCAGCCTTGAGCCGCCAGTTCCGCGCCGCAATTTCCACGATGGTCGAAAGGCTTCTGCCCGGGCGGACAGGCACTTCGATCAGCGGCAGCGGCACGTCCAAAATATCCAGGGTCTTTTCCTTGTTTCCCAGCCGGTCATAATCCTTGCCCTCGTGCCAGACCTCCAGATTGATGACCAGATCGATTCTGATTCGCCGAACGATTGCGCCGATGCCGAAAATCTCTTTGACATCGACGATTCCGATGCCGCGCAGCTCAATGAAATCGCGCACCATTTCCGGCGATTCGCCATAGAGCGTGCGCCCGACACGCGAGATATCGACCACGTCGTCCGTGACAAGCTGATGTCCGTGCTTAATCAGTTCCAGCGCACATTCGCTCTTGCCCACGCCGCTTTCGCCCGTAATCATCAAGCCTACGCCGTATACATCCATCAATACACCGTGACAGGTCTGCCGCGGCGCAAGCGCTTCGCTCAGAAACGTGATGGCTTTCGCGGAAAAAATGCTCGTTTCCTCATCCGCGCCATAGATCGGCACGTCGTTCTCCTGCGCCCGTTCCAGCAGCGCCGGAGGGCATTGCATGCCGCGGGCGATGATGATGCAGGGAATATGATAGGAAAAATAGCGCGTCAGCCGGTCATCCAGCACGTTCGGCGGCAGACTGCCCAGATACGCCATCTCCGTTTTACCGATGACCTGCGGTCTCTCGAAGGCAAAGACATCGAAATATCCGGCGAATTGCAATCCGGGGCGGCAAAGATCTGCCTGACCAATGCTCTCCTCCATCTCCTTGCCCGCAGCGCTGATGGTTCGCAGTTCCAGCGCCGTGGCGAGCTTATGCGGGGATATGCCCATTCTCTTTCCTCCCATTGCGATCTTTCTTTCATTATAACCCATCCGCGCCTTCAAGACCATAGGCGAACGCATTTTTCCGTCAAAAATGACGTTTATTCCCCGTCCGCACGCAGCAGGCGTTTATAGGTCGCATCCATGGCAATTGCGCCCATCGGCGCCGTTATCAAAATCGCAAGCACGGCGACGGAGAGAACGATCTTTCCGCAATCAAGCCCCATCGCCAGCGGCGTCGCGCCAATCGCCGCCTGAACGGTCGCCTTAGGCAGATACGCCAGCACGCAGAACAGCCGCTCCCGCCGGGTGAGCTTCGTTCCCGCGACGCAGAGCGCCGTGCCCAGCGAACGGATGACCAGCGCAAGCAAAATCATCAGCACAGCGCCCGCGCCCGCCTCCATCGTATACCGAATATCGACCGCCGCGCCGACCAGCACGAACAGCAGAATCTCCGCCGCCTGCCAGAGCTGACCCACTTTCCCGGAAAGCGCCGCGGCGCAGGGGTTCGGGCTTTCTCTCCGGATCATCACCGCCATGCCCATAACCGCCAGCAGACCGGAGAAAGCGACGCTCCCCTTCGCCCATTCTTCTGCCGCAATGAGCAGGCAGGAAACCGCCAGCATCGCCACCGTCCGCATGGTGTGGTTCAGCGAGCATCGCGCAAAGAATCTGCTCAGCAGCCATCCGCATGCCGCGCCCGCCAGCGCACCCAGCACGATTGAGCATGGCACCGCGGCAAAATCCGCCAGCCTCACCTCGCCGCCCTGTGCCATCCGCGCAAACGTCGTAAACAGCACGATGACATATACGTCATCGCACGATGCGCCCGCCATAATCATCTGCGGCACGCCCTGCGCCGTCCCGCGCTTTTCCTCCATCAGCCGCACCATGCGCGGCACAACGACCGCCGGAGACACCGCGCCCAGCACCGCCCCCATGACCGCCGCTTCCATACGGGTAATCCCCAAAATGGTCGGCGCAAACAGCACAAACGCCGCAACCTCAAACGTTGCCGGCACAAATGCCATCATGATCGCCGGACGCCCAACCTTTTTCAAATCCCCAAGATCGAGCGACAGTCCCGCCCTAAGCAGAATGAGCATCAGCGCCAGCTTGCGCAGATCACCCGATATCGCCAGAATGGACGGATCGAGCAGACCGAGCGCATACGGTCCGATGAGGATGCCGACAAGCAGCATGCCGATCATGCGGGGCAGGCGCATCCTTTCAAACACCGCCGCACCCAGCATGCCAAAGAGAAACACAAACGCCAACGAAGCAAACATACAAAAAATCCTTTCCTCTTTCCGATCAAAGCATCATCACATACTGTCGGAATGAACGCCCCGTGCTGTCTTCCCTCGATGTAAAACCTCGCACAATAACAAAAGCTGATGATTTCCGCAGCACAAAAAAGCGTTGCAGAAGTCATCAGCTTAAAAAGCGGTTCAGGTTGCCCTCGGGAGAACTTCATTCCCATATACAGATAGAATACTGCATCCCGCGGAATTTGTAAAGCCCCATTCGGCTGTTTCCATTCCGTTTTCGCCTCTAAAACCGCTTCATCACAAACGCCGCCGAAGGTTTCCCCGCGGCGGCGCATGATGTATATTTCCTTACCGAATGCCCAAAATCTCTTCCGCACGGGCGATTTGCTCGCTGTTCGGCGTCGGCACGCCCTCCAGCGGATAGGCAATCCCCAGCTTTTGCCACTTGGACAGCCCCAGCGTATGATACGGCAGAATCTCCACGCGCTCGACGTTTTTCAGCGTTCCGATGAACGCCGCCATCTCGCGCAGGTCGTCCTCCCCATCCGTCAGCCCCGGAACCAGCACATGGCGAATCCACATCGGCTTGCCCATATCGCTGAGCCTACGCGCCATCGCGAGGATGTTCGCGTTGCCCATCCCCGTCACGCGCCGATGAAGCTGTTCATCCATCGCCTTGAGGTCGAGCATCACCAGATCGGTCGCCGCCATCAGCCGGTCAAACTCCTTCTGATACGGCTCGTCCTCGCGGTAGGGCTGCCCCGCCGTGTCCAGTACGGTATGCACGCCCTTTTGGTGCGCCAATTCAAACAGCTCCGTGACAAATGCCATTTGCAGCATCGGTTCGCCGCCGCTGACGGTGATTCCGCCCTTTTTGCCGTCCCTGCCCCAATACTTTTGATATCGAAGCGCCTTGTCCAGCAGTTCCGGCGCGGTCATGGTCTGCGCGGCTTCGCCCGCCCATGTATCCGGATTGTGGCAGAACTGACACCTGAGCGCACAGCCCTGCAAAAAAATCACATAGCGCACCCCGGGTCCATCGACCAAGCCGAAGCTCTCAAGCGAATGCACCCGACCCATGAGATTACATGTGGTCATGGCAGGTACGGGCGATGACGTCGAGCTGCTGCTCGCGGGTGAGGTCGATGAACTTGACGGCGTAGCCGGAAACGCGGATGGTGAAGTTGGCATATTCTTCCTTCTCCGGATGCTCCATCGCGTCGATGAGCTTCTCGGTTCCGAAAACGTTGACGTTGAGGTGATGCGCCCCCTGATCGAAGTAGCCGTCCATCACCTGCACGAGGTTGTTCGCACGCTCTTCATCGTTGTGTCCCAGTGCGCCCGGGTTGATGGTCTGCGTGTTGGAAATGCCGTCCAGCGCCCAGTGATACGGCAGCTTCGCCGTAGAATTCAGGGACGCCAGCAGACCGTTCTTCTCCGCGCCGTAGCTCGGGTTCGCGCCCGGGGAGAGCGGCTCGCCCGCCTTGCGCCCGTCCGGCATGCTGCCCGTCGCCTTGCCGTAAACGACGTTGGAGGTGATGGTCAGGATGGAGGTCGTCGGCTCGGAATTGCGGTAGGTGTGGCGCTTCTTGATCTTCTCCAAGAACGTGCCCAGCAGCCAAACCGCGATATCGTCGGCGCGGTCATCGTCGTTGCCGTAGCGCGGGAAATCGCCCTCGGTTTCAAAATCGACGATGAAGCCGGTTTCGTCGCGGATCGTCTTCACCTTCGCGTACTTGATGGCGCTCAGGCTATCCACCACATGGGAGAAGCCCGCAATGCCGGTCGCGAACGTGCGGCGCACATCGGTGTCGATCAGCGCCATCTCTTCCGCTTCATAGTAGTACTTGTCGTGCATGTACTGAATGAGGTTCAGCGTGTTGACGTACAGACCGGCAAGCCAATCCATCATGCGGTCATACGCGGCGATGACTTCATCGTAATCGAGGATCTCGCTGGTGACCGGGCGATATGCCGGGCCGACCTGCTCGCGGGTCTTCGTATCCATGCCGCCGTTGAGCGCGTAGAGCAGGCACTTGGCGAGGTTGGCGCGTGCGCCGAAGAACTGCATCTCCTTGCCGGTCTGCGTCGCGGAAACGCAGCAGCAGATGGAGTAATCGTCGCCCCAGACCGGCTTCATCACGTCGTCGTTCTCGTACTGCACCGAGCTGGTCAGCACGGAAATCTTCGCGGCGTAGTGCTTAAACGCGTCCGACAGGTCTTCGGAATAGAGCACGGTCATGTTCGGTTCCGGCGACGGGCCCATGTTTTCCAGCGTATGCAGGAAGCGGAAGTCGTTCTTGGTGACCATCGACCGACCGTCCACGCCGATGCCGCCGACCTCCAGCGTCGCCCAGACCGGGTCGCCGGAGAACAGCGCGTTGTAGCTCGGAATGCGGGCGAACTTGACCATGCGGAACTTCATGACCATGTGGTCAATCAGCTCCTGCGCCTGCTCTTCGGTGATGACGCCGCGCTCCAAATCGCGCTCGATGTAGATATCCAGGAACGTGGAGATGCGGCCGACGGACATCGCCGCGCCGTTCTGCGTCTTGATGGCGGCAAGATAGCCAAAGTACAGCCACTGGCAGGCTTCCTTGGCATTGGAGGCAGGCTTGCTGATGTCAAAGCCGTAAGCAGCCGCCATCGCCTTCATGCCCTTGAGCGCCTTGATCTGCTTGGCGATCTCCTCGCGCAGGCGGATCACGTCGTCGGTCATCGTACCGTCGCCGCAGTTGTTCAGATCCTTGTTCTTCTCCTCGATGAGAAAGTCAATGCCGTAGAGCGCCACGCGGCGATAGTCGCCGACGATGCGGCCACGACCATAGGTATCCGGCAGACCGGTGATGATCTTGTTGTGACGTGCATGCTTCATTTCCGGGGTATACGCCATGAAAACACCCTGATTATGGGTCGGCGCATACTCGGTAAAGATCTTGTGCAGCTCCGGATCCGGCTCATAGCCGTAGTTCTTGCAGGCTTCCTCCGCCATCTTGATGCCGCCGAACGGCATGAATGCGCGTTTGAGGGGCTTGTCCGTCTGCAAGCCGACAATCTGCTCCAGATCCTTGTCCGCCTCGCTGATGTAGCCCGCGCCGTAAGCGGTCAGACCGGAAACGATGTGCGTTTCCATATCCAGCACGCCGCCCTTAGCGCGTTCTTCCTTCTGAAGCCCCTGAAGGATACCCCAGAGCTTATCGGTCGCCTCGGTCGGCGCCGCAAGGAAGGACTCATCGCCCGTATACGGCTTGTAGTTCTTTTGGATAAAGTCGCGTACATTGATCTCTTCACGCCAGATGCGTCCCTCGAAGCCTTCCCACTGCTCAAAATGAACCATGCAAACTCTCCTTTAATCTGTCTCCCGTGGATGATCTCTGAAACGATTTTCATTCTATCATATCATCAATTTTTCGACAACTGACGAGGTCACCAAGGAAATGTCGTATGTTTTGTTATCGCCCCATGGATTTCCAAACCCGCTTTGTTTTGCGCATGTTTTTCTGCGCGGCAGATGCGGCGCATCTTGCCCATAGGCTTTGCAGTTTCAAGCGGGCGTATGCAAGTTAGTTTTAGCTAACTTTCTGTATTCTATCCGATATCCGCGCCCATGTCAAGCCCCGCACATCGCTTTTAAATCCATCTCAGATGATTTTTCACGGCTTCTTTATGGTTCAAAAAAGCGGGCTGAGCCCGCCTCAGCTTGTTGACATAAGCAAACTTGGCTTGAATCGCAAAATTAAGAAATTCAGCTATTCTTTCATTTGCGGAAAGGGCTATTCTCCCCCTTTGGGGGAGAATAGCTTTTTGTCTACAGTCTGAAGCGGGCTGAGCCCGCCTTCACTTCCGCCGAAGTCCGCCACACATCAAAGTCTTGCTCACGCGAGCGATTTTATGCAATTTCCTATACGTCAAAAAATGCAGGGATTGAAATCTTTCGACTTCTCTCCCTGCACGAATCCATTCGCTTGATATCCTTCGGTTTAAACCAGATTCCTGACAAAATGCTCGATGCGATCCACGCCCTTGTCGATATTTTCCATCGACGTCGCGTAGGAGATGCGGCAGAAGCCTTCCGAGCAGAACGCGCTGCCCGGCGTGAGCGCCACATCCGCATTCTCAAGCAGCATGCTGGCGAAATCCATCGATCCGGTGATCTCGTGGTCGCCCAGATGCTTGCCGATCAGCGCACTCATATCCACCATGACATAGAACGCGCCCTTCGGCATCACGCATTTCAGTCCGTCAATCGCATTGAGGCGAGCGACGATGTGCCGTCTGCGCTCGTCATACGCCCTGCGCATCCGCTCGATCTCCGCCGCGCCCTTCGGAGAACGAAGCGCTTCCTCCGCGGCATACTGCGCGATGGAGTTGCTGCCGCTGGCGACCTGGCTTTGCAGGCTGCCCATCGCTTTGATGACGTTCAGCGGACCCGCCGTGTAGCCGATGCGCCATCCGGTCATCGCGTAGGATTTGGATACGCCGTTGATGACGATGGTCTGCTTGTAGATTTCTTCGCCCAAAGATGCGATGGAAACATGCTCTTCGCCGTCATAGATGAGCTTTTCGTAAATCTCATCGGAAATGACATAGAATCCCTTTTCGACCGCCAGCTTCGCGATGTCTTCCAGCTGCTTACGCTGCCAGACACAGCCGTTCGGGTTGTTCGGCGAATTGAGGATGAGCGCCTTGGTCTTCTCGGTCACATACGGCGCAATTTCTTCGGCATCGACGACGAAACCGCGCTCCGCCTTGCCCTCGACCAGCACCGGAACGCCGCCGACAATGCGCACGATTTCCGGATAGGACACCCAGCACGGCGTCGGGATGATCACCTCATCGCCCGGGTTGACAATCGCCGCCAGCGACGCATAGATGGAAAACTTCGCGCCGTTGGAAACGATGACCTGTTCGGGGGTGTACGCAAGCCCATTGTCCCGGAGAAGCTTTTCGCAGATTGCCTTGCGAAGTCCGATCGTGCCGGATGCGGGGGTGTATTTGGTCAGCCCCATATCCAGCGCCTCATGTGCCGCCGTACGGATATACTGCGGCGTAACGAAATCCGGCTCGCCGACGCTGAAGGAAATCACGTCGCGGCCGTTCATGCGCATCTCCTTTGCCTTGGCGTCAATCGCCAGCGTCGGAGAAGGTGCGATAGCGGTACACATGCGTGAAAGCTCTAAGGACAAGAAAAACGCCCCCTTAAAACTGGACAGGCACAGATTGAACCCGTCTGAAATGAATTCTAAAGTTATTATACGCCCATTTTAAGTGTTTTGCAACCGTAAAATCGCCTGTTTTATTCATTTTTCTCTATAAGGTTTGCACATTTGAATTTTGATTCCTGCAAATCGTCCGTTTGTTTCGTCTTTTTCCCCACGGCAATTATCCCTGTGATATTTTACGCAGTTTCGCATTATTTGTTACGGAATTTAAAGTTTCTTATTATAAACGCTTGCCATATTCCCATTTTTGCTGTATTATGTCAGTTGGTTCAGTTCTGTCGGGGTATGCTGCATTTTTGCTTTCCCCGTCTGAACCCGAGGCATCTTGTGAAACATTTTTTGGAGGTGTTACTTTGCATCGCATGACCAAATGGGCTCTCGCTGCCGCCATGGTTTGTGTTTTGGGCGCGGGCGCTGCGGCTGTTGCTGAGGATTCCTACTACCTCGAACTGCCCACCAAGGGAATTACTGCTTCACGAAAGATTACGGTCAACGTGCCGGAAGAAAACCAGGCACAGGATGGCATTAACCCGCTGACCGGTGAAGACTGGTACGGCAATTATTATCCGATTCTCGTCAATATCGACGCGCATCCCGACGCTCTGCCGCACTGGGGCGTGGCGTCCGCCGACATTTCCTATGAAATGCCGATCCAGTCCGACGGTTCCACCCGTTCCGCCATGCTCTTCATGGGTACGCTCCCCTCCGGTGCGGGTCCTGTTCGTTCCGGTCGTGTGCCGATGGGCAGCCTGCGCGAGATGTGGGGCGGCGCGTGGGTGTTCTACGGCTGGCAGACCTGGCCGAACAACACCAACACCACCGTTGACGTCGTGGACTGGGCGCTGTCCCTGCACAAGGATGCCCGCGTAAAGGGTCGCTGGGTGTTCCCGTTCGTCGAGGGCATGGAGCGCAACTACTCTTCTCTCTTTGAGCGCGTCAACGATGGCGATCACGTCAACCCGCACAACGTGCAGGTCAATCTGCCCGCGGTCGCTTCCCTCTTCACCGATGAGCCGACCAAGCATCCGTTCAAGTTCACCGAAACCGGTCTGGAGCGCGGCACGGACGTGTCCTCCATCACCATCAACTATAAGACCACCAACCCGGCGTACGTCAGCTCCTATCAGTATAACGAGATGACCGGTCTGTATGAGCGCTATCGCAACGGCGAACCGTACTACGACGCGCTCAACGGTGCGCAGACCGAATACGCCAACGTCATCGTTCTGCGTACGGACGTCAGCTGGTTCAACGGTGCGCCGCAGCGCCCGGTCATTCAGCTTGTCGGTCAGGGCGTTGCCGAAATCTTCCAGAATGGCAAGTACATCCGCGGCACCTGGGTTCGCACGCACGACGGCAAGTCCGGCGACGACGTGAAGTCCCTTGCCAGCCGCATGATCTTCCTCGATGAGAACGGCGAAGAGCTGGAGATGAAGGTCGGCAAGACGTTCATCCAGATCGTGAACAACGACCAGCCCGTTCTCGTCAGCGCCGCTTCCGCGATCGAAGGCGCTTCCGCGCAGGCAACGCCGGAACCGACCGCGACCCCGAAGCCGACCCGCACGCCGAAGCCCACTCGTACCCCGAAGGCTTCCGCCAACGCGACCCCGGCTCCCGTCGAGGGCGGCGAAGAGACCGAGAAGGATAACTTCTTCGGCGGCTAAGATTGATATCAAAAAAGAGGAACTGCTTTCGGGCAGCTCCTCTTTTTTTGATCCTCAGACATTCGTTTTACAGTGAGAGCGAGCTCAGCCCGCAAAAAAGGGCTGTCAAGCTTAAGCCAGACATTTCAAGAAATAAGCATCTAAGCATTTGGGATATGGGGCTTTGCCCCATCGCCCCACCAAAGGGCTTTCCGCTCGCCCTTTGGAAACCTTCGGGCGCAAACACTTCGTTTTATTCTTGAAATATCGGTGTTATTAGCTTGACAGCCCTACATGTTAAGGCTTATCTGTCGATCAGACTGACATGCATCAGTCGTTCGGATGCTCCGCACGATATCTGGTGAGCAGCTTCTCGATTCTGTTCCACGGATTGAGCAGGTAGCTCAGGGACTGATCGTGGTTGAGCGTCGCAATGACGAACGCCATATACTTGCTCATGTCCGCCTGGCTGAACCACGGGCGATCCAGCACTTCCTTGGGCGTATAGGTCAGGTTCGTGGCGAACACATGGTCGATGATGCCCTCGTTGTATGCCTTGTCGAACGCTTCCAGTCCGCTGGTGAAGAACGCAAACGTCGCGCCCGCGAAGACGCGCTTCGCCTTGCGCTTCTTGAGGTTGTACGCCAGGTCGAGGATGGAGTCGCCGGAAGCGATGATGTCGTCCGCGACGAAAACGTCCTTGCCCTCGACGCTGTCGCCCAGATACTCGTGCGCGACGATCGGGTTGCGACCGTTGACAACACGGGTGTAATCGCGGCGCTTGTAGAACATGCCCATGTCTACGCCCATCGCAGAGCTGTAATAGATGTTGCGGTTGAGGGCGCCCTCATCCGGGGAGATGACCATCATGTGGCTCTTATCGATGCGCAGATCATCGTAAGTGTGGCACATGGCTTTGAGCATCTGGTAGGTCGGCATGATGCTCTCAAATCCGCTCAGCGGGATAGCGTTCTGGACACGCGGGTCATGCGCATCAAACGTGATGATGTTCGATACGCCCATGTTGACCAGCTCCTGAAGCATCACGGCACAGTCCATGGATTCACGGGCGGTGCGGCGATGCTGACGGCCTTCATAAAGCATCGGCATGATGACGTTGATGCGGTACGCCTTGCCGCTGACAGCTGCAATAATGCGCTTCAGGTCGGCGTAATGTTCGTCCGGCGTCATCGGGATCTCGCGTCCGTAGAGCTTATAGGTGCACTGATACGCGCCCACATCGCAGATGATGAACAGGTCATAGCCGCGGACGGAATCCGCGATCATGCCCTTGCCTTCACCCGTTCCGAAACGCGGGCAGTGCGCTTCCAGCAGGAAGCCGTTCTTATCCGAGCCGTAGAAGCTGTGGAGCTTCTGGTCGGAGGAAGAATCCACCTGCCAGTTCATCAGGTACTCGTTGACGCGGCGTCCCATTTCCTCGCAGCCGTTCATGGCAATGACGCCCAGCGGTGCGACCGGCCGCATCGGGAACTTCTGGGACGACTCGCTGCTGATGTTCTCGTTCATTCTTGAAAACCCCTTCACTGTGTCGATGAGCTATCCAGTTGCGGAAACAAACAGTTTCATTATAACACAAACCACGCCTGAAATCCTTCACATTTTGCCCAAAACGGAAAATTCGTCCGCTTATGACAATTTTCATTCGTCTTTACGGCAATGCTACACGACATAAACGTTTTTTTAACGCTTTTCCATGCGTCCGTGCGCTTGACCCTCCGCTTTTCGCTTGGTATAATAAGGCGAAATCAAGGTTAAGGAGGTCCTTTGCGTGAAGCGCATTGTCCTTACCGGCGGCGGTACAGCCGGGCATGTTTCCCCCAATCAGGCACTCATCCCCCATCTTCTCGAGGAAGGCTGGGATATCCACTACATCGGTACAAAAAACGGCATCGAGCGCACGCTCATCGAGCCTATGCAGGGCGTGACCTATCACGCGGTCAGCTCCGGAAAACTGCGCCGTTATTTCGACTGGAAGAACTTCACCGATCCCTTCCGCGTCATTGCCGGCGCATTCCAGAGCATCGGCATCATCAGCAAACTCAAGCCGAACATTGTCTTTTCCAAGGGCGGATTTGTCAGTGTTCCGGTGGTCTTCGGCGCGGCAATCTGCGGCGTTCCGGTCGTGATGCACGAGAGCGATATCACGCCGGGTCTGGCAAACAAACTCTGCAAGCCGTTCGCCAAGTCCATCTGCACGACCTTTCCCGAGTGCGCCAAGCTGCTCGCGCCCAAAGGCGTGCAGACCGGCACGCCCCTTCGTGCGCAGATTTTTTCCGGCGACCGTGCCCGCGGCTTGAAGCTAGCCGGCTTTGACGGCAGCAAGCCCGTGCTGATGATGATCGGCGGCTCGCTGGGCGCACAGAGCGTGAACGCCGTCCTGCGTCAGGCGCTCCCCGCGCTGACGAAGAAGTTTGACGTGCTGCATGTCTGCGGCAAGGGCAATCTGGATGAATCCCTGCTGCAAACGCCGGGCTATAAACAGTTTGAATACCTTTCCGACGAGCTTCCGGATGCGTTCGCGTGTGCGGATCTCCTGCTCTCCCGCGCCGGCAGCAACTCGCTCTCCGAGCTGATGGCGCTGCACAAGCCCGCGCTGCTCATTCCCTATCACAGTGGACGCGGCGATCAGGTGCTCAATGCGAATTCGCTCAAGGAGCGCGGTTTGGCGCATGTGATGCTGCAAGCCGACCTGACGGCGGAATCCCTGCCGCCCGCCATCGACGCGCTTTGGGAAGACCGTGCGCTGCTCACCCAGCGTCTTTCCTCTCTCCCCGACGCGGACGGCACGCAGCTCGTCCTTGACCAGATTCACAAGTATCAGAGGAAATAAGGGAAGTACGATTGGGGCTTTGCCCCAAACCCCACAAGGGAACTGAGTTCCCTTGACCCTTCACTACGCTATCGCTTTGCGATAGCTGAGGATATCATTTGTTCAAACCACCGCAAAGCGAAAGAAGGATGCAGGGAGCAAGATTCCCTGCCGGAAGTTTGAAGGCGGTGCCTCATCGTCTTCATATTAGCGAAAGAAGGTGAAACCCTTGAGCGAAGAAATTTTGGATATGGCGGGGCGTGTCAACGCGCTCGTCAAGCTGATGCACAGCAACCGGACCGATGAGCAGATCCAAATCGCGCTCTCCGATGCCCACGAACGGGATATCGCCGCCGCGCTCGAACAGCTCGACGTTCATCAGCGCACGCGCCTGTATCGTCTGCTGGGCGTCGGGCGCGTCGGTGATGTGTTTTCTTTCGTCGGCGACGCCGGAAAATACCTGCGCGAGCTTCCGCAGGATGACGCCGCGTCCATCGTCGAAGCGATGGATGCCGACGATGCCGTTGACGCGCTGGAAACCGTATCGCCCGAATTGCGAAACACGCTGATCGAGAAGCTCGATCCGGAGTCCCAGCACGATATCCTGCTCATCTGCTCCTATCAGCCGGATGAAATCGGCAGCGCCATGACGACCAATTTCATCTCCATCAGCCGCCACCTCAGCGTCAAGCAGGCGATGCGTGCGCTGATTGCGCAGGCGGAAGAGAACGACAACATCACCACCCTCTTTGTCAGCGACGACGACGGCTCCTTCTACGGCGCAATCGATCTGAAAGACCTGATTGTCGCCCGCGATACCATCGAGCTGGATACGCTCGTCAGCCGAAACTTTCCTACCGTTTCCGCGCACGCGAAGATCGAGGATTGTCTGGAACGCCTGCGCAGTTATTCCGAGGCGTACATTCCCGTTCTGGGCGAAAAGCGGCGGGTCATCGGCGTCATCACGACAGACGATATCGTCGAAGCCGTGGATCACGCGATGGGTGACGATTACGCCAAACTGGGTGGTCTGTCCGGCGAAGAGGATCTTCATGAGCCGCTGAAAACCAGTCTGAAAAAGCGCATGCCGTGGCTGATTATCCTGCTGTTTCTGGGCATAGGCGTTTCCAGCGTGGTCGGTATGTTCGAGTCGGTCGTTTCGCAGATTGCGCTGATCGTCTGCTTCCAGTCGCTGATTCTGGATATGGCGGGCAACGTCGGCACGCAGTCGCTGGCGGTGACCATTCGCGTTCTGATGGATGAAAAGCTCAAGCCCAAGCAGAAATTCGAGCTGATTCTCAAAGAAATGCGCATCGGTTTTTCCGGCGGCATTCTGCTGGGGTTGCTGGCGTTCGTGTTCATCGGGCTGTACGTCTGGCTGC
This sequence comes from uncultured Clostridia bacterium, assembly GCA_934643825.1. GTDB lineage: Bacteria > Bacillota > Clostridia > Christensenellales > Aristaeellaceae > Ventricola. Next base: position 7,678 of record CAKUCW010000016.1, on the reverse strand, counting down.
TCAAGGGGAAGACGCTCTCCTATGCGCTCTGCATCTCCGGCTGCGCAGGCGCCGCGCTGCTGGTTTCGATGGTGCTTTCCAGCCTCGTCGGTACTGCCATTCCAATGATCTTCAAAAAAATCCACATCGACCCCGCGGTCGCTTCCGGTCCGCTGATTACAACGGTCAACGACCTCGTCGCGGTCATCGCCTACTACGGTCTGGCATACATCCTCTTCTTCCAGATTTTACACATTGCGTAGAGGGTGAACGCTTGGGGCTTTGCCCCAACCCCCACAAGGGAACTGAGTTCCCTTGACCTTCCACTTCCTTATCGCTTTGCGATAAGGGCAGAAAACGATATAAACGCAACAAAACCAGCTTGCTGAAAATAACAAGCTGGTTTTATCCTTTAAAACTCTCGTTTATTCGCAACCGAAGGTTTCCAAAGGGCGATGCGCCAAACGGGCGCCGTAAACGCTCGGAAAGCCCTTTGGTGGGGCGATGGGGCAAAGCCCCATATCCACAAATGCTTAGATATTTGTTTCTTGAAATATTCGGTTTAAGCCTGACAGCTCCTTTTTATATACAGAAATGCTTCTCCCGTCCCTGATTGCAACGCGATCAGCGAAGCGGAAGGTTCGGTTTTCTTGAAAAGTGTGAGGCAAAGTCCCGCTCGTCCCCGCTTACGAAACCTTGAAGCCACCCTCGCGCAGCGCATGGATAACCCTTTGCGCATGTTCGCGATCCTGCGTTTCCATCGTAATTTCCAAAATAGCGTCGCGGATGTCCAAATCGACGTCCGTGCGGTCGTGATGCACCACCATCACGTTCGCGCCTTCCGCCGCAATGATGCGGCTCGCCAGTTCCAGCTGACCCGGTCTGTCCTGCATCAGAATGCGCAGCTTCGTCACGCGTCCCGCACGCAGCAAGCCCTTTTCAATGATGCGCGAGATCATCGTCACGTCGATGTTGCCGCCCGAAATGACCGCCACAACCTTGCCGCTCACGTCAAATTTATGGTTCATGATGGCGGCGACCGGAGCCGCGCCCGCGCCCTCGGCGACCATCTTGCCCCGCTCCATCAGGAACAAAATCGCCTGCGCAATCTCGTCGTCATCGACCGTCACGATCTCATCCACATACTTGCTGCAAAGCTCGAACGTCAATTCGCCCGGTTTCTTGACCGCAATGCCGTCCGCAATGGTCTTCGCCGCATCCAGCGCAACAACGTGTCCCGCATCCATGGACGCCTTCATGCCCGCCGCGCCGGACGCCTGCACGCCGATGACCTTCACATTCGGATGCAGCATTTTAACCGCCGCCGCAACGCCGGAAGCCAGTCCGCCGCCGCCGATCGGCACGACAATGGCGTCCACATCCGGCAGATCATCCATGATTTCCAAGCCGATCGTTCCCTGTCCCGCGATGACCATCGGGTCGTCAAACGGATGGATAAACGTCGCGCCGGTTTCCTGCTGAATGCGGCACGCCTCGGCATACGCATCGTCATATACGCTGCCGTGAAGCACGACGTTCGCGCCCAGCTCACGCGTCGCCTTCACCTTGGAGAGCGGTGCGCCCTCCGGCATGACGATGGTCGCCGGCACGCCGAATGCCTTTGCCGCCAGCGCAACGCCCTGCGCATGGTTGCCCGCCGAGGACGCGATAACGCCGCAGGCGCGTTCTTCTTCCGTCAGGCTGGCGATTTTGATGTATGCGCCGCGCACCTTGAAGGAACCCGTGTTCTGCAAGTCTTCCGTTTTCAAATAGATCTGGCTGTTTTCATCGGACAACGCCTTGAACTGCACCAAACCCGTGCGCTGTGCGACGCCCTTGAGCCGCTCCCGCGCCTCCAAAATCATGCCAAGTGTAAACGCCATATTCTCGCCCTCTTTTCCCGGCAAACGGATCGGGCATGTCCGAGACACATCCCGGCTCCTGCCCCAAACCCGTGTTTTCAGCTTTCCCGCTTTAGTCTTGTGTTGTGCTTCAGCCCTTCAGCCCTCTGGACTGGCGATCCATATCTTCAACGACGATATCGTAGATTTCGCCGAGCGACGCGCAGTATTCCAGCACCTTCCACGGCTCGTTGGTATGATAGTGAATTTTAATCAACTCTTCGTCGCCGACGGCAATCAGGCAGTCGCCTTCAAAGTGATCCACAAAGTAGTCGTAGATCTTGTCCTCATCAAGGTCGTGTCCGTCGATAAGCAGCTGCGTATCATAGCGATATTCCAACATGGTTTTACCCCTTTCAGACTTCTCTTGCCATTTCGTAAATCATAATGCCCGCCGCCACAGCCGCGTTGAGCGATTCCGCCCCGCCGCGCATCGGCAGCGCCAGATGATGCGTCGCCGCGTTTCGGACGGCTTGAGAGATTCCCTGCCCTTCGCTTCCGATGACCAGAACGGCGTCTTCCCGCGGACAGTGCGCGTAGAAATCCTGACCGCCCAGCTCTGTCGCCGCAATGGCATATCCGCGCTTTTTCATCTCTTCCAGCGTGCCCGGCAGATCATCCGTCATCATCACCGGAACGCGGAAAACGCTGCCCATCGTCGCCCGAAGCGTCTTTGCACCGTACAGATCCGCGCATCCCGCACCGAGAATCGCGCCGTCAAAGCCCGCCGCATCGGCGGTTCGCAGAATCGTTCCGACATTTCCGGGATCCTGCACGCCGTCGAGCGCAACAATGCGCCGCCCGCTCAGCGTCTTGGGCGGCTCGGGAATCGCCACCGTGCATAGGATACCCTGCGGCGTTTTCGCCGTGCTTGCCGCCTGCATCACAGCCGGGGAAAACAGCAGCGTTTCGCATCCCGCCTGTTCCGCTTTTTCAATCAGCGCAGCATATTCTTCTTCACGCCCGCTTTCGACCGCCAGCATGCGGCAAAGCCCAAGCTCTACGGCTTCCCGCACCATTTTTGCGCTTTCCGCAACAAAAACGCCGTTTTCCTTGCGTGCTTTCGGCTTTTGCAGCGCACGCAGGAGCTGAACAACCGAGTTATGGACACTTGTGATTTCTTTCAAATTTCGTACCTCCCAGCGGACGTATAATCGCATTGTACAGCAAAACCCGCCGCAATGCAAGAAACAGCAAACGAGGTCATTTTTCCGCCTGCACACGTCTTTTTCTGTATTTTTGCGTTTTAATTAGGAAAATTTAGGAAAACATAGGAAATCGTGTATTGATTTTTGAATCCGTTTCACGCATAATAGCCTCAAGGTTGATGAATTTCAAGAGAATCCCCGCCCATGAAGTTCTGATGCCCTCTGCATGCAGGCTGCTCACAAACCCACAAGGAGGAAAACGCCATGCCGCTCCAAAAGCTCTATTCCGTTGAGGAAATCGCTCAAATGACCTCCGTCACGACCCGCACCATCCGCAACTATCTCCGAAACGGTATCCTGAAAGGGAAAAAGATTGGCGGACAATGGCGTTTCAGTTTGGAGGACATCGAAGCCATGATGAATCAGACAAACGGCGCATTCCAGGAAAACAGCCGGCGCATCGTCCGGGATTTCCTCGACGGCGTTTATGCATCGTTCCCGCAGTCCATTTCCGTCTGCACGATCGCCGACGTTCCCTGTACCCGGGAAAAAGCCTCGCAAATCAGCAAAACACTCTGCGCCCTGTGGAATCAGCCGACTTCCCGCGGCACATTCCGCTATGACTACCTTGAAGACGAGCAGACCGCCCGTTATACGCTCATCGCGCCGATTGAGCTTGTGCAGGCAGCGCTTGCCATCCTTCAGCAAGAAGCCGAAGCCTGACCGGAATCGCAAAATCAGCAATTTCAGTCATGCTTCCATTTGCAGGAAAGGCTGTTCTCCCCCGCTTGAGGGAGAATGGCTTTTTTAACGTATAGGAAATTGCGTAAAATCGCCCGCGTGAGCAAGACTTTGATGCGTGGCGGACTTCGGCGGAGGTGAAGACGGGCTCAGCTCGCTTTTTTACGCGAATTTCCATATGCTTAAAGAAAAAAGCGATTCAGCTTAAACTGAATCGCTTTGAAGTGGTCGAGGTGACAGGATTTGAACCTGCGACCTTTTGGTCCCGAACCAAACGCGCTACCAAACTGCGCTACACCTCGAAAATGGAGCCAATGAAGGGACTCGAACCCTTGACCTGCGGTTTACGAAACCGCTGCTCTACCGACTGAGCCACATTGGCGTTTCGCAACATCACGCATCCGCCTGACGAGAATAGATTATATCAGAATTCCGCGCCTGTGTCAATACCTTTTTTTCATTATTTTGATTTTTTCTCCCAACTTTTTTCAAAATCGCATGGGTCAGCGCAAAAATATGCCGTTTTTGTTTTCCCTGCGCGTGAATTATGGTATACTAGCGTAAAAGGAGGTTTGCTGCTTGAAAGACAACCGCATCAATTTCGATTTGGAGCGCAAGCTGCGCCGATATGCCATCAGCGACCTGATGAAGTACATCGTCATCGGTCAGGGCATCGTCTTTGCTCTGCTGTATATCTGGCCCACGCTGGGTTATCGGCTCTACTCGCTCATCACGCTGACCCGCGCCGGGCTGATGCGCGGGCAGATTTGGCGGCTGGTGACGTTCGTATTCGTTCCGCCGCCCAGCTCGCCCATCTTCATCCTGTTCGCGCTGTATTTCTACTATATGATTGGCATTGGGCTGGAAAATCAATGGGGCAAGGTCAAGTTCAATCTGTATTACCTCGTCGGCATGCTCGGTTCGATCATCGCCGCGCTGATTACCGGCTATGCGGATAACGCGTTCCTCAACCTGTCGCTGTTTTTCGCCTATGCCGCGCTGTACCCCGATCAAGAGGTGCTGCTGCTCATGATCCTGCCGATCAAGATGAAGTATCTTGCCGTTGCGGATGCCGCGCTGTATCTGTATTATTTCATCGTCGGCGGCGCGTCCACGCGGGTGACCATCGTGCTCTGCCTGCTGAATGTCGTGCTGTTCCTCGGCGGGGATATCCTGAGCACCATCCGCCGCGAATCGCGCTATTGGAAAACGCGCTACAACTACCGCAAAACCATGTGGAAGAAGTAAGTCCACGCTCCAAAAACAAACCCAAAAAGCTATTCTCCTCATCGTTTGGAGAATAGCTTTTTTCGTGCATCCAAATGCCGTACCCGCCTACCCGTTTTTCCTCGTCGTCAGAATCATTCCAAACAGACCGCCCGCCGCAACGCCCATTCCCAAATCCGCCAGATACGCCGTCCATTGCGGACTCTGCCCCATCATCAGCGCATAGCAGGCGATGCCCAGCGCCATATACAGCACGCCGACGCACGCGCCGCGGAGCGCACCGCCGCTTTCCCCCGCACGCATGGCGGTCGTCACGCCCGCAAGGATGGACACAAACTTGACCACCTGATTGACGGCTGTGATGGTTCTGTCGCTTGCGTTCCACCAATTGAGCAGGAGCGCAAAGAGTGCCACGCCAATGATGGTGATTGCCGCCGCAACCAGCACGCCGCGAACAACCGCCCAAAGTGCGCTCGGATCGCTTCGCCGGGTGCTTCTGCGCGTCGTGCGCTTAAAAGAGCCCAGTCCCTTTGAGTACGCTGGATTTTCCATGCCCTTCACCCTTTCTTCGCTTCGCGGCGGTTCAAAACACCTCATCCACATAAAAAACCGCCCTGCCATAGTCAAACCTATGACAGAGCGGTGTTCATCATGCGTGATTAGACGAGCTGCTCGGAATCGTTGGTCACGGAGAGCTGCTCAACGTTGCGGATCGCCCAGCGTGCAAAAACCAGCTGGGTCTTCTGCTCGCCGACTTCAACGGTCAGCACGTCGTCCTTGATCTTGACGATGGTGCCGTAGATGCCGCCGATGGTGCAGATGCGGTCGCCAACCTTCAGGTTGTCGAGCATCGCCTTGGCTTCCTTATCCTTCTTGCGCTGCGGACGGATGAGGACAAAGTAGAACACGACGAAGATCAGGATCATCGGCAGGAGCTGCAGCGCGTAAGCGATAAAGGTCGCGCCCGCGCTCATCTCAGTCGCCGCGGCAGCGTCGGTCGTCGCGGTGGTCTGAGCGGCATCGGCAAGCAGATTCATCAGAGAGTAATACATGGGGATGCACATCCTTTCAAAATTCAATACAAGGTAACTTCATTATTATAGCTTGTTTTCTTTTTTCCTGCAACATGCACGGGGAATTTCTTAACCTGATATCTTTCGGAATTCTCCCGCCCGCTTTTTTAACGTATAGGAAATTGCGTAAAATCGCCCGCGTGAGCCAGACTTTGACGCATGGCAGACTTTGGCGGAAGTGAAGGCGGGCTCAGCCCTCTTTTTTAACGTATAGGAAATTGCGTAGAATCGCCCGCGTGAGCCAGACTTTGACGCATGGCAGACTTCGGCGGAAGTGAAGGCGGGCTCAGCCCGCTTAGAAATTGCGGCTCGTGTCATAGTGGCTGAAGAAATCGCGGCGGAATTCCTCAAAGCGGTCTTCTTCAATCGCCTTGCGGATGCGCTCCATCAGGCGGAGCAGATAGCGGAGGTTGTGGATCGTCGCCAGCCGTCCGCCCGTGATCTCGCCCGCCTTGATGAGGTGGCGGATATAGGCGCGGGAGAAGTTGCGGCAGGCATAGCAGTCGCAGCCTTCCTCCAGCGGACCAAAGTCATGCGCATACTGCGCGTTGCGGATGACCAGTCGTCCCTGATCGGTGAAGCAGGTTCCGTTGCGGGCGATGCGCGTCGCCAGCACGCAGTCGAACATATCCACGCCGCGGTATACGCCCTCGACCAGACAATCCGGGCTGCCGACGCCCATCAGATAGCGGGGCTTGTTCGTCGGCATATACGGCATCAGTGCGTCGAGCATATCGTACATGATCGGCTTCGGTTCGCCGACGGACAGACCGCCGATGCCGTAGCCCGGGAAATCCATATCGGCAAGCACCTTCGCGCTCTCGATGCGCAAATCCTCATAGAACGCGCCCTGCACAATGCCGAAGACCGCCTGATCCTCGCGGGTGTGGTAGTCCTTGCAGCGCTGTGCCCAGCGGTGCGTGCGGAGCATGGCTTCCTGCGCCGTCTTGTGGTCGCAGGGGTACGGCGAACAGACGTCAAACGCCATGGCGATATCGCTGCCCAGCGCTTCCTGAATCGCCATGCTGGTTTCCGGGCCGATGAACATCTTGCTTCCGTCCAGATGGCTGCGGAAATGAACGCCCTCTTCCTTGATTTTGCGCAGGCTGGCGAGCGAGAATACCTGGAATCCGCCGGAATCCGTCAGGATCGGCTTGTCCCAGCTCATGAACTTGTGCAGCCCGCCCGCCTCGCGGATCAGCTCCTCGCCGGGGCGGATATGCAGGTGGTAGGTGTTGGAGAGGATGATCTGCGAACCGACTTCATTCAGTTCACGCGGGGTCATGCCCTTGACCGTTGCCTGTGTGCCGACGGGCATGAAAATCGGGGTCTGGATGTCGCCGTGCGGCGTATGAACGACGCCTCGGCGGGCATGGGTCTTCGCGTCCTTTTTGATAAGGTCAAACGTTACGGGTGATGGCATAAATCTTTTCCTTTCTACGCAGAGCGCTGTACACGCGCAGGCGCGGGGACGGGGCGGGGGCGTTGGGGCGCTGCCCCAAACCCCGGCAGGAACCTGAGGTTCCTGCACTTCCCACTTCTTTATCGCTTCGCGATAAAGAAACTCTAAACTATCTTTCCCCTCCCGTTTTGCGAGGCAAAATGAAGC